>JAOAKI010000006.1 GCA_026413765.1 Microcaldota archaeon | reverse complement strand
AGGGTCTTTTGAGCGGATGAATGGCAGCGCAGCGCCTGCATACGATGCCCCCAAAGCAATTGCTTTTGCGCAATCCAGCCCATTTCTTATTCCGCCGCTTGCAATCACTGGCAGAATCCTGCAGCATTCTGCAATGCAAATTGCTGTGGGGTTGCCCCAATCGGCAAATGTTGGCCTTTGCCTGCTTCGCAAATACTCAACTTTGCTCCATGAAGTTCCGCCTGCCCCAGAGACATCTATCATCTGCACGCCTGCCTTTTTCAGCGCCTCTGCAGCCTGCCTTGCTATACCTGCGCCAGTCTCCTTGACAATGACAGGAAAGCCAAGCTCCTGGCAAAAAATTTTGATTTGGTCCAAGATGCCTGAAAAATTCCTGTCGCCTTCGGGCTGGACAATCTCTTGCAGTGGATTGAGGTGGATTGCAAGCGCGTCTGCCTCTGTCTCTTCAAGCATCTGTCTTATTTTTTTTACCCCAAATTTGGCAAGCTGGCAAGCGCCAATATTCCCAATGATAGGAATGGTGGGTGCAACTTTGCGCACTTTGAAAGTGCTGGCAAGCTTCGGATGCTCAAGCATTGCCCGCTGTGAGCCAAGGCCGAATGCAATGTTTTCTTTTTCTGCTGCCTGGGCAAGCTGCAGGTTGATTTTTTCTGCACCACTATAGCCACCCGTCATTCCGGAAATAACAAGAGGCGAAGAGAGCTTTTTTCCGAATAAAACACAGGAGCTGTCTATTTCATCGAAATCCAGCTCAGGAAGGCTGTTGTGCACGAAACGGATATCCTCAAGCCCAGAACCAAAGGAATATGAAACCTGCTTTTTTTTCACAGCCTCAACGTGCTCCTTTTTCCTGTGTCCGATTTCCATAGCACCACAGACAAGATAGGAAAACCCTTTTTAAATTCCTTTGCAATTTTCCTGCATGCGCATTTTGGACTGGATAAAAGAAAAGTACATCTATCTGGTAGTGCTGGTGCTGCTTTTTCTTTTGTTGCTTGTAATTTACAGCTTCCAGCAAGGACAGATTGAGCCCGAGGCAGCAAGGGTGTATGTTCAGGCGTTAACCACTGTTGCTACGCTTGCGCTGCTTTATTATGCTTATTTCAGCGCAGTGTCAAAAAAGGAGGGCGAAATTGCAAGCCTTGAGCTTGCAGTAAGGCCCGTGTTTCTGTGGAAAGTGGAGGTCATAGGCAAAGAGGCGATATTCGAATATAAGGTAATTAAGCATCCGGTATATGATTTGAAGATAAATTTGGCAATCGGCGCAGAAAAGATGACGATTGAGGAAAGGCATCTTGATGTTGCAGAAGGCGCAAACCAGGAAAAAAAAGTCGACATCACAAAGCTTGTCACACAAAGCATGAAGAAAGAGGAGACGCGGCTTTTGTATGTTGAAATAACCTATCACTCAGAAATAGGAGGGAAATATGAGTTCCTGTTTACGAAAGAGGTTGTGCAAAAAGGAGGGAAAATATATTTCCAGCACCGCAAAATCGTTTCGGCAAAATACCCATGGAGAACAGAGGAGGTAAGGTTTGACTGAGGCTGCTATTTGCTGAATGCCAAGCTTGCATATGCGACAACGCTTTCAAAGTCCATGCTTGTGTACCCAGAGTTGGTGTATTTGAGAAGCTGGCACTCCTTTGCACCCGCAAGCTTTGAGTAGGCAATCGCTGTTGCGATAGGCCCGTGGCCGCAAATTGAAAGGCCTTTTTCCTCCACCAGATTTTGAAAGCCTGCCTCATCAAGCTTTAGGATATAGTCTATTGCTTGCCTGTCTTTTTTCTCTGCTTGGGGTGCAGGCTCATAGTGGGTAAAATCAGAAGAAGCAACCAGCAATATTTGCCTTTTTGTTTTGACCGCAGCCTCAAATACCGCTGCCGCAAGGCTTTGGGCTGACGCCAAATCCTGGAATCCCATGCAAATGCTTACAAGTCTTGCAGATGGCAAAAAAAACTGAATAAAGGGGAGCTGGACTTCGCAAGAATGCTCATAAAAGTGCGCCTGCTCGTCGTGCTGGGCCACCTTCCTTGATGAGATTATTGCGCTGGCAAGCTCTTTGTCGCATTCGATTTTGCCCAAGGGCGTCTGCCAGTCTTCCAATGAGACTGCGACAGGAAGCCCCATTCCAGTATGGTTGGGCCCAACAACCACTACTGTAAGGCTCTTTTTTGACCAGTTTGAGCAGGCTGCATAAGCGTAAGCTGCGCAGCTGCCAGAATAGACATATCCTGCATGCGGAGCAACAATCGAAATCCTTTCTTTTGGCTTTATGCTGCCTTTCGCCTCTGAAACAAAACTTTCAAGCATTTTTCTAAGTTGCGATTCTGATGAAGGATAGAAAGTGCCTGCAACTGCAGGATAGCGCATAATTTAGCTTTAACGCACTGAATAATTAAAAGCTAACTGTTTTGGAAAAAAGGAAAGCTGAGGCGCAAGAAGAACTGCAGCGATAAAATAAAATTAGAGCCATAAGGCTTACAACTTTCAACCTAGGCAAGATATATTACAATAGACAAAGCTGCTTCAGCTTTTATGCATGACTGGAAAATTTGCCTTATGGAAATTCAATGAATGAGTTTGGAAAAGCCCATGAAGCGTGATTGAGCGGCAATAGCGCAATATATATTTTAAAGTGTTTTAGTCTTTTTTTTGTATGCAGAGTCTGGGCAACAGAAAAGGCGACCACACAAGCGGCCCTGTTCCTCAAAAAAAAGCCCCTGAAAGCCAGCAAAAAAGCCAATTTTTTGAAAGCGCGAAAATCAGCGAGGCGTTAGAAATACAAAATTCTACAAAAATGGGGATTAGGGAAAAAATTGAAAGACTGAACCAGCTTTACAATTCTGCTTCTGAGCAAGACAAAAAGAAAATAGAGGAGATTCTTTGCGGGCAGATAAAGTTCCTTTCTGAAAAATCAACGCTGAATGCTTCTGAGAAGATAGAGATAATCGCAAATCTTAATATAGACCCGCAAAAAGACAAGAAGGTTTTTGAAGCAGCAGCGCTGGCATTTCACCAGCAGGCAAAATATTTGGAGGCAAAAGAAAGGAACATAGCCAGCGGGATGTTTTATGCTGGGATGGAGATTTGGTACCCTATCGGCGAGCCTATTTTGGGATTTATTCAGGAAACGGTGAAGCTGAGCGAGGATGACGCAAGATGGTATAAGAAATATCTGAAAAATGGGGAAGAAAGAGAGCTTGACCCTGCAAAGATTGCGGATGAGATAGCTGTTTTTGCAAGGGATTATTACGAGTTTCAGATTTTGACTGCAGACAGGCTTTACAATGAAGAAAAGAAGAGAAATCCGCCAAATGGCATAATATTGGAGCTTCTTGGCAACATAAAAGAAAATGCAGAAAGCTTCATGAAGAAGCTTCCGGATGGAAAAAAGAAGCTTTCTGCAGAGGAAAAACTGGAGATTGTCAAGGACCTGATCAAATTTAGGGTTGACCATCTGGAGCCAGCTTTGGGCAAGATAGAAGAGGAGAAATACTGGGATCAGCTTTATTGGGACAACAGAGACAGCAATTTCAGGAAAGCTTTGGTTTGGTTAAAGAGACATGCAGGCACAATAAAGTTGTGGACTGCTTTTGGCATTTCTTGCTTGAATCCTGTTGCAGGAGCAGTTGCTTTCAGCATTCTTGGAGGAGAAGAGATAGTCAAGGGCATAGAAACCGGAGACTACAGAAGGTCATTGTTTGGGCTTGCAATGATTGGAGGGATAATACCAAGGAACTTGATGATAAGGACTTTGTCGACATCATATTTGACTGCGGAGATTGTAAATACAACAAAAGAACAGATAAGGGTTGCTTTCAACACAGCATTTACCCCAACTGATATTGAGCATCTGTCCAACAACGCGATACTTCTTGCAGGATTTTACAAAAGCAAGCTGGAAAGAGGGGCAGAAA
>JAOAKI010000002.1 GCA_026413765.1 Microcaldota archaeon | reverse complement strand
TGCTGCTTATTGTTGAGACAAAATTTAATTTCTTATCTGTAGTCGCATTCAGAGAGAGGAAAGAACCAATAGCACCCCCCAAGCGAGCTTTCGCATTCCTGCTTCGTGGAGCAATATTCGCAGAATCCAATTTGGCATTTTAGGCTGTTTGTGTACTGCCTGCAGAAATTCTCCCTTCCGTCCCAATAGCAGCCAGCAGCGCGGCAAGCAGGCTCTCCTGTGCACAAATGGCAATTTGCGCCTGAGCAGCCGTTCTTTGCAGCCTTAGGCAGAAAGCTTGCGCTCACTGCAATTCCAATCATTGCCACAACTGCTGCTGCAAGCAATACGAATTTAAGATAAAGCATATTTTTGCCCATCTTCCCACCAATCTTTTAATCTTGGCTTCATTTTTTATTTCTTTGCATTATTGCGGCAAGAAGCGGGAAAACAAGTGTTGCATCTGCCTCAACAAAACTAGAATTTTCCTCTTTTTTGAGCTTGTTCCACGAAACTGCTTCACGAGGTCGTGCGCCCGAAAGCGACCCATCATATTCAGTACCAGTCGAAATGTACACTGCATAATCTAGCCCGTTTCTCAAGATTGCCGCGCCAATCAGATGGTGCTTTGCAATCCCTCCCCCAAGAATTATGCCGCCTGCCTTTTCCGCCCCAAGCACAATATCGTAAAACCTTTTCAGCTCTTCTGCAGCGTCCACCACGAAAGGCTTTTGCCAATGCCTCTGGTTGAAATAGTAAAAATGGTCGCCCATTGCGCCATCAAGCGGCCCTGGCAAAAAAACCGGGATATTGTTTTTTGCGCACCAGTAGACGAATGAGTTTTCGTCATTTATTGTTTTGCCAAGTTCATGGACATATTGGCTCATGCATATTTTGCCTCCGCTTTGCCTGTACATTTTCTCCATAAAAGCAAGATGCTGCTTTTCGAATTCTGCATATTGCTCGTCCTTAACGAAGATGTTTCCTATCCTGTTCATCCCGTTTGCCTTAAGCTGGGCGTCATCCACATCGAAGCTACCAAGCACAAACGGACTCTTTGCTTTCATGCAGTCTTCTTCTATCGAGCCAGTAGAAGTGACTATGCAATCTATCTGCCTTTCTTTGCATAGATGCGCAAAGACCTCCCGCAGGCCAGAAGAAACCATATTTGAAGTAAATGTGAGAAAGATGGTTGCGTCTTCTTTCTGCATCTTTCTTATGACCTGCGCAGCTTTCCAAAGCTGAGAAGCCTGAAATCCGATCGTCCGGTAGCGCTCTAAAAATTCCCTAACCGGCATCTGTGCAAGAGGGGCAAAACCTTTGATTTTAGGCAATTTTGCATCTCTAATCGAAGTTGAGCTGATTTTCCTTTTGAATGAAGGATTCTCCATACAATTTTCCTTTCAGACTGGCTATTCTTTCAGCGCTCGCAGCAGCTCAATTCTGACTGTTTTTTCAGTGATTTGCGCTTTCTTGAGCTGTGAGACTTTTTTCGTCTCCCCCAGCATCGAAAGCCAGGGTGAAAAGTGGTCGCCTTTCGCATGGAAAAGTACCGCTTCAATAGGCGCAGTCTTTATCAAATGGACCAGCTCTGCGACATTTTTTGCGCGCCCAACTACTCTTCCGTCAGGCATCTTGAATATAAACTCTTTGCCAGGCGGGCAGTCTTTCATATTATTCACCTCTTTGCTCAAACTATCCTTCTTCGCTTTTTAATTCTTTTGATCAAACTGCCATGTTTGTTTCTATCTATGCACATTTATGCATTTTCGCAGCAACGAATGCAAGCTCAGCAGCCAAATCCTCAGAGGAAAAATAGCAGCCAAATGTCGCATGCAGCTGCTCGGCAGTTTTTTTGTTCAAATAAGAAGCAGTGTAGGCAGCTTCAAAAGGATTTTCGCAATTGGCATAAATGGCTGCAAGCAAGCCAGCAAGCACATCGCCAGTGCCGCCCTTTGTCATTCCAGGATTGCCTCCTTTGACCAAGACATATTTTCCCTGATGCGCGATCGTGTCTTGCCTTCCTTTCAGGAGGATGGTGCAGCCGTATTCTGCAGAGATTTTTGCTGCCTGCCAAGAGGAAGCTTTCTTGCCAAATGCCTCTTGGAATTCTTTTGCATGCGGAGTGAGGATCGCAAGGCGGTGCAGGCGCTCTTTTGATGCGACTTTTATCGCAGCCGCATCCAACACGCATTTCTTTTTTTCGGCAAGCACACGGTCCACCATCCTTTTTGTTGCACGCGAGACATCCATCCCATTCCCTATCAGAATGCAGTCTGCTTTCTTGATTGCCCAGCCAAGCTGCCTTTTATTTATGCAGATCACATTTGCAGTTGAAATCTTCATCTTTCTGAGGACATCTTGATTTTCAGGAAGAGAATAAAAATAGACTAAATCGCAAAAACGGATCGCCGCAAGGACTGCCAATATTGGGGCGCCATGGTAAGTGCGGCTTCCTCCGATAACTAGGACTATCCCGTTTTGCCCCTTGTGGCTTTCTTTTTTTGGAGCAGGCAAGCGCAGCCTCATCAAACTTAGTTGAAAAACTATATTCAAAAGCTTTTTTGTTAAATTAGAAATATGGAAAAGAAGGAATATTGCGGCATTTTTGGGATATACTCATTTGAAGGGGCAAGCGTAGCGCACCAAATCTACCTTGGCCTGATGAACTTGCAGCACCGCGGGCAAGACTCTGCAGGCGCTGCTTCGACAGACGGAAGAGAGCTTTTTTCGTTGCGTGGACTAGGATTTGTAAGCGACGTTCTCAACGAACGCTCAATCGAATCGCTTAAGGGATTTGCAGGGATTGGGCATGTCAGGTATCCCACTATAGGGGCAGGCGGCATAGAGGATGCTCAGCCTTTCGTCGCCTCAGCTGCAGGCAAGAAGTTTGCGCTTGCGCACAATGGCAACCTTTCCAATTACGGACGTATAAGGAAGCAGATGGAAAGCCAAGGGTTCAAATTCTCCTCAAGCTGTGACGCAGAGCTTATCTTGGCAGTTTTTGTGCAGGCGTATGAAAGAAAGCAAGATTTGTTCTCAGCTATCAAGGAAGTGATGGAAAAGCTGGATGGAGCCTATTCAGTAGTTCTGTTGTCCGGTCAGGGCGAGCTTGTCGCATTCCGCGACCCGCTTGCAATAAGGCCGCTTTGCTTTGGAAGAGGTAAAGACAGCATTGTTTTTGCCTCCGAATCCGTCGCGCTGGATATCATAAATTGCAAGCTCGAAGGCGATCTTAGCCCAGGCGAAGCGGTGTTAGTCACAAAAAAAGGAATCCAGCGAAAACAGCTTGTCAAGCCAAGCCATCCAAAGCATTGCATGTTTGAATATGTCTATTTCTCCCGGCCCGATTCAAAGGTAGACGGCAAGTGGGTATACGAAGTGCGCTATCGGCTGGGTCAAGCTTTGGCAAGGGCAGCGCCAGTAAAGGCAGATGTTGTAATTCCAGTCCCTGACACTGCAAGAAGCGCGGTTGAAGGCTATTCGGCAGAAAGCAAAATACCGGTCGCAGAGGGCCTCATCAAGAACCGCTATGTAGGAAGAACCTTCATAATGCCATCCCAGCAAAAAAGGGCAGATGCGGTGCGACTCAAGCTGAATGCGGTCCGTCAAATCCTTGAAGGCAAAAAAGTGGTGCTCATTGACGATTCAATCGTCCGCGGGACCACGATGGGGCCAATAGTCAAACTTGTGAGGGATGCTGGTGCAAAAGAGATACACTTGCGCATCACCTGCCCGCCTATCATCGGACCATGCTTTTACGGAATCGACCTTCCAACCTACAGCGAGCTTGTTGCTGCAAACAAAAATGTCGAGGAGATACGCAAGATGGTTGGCGCTGACTCGCTTGTCTACCAGTCGGTATCCGATCTGGTGGCGGCCATAGGGCTGCCAAAAGAGAGCCTCTGCCTTGGCTGCCTCACCCAAAAATATCCGACAAGCTTTGGGAACTATCTTTCTTCAAAAATGAAAGCCGCCCTCAAAGAGGGCAAAAAAAGCGATGTGAGGATTTGGGAGGAGCAAGGTTGAGTTGATGGGTCAGAAAAAGCAATTCAAGCGCCTTGCCCATGCGCTTTTTCATCAGCCCATTTTGCTTTATATACTCTTGTTGATGCTCAAAAACAAGAAAGCGCATGCAGACTGGCTGCCGCAGAAAATAAAGCAGACATTCAATTCAATTGGAAAATCTGCTTTGCTTGCTGAAGAAAAATTGCTTTCTTGTTTGGCAGGAAAATCGTGAGTGCTATGGGCAAGGCGATACTTATAACAGGGGTCCCAGGCAGCGGCAAGACAACGCTTGCCTCTGCACTCTGCAAAAAAATGGGGGCAGCGCTTTTGGACATCAATAAGGTCGCATTGGCATTAGGCCTCGTCTCCCACACTGACAAGGCAGATGATGCAAAAGTGGTGCGCCTTGGTCCTCTGCAAACTGAGCTTTCACAGGCAATTAAGGCAGAAGTCAGAAAGCAAAACATAATCGTTGAGGGTCATCTTGGGTGTGAAATGAAATTGCCAGTCTCGAAGGCAATCGTCTTGCGCTGCCATCCTTCCCAGCTCAAAAAGAGGCTTGCGCTTCGCAATTATTCAGACTGGAAAATCTCGCAAAACGCACTTTCTGAGGCGTTGGACTATTGTACAATCTTGGCCGAAAAGAACTTGGGAAAAAAAAGGGTGTGGGAAATTGACACAACATCCAAGACGCCTGCGCAAGTCGTTGCGCTTGCTGAAAAAATCATCTTGGGGAAAATAAAGAAAAAGCAGCGCGTTTCTTTCCCAGACGCCCTTGAGGTCGAAGCACTTTCAGCACAGCAGATGAAAAAGCTGCTTGGGCGCAGCTAGCCTGCCTGGCTCAGCTAGAGGCCAGCAAAATCAGACTCTTTCGTGCCTCGTGGATAAACTTTCCCATTCAAAGCCTTCACAGGAAGCCAATATTCTTCCGCAATCCTTGTCAGCTCGGCGATTTCAAGGTATTTGTCAAGCACAAGGTAAGGCACCATGCCAGCAGGACTTGGATAGCGCATCAATTTGAATGGCAAAATCTGATACATCCCTGCCCTTTTGCAGCGCACCTGGATTTCCCCTTTTTGCAGCGCCTCCTGCTGCTTTTCCCTGCTCATAACACTCCCTTAAGCAGAACGTAGACCACATAAATGAGATTGCCGCTTTCATCGCGCTCTTTTTCAATCTCTACTTTTTCTCCTTTCCTTTCATACATTTTTGCCACTTCAACCGCGGCATTCCTGTAAGGAGTCATGTAGACTGCCTTTTTTCCAATGTCGACTTTTTTTCTCCTTTTTGAAGGCATGTCCAAATTTCGTGCATCGGGCTTAAAAACAATAGCCCCAATCGGATTCGAACCGATGTCCCGAGGTCTCTCCCCTTTGGGCCAGAGCCTCGTGTCCTTGACCACTAGACGATGGGGCTGCTAAGCAGGATTATGCCTGCATATCTTTAAGAGCATTTTTTGGATTTTCGGAAAGTGATTTTTAACCTTTCTTCTCTTCATCGAAAATCTTCCGAAATAGTCAGAGGCAATCAGAAAAGCCGCTTCGTTTGCAGCAAGCATTAATTGAAGCGCAATTACATGGCATGCCTGGGTCTTGGGCATAAAGCTGATCCAGTCTCTTGTCAAGAATGCTGTGCAAACCCATGCAAGAGTTCGCTTCACAATCAAGATGGATTATGGCAGGGAGGCCGAGCTCTCAATAAGGTGCTTTTAGGAGATGCAAAACAGGATGCAGTATGAATTTGGGAAAGAAATCTTCAAGGTTCGCCTGCTTTTCAGTCCAATTTCACAAGCAAACTGCGAAGAGTTGCACGCTGTCCTTTTTTTTGGCCTCCAATCTTTCATAGGGCGGCTTGCTTAAAAATTTCGAGCTTGCAGTCTGCATGCGGCTTTCTGAGCAAGACAAGCGGCAGATGCCGAGTTCCAAAAAATATGGGAAATATCGTGAAAACAAAATCACAATACCAACAAAAAAGTCAAAGGAAGAGTGCTTTACCGAAAGGTGACTTAGGCTTGCTTTCAATCTCAAGCGACAAGTCTGCAGGCGGCGTGCCCAAGACTGTGCTGGACATCGAGACAAAGTCCGCCCCAGCTTTCAAATAGCGCCCAGCATTTTGCATTGTTATTCTGCCTGAAGCCTCGATGACAATTGCTGGGTTCTCCTTTCTTGCAGCCCTTGCGATTTTGCGGAATTGCAAAACAGGCAGATTGTCAACCAATATTGCCTTTGCCCCGCTTTTGACTGCTGCAAGCGCCTCCTGCATGCTGCTTACTTCCACCTGGACGAATTCCTTTCTTGAAAACCCAGAGAGCGCCTTCTTTATGGCTTCTGCTTTCGTGCAGCCATCTTGCGCTGCTATTGCAGCCAAGTGGTTATCTTTTATCAGGATCCCGTCCCCAAGGCTAATGCGGTGAGTCAGGCAGCCGCCAACGCTTACTGCTCGCTTGCAGGAGTTTGCAAGCCCTGGATAGGTTTTTCTGGTGGCTGCTACCCTCCATTTCCCGTATTTTTCTGAAAGCCTGTTGCAAAAGCTTGCGATGCCAGAAAGAACAATAAGGAAATTCAGCGCCGATCTTTCGGCTGCAAGAATCGCTCGGCAGCCGCCCTCAAGGAGGCAGATGGTTGAGCCTTTTGGCACATGCTGGCCCTCATCAAAATTCCAATTGCACTTTATTTTTTTTGCCTTGAATATCTCCTCTGCCTCTAATTTTCCGCACAACAGCAAGCTTGATTTTGCGATTATTTTTGCGCTGCACTGTGCATTTGGCGGTATGCATCTTGATGTCGGGTCTTTTTTTGCGTCCTCGTGCAGCGCGCGGCAGGCTGCTTTTTTTGCTGCCGCAACCGAAGGCTTTTTGGAGAATTTTGCTATTACTTCCACGTTTAGGATTTTTAGCTGCCATTTAATATATTTAGCTTTCTTAATTTTGCCATGGCAGGCGGCGAGGAGATAATCGGCGCGTTGGGGCTGCTGATTTTCGTTGGGCTTGCAAGCAGGTTTTTTTTGAAAAAAACCGGCCTTTCTGACATTTTCGTCCTCATGCTGGCAGGGATCATCGCAGGATTTTTTGTTTCTGCCAGCGACCTGTCTGCGCTTTCTTTTCTTGCATTGCCCTTTGCTTCAATAACGCTTTTCATGATAATTCTTGGGGAAGGGCTCAACCTGTCGCTTGAGCATGCAAAGTTTGCGCACAAGGCATTGTTTTTTGGCGGGCTTAATTTCTTTGTGTCTTTTTTGGCAATCTCTGCATTGGGCTATTTTGCTTTCAAGCTTGAGCCATTCGTTGCGCTTGCGCTGGCAGCAATCTACAGCGGCGTTGCCCCCGAAATTTTGTCAGGGGTCCTTTCAGGGCTCAACGCTGGCAGAGAGACAACCGCAATAGGCGAGCTGGAAGCGGTTTTTGCGGATGCTTTGTCAATAATGTTTGCTTTCCTTTTCATTTCAGCGGCAATCGGCAGCCACACATTCTCCTTTGGTGCAATTGATTTTGTTATCGCCATACTGCTTTCGGTTGCTTTAGGCGCACTGTTTGCTGCGTTCTGGAGATTCTTTTTTTTCAAGGCAGAAAGCGAAAACCAGCATTTGCTTGTCATCGGGCTTGCGGCAATTCTTTATGTCATTTCGGCTTTTTTTGGGGCAAACAGCGTTATTTCGGTATTTACATTTGCTTTTTTGCTTGGTACCCTCACTCATCCTTCGATTGAAGAAATGCGACGTTTCCAATTCGAGTTTTCTTTCTTTTTGAGAACATTCTTTTTCCTCTATTTGGGGATGCTTGTGCTGCATTCTCCCAAGCCTGTCGAGCTTGCGGTCTTTGCGGTTGCTATTTCATTTTTGGTTGCGTTCTTGAGGCTTGCGATTGGCAAAGCGCTTCTTAAGTTGTCGGTTTCGGCCAAAGAGGAGCGCATTTTGGAATATGTCTCTGGCAGGGGATTGACATGTGCTGTGCTTTCAATCATTGCCTACGAGAAGCTTTCCCGCTATTTGGTTCCTGTCCCTGATTTGCCGCTGCTTTCGCTTTTTGTCATTTTCTTCACTAACTCAATCACTGCATTCTTGCTGCTCAAGAAAAGAAAGCACTAGAAGAATTTGGCTATCTTCTCCTTGTTTTTCTTTGCTATCTCCGCAACCACATCTTTCAGCCCAAAACCGATTGCAATCGCAAAGCCCAGCCCAAACGCAATTGCAAGAGCTGAAAGCACCACCAAAAATGACCAGATGAGAAGCGAGGGGTCAGCAGCAGGCAACAAAAGTGGCATTGCAATGACCAATGCATTGTATGCGATGAATACCTCAACCAATATTGCAAACGTGTTTGCAAAAGGTATTCTCTTGCTCTCCTTTATTCTGTCGGTTATGTAGTCTCCAGCCATCAGCGCAGCCATTATTATCACAATCCCCTGAAATAGCATTGGCAGATAGCTTATTGCCTGGAAAGCAAGGTTGGTTACAATGCCCACCTTTATTATGTCTGCAGCAATTGCAAGGAATGCCACCATCACATAAAGCTTCAGCAATGAGACTGCAATCCCGCTAAATGTGAACCCCAAAAAAGCGTCATGGACGCCATGGCTCTCAAGAAATTTCTCGATCCTTATCCTGTCAAAGAATTCTTTCAGGACTTTTCCAAGGACATGGGCAACCGCCCACCCTAGCGCCAAAATCAAAACCAAGATGGAAAAAGCAGCAATCCCCTCAAGCAAGTTTCCTACGAAGCCGCTTGCTCCTACTGTGAATTTTTCCAATACCAATTCGAACGGCATTCGCATCACCGCAACAAACTCTCATCGTGCCTATAAAAAGTTTATGGTTCGTGGTCTCACACAATACATCGGTTTTTCATTTCCTCAAAATCAGCAAGAACGGCATTTACAATCCTGGCCAAGGCATCAACATTTCCTGTCTGAATTGCCTTCTTTATATCTTGCCTCTCCTCTTCTGTAATTCCTGCCTTATGAAGCTTTACTGCTGCTATGTTAGAAAGAGTCTTTTTGTCTTTCCTTTCAATTGCCGATTTTGCTATTTTTTTCAGCTCTTCGTTTATTGCAATCAAGGCTTGACGATGGTGCGAAATGTTCCTTTCAGAGTTGTAGAGCCTGTGCAATTGCCCATTCCTAATCAAAAGCATTATGCCATATTTTTTGGGCCTTCTTTCCCTGCAAAAAAACAATGCTTCGGTCAGCTGCTCAAACATCTCATTTCTTGCAAGCGCTTCCATCGCGACAATCGAGCCCCATTTGTTTTGCGAATAGCTTGCTATGCTTTCTATCAAGTCAAAAGCAAAATGTTTTTCCAACACCTTGATGGCTTTTTTTATCTCTTCTTTGTCAGCTTCCTTTTTTGCCACATATTGGGCAATAAGCAAGAATGAGCTTAGCGGCTTTTCTGCCTCAAGCGTCTTGTCAAGGAATATGTTCACTGGCGCTTTTTTTTGCTCTTTTTTTTGGCTGTTTTCAGCTTGTTTTTGCATGTGTCTTCTTCTTTTTTGAATATTTTATAAACAATGCGCATCAAACTTTTCTGTTGCGCCTTGGGCCCGTAGTGGAAAGTCTTGGGCACTACCCAAGGCCCACTATGGCTAACACGTCGCTCTCACACAGCGAAGATTCGCGGTTCGAATCCGCGCGGGCCCATTCCCTAGGGGGCACTAAACTGACACAAGCTTCCCCCTGAGGGCTCACCCCCGAACGCAAGACACAAGATTTTTGGCACTAGCTTATCACCAACTTCCCCCTGAGGGCTCACCCCCGAACGAAAAACCTAAGATTTTTTGGCACTAAACTTCCATCAAATTTCTTCCTGAAAGCTTCACTTCTGAATGCAAGACACAAGATTTTGGCACCAAATTTCCACTAAATTCTTTCTGAAGGTTCAGTCCTGAATGAAAAGCCAAAGCTTTTTGTCATCAATTGTCATCAGTTTCGCGTTAAAGGTTCACGCCTCAGAGAAAGACGAAGCAAACTTTTTTTTGCCAATAAGCCTAGACAGTTCGTCTATCTTGCAAGCTAAAATGGATGCGTTGTTTGGCAGCTTACAAATAAATCTTTGTTCGAAGGCTTTGGCTGCAAAGAACATCTAAGTTGCAATTCATCTTATCTGCTGAGATTCAGATCGAATGCTTTTGGGTCCACTTCGTAAGAAAGTTCAGTCAAATATTCTACTGTGGTTGGCTTGCCGATTGCTTTTTTTTCGTCATATGCAAGAATTCCGCTGTCTGTAAGGCATACTTTGCGCGTTTCAAAAAACAAAGAAGGCAGCATATAGCACTTTCCTGTAGTGCTGCCAATTTCAACGTCTTCTGCCCTCTGGGCGCCAGCAAGGTCGATCGGCTCAAAAATAGCTTGCATATATTCTTTTTGCATTATCTGGCTGACATCCTTGCAAAGTTGGCGTCCTTCATAGCTTCTTGCGCAAGAATAAGCTTTGTCTTCAATGAAATATATATTCAAGGAAGAGGTTCCTCCTTTGAGTTCGATCCGCATCTTTTTCCCTGCCCTCCAGACGTTTTTGACTAGCTGCACTCCGTCCTCATAGATAACATAGGTTGCCGTGTAGTTTAGCTTACTTTCAGGCACCGATATTTTTGCTTGTTGCGCCTCCGCCTGCATTTGCTCTGTCTGCGCGCACCCAACAAGCAAAAAAATTGCAACAAGCAAAAAAGCCCTCATGCGCTTGTTTTTTTCTAAAATATTTATTATATTTTTGAGAGTAATCTAATCCAATGTATATGAAGATTCATGAGCCTGGGGGCGTAGTTGCTATTTGCGATGAGGAGCTCATCGGAAAAGTGTTTTCAGATGGCAAACGGAAGCTGGACCTTGCGGCTTACAAGGATTTTTACATAGGAAAAAAAGTCGGACTGAAAGAAGCAGTCGAAGCCCTCAAATCGGCCCAAAGCGCAAACCTGGTGGGCAGCCAGGCAATCCAGGCGGCAAGAAAGGCAGGTTTGGATGTTTCTGGCGCAGTCTTGATAGGAGGAGTTCTGCATTTGCAAGTCTACCGGCTCTGAGACAAACATTAATTAATTTTTGCGCTGGAATTGCAGCATGAAGCAAATAACAATTATCGCAAATGATAGAATAGGCTTGTTGGCAGACATATCCTACATCTTGGGCAAGGCAAAGATAAACATAGAGGCAATCTCGGTGCAGACGCAAGGCAAAAAGGGCATAATCAATCTAACCGTCAAAGATGACCAAAAGGCAATAAAGATGCTTTCCTCAAACGGCTTCCAAGTGTTTCCAGCCGAAATACTTGTTGTAAGGCTCAAAGATGAGCCTGGGCAAATGGCGCAAATGACCAAAATCCTAAAAGAAAACAAAATCAATATCGAGTCGCTCTACATCATCGCAAAAGATGAGCAAGGGTACGCAATACATGCACTAAAAGTTGACAAACTGAAGAAGGCAAAGAAACTGCTTTCTGGTTTTCTTATTTCAGCACAATAACCCACTTCCCATAAGGAATGTTTTTATAGGTAGTTGGCGTCTTTCTTTAGGGTGTGGGCCATGAAACAGATGACCGTGATAGTCCAAGACAAAGTAGGACTGCTTGCAGACATCTCCTACATTTTGGGCAAGGCAAAGATAAATATTGATTCAGTCTCGGTTGTCTCAAGCGGCGGCACAGCAATCCTGACTTTTCTTTTAAGCGATGAAAAAAAAGCAGCGCAGCTTCTGCGGCAAAACGGCTACAAAGTCCTTGAGTCTGAAATTTTCATCGTCAAGCTGAAAGACCGGCCAGGCGAGCTTTCCGAGCTTTCCTCAAAACTTGCAAACGCAAAAATCAACATCTTGAGCCTCTATATTGTGGCAAAAGAGGCAGGCTATACCTATATTGCAATCAAAGTCGACAAGACAAAGAAGGCAAAGCAGCTGCTTAAGCCTTATATGGAACTCGAATAATGTCACAGCTCTATTTCAACCTCAAAGTCAGAAACCAGCTTTGCTTTTTTTTGCGCGATTTTTTCATTTATCTGCTCAGCGGTCAAGCCTTGCTTTTTGAGCTGCCTTACTTCTTCCAGAATTGTGCTGACCTGGTCGAAATGCTGATAAATTGAATTTGCGCTTTCTTTTGCCAGTTCTTTTCTTGCCTCAAGCTCTGCAAGTGCCCTCTGTTGATGCTCCAGCCTCTCCCTCAGCTTTTCAATTCTTTTTGCAAGCTCTCTGTCTTCTTTGGTTTGCCTTGGCTGCCGCGAATAATAGAAATCAAGAGCTTCGCAGATGCTGCCAAACCCAATAAAGCCTTCTTTTGGCTCCACGCTGTAGGCAACTGGCACGCCATTTTCTGTCTTTACGCCAAAAAAAGGCTTAGCCGGAATCTCAAGCTTAAACTCGCTGCTGTTTTCAGGAAATTCATATTTTTGCCCTTTTGCAACCATTCTTTTCTTCGATTCTTCCTTGTTCAAGCAAGCCAAGATTTCCCAGTTGCTGTCTGTCAAAATCAAGTTTCCTTTCCTGAAAAGCTCGAAGATGAGCCTACTGTCTTTGGTCTGCAAGACTGCTATGCGGTCGTTTTCATGCTGGAACAGATCTTCTACTGGTTTGCCTTCCAGACGTTTTCTGAGGAATGCGACAAATCCATCAGGCGCAGGCTGCGCTACAAAAGACTGCATTGTAAGATGGAGCCGGACTGGAGGCTCAAACAAAAGCTCCTTGCCGCCTATCTTGAAAAGAAATATCCTCTCTTGCGTCCTTCTTATCTTTGCAATCCTTTTTCCTTTGAGCTCAGCAAGCTCTTTTGCCACAAAATGCAAATCTAGCGCACTCATCTTTTGCATGGCTATCGCAGATGCAGTTTTGCTTGTGCAAATTTAAATTTAATCTCTGCAAAAGCCAAACATGTCAAAAATCAAAGATCCTCTGCTTGCAGGCAAGGGCAAGGCAGAGCTTGAGTGGGCACGAAAAAACATGCCGCTTCTGGAGGCAATTCGCGCAAAATTCCAGAAAGAAAAGCCTCTGAAAGGGGAAGTCATTTCAGTGGCCCTCCATCTTGAGAAAAAAACAGGGGTGCTTTTGCAAGCGCTGGCGGCAGGCGGGGCAAAGGTTTATGCCTCCTCCTGCAACCCGCTGACTACCGACGACAGCGTGGCTGCCGCCCTTGCTCAAAGCGGCATCGAAGTCTTTGCTTGGGCAGGCCAAAGCCAGCAAGAGTATTACTCTTGCTTAAATTCTGTCCTAGACGCACAGCCCACCATAATAATTGACGACGGAGGCGACCTGATAAACCTTGTCCATACAAAAAGAAGAAAGCTGCTTTCCGCAATCAAGGGGGCATGCGAAGAGACAACCACAGGGGTCATGCGGGTTTTGGCAATGCAGAAAGCAGGCAAATTGGAAATACCTGTGTTTGCAATCAACAACGCATACTCCAAGTTCTTGCTTGACAACCAATTCGGCACTGCGCAATCAACAGTCGAGGCTGTCATGAGGGCAACCAACAAGCTGATTGCTGGCAAGACAGTTGTGGTGGTGGGATATGGCTGGTGCGGACGGGGGATTGCAAGCAGAATGAAAGGCCTGGGCGCAAACGTAATTGTTGTAGAAACCGATGCTTCTTTCGGCAATGGTCCTGCTGGGGTGCACAAAGCTTTGCTTGCCTTATATGACGGCTTTCGCGTCATGGATATGCGAAAAGCAGCAAAAGAAGGAGACATCTTTGTCACTGCAACCGGCAACATAAATGTAATTTCTTCTGACCATTTCAAGCTGATGAAAAATGGGGCTATCTTGTGCAATGCAGGCCATTTCAATGTCGAGATTGACGAGCCTTCGTTAAGAAAGGCAGCAGAGAGAGTCTGGCAACCAAAAGAAAACATAACTGCCTACCAGCTCAAAGGCAAAAAGACACTCTATCTTCTTTCAGAAGGAAGGCTTGTCAACCTTGCAAGGCCTTCTGGCCAAGGGCATCCGCTTGAGATAATGGACGGCAGCTTTGCTCTGCAAGCGCTCTGCTGCAGGCTCCTTGCTTTCTCCAAAAGGCTTCCTGCAGGCTTGCATCCGGTTCCGCAAGAGATAGACCAAGAGGTTGCGCGCCTTCTTCTCAAATCGGTCGGCATCCGCCTTGACAAGCCAACTAAGATGCAGCAAAAATACGCTGAAAGCTTCGAATATGGCACTTGAGGCTTTCCGCAAACTATTTATGCCTTTTTACTTTTAACCCTAACACTTTGAGGGATTTTATGAAAATCAGCGAACTTAAGCCAGGCATCAATGCCGATGTTGAAGGCGAGATTGTGAAGGTAGAGCCACCAAGAGATATTATAACCAAATTCGGCAAAAAGACGCGTGTCGCAAACGCAACTCTCAAGGATGACAGCGGAGAGATTTTGCTTTCTTTGTGGGACAAAGACGCGGATGCTTTCGCAGAAGGCGACAGGGTGCGCATCGAAAAGGGCTGGGTCTCGGAATTCAGAGGCAACCTGCAGCTTTCGGCAGGCAAATTTGGCAGGATTGTGAAAGTTTAATTTGTGTTAGAAAATGGATAAGTTAATACCATGTTAACATATATTTAAAAATGTTAATATTGTATTAACACAAGCCGAAAGGCACCCATTTTCTGCTCAATATTTGTGGAAGAGGTGATTTGCATGACTAAAGCATTAGAAGGGCAACAGGTGATGATACTCCCAGAAGGGAGCAACCGAGTTCTTGGGCGCGATGCGCAAAGGATCAACATCGCAGTCGCGTATGCGGTGGCAAACATTGTTCGGACAACGCTTGGCCCAAAAGGAATGGACAAAATGCTTGTTTCGGAGCTTGGCGATATTGTCATCACGAACGATGGCGCAACTATTCTTGAGGAGATGAATGTCGAGCATCCTGCCGCAAAAATCATGGTTGAAATCGCAAAGACGCAGGACAAAGAAGTCGGAGATGGGACAACTACTTCAGTCATGCTTGCTGGCATGCTTCTCAAAAAAGCAGGAGACCTGCTTGACCAGGACATCCATGCCTCCACAATCATCAAGGGC
This sequence comes from Microcaldota archaeon, assembly GCA_026413765.1. GTDB lineage: Archaea > Micrarchaeota > Micrarchaeia > Anstonellales > Anstonellaceae > UBA10161. The sequence goes on along the minus strand of JAOAKI010000002.1, from coordinate 7,414 downwards.
TATGACCTTGCCGCAAAGAAAGCAAACGAGATATTGGACAAAATCTCAACAAAAGTATCTATCAACGACAAGCAGACGCTTGAAAAGATTGCGGCGGTTGCGATGGGCTCAAAGTCGATCGGTGTCGGCAGCAGCAAGGACATGCTTGCAAAGATGGTGGTCACTGCTGTGACGCAAGTGGCAGAAGAGCGCAATGGCAAATATTTCGTGGATGACGAGCTGATCAAGATAGAAAAGAAGGCAGGCGGCGAAATCAATGACACCCAGCTCATCCAAGGCGTGCTGATTGACAAGGAAGTAGTCCATCCGGGAATGCCAAAAAGCGTCAAGAACGCAAAAATCGCTCTGCTTGACTGCGCCCTTGAGATTGAGAAAACCGAAGTGGACGCAAAAATCGAAATCACTTCTCCTGAGCAGATGCAGGCATTCTTGGCTCAAGAGGAGAAAATGCTTCGCGACATGGTTGAAAAAATCGCCTCAACCGGCGCAAATGTCGTTTTCTGCCAAAAAGGAATTGACGATGTTGCGCAGCACTTCCTCTACAAGAAAGGCATACTTGCAGTAAGAAGAGTCAAGAAATCAGATATGGAGAAGCTTGCCAGGGCAACTGGCGGCAAGATTGCAACAACGCTTGACGACCTGTCCTCAAAAGACCTTGGCATTGCAGGCGAGGTCAATGAGCGAACAATAGCAGGCGAAAAGATGGTGTTCGTTGAAAACTGCAAAGACCCCAAGTCAGTGACAATCTTTGTCCGCGCCTCAACCGACCATGTGGTCTCGGAAGGCGAGCGCGCAATAGTTGATGCGATTGGCGCAGTATCCTCTGCAATCGAGGACGGAAGGTATGTGACAGGCGGAGGGTCAACCGAGCTTGAGCTTTCAGTCCAGCTTGCAAAATACGCCACCGAGATAGGAGGGCGTGAGCAGCTTGCAATACAGGCATTTGCAGAGTCCCTTGAGATAGTGCCTCGGACGCTTGCAGAAAACGCCGGAATGGATGCGATTGACGCCCTTGTGAACTTGCGTGCAAAGCACAAGAAGGAGGGCGGCGAGCACTTTGGCATTGATGTGCACAACTCAACAATCGCTGACATGAAGGCGCTTGGAGTGTTTGAGCCCCTAAAGGTCAAGACCCAGGCAATCGCATCCGCCTACGAGGCAGCAAAGATGCTTCTGCGCATTGATGACATGATCGCATCAAAGGGCAAAAGCAGCGGCACAGGCGGAAAAGGAGGGGCTGGCGGAGCTGAAAGCGGCGGCGCCGGCTCAATGGGCGACTACTGAAGAAGCCCAGTAAGACTACATATCACGTCGTATTGCTTATCGCTCAGTTTTTCTTTTATTTTTTCTTTTCCAAGAATGCTCATCATCTCTATCCAAATCTGCCTCAGTTGATCCATCTGCCTCAGTTGATCCATCTGCACATTGTCTGTTTGTGTGTTTTCTACATTCTTTTTTACATTGTTAGTTGCAGTATAAAGCACATTGATCTTAGCCATCATTGATTTCTTTATCTCCGAAAGCGTGTTTTCATTAAGGCCAAATATTTCTCCAAACCTTTGCCAATAAATTAAACGCGCATAATAAGAAATCAGCGCGTCTGGATCATTTTCTGTGATTGCTTGCTCTGCTAACTTTTTGGCAGCATCAGCCAAACTTTTCTCAATCTTGCTTTTTTGTTTTAATTCAGCCTCCGGCATTACTTTCTTAATTAGGCTCAACAATCCAATAAGCAGCAGTTGCCTTTCAGCATCTTCTCCTGTTTTCAATTCGTCAACTAGCATACTCTCCACTTTTAAGAAAAAGCTCTCAAGCAACTTTTTCCCGCCGCTGTCAATCCACTGCCTTAAATTCGCCCCCACTATCCTGTAAGAGTCAGCATATCTCAGAAGCTCGTTTATATTTTCCAGCTTGTCCTTTTGCAACTCTGGCCTATTTGCGTCTATGACTGCTTTGATGTTGCTTTCCAATGAGTCTTTTATGTATGCGATCTTGCCTGAAATGACTTTCATTTCAGTCAAATAATCATATCCTGTCGATTCGTTTGCTTTTTTCAATGTCTCCTTTATCTCTTTGAGTTCTGCTTCCAGTTTTTTCTTCAAGCTCTCGTTTAGCTGGCCTCTTTCTATCATAATGTCAAAATAGGCTCCGATTTCTGCAAGCTCGATGCTTCTTTCGCGCAATAGTGCCAAGCCATCTGTCTTCTTTCCTCCTCCCTTCAAAGCAGCCCATAAAAATACAATGTTTACTCTCTCCCTTCTTGAAGAGATGAATTCATAAGCCAAAATGTTCTCACTTATGTGCTTGCTGATCTGCTTCCCAAGACTCTTCAGCTCCCGGTTCCCAAGCGCAATTGGCAGCATCTGGTCAAGGTAAACCAAATTCGAGTAAAATTTTGCTTCCTCTTGCGCTGTTATTTTTTCTCCCCTTTCTATCTTGCCCAAGAACCTGTTGTTGTAATCAAGCGCATCTTGCAGGCTTCTTTTGACATCCTCCTTTCTTGCGTCTGCCCTCCTGTAAACAGGGAAAACGCTGTTTACTATCCTGCCAACAACCGAAGTGGCGTCTGCAAAAATGTCCTCAAAAAACCCTATCACCTTTGAGAGCCCCTTTCTTTCCCGTGTTGAGTGGAATGCAAAAATGCCTTCAAACCAGCCGCCAATCGTGTCAAGCACAGTGGCAGGCAGGTTCCATCCGTGCCACCTCAAGTTTATCGGCTTGCCCACGCTCAGCTCCTCCACGCTCAGGAAGCTGCCCAAAACTCCGCCTAAAAGTGCGCCTGCTGCGCCTCCTTGCTGCAATTTCTCAATTTCCTTGAATGTCACAATTCCGCTTTCCCCCATTTTCCTCATGTCTACATAATACCTGAAATGCCCAATCCAGGCCGGGGAAAAGTACTGCGAGTTGCTTTCTATAATGGGCAGCAGCGTTTCCAAATCAGTGACCGAAAGCTCCTCTGCCTTTTTGCTCAGCAGGATCACAAGCTTTTGAGCTGCTTTGGTTTTTTGCTCGCTGGTGCCGCCTTGCAAGACCTCCAAGCAGTGGTTCAAGGTTGGGGACTCTCCTGCAATTGCAGCAAGGGCTTCTTTGGAAGGTGGAGCAGAAGTCTTTTTTATAGTGGGCCAAAAAGCATCTTTGATCCTTTTTCCAGCAGAATAAAGGATGTCTATTATTGCCCCCGCTCCTGTGAAAATCCCATAAAAATTGAGCCTCTCTTTTGCTCTTGCCGCCCTTATGACATCATAGACTGCATAACTATTTCCTAATCCCTCGCCACTAGGCATCAGCTCAGCTCTTCCACCCCTCCATCTTTTTGTCAAGAACAAGCCACCAACATTCACACCAAACTCATTCGTTCCAATCCTAATCCTTTCACTTCCAATTGAGAAAGCCCCACTTTTCCTTTCCTCTCTGCTTGTCGTATAATCGAATGTAAGCCCATAAGGAGTTGCTATTCCTACACACATTATCGGCTCTTTTCTAAAAGTTGTGTTTATAAAAAAGCTGCCTCTAGGAATCTGAGAGTAGATAGGCCCTCCAAGTCTTCCAACTATCGACGTTTTTTCTTCTTTTAAAGCGCCTTCCATCTTTTGCTCACTACAAAATTAGGACAGATGTTTTTTTTAGGTTTTTCATTTGCCTGAATTTCCTTTTTCTGTGAATTGACCGCAACAATTATAAAAAGCAGAATGTTTATCTGCAAAAAGAGGTGCACTTGTGCGAAAATTCCATTTCTTTTTGCTTTTTTTGTCGGCAGTGCTTTATGGCTTCAATTTAGATGATTTTGTGCCGCAAAACACCAGTTACACAGTGCAAAACTTTACTCATGGCGGCGAATTTTTCAGCGCAGTGGTTGTCGAAGGGCAGCTTTATGCATTCGTTGGCAAAGGAAAGGCAGTGCAAGATTTGCAGCAAATCAAAAGCCTTCTGCATTCTTATTATCTCTGGCAAGGCTATTCTCCCAAAGCCGTCGAGGAGTTTTCGGCTGTGCACGAGGGCATCTTGAAAATCAAGGACAAAAGAAAGGAAAACGAGGCGAAATGCAAAGTAGTCATTGGAACCGACAGAACGGTCTGCGACAGCTTTGAGCATTGCCTGCAGGCTTGCTATTCTGTCACTTCGCTTTGCCAGCCTGTCGCATTAGGGGCAGGAAGGCCTTTCATTGAGGCGATTTGGTCTTTTGAGAATGACACCAAGCAGCTTGACAGGGCATATGAAGAAGAGCAAAAAGCCTACGAGCAGCTTCTTTTGCAGCCAAACAAATCATCTGTCCAAAATTACCTTTCAGCTTTGGCGCAAATCAACAAAGTTGCAACCAAGCTTTCATCTAATCCGCTTTTTGACTATTACTCATTCTGCTACCCGCCTGATTATGCTCTCCCAAACCTAACAGTCCTGCAGCTGCAAGCCCAAAAAGCCCATTCCAACCTTTCGGTGTTTTTTGAGATCGACTCCGCAGCCCAGCGGGTATTCAACCTCACCGATTACGGAGTCAAAAAGCTGGAATATCTTGAGGCTGCAAGGCAAGCGCAAAGCTGGCAAAGCCAGAATCTCTCTCCTGCCACAAGCCTGCCAGCAAAGCAGGAGGCTGCGGCAAACCGAACAAGCCAGCAAAAGCAAGCCGAGCCGACCGAAGAAAGATACATCAACCCTCTCGTGCTGGTTTTTGTCTCGCTGGCAGTTTTTGGGCTGCTTGCGGGGTCCATATTGCTCTTCCTGAAGATGAAAAGAAGGCTTTAGGCTTTGCTTTTAAATTATGACAATCGTATATACTTTCCAAGGTGTAAAATATGCCAAAGGTCGAAATTTCGCCAGCAAAAGGCAAATTGGGAGTGTTGCTTGTTGGGCTTGGCGCAGTGAGCACCACCTTCATCGCCGGAGTAATACTTTGCAACAAGGGCATTGCAAAGCCCATCGGAAGCCTCACGCAGCTGCAGGCAATCCGGATAGGAAGAAGAGATGAGAACAAAAACCCTCTGATAAAGGATATTCTGCCGCTTGCGTCAATGCAGGATTTGGTGTTTGGCGCGTGGGACATATTCCCTGATGACGCATACCAGGCAGCACGCAAAGCAGCCGTGCTTTCAGAAAAGCACCTTCTTGAGGCGAAAAAAGAGCTTGAAAAAATAAAGCCGATGAAGGCAGTCTTCGACCAGAATTTTGTCAAAAACCTTTCAGGCACGCACACAAAAAGAGCAAAGACAAAAATGGAGTCTGCCCAGCTTCTTCGACAAGACATTCAGCAGTTCAAAAGGCAGACTGGAGTTTCAAGGATGGTGATGATTTGGTGCGGAAGCACCGAAAGCTTCATAGAGCAGCAGAAGGTCCATCAATCAATTGATGAGTTTGAGCATGGCTTGGAAAGCAATCATCCTGCTATCTCGCCTTCGATGATCTATGCCTATGCTGCCCTGTGCGAAAAAGTCCCATATGTCAATGGCTCGCCGCATTTGACAGTTGACATCCCTGCTCTGACCGAGCTTGCAGAAAAAAACGGAGTTCCTGTCGCAGGCAAAGATTTCAAGACCGGGCAGACGTTGCTTAAAACTGCACTTGCCCCGATGTTCAAATACCGCATGCTTGGGGTGTCTGGTTGGTTTTCCACAAACATTCTTGGCAACCGCGACGGGCTGGTGCTTTCTGACCAAGGATCGTTCAAAAGCAAAGAGCTGTCTAAAAAGTCAGTGCTTGACTATATCCTTCAGCCAAATCTTTATCCGCAGCTTTACAAAGACCTCTATCACAAAGTCAGGATCGAGTATTACCCGCCAAAAAACGACAACAAAGAAGCATGGGACAGCATAGACATTTTCGGCTGGCTTGGCTATCCTATGGAAATCAAGGTCAATTTCTTGTGCCGAGACAGCATACTTGCCGCACCTGTTGTGCTGGACTTGGCTCTCTTCATTGACCTTGCGCAGAGGGCAAAAATGAAGGGCATCCAAGAGTGGCTCTCATTCTACTTCAAAGCTCCTATGCATTCTCCATCCGTCTACCCAGAGCACGATCTTGCGATACAGCACATGAAACTGAAAAACACCTTGCGCTATCTTGCAGGCTATGAGCCCATAACCCATCTTGGGCTAGACTATTACAGCTATTGGGATTGAGATGCTCAAGGAAAGCAAAATAGGGAAAAAGATCCAAACAAAGCTTGGAATGCTTCTTTTGGAGCTTCCGCTCTCTCCAACCCAAATCACGCTGCTTTCTGTCTCGATTGCCATTTTGGGCTTTTTTCTTTCAGTTTTCGGGCTTTTTTTTGCCGCATTCCTGTGCTTTTTCTTTGCAGCCATTTTCGATATGCTGGATGGGGCAATTGCCCGCCTAAAAGGCAAAGAGACCGCAAAAGGCGCCTATCTTGATGGCATTTCCGACAGAGTAGTTGAGTTTCTCCTTTTACTTTCTTTCCTTTTTCTTGGCTTGCCCTCCTTTGTTCTGCCGCCAACAATCTCAATCTTTTCCATCCTCTTTTTCGGCTCTACAATGACTGCCTTTGCCACCGCCTATGCGCACCATCGCCATCTTGCCGACGAGTCCAAAATCAAAAATCAGCCCTCTTTTTTCGCCCGAGCCGAAAGAGTTTCATTCTTGCTTTCTTCATTCCTTCTTGCCCAATTCCAGCCGCTTGCCGCATCTGCCCTCCTTTTTGCCACCGCCATCTTTTGCCTTCTGGCATTCGCAAAAAGAGTCTATTATTTTGCAAACTGCTGAGAAGCTTTCTCAAGCTTTATCCGAGAAGTCTTCTCCTTCTTCTTTTTTCATCTTATTTTTTTCTTGTTCCTTTTGAATTCTTCTTAAATCAGCCAAGAGCTGCGTTGTTTTATCTAATTCTTTGATCGGCGACTTGCTTGTAAAAAAATACTCAGGCTTTTCTTTTTTTCTTTCTTCTTCCGGCTTAGTCATAAATGGGTTCAGGGGCTCCTCCTTTTTTTTGTTGTATTCGTATTTAATTCTTTCTTTTTCTACTTTTACTATTTCTTTTTCCCCATATCTTCTTGTTGGTAATACATCTCTGCCTGGTGGTTTGTTTGTTACTGCACCTCCGCCTGATGGTTCGTTTATTACTTCTTTTGGTCCCCATCCATAATTGTCTTCTATTATGGTTCTATTTTTCACTTTTGTCGCCGTCATCCTTTCGATCCTCCTTTATCTTTCTATCTCTACTTCTATGTCCTCTTCCAAATTTTTATCTCTTATGAAAAACACATTCTTCTTTTCCCCTTTTACAATGATCGGGTTTTCTAATGGCTTTTGTGTGTCTAACTTACCCCACTGAATACCTTTAGCATCAGCACAGAAAAACTCTGTCGGTGTCAATGCAAAAATGTAGTCTAAAAATACATACATTTGGTTTTCACCTAAAAAGAACTTGCTTCCATCTGAAGTTTTGTGATACTTAAGAGCTGTGCGATGC
>JAOAKI010000015.1 GCA_026413765.1 Microcaldota archaeon | reverse complement strand
CTAAGCAAATACACTATTTTGGATTAGCGAAGAAGCGTGGAAGACTGCTGCGCGATCAGAGTTGCAGCGCCAGTAATTGCCGCCACCACAATGCCCCCTGCAATCAGAGCATAGGCAGTAGTGATGAATTTTCCTCTCTGGTCCGAAGGCTGCATGTTGGCAAACCCATACGAAAGCCCGCCAAGGACAATCAAGATTACTGAGACAATCGGACCGATTTCAAGCAGGCTGTTTTGTATTGAGGTGAGGGTGTCTACAAGCCCCATTTTCTCTCCTCCCACTGAAGCTTTTGATGCACATAGCGGATTTAAAACCCTGCCGCCAGCCAAAGGTTTCATTTATATATTTTTCCTTTTTTATACCTGGCAAGAGGTGTGCTTATGGCAAGCTTGCACAGATTCCCTCTTTACAGGATAGATGAAGAAGAGGAGGAAGAAGAGGAAGAGGAGGAAGAAGACTTCGATGAGGACTGGGAAGAGGAAGAGGAAGAATAGGATTCTTTGTCTGCTTTTTTTTCTTTTTAGATCAGTGGCATCCTGCTTCAGATTGCTTTTTATATAGTCTGGCGCAAGCTTAAAGCATGGCGACTGTGGAAGACGAGATAATCCATTGGTGGAAAGACGAAAAAGGCGAGCCGCACAGGAATGTGTTGAGGATTGAGTCTGAGCCTGCAGCCCAGCTCAATGGCTTTCCCCGCGACGGCGCCATAACAATCAGGATAATGAACAGCAACTCGCAGCAAGCCATGAAGCTTTCGCCTGACGAGGCATTGAGGCTAAGCACACAACTTTTGAGTGTCGCAAAGGAGCTTTTGGGCCAAAAAAGGCAGCTTTGGAACCATTATGACGAGTGAGTGGCTAGTTTTTTATTTTATTTGAGTTGCATCAGATTTATGGACTCGTTTGATGTTGCAATAATCGGGGCTGGCCCGGGCGGAACCTATGCGGCTTTCTGCGCCGCCAAAAGCGGGCTTTCGGTTGCTGTTTTTGAAGAGCACGAGAAGGTCGGCGAGCCTGTCCATTGCGGGGAATGCCTCTCGCTTCTTGCAGTTCAACGGCTTGGGCTCGAGCTGCCGCAGGAAGCAATCTCGTGCAAAATCGCAGGGATAAAGCTTGTCTGGCCTGGCGGAAAATACTCGTTTGTAAAAGAGGAAGGCTATACTCTGGAAAAGGAAAAATTTGAGCAATTCTTGGCAAAAATTGGGCAAGAGCAGGGCGCAAACTATTTCATGAGGCACCGGGTCACTGGATTGGAGAAGGAAGGGCATTGGAAAATCTCAACTACAAGAGGGGTGTATCGGGCGAAAATAATAATTGACGCTTCAGGAGTGGCTTCAGTTGCGTCCAAAATCCTTGGGCTCAACAGGCAGCAGCAAACAGTGGTTGGCTTGCAGTACGAGCTTTGGCCAATTGAAAATGACGGCTTCATCGAGTTCTTTCTTTGGCCCTCGCTTGCGCCGCACGGATATCTGTGGATAATACCAAAAAGCGGCAAGAGAGCAAATGTGGGCCTTGTGACAAATGATGCGCCAAGCACAAGGAAAAGGCTTGAGCAATTCATTGACATGCATGGCTTGCGCCAGAAAAGTAAGGTTGGGAAAATCGCTTTTGGTGGCATGATTCCTGCCTCAGGCCCGCTTCCAAAAACGTATTTTGATGGGATTCTGCTGGTGGGCGATGCAGCAGGGTTCACTTCGCCAATGTTTGAGGGCGGGACCTCGCTTGCGATGACTTCGGCAAAATTTGCGGCAGAGGTTGCAGAAAAAGCCATAAGGAAAAATGACTGGTCGGCTTCTGCGCTTGCAGAATATGAAAAGAAATGGAAGGCAGAATTTCCAGATTACCGCCGCCTTCTTGCTGGCAAAGAGGCAGCTTATAGGTTTGATGACAAAGGATGGGAAAGAATTGGCAACCTAATTCCGCAGGACTTAAGCAACATTTCAGCGCTTGAAAAGGCCGCAATTGGCGCCAAAGTCCTGTTTATGGCGCCCGACCTCTTTTTCAAAGGGTTTGTGGATGCTATGGAGGCGCTTGGGAAATCGCGCGCAAGATATTACGGCTGGTGATGAAATTTAAAATATTGCAGTCGAACTAGATACATGGAAGAACAGATTATTGAGGGGAGATTCGACAAAATAGCTGAAATTCTTGCTGGAAAATGCTCTGGAAAGGCAGTGAAAATAAGAGGATGGGTCTACCGAAGCAGGACGAGTGGCGGAGTTTGCTTTCTTGTCCTGCGCGATGCAACAGGGATTGTGCAGTGCGCAGTGAAAAAAGATAGCGTTGATGGACAAAGCTTCCAAGATGCATCTGAAGCTTACCTTGAATCAAGCATTTTGGTGGAAGGCAGCGTGCGCCAAGACAGCCGCGCGCCTGGCGGCTACGAAATTGCGGCAACGAAAGTCAGGCTGATAGCAAAAGGCGAGCCTTTTCCGATTGCAAAAGACCAGTCCACCGAATTCTTGCTTGACATGCGGCACCTGTGGCTGCGTAGCCAAAAGTTGACAGCAATCATGAAAGCAAGGCACAAGATAGTTTATTATTTGCGCGAATTCCTTGAGAAGGAAGGTTTTTGGGAGCTTGCGCCGCCCATAATCACTGGAGCGGCATGCGAAGGCGGGGCGACGCTTTTTGAGCTCAATTATTTTGGCCAGAAGGCATACCTCACCCAAAGCAGTCAGCTTTACGCTGAAGTTTTCACCACCGCGCTTGAGAAAGTCTATGTCTTTGCTCCCTCTTTCCGCGCAGAACCTTCCAGAACGGTAAGGCATCTGTGCGAGTATTGGCATTTGGAGCCTGAAATGGCATTTTACAACCAAAAAATGAACATGGAGCTGCAAGAAAGGATGATAGAGTATGTGGCGCAGAAAATGGCGCAAAACCATGCCGATTTGCTTTTGTTTTTAGGCAGGTCGCCAGAAAAGCTGAAAGCGGTCCGAGCGCCATTCAGGAAGATAACCTACCATGAGGCGGTTGAATTTGCAGCAAGCAAAGGCGCAAACATAAAAGTCGGGCAGGATTTGGGAGCGGACGAAGAAGCCATCTTGACCCAAGAGGATGAAAAGCCGATATTTGTGACAAATTTTCCATCCAAGATAAAGGCATTCTATATGAGAGAGGACCCAAAAAACCCAGGGACAGTATTGAATGCGGACATGCTTGCGCCTGAAGGGCACGGCGAAATAATCGGCGGCTCGGAAAGGATATGGGATTATGATGAGCTCATGCGCAAAATCAAGGAGAATAACCTAAACCCAAAAGATTACGAATGGTACATTGATTTGCGGCGATATGGCTCGGTGCCGCACTCTGGGTTTGGGCTGGGGATTGAGAGGCTCGTCAAGTGGATGCTCAATTTGGACCACATAAGGGACGCCATTCCATTTCCGCGCACAATAAACCGGGGGTATCCATGAAATCGCAGGAGCTTTATTTGATGTGCGTGAAAAACAACGGACTTTCTGACCACGACATGCAGCTGCTTTCCTCAAGCGACAGGAAAAAGCTTTCAAGAGGCGAAAACGGCAAATTTTGGCTTGCAAGGAAAGAAAGGGAGAAATTCACGGTGGCGCTTACTGGCGGGGCATTTGATATATTGCACATGGGGCATCTGCTCACTTTAAAAGAGGCAAAAAAGCAGGCAGATTTGCTGGTTGTTGTGGTTGCAACCGACGAGCGGGTAAAAGAGATGAAAAAAAGGCCGCCCATACACAGCTGCGAGCAAAGGACTGAGATGGTTTCTGCCATCAGGTGGGTCGATTTGGCAATAGCCGGCTCGCAAGATATAATGGAAAGCTTTTACCGCGTAAGGCCAGATGTGGTGGTTTTTGGCTATGACCAGCAGCCGATGAAATTGCCAGTACCTGTAAAGGTGGTTCATCTCAAGGACATAGTTTTCAATGAAAAGCTGGCGAAAACCAGCAAGATTCTCAAAAAGCTTGGCATTTAAGTAAGGATTAAAAACCATTATAACGAATTAGTGGGAGAAGTGGGGTTGAGAAAGTGGCAGACCGATCAGCTGACGCCAACACACACCAGGCTCATCTTAAGGATGAATTCCTAAGCTCGATCAAGCTGTTGCAGGATGCCGAACGAGCAGCTGCTGCAAGGATTGAACAGGCAAGGCAGGAAGCTGCAAGGATAGAATCTGCTGCAAGGGAAAAAGCAGTTGAGATTGCTTCGAGGAATTCTGAAAAGATAGTGCAAATCAAAAATGAGATGCTGGCAGAAGGAAGGGCAAAGGCTGAGAAAGAGATTAGGGAAATATTGAGCCAAGCAAACAAGCAGGCAAGCAAAATAAGGGCAAAAAAGCTTGATGAAGCCGAAATAAAGGAGCTTGCCGCTCAAATTCTAAAAGGTTGAAGTTATGCTTCGCCCCGAAAGGATGCAAAAAGTCAGAGTAATTTGTATCAGACCTATTGCGCCGAAAGTGATCAAGGCGCTTCACCAGCTTTCAATGGTCCACCTGAAAGATGCCCAGCTGCCTGGCATATCAAAAGCAGGGCCGATGCCAAATTACGACGAAATAGCATCAAGGCTCATACGAGTCCGGGCGATGCTGGAAGAATTGCAGCAAATGCAGCGCATCAATCCTCCAAAGAAAAAGATTGCGTTTGAAAACCTTCTTAAAGAGGCTGATCTTCTGCTGCAAAACGACCAAGAGATGCGGGCAATAGCCCAGGAAATCAGGCAGTGCGAAAGCGAAATAGAGTCTTTGGAGAACGGCAAGGCATCGCTGGGTGATTTTGCAAACTTTGACCTTGACTTTTCCGCACTCCGCTCACAAAACCTCCAATTTCTGTTTCTGAAGACCTCGAAAGAAAAAGAGAAGCAAGCCAAAGAGAATCTGTCAAAAATGAAAAACTGCGCTTACTTGTGCGAAAAAACTGCAAAAGGCGAGCCGATATTTTTGATTGCCCTGCCCGCACAGCAAGACGCAAGATTTTTGGAGAAATTTGGGGCGCTGGTGCAGCCGCCGCAGCTGAGCACCTCGCCAAAAGAGATGCTTTTGGAGACTGAAAAGAAGCTGAAAGAGGCAAAGCAAAGACTGGAGCAAGCAAGGCAGCGGCTTGCAAGATTTGCACAAAAACATGGGCCAAGGCTGATTGCAGTAAAAGAGGCGCTGCAAATCGAGGCCGACCGGGCCGAGATTGCCATGCTGTTTTCCTCTACCGACATGCTCTACATAATTGAAGGCTGGGTGGAAAAAAAGAAGCACATGAGGCTCAAGGAAGAGCTGAAAAAAATGTTTGGAAAGAAAGTTGCGGTGCTTGAGGCGCCGATAGACGAGCACCACGAGACTCCGCCAACGCTTCTTTCAAACCCAAAGCCAATAAAGCCGTTCCAATTTTTGGTCGAGTTCCTCTCAACGACGCATTACAATGAAATAGACCCAAGCGGGCTTCTTGCGCTCTTTGTGCCTCTTTTGTATGCGATGATATTGGGGGATGCAGGATATGCGATAATCTCTTTTGCGCTGGCATCTTATCTGGTGGGCATCTCAAAAGAGGGCAGCTTGCTTAGGCAGATTGCAAGAATATGGCAAATTTCTGCCATTCCTGCTTTCTTGCTTGGGGTGGCATTTGACGAATGGTTTGGCTTTACTCATTCTGGCTTTTTTGAAAAAATCGGGCTCGGCAAAGTCAGCATTTACACTCCCTTCCTTCACAGGGTGCACCAAATCGAGACTTTGATTTTGGTTGTGATATTGGTTGGCGCAATACATCTTGGGATAGGGTTCATAGTGGGGGCAATAAACGAGTGGGGCCATTCAAGGAAGCACGCAATAGCCAAGCTTGCCTGGCTGGGCATAGAAATAGGCGGCTTCTTCAGCGTGGCCTCGTTCATGTTTGGCGCATTCTCAGAGTTTGGAATTTTTGCCGCCGCACTCCTTTTGCTGTCCGCAATTGTCATGGTGGCCTCAGAAGGAGTCATCGGAGCATTCGAGATACCTGGACTTGCATCCAATATAATGTCTTATATCCGTATTGCTGCAGTAGGCGTTGGCGGAGTGATACTTGCGGAAGCAATAAATGAGCTCCTATTTCCAAAATGGGACTTGAGCCTTCAGGGTCTGGTGGCATTCGCGATAGGTGCAATTGCTTACCTTGCAATACATGTGCTTTCTTGCGTGATTGCAATGTTTGAGTCTTTCATCCACGGGACAAGGCTTAATGTGGTTGAGTTCTTTGGGAAATTCTACAAAGGAAACGGGGTGAAATTCAGCCCGTTTGCGGTGAGGAGGCAATACAGCCAAGAAATATAATGTTAATCCGGAAAAATCCGGTCAAAGAGGTGTAAAAATGGTGTTGTTGGAAAACACAGGTGCAATCGGAATAGCCGCTGCCCTTTCGATGGTAGGAGGGGCACTTGCGACAGCGTGGGCACAAGCCTCAATCGGCTCCTCGGTGATGGGAGTGCTGGCAGAAAAGCCAGAAGAAGCATTCAAATTGATAGTTTACATAGCATTGCCTGAGCTGATTGTGCTGCTTGGGTTCGTGATTGCGTTCTTGCTGGTTGGAAAGATAGAAGGGGCTGCCTCCCACTAAAAAGAGGTCCTGCGATGGGATTCGAGGAGCTTGCTGCAGAGATAGAAAGAAACGCAGAAGCGGAAAGCAAGAAGATAATAAATACTGCCCAGAAAAACGCCGAAAAAATAGTGGAGGCTGCGCAAAAAAGCGCGGAAGAGAGCATAAAAAAAGCGAAGGCTGAAATTGCAGCAGTGGTAAAGCAGGAGAACGCAGAAAGGGCAACATCTGCAAGACTGTCTGCAAAAAAGATAATCAGCGAGGCAAAGGAAGATGCAGTGGAAGCTTCGCTAGAGGAAGTGTGGAAAGAGTTCAAGGCGCAGGCAACAAGAAAGGGGACTTACCAGCAGCTGCTCAGCAGGCTGATAGAAGAAGGCATTAGGGAGCTTGGCACAAGGGATGTGGTCGTCCTTGTGCGAGATGAAGACCGCCACCTTGTCGCAGGCTATAGGCTGGCAAAACTGCCGGATGAATACAGCGGCGGAGCAATAATAGAGTCTGCGAACGGCAAAATCCGCGTGAACAAGACGCTGGAGGAGATGTTTGCGAAAAAAAAGGACACGCTGCGCAAAGCCATCTATGAAAAATTGTTCTGAGGTGCGAAATGAAAGCAGGGATGGTGGAAAGGGCGGCCAGGATGCTGACATTCAAGCCGCTTGTTTATGGCTATGCGAATGCAAGAGTGCGGGCGATGCGGACGGCTCTTCTTAGCCGAAGGCAGATTGAGGAGCTCATAAGGATCAGAACAAACGCAGGAGTTGCAGAATATCTCACGCGGACCAGCTACAAAGACGATTTTGGGGGGTTGCCTGCCAATTTGGGCGACGAGGAGAGGGTGGAGATTGCAATCTCCAGGAATTTTGCCCGGACCGCACGCAAGGTTCTTCGGATAACTCCAAAGCAAGGAAAGCCGACCATTGTTGCGCTGCTTGGAAGGTACGATGCGCACAACATAAAAACGATTCTTCTGGCAAGAAAGCTTGGCAAAAGCAAGCAAGAGACCGAAATGCTTCTTTTGCCTGCAGGAAGCATCTCATCAGGCGAGCTGGAAAGCATGCTGGATGCGAAAAACGCAGACGAGCTTTACGATATGATAAAAAAGACCCAGTTTGGCGGAAAATTCCTGGCTTCTGAGTTCAGCAAGCACCTTCCAAAGGCACAGATACAGGCCGCTTTGAAGAATCCTCAAGAAGGCAGGCTGGAGATATTGCTTGCCGCGATTGATTCCTATTATTACCATGTGGTCTCTTCCGCAGTCATGCCCGAGGATAAAGACTCAAAGACAGTGCTTGACTTGCTGCAAAAAGAGATAGACGCAAAAAACATCTTGACAATAATGAGGCTGAAGCAGGGCGGCGCAGAAAGAAAGGAGATAGCCAAATCGCTGGTAAGCGGAGGGAGCATACAGCAAAAGCACATTGAAAAAATGCTTGGGGCAAAAGATGCCTTTGAAGTCGCCAAACTTGCCACCGAGCTGTTCTTTTCTAAAGCTGGGAAACTTCAGATAGCAGAGGTACAAAAGAAATATGAGCAAGATGGCATGCTGTCGCATTTTGAAGTGGCGTTCGAGAATTGGCTTGCGAAAAAAAGCCTGGTGGCGCTGCGAAGGAGCATGATGTCATTGGGCACTATTGCTGGATTTTTGTTCCTCAAGGAAGAGGAAGTCAACAACATAAGAAAGATTGTGCGAGGCAAGGCGTTGGGCCTTTCCCCGCAGCAGATCGAGCAGATGATGGTGCTGGTTGAATGAAGGAGAAGATAGCAGTGATTGCAGATTCGGCAACATGCACTGGATTTAGGCTAGCGGGAGCAGAATACACCTTTTCATTGAGTGGCAAGGAAGCTGAAGAAAAGCTTGCGCAGTTGCTCTCAGACCAGGATTTCGGGATAATAATTGTAACTGAAAGGCTTCTTGAAAGCTGCGACTGGAGGCTCAAAAAAAGGATTGAGGCTACCGCAAAGCCAATCGTGGTTCCTATTCCAGACGCCCAAGGCCCAATAGAGCAGTCTGAGTCGCTTTCCATCCTAATAAAAAGGGCGCTTGGGCTGGACTTAAGCAAGAAGAGGGATTAATATGGGAATATTGCACAGGATTTCAGGGCCGGTGGTCCAAGCAAAGGAAATGACAGGGGCAAAGATGTATGACCTTGTCAAAGTTGGTCATGAAGGCCTGACAGGAGAAATTATCAAAATAGTCGGAGACACTGCCACTATTCAAGTTTATGAGGAAACAAGCGGGCTGAGGCCAGGCGAGCCTGTCGAAAGCACAGGCCAGCCGCTTTCGGTTGAGCTTGCCCCTGGGCTGCTTACTTCAATTTACGACGGAATACAGCGCCCATTGGATCTGCTTGCAGAAAAGGGAGGGGACTTCATTACCCGAGGAATCAATGTCCCTGCAATTGACCGCAAGAAAAAATGGGAGTTTGTTCCGGTCGCAAAAAATGGGCAGAAGGTAAAAGTCGGGGACATTCTTGGGACAGTTCAAGAGACCGAGATTATAACGCACAAAATAATGGCAGCATGGGAAGGCGAAGTTGCAGACATAAGGGAAGGAAGCTACAGTGTAGAAGACACTATTTGCACAGTTGCCGGAAAGCCGATGAGGATGCTGCAGAAATGGTTTGTCAGAAAAAGCAGGCCTGTTGCGGAGAAATTCGACCCGAATATCCCACTGATAACAGGCCAGAGGATAGTGGACATGTTTTTCCCGATTGCAAAAGGAGGGACTGTCTGCGTGCCTGGGCCTTTTGGCTCGGGAAAGACTGTCACCCAGCACCAATTCGCAAAATGGTCAGACACCCAAATCGTAGTTTATGTGGGATGCGGGGAGAGAGGAAATGAGATGACCGAGGTGCTGACCGAATTCCCGCACCTTGAAGACCCGTACACCAAAAAGCCGCTTATGCAGCGCACTGTTTTGATTGCAAACACTTCAAATATGCCGGTTGCTGCCCGCGAGGCATCGATCTATACTGCAGTGACGATTGCAGAGTATTATCGTGACATGGGATATGACGTTGCGCTGATGGCAGACTCTACAAGCAGGTGGGCAGAGGCAATGAGGGAGATAGGTGGGCGTCTGGAAGAGATGCCTGGCGAGGAAGGATATCCTGCTTACCTTGGAAGAAGGCTTGCGGAATTCTATGAGCGCGCAGGCAGGGTCCAATGCTTAGGCTCAGACAAGAGGACTGGAAGCGTGACGATAATTGGGGCAGTCTCCCCGCCAGGAGGCGACATCAACGAGCCAGTCTCGCAAAACACTCTGCGAGTAACAAAAGTCTTCTTGGCGCTTGATGCCGCATTGGCGCAAAGAAGGCATTTTCCTGCTTTCAACTGGCTGAGGAGCTATTCTTTGTACACCGACACGCTTGAGCAATATTACATCAACAACATATCTGCAGACTGGGTAGAGTTGAGAAAAGAGGCGATGGCGCTGCTGCAAAAAGAGGCAGAGCTGCAGGAAATCGTGCAGCTTGTCGGCCCAGATGCGCTTCCTGAGAAAGAGCAGGCAATATTGCTTTCTGCAAAGATGATACGCGAGGATTACTTGCAGCAGTCGGCTTACCACGAAGTCGACACTTACTCTTCGCTGAGGAAAGAATATCTGATGCTGAAAAACATAATGAAATTCCATCGACGCGCGCTTGCGGCAGTCGAGATGGGGGTGCAGCTGAAGAAGATAGCTGAGATGCCAATCAGGGAAAGGATAGCGCGCACAAAGGAGATTCCGGAAGAGAGGATAAAGGAGATAGAAATGATAGCCAATGAGATAGATCAAGCTTTTGATGCTCTTGCGAAACAATAAGGTGGTTTGGATGAAAGAATACAAGACAGTCACGCAGATTGCAGGTCCGCTAGTATTCGTAGAAGGGGTTTCAGATGTAGCTTACGGGGAGATAGTTGAGATAAAGCTGCCCTCAGGGGAGATAAAGAAGGGGCAGGTGCTGGATTCTGCGAAAGGAGTTGCAGTCATACAGGTATTTGGTTCTACCGCAGGCATAAACGTCACAGACACAAGCGTGAAATTCTTAGGAGAAACGATGAAATTGGGCGTGTCAATCGAGATGCTTGGCAGAGTGTTCAATGGCCTGGGAGAGCCTCGAGACAAGGGGCCGGCAATCATTCCGGAAAAGAGGCTTGACATAAATGGGGCGCCGATAAACCCTTACGCAAGAGATGAGCCAAGAGATTTCATCCAGACAGGCATCTCAACAATCGATGGGATGAACACGCTTGTCCGTGGGCAAAAATTGCCGATTTTTTCTGGCTCTGGGCTGCCGCACAATGCGCTGGCAGTCCAGATTGCAAGGCAGGCAAAAGTCGTCTCTGCAAAAGAGGAGGACGAACAGTTTGCGGTTGTCTTTGCCGCTGTTGGGATAACCAACGAGGAGGCGCTGTTTTTCATAAGGGATTTTGAAAGGACGGGAGCGCTTGAGCGCGCAGTGCTATTCCTCAACCTTGCAGACGACCCATCGGTTGAGAGGCTGATTACTCCCAGGCTTGCGCTAACCACAGCCGAATTTCTTGCATATGAAAAAGACATGCACGTGCTTGTCATAATCACTGACATGACCAATTACTGCGAGGCGCTGCGCGAGATTGCCGCTGCAAGAGAAGAGGTGCCAGGAAGGAGAGGCTATCCAGGCTACATGTACACCGACCTTTCTACGATTTATGAAAGGGCAGGCAGGATAAAAGGAAGGAAAGGCACAGTGACGCAGCTTGCAATTTTGACTATGCCAGGAGACGACATTACCCACCCAATCGCAGACCTCACCGGATATATAACCGAAGGGCAGATTGTGCTTAGCAGGGATTTGCACCGCAAGAACATTTATCCGCCTGTTGACGTCTTGCCTTGCCTTTCGCGCCTTATGAACCTTGGAATCGGTAAAGACAGGACGCGCGAGGACCACCGCGGCGTTGCAGACCAGCTTTATGCCGCCTACGCAACCGGCAGGGACTTGCGTTCGCTTGCTGCAGTTGTAGGAGAGGAGGCGCTTTCAGCAACCGACAAGCTTTACCTGAAATTCGCTGATGTTTTTGAGGAGCGCTTCATCAAACAGGGCTCACATGAGGACAGAACAATACAGCAGACACTGGACTTGGGTTGGGAGCTTCTTTCAATCTTGCCTGAAAGCGAGCTGAAGAGAGTCAAAAAAGAGTTCATCGAGAAATATGGAAGAAAGTTCCGCAAATGAGGGTGCAGAAAGATGGCTGAAAACCCAAATCCGACAAGGATGGAGCTTTTGAAGGCAAAAAGCAGAGTACGCCTTGCAAGGAAGGGGCACAAGCTGTTGAAGCAAAAAAGGGATGCGCTGATAATGGAGTTTTTCAAGATACTCTCGAAAGCCCAAGACCTCAGGCAAGAACTCAATGCCAAGATGAAAAAGGCATATACTGCGCTTGCGGTTGCCCAGGCATACCACGGGATGCAAGAGATAGAAGCTGCGGCGCTTGCGGTGAAGCGCGCTCCAGGAGTGAAGGTGGAAGTGAGAAACATAATGGGCGTGAAGATACCGTCCCTTGAGGTTGCGCAGACAAAAAAGAAGCTGCTTGAGCGAGGCTATTCTATAATTGGTACGAGCGCCAAAATTGACGAGGTTGCTGAAGCGTTCGAGGAGGCACTTGACACGATATTCAAGCTTTCCCAGACCGAAAACGCAATAAGGAGGCTTATTTTGGAGATAGAAAAAACAAAAAGAAGAGTGAACGCGCTGGAATATGTGCTTATTCCTCGTCTTGAAAACCAGGCAAAGCTGATATCATTTAGGCTAGAAGAGATGGAAAGGGACAGCTTTGTCATGCTCAAAAGCATCAAAAGAAAGCTGCAAAAGGCCCAATAAAGCGGTATTCTTATGAAGAAAAAAACGCTTGTCTACCTAGTCTACGATTTTGAGGAGCTGTGCGGAGTATTTTCCTCTTTTTCTTGCGCAAAAAATGCAGTAGCAAGGCACTTGGAATACCTGAAAAAATATGTCGAAAAAAAGGCCAGGCAGCTTGGCTTTGGGGAGATAGAATTTGAGATTTTTGAGGAGGGCCAAAAGAACCGCTGGATATATGCGGTTCTTGCAAAGTCAAAAAGCGGCAAAGACATACACCGGCGCAAGATAGTGATAATTCGGAAAGTGCAGAATTCCTATGATTCGACCATCAAAAGGCTTGCGGAAAGATGCTAAAGCGGGTTGCCCTTCTCTTTTTGGAATTCTGCCTGCAGATCCTGCCAGGATTGCCCTGAAAGCTGCGCCTCAAGCTTGAGCCTGCAGCGCTTTGCTTCTTCTGTCTTTCCCAGCTTTTCATAAATTTTTGCTGCTTTTTCAAACGAGCCGCCTTTCTCATATGCGCAAGCAGCCTCTTGCTCCATTCCGCATGAAAGGTAAATTTCGGCAGCGCGGATAAACAGCTGCTTCTTTTCAAGCAAGGCAGCTTTAGCCATGAGATTTGCCTTGTCGCCTGAAGGCATGGGAACCACCCAACCGAATAAAAACGAAAGAGTTTAAATGGCTCATCAAACAGAAGCACTATGGAAGGTGAAGAAATGGAAAGGACAATTGCTTTTGTTTTGTGCGCTTTTTTGCTGTTTGGCTGCACACAGCCTGCAAAAACTGATGGATTGCCAAAAGAGATCTCAAACAAGACCAAAAGCGAGCTGAAGGCTAATGCAATCGCGGAGATGAAAACTTTCAAAAGCTGGGACGAAGTGGTTGATTTTTTGGCAGCATCCGAGCCTGCTTTCGGAGGCTATGGGTTGGTTGGGGCTGGCTTGCCTTTAGTTGCCAAGACTGCAGCTGACGGAGGAGCGCCTGGCGGATCGGTCCGCGCAGAAAGCTATTCAAAGACAAATGTCCAGGTGGAAGGCATAGACGAGCCGGACATCGTAAAAACAGACGGCCGATATATCTATGTTTTGGATAATGACTACGGATATTATGGCTTTGGTCCGTACTCCATTTCTCGCATCGAAGGGATAGTCACGATTGTTGACGCCTATCCTGCCCAGAGCATGAGGAAGGTTGGGAAGATAACTTTCGATGGCGAAGCGGTCGGGATGTTTGTCGAAAACGACCATGTTGTGGTTTTCGGGCAAAAGGAAGGGCAGATGGTTGTCCCATTCAAGGCTGCCCAATGCATCAGGTGCATTTTGCCGCCCTATTACATAAGCTCGACCTCGTTTTTGAGAGTGTATGACGTTTCAGACAAGGAAAACCCAAAGCTTGTCAAAGAAATAAAAGTAAAGGGAAGATATGTTGACGCAAGGCTGAAAGACGGCAAAGTCTACGCATTTTTTGTCGACTATCCGACCTATTCCAATCCTGTCCCGTTTTACGAGGTAGACGGTAAAGCAAAGGAAGTTGAGCCTCAGAAAGTCAGCTATTTTGACATCCCCTCGCGCAGCTACACATACCGGCAGATAATCTCTTTGGACTTGAAGGATATGCAAAAGGAAGAAACTTACCGCATTTTTGTCACTTCAGAGGGGCAGACAATGTATGTCTCTGACGAAAACATATATTTTGCAGGGGTTGAGTACAGCTTTTATGCAAGAGAGGAAAAAGTGATGGAAGAGATGATATATGAAAGGCTAAGCGGAGAGCAAAGGAAAGAGCTTGAGGAGATAGAAAAAGGAGAGGTGCCTCAATGGAAGAAAGAGGCGCAAAAGCGAAAGAAGATTGAGGAATTCTGGCAAAAGATGGCGCAGGCGATGAACAAGGCACAGCTGGAAGAATTCCAAAAAGAATACGACAGAAGAATTTCGAAGATTCAATATATTCCTCCAGAGGAGAAAACAAGAATATACAAGATTTCGCTTTCTGATTTTGCGCCTGTCGCGGCAGGAGAGGTGCCCGGCAATTTGCTTAATCAATTTGCAATGGACGAAAAGGATGGCTATTTGAGGGTGGCAACCACAAGACAGCAAGCAAATGGCATGACTTCAAGCGGGATTTATGTGCTTGACAAGGAGATGAAGCTGGTGGGAAAGACAGACAAGATTGCGCCCGGGGAGACTATCTATGCAGTAAGATTCATGGGCAACAAGGCTTATCTTGTCACATTCAAAAGGATTGACCCATTCTTTGTTATCGACTTGAGCAATCCTTCCGCGCCAAAGGTGGAAGGGAAGCTGAAAATCCCTGGCTATTCGACCTACTTGCACCCATATGACGAAGGGCATGTCATAGGGATTGGGCATGAAGCAGTCGAGGCAAAGGAAGGCGACTTTGCTTGGCAGCAAGGGATAAAGCTTTCTTTGTATGATGTGCGCAACCCGGAAAACCCAGTTGAGGTCGCAAAGTTCCAAGTTGGCGACCGTGGGACGACCTCGTATGCGCTGAATGACCACAAG
Organism: Microcaldota archaeon; assembly: GCA_026413765.1. Lineage (GTDB taxonomy): Archaea > Micrarchaeota > Micrarchaeia > Anstonellales > Anstonellaceae > UBA10161. Next base: position 2,815 of record JAOAKI010000015.1, on the reverse strand, counting down.
GCATTCCTGTTTGACAAAAATAAGAGCTTGCTTGTGATACCGATATTGGTTGCAGAGATTGACAGAAAGAAATATGCTGAGCCAGTGCCGCCTCATGCATACGGAGAATACGTCTTCCAAGGCGCATATGTTTTCAGGCTGACTGCAGAGGAAGGTTTTGTCCTTCTGGGAAGGATAAGCCATGCTGACAAAGAAGAGATGCTCAAAAGCGGAGAGTATTTCATTTCTAGGGCAGAGGTGAAAAGAAGCATTTATATGGACGATTACCTCTACACGATATCGCAAGAGTTTGTGAAGGCAAACAGGCTGCCTTCGCTTGATGAAATATCATATGCGAAGATAAAGGAGGGCGGCTAGTCGCTTATATGCCCAAAAAACAAATCCAGCACCTGCGAATTTTGGACGTCGTGGTCAGGATGGTATCTGTATAGGATGCTGAACCTGTTTAGGTTTGGCTCGAAAAATTTCAACGGCAGGTGCGGGTTGCTGAGGTGCTCCTGCGCGCTTTTGAGAAGCTCGTTTACCGAAAAATCTGGCTGCCACTGCACGCAATATGCGTTTCCTTTTCTGAATGCGGCAACCTCGATGAAAAAGGTGCTTGCAAGATGGGCTGCACCTTCAGGAAGAGCTGGGACGAAATAGCGGTGGGCAAAAATCGCATAGGTTTTGTCCCGATATTTTGAAAATATTGGGTCGAATTTTGCTTCTTCTTTAAGCAAAATTCGGTTATATCCGAAGTGGAAAAGCCTTCCGGTGCCCTCCTGCAGGTTGCTTAGTGGGTAGATATTGTATGCTGCTGCGACCAGCTCCATGCCAAAACAGATGCACAAGGAATATTTCGAAGACTCTGCAAGATTGAACGCAAACTCTGCAATCAGCTTGCCAAACTCAGTCTTTTGCACGAATTCTTCGGTTGGCGTGTAAGAGGAGTCTGGAATTATGAATGCGTCAAACTCTTTTATCTTTGGGAGCCTTCGGTCTGATTCAGGCTTGAATACTGAAAGGAAGATTTCCCTTTTTTTGGAAAAGAGCCTGGCCTTTTGCAGATAGACATCAAGGTGAAGCTCGGTGTAAACTGTGCTTTTGTGCTTTGGCGCGGTGCAGTCGACTAATGCCAGTTTGACTGGAGCTTTTGAAGACATGCAAATCACTCAGGAATCTGCACTATGTGGAGATTAGTTTAAAAAAATTGCATTTTTCGAGCTAGCCCCGGACGGATTCGAACCGCCGTTCCCGGGTCCAAAGCCCGGTGTCCTTGGCCGCTAGACGACGGGGCTGGTCAGTATTGCTTTGCCACATAGACAACTGCTGAGCTTTGCTTTCCGCAGGCTATGCAGCCTTTTTCTGATTTTTCCTTTTTGCCAAATTTTATACCGCGGACATCCCCGGTGGTTTCTTCTTTGATGGATCTTGCGCAATCTTGCCCTTCCTGCTCGATCGAGCAGAACGGGACCCCTACAAGTTTCCCTTCTTCTAGAAGGCTTTTTAATTCTTTTATAGAGGAGGCAAAAGCAAGTCTGCTTTCGAACTCTGAGAGAGCTTTCTTTTTGAGGTCTGCAAGCTGATCCTTGCTTTGCTTGATTATGAAATCTACAAGGTGCTCTTGCTTTACCTTGTGCTTTGCGTGGTTGTCGCGGCGGACGACAGTCAGGATGCCGCTTTCAAGCTCTTGCTGGCCAAGCTCAATCCTAAACGGCACGCCTTGCAGCTCCCATTGGTTGTATTTGAAGCCGGGCGTGTTTTCTGACAAGTCAGCCTCTGCCTTTATCTGGTGGTTTGAAAGGAAAGATGCCAGCTCTTTGGCTTTTTGCCCAAGCAGCTCCTCGTTCCCTTTTTTGGGGATTGGTATCACAATTACCTGGATTGGCGCAAGCTCGAATGGAAGAACGAGCCCGAAATCGTCCCCATGGGTTGAAATCATTGCGGCGTATATGCGCGAAATGGCTGGCCCATAGCAAGTCTGCCAGCAATACTGGCTTTGGCCTTTCTCATCCAAAAATTTCACGTCAAAAGCCTTTGCAAAATTTTGCCCAAGAAAGTGCGTGGATGGAAGCTGAAGAACTCTGCCATCTGGCATCATGCAATCGGCAGCATAGGTATGCACTGCGCCAGGGAACTTGTCCCACTCGGGCCTTTGGAAAAAGATGAACGGCACGCCGAACTGCTCAAAGATGACATTCTGGCTCATCTGCATATCTTGAGCTACTTGCGCTTCGGCTTCTTCTTTTGTGGCAAATGCGTCGTGAGACTCTATCCAGTAGAACTCGCGCGACCGGATAAATGGCCTGGTGGCTTTTGTCTCATACCTCCAAACTTGCGCGGAATGGTAAAGCTTTAGTGGCAAGTCGGACTTGCCCTGGATCCAGAGGGAAAACATCTGGTACATCGCAGTCTCCGAAGTGGGCCTCAGGGCAAGGCGCTCTTCAAGCAGGCTGTCCCCTGCTTTTTCAACCCAGAAAACTTGCGGAGTAAAGCCTTCGACATGCTGCGCCTCGCGGTGAAAATTGCTTTCAGGAATCAATGCAGGGAACCATGTCGGCTTGTGCCCTGTCCTTTCAAGCTCTTGCTCGTAGATGGCGTACATCTTTTTCATTGTCATTACTGCCCAGGGCATGAAAACTACAAAGCCTTTCACATTGTAGCGCAAATCGCAAAGCTTTGCTTCTTTGATGACTTCGGTGTACCACTCGGAAAAGTTCTCCTTCCTGCTTTTCATGTAGATGAATAGAGAGATAAGCAATAAAAATGGCTCTCGTGCGCATTCAGCGGCATCAAGTACTACAAAAAAGATTTTCAGCTCAATAGAATGGGCTGC
>JAOAKI010000005.1 GCA_026413765.1 Microcaldota archaeon | reverse complement strand
GACCCCGCGGTTTGGTACATCGCTGTCGGCTTAGGTCATCCTGGGGGTGCAGGAGCCCCCAAAGGTTGGGTTGTTCATCCATTAAAGACCTACATGAGCTGGGTTCAGAACGTCGCGAGACAGTTCGGTAGTATCTCCTAGGAGTGTCACCGTTTGAGAGGAAGAACCCATGAGTACGAGAGGAACTTGGGTTCGGCGCCTCTGGTGTACCGGTTGTGCCAAGCATCGCCGGGCAGCTACGCGCTATTGGATAAGACCTGAAAGCATCTAAGGTCGAAGCCAATCTCAAAACTAGACGGTGTAGGCGGTCATAGCAGATGACTTTGATAGGGCGGGGGTGTAAGTGGCTAGCTTACGCGAGCCATTCAGCCTGCCGCTACTAAAGCCGTTATGCATATCTGCCTTCAGTTGCTTTCTTCTTACTTGCTTTTATTGACCATTCCTCCATCTTTTCATATCTTCTCTCCATTTCACCCATTCATCCCGATCCCAATGCTCTCCGATTGGAGGGGGGAGCGGAGGAGGCTCGCGAAGATGAGGATCATATGTTTCTCCAATATTCTCTTGTAGTGAAAACAAAATAGATCTCGGACGAGTTTCCCAGACCCTTTTCTGAGCCTCTTTATGAGAATCTGACGGGGGGAGGCTTGAAACATATTCTTCCAAATAAGACAGACGCTGTTTTATCTCTTTCTCATACTCATTGCGGTCTACGTCTCCGTGGACAAAATACCTCATTTTGTCTGTAAAGTCATAAGGAAATCCGACCATTCCTGCCCATTCGTGAGTCTTTGAAAGCATCAGATCCTCATATTCTGTTTTCCTTTTCCATATTGGCGAAGATGAGGACGGATACCTATATATCGCTTCAGATAAATTAGAAACCTCTTGCAAATATCTCAAAGCAGAATTTGGATCAAAAGTGCTGTTTTTTTGGGTTTCTTTGTAATGCACAAGTGCATCTTGGATGTTCTTCCTGAGCCCTTCTGCCTCATCCTTCATTTCTTCTGGAATCGCATTATTTTTCACATAACGTTGCAATATTTTGCTTTGATTTTGCAGACTTTCCACAAAAAGTCGATCTATATTCTCTTTCAATACACTATTTTTCTCTTTATTGTTAAGGTTCAGAAATTCATCCCAGCTTATCGGGTTGTCACCTTTTTTTAACTCTATTTGTCCAAAAAGCCCTTGCGACAGTGCTTCGTTTATGCCTTGGGTATACCTCTCATTCACCTTTGAATATTGAGAAAGTATATCGACTAACACTGTCGCATCTTTTGCTAAACTCAAAGCATTGACCTTAAACACATCCATCTTGTTTAGCTTGACTTCCGGCTCCTCTGTTGGTGGAGGTGGCGGTTCCTGCTTTTGCACCTCCTCCTGTTTAATAATTGTTGCCTCTATTTTATATTGGTCTCCATAAAGCTTCTTTCTTACTTCGCTATCTTCTATATTCTTAAAATTGAAATAAATCTTACATTCCCTAAGCATCTTCTTAAATTCATCTTCACTGAGTTTTCCACGAAGCATATCCCTAAATTTAGCTTCACTGATGTTTCCAAGATTAATAGTTTCCTTTGTCCCGTCAGACTTAACTATATCCACGCTGTTTATCTCATTTTTCATTTGGTTAAAGAAATTTTTATCTTTGTCTAAGGTGTTCAGTAGCTGCTCTCCAGTTACATCAAAAAAATCGACCTTAATCTGGATCTTCGCACCGTTATTCTCATAAACATTAATCTTTCCACCTTCGTAGCAGGCAATATAAACTTTTCCCTCTTCAAGCGTAATGTTTCCAATTGTTTGTCCTTTCCTTCCTAAAATAACAGTGGCGTCTCCTTCTTTACTGAAGGTTTTATCTAACTTCAGCTCATCATAATCCTCGCTACTGTTCTTCAATACTTTGATTTTGTTTAGGCCGACTCCTTCTCCTATCAGTCTTCCTTTCAGAGCATCTAGAGAGACTCCTTTATCCCTTAATTTATCTACCGCCTCATCCGCCATATTTTGGCCAAGCGTAGTATTAAACCCCCACTCAAACGTTGCCCCATAATTTTCACGTGGAACTGTAATTACAATTTTGGCGCCTTGCAAGTTTGTTGTATTACAGACTGCTGTTACGATGTTGTTTATTATTTCTAAATTCTCGCTAGAAAGCCCACCCTTCTTTAGTGTTCGTTGAAATATTCGAAAAGCTGATGCCACTTCCACTTTAGAATGACTAGGCTGCTGCGTATCTGTTGTCTGTTGCTTTATCGGTTCTTCTTTTTTCTTATCTTCTTCTTGCTTAAAAATCTCATTGAATGCTCCCATTGCGTTGTCAATAGCCGTCTTGATATCTTTTCCTAACTCGCTCTGCGATATCAAATACGTTGAAAGTAATTGGATTTTGCCTATCTTGTCAAACATTGCGTCCAAATATGGCTTAACATCATCCGAAAGAACAATATGGGCATTTCTTACATCAGTCGCATTGACATAACCACGCGAAAGAATCTCTATATCCAAATTTACAGTATTCGCGACAGATGCCATTACATAGAATCCTTGAAGTATCTCATTTCTCTTTCTTATATTAGCGTCAAGAAGAACCAGCCATTCATCCATCCTTTTAAGCGTTTTCAGATCCTCATCAGTTGCACTATAGACTGCCTCAACCAATTTCCGCTCCATAATTATTTTTTCAAGAGCCCCGAGCTTGGCCAACTCTCCATCTTCTACTAATTTATTCTTGCACTTTTCCTCATACTCTTCATGTGTTTCCTCCGTTTTCTTTTCAATATCGGTAAGCTCCTTAATTTTGTTTTCATAGTCTGTTTTTAGTTTGTTTAGAGCACTTTGCCTCTCTTCTGCTGTCATCTTCTGCGCTTCTGAAATTCTGTGGTTCATCTCCTGGATAATTTCTGAGGTTCTTTGCATATCATTTGCGGCCAGTTCAAGAATATCGCGAGCAATTCTCTCCTTGAAAAATGCATAGTTTATATCATTAGCAGTTCCTTTTTTCAACGCACGATAACTATCTTCTAGCGCGTCGGCATATGTTCTCGTAGCTTTTGCGATTTCCACAGCATTTGTTCTTTCCATTATTTCTGCATAGTATTCTTTTAAGCGCCCTCTCAGTTCTTCTGCCAACGCTTTATTGTCTTTTACAGCTTCGATGCATTCCTTAAAATAGTCTTCTAGTTTCTGGTTTTCTTTTCTTTTTGTGCCAGTCATCTCCAAAAACTTTTCTTCATACTTTTGTCTTATTTCCCCCTCACTAAGACTGGCGCTTAACTTCAATTCAAGCTGTGTGGCTAATGCAGAATAATAACTTGCAGCATTCTTTTTGAATGCAGCTACCTCTTTATTGTTCTCTCCTTTGTAGAGAGTGTATTTCACATCCCCAGCATCAAAAACAAGATACCCCCCACCCTTTTCGTTAAGTGTTGCACCAGACGAAACATCCTTTATTTCTCCCTTGTCATTAATCAAGACCTTCTTAGTGCCTACTTTTTCTTCTATAACCTCCATTCTTTCTCCCTTGTCATTAATCAAGACCTTCTTAGTGCCTCCTTCTTCTCCTATACTCATAAGAAGCCACTCTTTTCCCTCATACTCTACTATTTTCCCCTTCAATATTACCTTGTCTTCATCACCTTTGGTAGTAATCTTCTTTACTTCGGCTTTGCCATATTCTATTGCACCAGAAAAAATTCTCAATCCAGTTGGGAGATCTGCAGGGCTGCTCATATAATAAGCTAAAAGAAAGCTGTCTCTTCCCAATATGCTTTCAAGTTTGCCCACGAATTTTTCCAAGCTGTCTCTCCCTTTATTTCGCTCTCTGAAAGCAAGCCACTGTAGAAACAGGTTTGCCAAACTTTTAGCCCACTGGTCGGATGAAAATGCACTCAAATTAAATTGCTCTTTTAATCCAAAAAGCAGCGCGACCGCAAGCTTTTGAACCCAGCTTGATTTCTCATCTATACCCATCTCTTTCTTGAAATTTTCAAACCTGTTTTTCGTTGCTACCGCCTCCTCCATTTCTTTCTCACTTAGTCCTCGAAAAGCAGCATATAACAACTCAATGATGTTTGGTGCACCAAAAAGGACAGTCTGTTGTGAGGACGCAAGGGTTGATTTATTTTTTTGATCTTCAAGTGTTGTTTTACCTTTGCTTTCTTCCCCCTTCTGATTTTCTTCTCCTGTCTTCTTCTCGTTCTCCATCACTTGCTTGTTTGACAGGTTATTCATCTTGTTGCTTTCTGTGTTTTTCAACTTTTCTTCCATACGTTTTGCAATTCCTTCTAACTCTGCAATTCTTTTTTCTAGATTTTGAATTTGCTTCTTTACGGCCTCTTTCTCTTTGCCTTCCCCAAGCCGGCTATACTGTGCTTTGAGCTCTGCTAGCTTCGCTTTCCCCTCCTCTATGTCGGCTTTTAACGCATACAGTTTCTCCAAATCGGTCTTCCCACCGAATTTAAAATAAAGCCACTGAGAAGTTCTTTCTAAGAATCCAACAACCGCAAAAATTATGCTATTCAGTCCCCTGGAAAGAGAACCAGTTACGCTCTTTCCGGTCGTCTTTTCAGACAACCTGTCCAAACCAGATATATATTGAAGGATATCAAAGCTTTTTTGCTGTGTTCTTATCGAATACTGCCGCCCTCTTCCCATCCTCGGGACAGAAAAGTCAAAAAAAGAGAAAGGATTTCTTCCAATTGCGAAAGATGCTCCCAGCAAAAGAGAGAAAATAAGCATAAGCGGCCAGCAAAGCGGAGCCAGATCCACTGCTGGCGTGTTGCATATATAAAATTCATTGTGCGACGGCAAATAATCTACATAATTGAGAGGAGTTCTGGCAGTTCTGCATGGCTGCGTATCGTTGTACTTTTGAGGAATGTTTGTCAGGCCGCTCCCATTGAGGCATTCTTTTGTGTTTGCGTCATTTGGGCAAAAAATATACCAATAATCGATGCAGCCGCTTGCATTTAAGTCATACGTATGCAAAATTCTTCCGTTTTCGTCCGTCACATCATAGCAGATAGTTGGAGACTTTGGTGGGTTCTGCTGCATGCCGCTTAGATTGACCCGATAGACCAGGCCATTGACGATCGGGCTCTTTTCATAATCCCCGCTTATATTATAGACAAAGATGCTGATTTCGCCTGCCTTTTCATCAATCCTTATGTCCAAATAAGAGGGCACTGGATTTACCGGGCACACTTGTGTTGGCTGGGCAAAAACGAAAGAAAAAAAAAGCAAAAAAATCAGCGCACCCCTCATTTATCCAACCTTCCAGCAAGCCAAATGATTATTGCTTAAAGGTATTTTAACATTACAGTATTTCAATACCGATGTGTCTGGTGCGCGGCCGCAATCTATGCCAATGTCTCCTCTTTTTGGATATTGGATAAATTCAGTCCTTTGCTTGACCCCCTCTATTTTTCCGTATGTGTATTTTATTTCTTCGTTGTTTTGTGGGTCACTCATATTCAAGCAACATTTGTCCTTGTTTTGCAAAGCCGCAATAATGTCCCAATAATCATCTGTAAGCTGAGAATAATTTTTCAGGACTCTGAAAATTCTATTGTCACTTGTTTCTATTCTGCAAAACAGGTTGCTTCCTGCCGTGGGAGGAACAATATCTTTGCATTTTTTGCATGCAGTTGCATTCACACACATGGCAGGGCAGCGATAATAAGAGTAGTTTGTCCAAGATGAATCAGGCATTTGGCATTTTTCCCCATCCATGCAATAAAGTTGAGGCAAATTCTCATCTCCTGGCTGATAGTCTTCATGCGGCTTCTGGCACGCTCCACTAATGACATCTTCATCTTTGCATACTTCGCACATGCAGCTTTTGTTTTCCGCATAAACTTTTTGCCCATAGGTAAGCCTTGTCATCCCCAAAATTTTCTTCGAATGGTTTTGGAGAGAGCAAAAAACATCTGTTTTGCTTTGCATCCCCAATCTCTCAAGAGTAAGGACAGAATTTTCTATCTTGTCAGTAGTTCCAGTCGCATCTCCGCCATCCCAGTTCGCATGACTATAATTCACATAAGGCTTTCCGTCTTCTGTAAGCCAAGCATCATATATAAGTCCGATGATTCCCGAATCCACCATCTGAGCTTGATGGTCGAATAAATAGCTCAAAAACTTGTCAATGTTGCAATATGTATTGCTTGTGAAATGGAATCTCCAGACGATGGTTGGTCTCGAATAATTCTTGAGAAATTGCCTACTGAGGTTCATCCTGTACTCGAATTCCTTCTCAATTTTTTCTTCATCGCTTACCCCTCCCTTGTTGCACATTGGAACCCATTCTTGCAAAAGCAAATCGACATATCCGGGATATTTGTCTGGCACCCCATTTCTCATCCTCCACTCTCGCCCGTTTTCACCTGGCTTGTAGAAAAATTCATCAAGGGTCCCAAAAACGAATTGCTCTTTTCCTTCCGGATTTCCTACATCAATTGCAATCAACGGCGGATTTTTGCTCGTCTCTTTGAAAAACACAGCGCTATAAATAGTCAAATTCTTCCCTCCTTTGAGCTCAACTATCTTTTGATTGTTGCTATTCTGTTTGATTCCCAAATATGAGGCCAACTCTGAATTATATACGCCGTCTCCAGCCACAACGCTTCCGTTCAAGCTTTCGTTGTTGATATGTGAAATATTTGCTATTGCGTAAATTACTGCCCCATCCACATCAGGCAACTTTTTAGTCTGAGTAGCTAATCTTATACTTTCTTTAACTGGCAAGCCTAAGAAAGTAAGGACGTCGTCATATACTACAGCCGAAACAGACGGTCCACCTTCGCTGATATCCAATATAGGTATCACTCCTGCAGCAAGATAATCCCTTGTCTTTTGCACAACATATGGGAGCGAAGGGTCGATCATCAATTGAAAGTGCCATGTCTGTTTTGCATTAGAATAACGCATTTCAACTCTCTCTTCTGGATAAGTTGGGTAGACCCATATATTGCCCCATCCATCCTCGCATACATATTCACTTATAAAATTGCCCAATCGGCTGCTATAATATCCCCTTGCGAGATTTCCATTCTGCCTTTCAGCTCTTCTGCCAAACAAAACAAAATCTCTTTTGACAGGAGAAACATCGTAGGCGTTTTCTCTTGTGCTGCGCCCCCACCCTACCTTATAAGCAGGATTCATAGTCGGAATTGTGCCATTGCTTGCACTATAATTGTAATAGGCTCTAAAGGCATAGCAATTGTATCTCCATCCCCTCAGATTCCAATTTATTTTCTGGACTGCAAGTGTAGCATAAGTGCAAGGCATGCACCATCCCAACCTTGTAAGATCAAAATATGGCGGTGTTGCAAATGCTGGAATATCATTAAGCTTACATACTCCAATTGCTCCCTCTCCATTCTCCTCTTTAGGTAAGAAATGATACGCTGACACATAGACAATCTTTCCTTCTTCATTTGTTCTCCGAGATCCTTTCAAATCTTCTCCATTGAGCGTGCAATTATCATCATTTATAGTCAAGCCAGGATAATTTTCTGGAAGAAGCTGAATTTTTGCAGGCTCTTCTGGCTCAACAATTAGACACATTTTTATTTGGTCGATTTTGCTTCTGCCAACTTGCGCATCAGAAAAATAAACGGCGCTTTGTAGTGGCTGAATCTGGCAATTTTTCAAAATTTGGAATGTCGTGCTCGGTTTTGGCGGTATATTAGCGCCATAAGGTTGTGTGAATATATAAACAGTTCCTTGTTCGGACGAAAATCTTCCTTCCTCAAAGATAACAGAAGAATAAGTAGCTTCGAATCCAAATTTGTTTGGAGACGCGTTGATCGCCTCCAGCATATAATAGCTGGTGTTATAAGTGCTTCCGTCTCCAAACATTCCGCAGTTTAGCCTGTATCCCCCTTCTTTTTTACATCCACATTCAACAGGTCCACCAGCAGTGCTTTTACATGTTTCTCTGCTGTATTGGGTCTTGTCGCACACTCCTGAAAGGCACTGGCCACCATGCTCGCACTCAAACATCGTGGCTTTTTGCGGAGCATTTTCTATTTGCTTTTTTAGCCGATCTACATAATACATAGTGTCAAGCTCGAGTGTGAATTGTCTGTTGTTCATCCACCGCATCCCCTGCCGGTGGCCACCAATACCTGGGCTCCACAAACACTCTCTTGTGTCCAGCTTATCTTCCGGGCAAGCATAAGGCTCGAAATCGTCACAGCCGTGGTGATAGTTTCCAAATTTTCCAAGGTTTCTCCAATTTTCTTGCTTGCATGCCTCTTTGTACCCTTCGCAATTTGGTTTCCACAACGTACACCAACTCTTATAGTTGTTAGTACCGTATATATAGTCTGCCTGAAGCACGCTTTTGTATCGTGCGTCAGGCTCAAGAAATGGGAATTTGGTCTGGTCGTTTGAACAAAGATCTGGTTGTGAAATTATTGGGCACTCCAGCTGGCAGTCTTTTTGATCATTGTACAAAAATTCAGTTTCAATGCATCGATATTTTGTACTGGTGCTGATGACTTCGCAGTCTTGGGGTGGAAGCAAGCCAAAGCAATAATCTTGGCATTTCTGCTGGCTTGAAAAGTTCATTCCTGTCTTTGAGCAATGATAAACGTTTCCAGAATAGCTTGCGCACCAAGTTGAGGGCGCATTCAAATAATTCATAAATCTATCTTTGCCTCCAAGCATATTCGTTGAGCAAAATCTGTCTGAAATTGGGAAGAAATATCGCGCCTGCTCAAAGTCGGAAAAGCTTCTTCCAACGCCAAATCTGAAAGAATTGACCCACAGGTTTCCTTTGGATTGCACGACTTTATTGTACAGATTTTGGTCCATCGTTTTGATGGAGCAGCTTTTTCCAAGCAGTCCAACTCCAGAAAGAGGATCTGCCTGCGAGCTTACTTCAATAGGGCCTTTCTTTTTCTCTTCGTCAAAGTCTTTCGCAGTCGGGGCAGGCCCTATGCTTATTTTTGAATAGCCGCACACCATGGCAGCGCACTTGTCATTGATGCAATTTGACGGAGCAGGGTCTGCACATATTGGCATGAACCAATAAGCAGTGTCGCCTATGCACCTCCTTGAGGTTTCATTCCAATAGCAATTATTCGTTTTGACGCAGGTTGCCTTATCAAGCTGGGAGCAGCTTTTTCCATTTGTGCAGTTTGCCATGCTGGACGTTGTTGTTGCAGGATCGCATATTCCAAAATATGTCCCATCTGTTTGATTGCATCTTGGGTCGTGAAGGATTTTTTGCGGGTCAGGCCCATTCAAATCGAATATGTATTGCCTCTGGCAGCAAGGAATGTATTCATTTTTGGAGCATCCAAACAGGAAAAATAAGCAAAGAATTGTAGCAATTATTGCTAAGTCCGTTATTTTCATCAGCTCAGCCTCGCAACCATTCTCATAAATTCTCCCAACTCTCCGCCAAGCAGCGGTGTGGCGGAGCGTATAAATATCAACGTGATTGCAAGTGCGACAAATGGATAAAACATTGAGCCGATTGTGATTTCATAAAGAAGCTGCCTTCCCTGAGCATTTGCAAGCGCACTCGCATCCATCCCTCCCCCTATATTCAATGCAGTATTGACTATGACCGCAACTCCTTTGAATCCGCTGAAGCACATTCCTGCAAGCTTGTCGTCAAACTTTTTGTCATCTACCTTTACAAATGTCGGGTCGGTGAGCACAAAAAACGTTGGCCAAACAAAGTAAAATCCTATGGCTATCGCGATAAATAGCCCGCCAACTCCGCGCGTCAAAGGAATAATGCGAAGGAGCAAGCCTAAAGGCAAAAACACCGAAAGCATATTTCTTTGCACATACTCTGCGAGAGCATATTGAGCATGCAATGAAATCAAAAGGCCAGTAATTTTTGAGCAGAGCAGATGGGCTTCCTCTACTTTTTTATGATAGCTCAAATCCCAACTCCAGCACCATATAGGAAAGCCAAAAATGCTTATGCATGTCGACGTCAGCGCTTCCTGTGCCTTATTTGCTTTGAATATGTTGTCATATTGCCTGTCAAGCGCATCTATTTTTTCCTGCGTCTTGCATTTGAATGCTCCTATCGGACCTCCGCCGTAAGCCTGCATATTCCAAAAATAGTACCTTCCTCCAGGTACCGCATTGCACGCCACGCTTCCTCCGCTACCCAACAGCCTCTCCATGACTCCAAACGCCCCGCCTGATGAGAGTTCAAAAAGGAGAGCAACTGCAAAAAATATCATAAGAGAGGAAGCAAAAAGCTGAAAAAATTCAGCTTTGGCGTACCTTTTGATGTTTTCTGCCTGCAAAAAGGTGCCAATCATGTAAAGCAAAATATTGAAAAACAGGCATAAACCAATCGCCAATATTGCAAGGCCATACCATTCTGTCCCTTTTCCAAGTTTTGCCTCGTATTTTCCTCTTTCTGCCTGAATGATGTCCTGAATTGTCGCGTTTTGAAGCACAATAAGAAATACCAAAAACAAAGCAATCTTCATATCATTTGCCCCAACTTGCTTATGTCTACTTCTTCTCCCAGCAAGCGCGCCATCCCTCTTGCGAAAGCAACTATCACAATGAAATTGAATGCAGCAAAAAAGACAGTAATAATAAAAATTAAAGCATTTGCCTTGACATCGCCGTCAATCGAATTTGGGACGTGTGGAAGCCTTGGTGACGCCCCAAACCCGGCCATCTCAAGCCCTGCTCTTGCAAGTGCTTCTTCATCATAGCATTCATTTGCTCTTCCTTTGCACCCCACAGTCGCCCGCCCGTTTTCATAAGCAAAAATATCTACTCCTGCGCATGTACAAGAGCTGAATAAGAGAGAAGGCGGAGCAACTCCCGGAACAATTGATGCATTGAAAACAAGCATCGCAGGATACATTATGTATAGTGATATGCAAATTGCGACAATTGTGCCTGCAAATTGCCTCATGAATGGCAACGACCTCAATATTATTGCAATGGGCAGCAGGACCAAGAACAATCCATTTAGTATGTATTGCAGCGTGAAATATTCAAATGCGGCAGTTAGGTAGGAGATAGTGGCTGAATTTAAAAGATTGTTTATCAGCGCAAGATGCAGCGTCTCCCCTCCATGCTCTGCCTCATTGTATCCGACGAGAGAAATGAAGCAGTTTCCTTTACAAACCATTTTAGTATAGCTGATTCTGATTTCATATGCGCCAGCAAGATAGCGCAACCCCTGAAAATTGGAGCGGGCAATATCCATCAATTTTTCAAGATATATGATTGCGCCATCATAAATCGATTTTTCCTTGTAGGGCTGAAAAATCTTTGGCAGGGGGGTGAATATTGAGGCAACCTCTCCTATTTGAATAGAGCAGAAAAGCTCTATCATCCCTATCACTGCCCCCACAATTATTATGCTCGCAAAAATCTGGCTACTTTCTGTCTTTGCCCATGTCAAAAGCCTTGGATTTTGCATGATTTCTCCTGCCATATAGACAAGCGCAATCAGTATTGCAGTTGCCAGAGCTGCAAGAGCAGCAAGCCAAATAAGCTCTGCTTTACTTGATGCGCCGCAAATAGGAGCAGCAGTAGAAGAGACAGTGCAAACAGCCGGAGTCCCGGTACACTGCACAGCTGGGGCTCCACAGCATTTGTCTCTAGCGCTAGAGCAATCTGAGCCTAAAGGAAGACAGTCTCTGCAAACGGGCGGATTGCTTCGTGTGTCGCAAAAATATGGCGAGCAGCATCCTACTGTCGTGCATTTTTGCCCTAAGGTTGCGCATGAAGGCCAAGCTAGCTGTGAAAGCAAAATGAAAGCAACCGCAAGCATGCTCACTTTTTTCAACACCTCACCCTATTCTAGCCAGCCCAGCCAAATCAATTTCTGTTCCAAGTATTTTTGCAAATGAAGAGATAAATCCTAAAGTTATTATCAAATTCAAAATTGAAAGGAAAATTGTCTTTACCAAAACTTCATAAGTAAGATAATCAGAAATCGTAGGACGGCTTAGCTCGGCAGCATATATCTGAAATTGCTGTCGAGATTTCGAAACATCTATTTCATATGGGTCGCATTCAGAAATTGTCGGAATGGTTTGTGGTTGCGGAACCTGCAAAGTCTCGCTAAGTGCAAGTGTTTTTAGAGTTGCTACAATCACCAAAGGATAGACGGTATAAAATCCAAACCCTATAGCGATCAGTGCCCCGCCTGCCTGTCTTGTGGGTTTGAAACACCTGAAAAACAAGCCAAGCGGTATCAGAAGATTGAAGCCAAAATTTGCGCCAAAACTAAGAAGGATTTGCTGCGCGTATATGTCTATCATTCCTGCAAGCACAGTAAATGAAGCAGAAGTCAACGTGCCCCTGAAAGCATTCAGTGGGCTGCAATTTACTAAGCTGAATCCAACTCCCAACATGTTACAATAGATGCCTTTTGACGCTTCTTTTGCAATCTTTTTGTTTTCTTTCTGAATTTGGCTCAAAAGAGAAGGGCTTGAAAGACTGCCAAGCTCTTGATAAGCTGCCTTAAATATTTGATTGGTGTTGTCGGGAATTGTAGTTGTATAGTCGGGCAAGGCGGCCAAAGCAGAGCCCAAATAATAGTTTACTAGCTGTGTTATGCCTACAAGCAAAAGCGCAACAATTCCTGTCAAGATCACTTGGAAAAGCTCATCCTTGATTATCTCAATCCAATGTGGAATGCCAAATATCTTGGCGAACATGTATGCCAAAGCAAGGATTCCAATCGCAAGCAAGAGTGCATATATTATATATTGCAAATAATTCGACGACTGGATTACTTGTGGGGGCGGGAATGGCTTGACTGTTGCAGGCTCCGACCAATCTGATTCATTGCAAAGCTCGCCCACACAATTTCTTACCTGAAGATAAATCTTCTGGTTCGGGGCACACCCTTCGGCTGCGCAATCAAAATCACTCAAGAAAAATTTCCATTCATAAAAAGTACTGTCTATCCTCCACCTGTAGCTGTTGGCTGCACAATTTTCAGTACACGAAACTTTTCCATCCGGCAATATTTCTAGTGGGGCTATTTTTGGTGTCGAAGGCTTTGTCGGTCTTATTCGTTCGCACTTTTTATTCTCAGGATTGCACTTAAAATTCTGGCAGCAGTCATTGTCAGTGTCGCACTGCTCATTTGAAGTGCCAGTCAAGCAGCATTTGGAATTTTGGCAATTTCTGCTGCAGCATTGGTCATTGCTATTGCAGGTTGTGCCTTTATTATAGCAGCTCACACACCAACCAGTTGCATTGCATACAAGCCCACTGCAGCACCCTCCTGTGCCTGGAAATTGATTGCAGCCACTCATTCCTAAAGGTATGCAATCCAGGCAAATTCCACTTCTACACCTAAGCTGACCGCAGCAATCACTGTCATGTTGGCACCCTCTATTTTTTCCCCAACACCCCACACAGATTCCCTTTACTGTCCCAAATTTCATCCCGAAAAATATTCTTTTTTCTTTTTGTAAACTTTCACCAGGAGGAGAAGAAGAAGGGGGGGAATCACATTTCTCACTGCAGCAATCGCTGTTTTGTTCGCACTCGCCACCATTTCCTACGCATTGAGCATCGTCCCATCTGCATCCCAACATTTCGCATAGTTTTTTATTTTCTATTTCTCTGCAAGGAAGAGTAGGAACTGTATTGTCATTTTTATTCCAACACGGAATTGTTGCGATCTTGTCGAATCTGCACTTTCCATTACTTCCGCAGTCTTTGCTTGCTGAAGCACAATCACTCTCATTTAAATTGCTACATACCGATCCTTTTCCATTGCAGCTACAAGGCAGTGAGCTTAACTCATATTTTAGATCGCAAAAGCCTTTTTGTTCAAATGAGTAGCACACATATGGAAAATCTATTGTATCACATACCCACTCACCTTGGTTATCGCCAAGAATACAAACAGACTTTGATAGCCCAGTGCAGCTTACATTTGGCTGGTCGGCAGACTTGGGAATGCATTTTGATATTGCAGCGGAAACCGTAACAAGCAAAAGCAAGCCAATGCAGACAAAAATGCCCCTCATATTATCCTACTCAATCCTGGTATGTCAATATCTCCACCCAAAATTGATGAAAGCACTCTCACAAATGATATCACAATGACTATTGAAAATAATGGAAGGACAAGAGCAGGCATCATCAGCACACCAACATTTCTCACATCCACCGCTCCACTTGCAGCTCCGGGGAAACTTGACACAAACTCTCCAGGAGACAATCTTTGTTCAACCATTTCTTCTTTGCTGCACAACTCCGCGCAATCTGTCCTGACAGGCGGCTCAAACAAGCAATCATATGGGCAATCAAAGCAGCCCTCGCAAACTCTTTGGGGGGCTGGATCAAATGTGCAATTGTTCAAATCAGTTTTTTCAATTGGCGGCAAACAGGTTGGATTATTGCAATATGGAGAAGGAGGCATGTCTGACTTAATTCTTCTGCAAAGCATCGGGCATCCAAAATAAGGCAAGCTGCTTGATATGTATTCTCTGCATTCTTGGTGCCCGCCGTTTTTCTTTGGAATTTCAATTCGGCATTCATCCGGGCAAGATGAAAGGCTGCAGTCAATTTGCAGATTTCTGAAATCAAACCCTTTTATTCTATAATGCTCTGGGCATTGTTTGCACGAATCAAATTGGTTGTATGGGGGGTTTCTTTGGCCTATCGGAATAGTAATATCGTCATTTCGGAGCCATTTGCATCCTTGTTCTCTCAATAACTCGCAAGTTTCCTCGCTAGTCTTATCTATGCATCCCTGGCTTGTCGAAGGATTAGTTACGTTATAGCAACCAAAACTGTAGCTCACGTAATCTCCTCTCCTGCCATTTCCAAAATATTCGCTGCAAACATAGCCTTGATTAGAAGAAACGTGAACTTTGCAATTGCTTGGGCAGTCTTGCTCTCCGCAAGCATAATTATCGCAGTTGTTTGAAAGCATGCCTTGGTTTGAAAATATAACTCTGCATTCAATCGGGCATTTTGTGCAGTTAGAAGAGGTGCCAGCAGAAGGGTCAAAATCCATACAACCTGGTCCAGAAGGAACTTCTAACAATCTTTTGCAAGAAGAAGAGCAATTTTCTTCATCGCACTTAATAGTTGAGTAGTCTGAGCCATAAAATTGAGTGTTTATTGCTGGAGGACCAAAATAGTCTTGCTGACCAGCAGCATTTGTGTGCCGAAGTATTATTCTTCCCTCCGGCGGGCATTTTCTGCACAAATTAAAATTGTCTTCATCGTACTCGTTGAACTCTCTGCAGGTTGGCGGCGTTTGTGATGCACGGCAGTCTGAAGGGCAGGCAGAACTATCACAGAAGATATCTGCACCTTTACAATCACTAGGCACCCCAGTAATTTCCTTGACAACAGCTGAATATTTGCTGATGAATTGATAGCTTGAAAATCTGCAATATTTCGGGCAAGATGTGCAGTTTTGCGGCCTATAGTTTTTCTGCGGATAAGGATAGCAAGAAGGATTTTCTTCATTTAATGGATCTTGAGGGATTTGGATTTTACACAAAGACGGGCATCTTTGGCAAGCCTCAGCTATTTGTTGGTTCGCTTTGCAATATCTTGGAATCAAATTTTCAGTATCATAAGAAGATAGCTGAAAGTCAGCATCGATCCTGCATGGTTTTGGGCATCTGCCACAGACTTTTGCATCTTCACAATCATAACTTTCTCCAACTTTGGTCAAATAGGCGCACTGCGTGGGACACTGTTCACAATCAACATTGTTTTTGCAGAGCGGCTCATTTCTTCTCACAAGCTCTATGCTGCCATCTGGATTGAGTTTTTTCAGCAGACACCAATTCGGGCAATTTATGCACTTTGTACAGTCAACCGAAAAGTTAGCTGCAACCTTTGTGCCGTTCGATGCGATATAGCATTTGTTTTCAAAAGGAAGCTGGGCCCTGCAGACCGAAGGACAACCTGACAAGCTGCATTTTTGTGCGCAATCTGTTCTTAGCCTCATTATCTTGCATCCAGGATTGCATTTTACACAAGCTTCGCTGTTGCATTCTCCTCTATGCCTTGGCAGCGGAACTTCTCTACATTCTGTCGGGCAGTCTTTGCAGCTATCCTCTATTTCCGTACTTATTTCACTCAAGTTTGTGCATGCAACCAAGCCAGGAAATTCAGGATTGCCGTCACCGTTGACATCTCCGCTTTTCCAGTTCAGACGATTTATTCCAGCTCTCCTCAAGTCAAGCTTGCTTTCAAACTGAATTATTCCGCCGGTAGTATTGTTTATATAAAATGCAACTGGCGGCTTTAATTTGCACTCCACAGGGCAGCTTCCTTCTTCTTCTGCGCCCACTCTTTCTCCATACACTGTGATATTCAAAGTGTACCATGCGAATGCATATGTTAAGGGGTAAATCACGAAGATTGCAATCCCGATAGCCAAAAGAAGTCCCCCAAGTTTCCGAGTAAAGAAGAATGTACGCAAAAGCACTCCAAGCAAAAGCAAAATGGGAGCAAGCGCAAAAGCGATGACATCTATGAAATATCTTTGCGCGTAAATGCTGACAAGAAGCTTGCTTGTTGTCTCAAATATCGCCCCCGCACGCTCTGCCTCAATTGTTCTACCAGCGTTTGGCCTTATGCTTGTTCCTGCATAAAGAAGTGTAGCCCAATTTGATACAGTGTTTATTCCAAAGCTTGCAATCTTTTGCTCATTTATGCTTCTCTTGAGCGCGTCAGCCGCATATTTTGAGCCTATAGAATAAATGTCATCAAGATATCGTTTTGCCACAGTTATATAGCAAGGCTCGTCCGGAGTGCAAACGACTGGCAAGTCCGCTGTGCTCACTATTACATTTGCTATCTCGTCAATAAATACTATCCCCCCTATAATCCCGCTTACCAAAAGAACAGAAATCAATGCTTGCCCAAGCTCAATGCTCACGAACGCTTTTATCTCATTTAGATTGAACGCATACCCTGCTATTGCTGCAAGAGAAATAAGCAAGATGGCAATCATCACTCCAATCATTGATGTGGTCTTCCAGTCTGAAAACCAACCTGCTTTGTAGATGCCGCTTGTACTTGCAACTGCGCTCCCTTTCGTCTTATTTCCCTCTTCAAGAGCACTTATCATTTGCGTTATGTTTTTTTGTTGTGAATAGCCAGAAGGAGTATAGACAAATACCCATGTCTGCGGAATACGCTCGCAGATAAGGCTTTGTGGCTGAGTGCATTTTCCTGAAGAAACATCGCACTCAAGCGGATAAACACAGTCGTTATCACTAAAGCAAGGTCCTTTTCCATACGAATGTCTTTCAGGAATGGGAGAGGGTGGTGTTGTTGGGCTTTGGCATATCGACCCTATACACACAAGACCTGGTCCGCAATCAGCATCGTTAAAGCACGGACCCTCTCCAACTTCATATCCTTGGACCATCTGTTGCAAAACAGTCAAAAGAACCAACAAAATCAGGATCTTCTTTGTCATACTTCAATCGCCCTCAATGCTTTTGACAGTGCGCTGATACAGCTTATCAGCAACACCAATATCAAATTTGGTATAAAAATGGCTTGCGGCAGAGTGGATGCTATTCTATAAAGCGTGCTTGCTGTTCCGCTCTGCGAACCGAATGCCATCTTGTCTTCAAAAGAATGCCCAACCACTCGATATGGCTCCTTCATAATTTTTGCGTATTCGCGAGCGCTTAATGCATAAAGAGAAGGTGTGATAATATAGAGCCCAAAAAACAACGCTATCAAGACATTTCCGTATTCTCTTGTCGCAGGTAAGATTCTCAGCACAAAGCCAAATGGCAAAAGCACGCTTACTGAAACAAATTCAATCATCTGTAACAAATATTTCTGCACACTTATGCTTGCAATTATCGGAATATACAAGTCAAGCAGGAACTCTTTTTGTGAAGAAACTACCCTAAGGTTTGCGCGATGCGCAAGCCCATATCCTTTGTAAGGCGTGAATCCTACGAAAAGATATGCGGTTGCGTCAAGCTGATTGCTCAGGCTTGAGTAGGTAAGCTGACGAGCAATCGAAAGGCCATTGTTGACAAGCACGCTGTTCATATAATAGTAGGCTGCTTCAAAAGGACTTTTTCCTATATATTCGAATGCAATCCTGCATGAGCCGGTGAAGAATGCAAGAAGACCCGCAAGCAATATGACAGTAATTAGCAGGTTTTTTGCTTCATCTTTTGCAAACGTCTCAGCTTTTACATCATGAGAAAATTTTGCATACATATACGCAATGCTGATTATGAAGGAGACAAGAGCAAGAGCATAAATTATGAATCCCACTGAATCTGGATGGAATCGACTAATTTCGCATACATCTGCATATTGCGAAGCATTTGCAAATCCGACAATCACTAAAAATACAAACAACCGCATCATTTACACCAACTTCGAAAGGCCGTAAAGCTGTGGTTCCCCTCCAAAATATATTATGAAATTCCGCGCAGCAACCAACCCTATTATTATTGGAAGAAGCGAAAAAATCAGAGTAAGGACCCCAAACATTGCGGTAGTTGGAAGAAGATATTCCCGCGCATTTTCAATTAAATAATTTACATCTATTTCTCCATAAAGACTGAGTAGTGGGTACATTCCCAGCGCAAAGAAAGCCTTTGTGAGCTTGAATACTCGCGCGACCATGTCCCAACATGTTACAAAATCTACGCCTAACACAAACAACGGTGGGCATATCAAAATCGCCCATCCATTCTCACCAGTAATTACTGCCTTTGCAAATGTGCTGATAAGCCCTCCCGCCGTTCCTCCAATGCTGCTTGTCAGGCTATTTATTACTATTCCAACAGGGCTTTGAATAAATGTTTGTGTCTTCGGGCTGCAGACTACTTCTGTCAGTGGAGGATTTGGAATATTAGACAAAATGTCGATTTTTGAGGCCATGTCCACCATGTTTGGAGAAAATGTTGAATATATCTCATAAGAAAGTGCAAATGACGCAGGGTAAATTACAGAGGCAGCAATAATGCCTCCTAATATTGTTCCCCCTATCCTTCTTGTGATTGAAAAACAGCGCAAAAAAATGCCAACAGGAAGCAAGATTGCAGATGCATTCACAAAAAATATTATGAAAGATTTTTGCGCAGACAAAAACAAAAGATAATTTGCGACTCCATCAAGCGCCGCCCCAAGCTCTGCTACCAAAGGAGAAAGGCCAGCAGCTGGGCTTTGAGAAACGCTGATCGACACAACTTCCAAATTCACCCCGGCAGTATAAGAATAGGAAGCATATTTTGCTGCATTGAAATAAGCGGTGGCAATTTTCAGGTAAATATATCTTCCATCCTCTCTTATTTTTGTTATGGCATCGATCGCATATTGCGCTGCCCCTGTCTGCCTTCCAGAAAGAAAGCTTGCTGCCATGTCTGCGCTTGCAATCAATCCAACGCAAAAAACTGCAATCAGCACGCCAGCAACTAATTCTTGTAGCTCAATTTTTGTCCAAGCCTCAACTATCTTCAGCTCAAAAAAAGAGCCAATCATGTAGGCAATCCCAAGAAAAGCTGAAGCAATTATGACCGACAAGGCAATCCAATAATAGAGATTGTCATACCATCCTGCAGCATTTGCCAGTTGGACAAAAATCAACAGAAAGAATGCAAAAAGCACCCCTCTGATTTGATGCTGCATGTCTCTCTTTCTCTGCTGTCATTTTTAAAGCTGCTGCTTGCCGTGTTCTGAGGATTCTTCTTGAATGCAAGCCCAAAAATTGGCTGTAAGCTGCAAGCGCAAAGCGGCTTTCCATAAGACTTATTTTAAAGATGCAGCATCCTAATTAGGTCGTGGTTTTTATGGATGATGAAGAAAAGCAAAGAATGCTCAAGAACTTTTCAGATGCAGGGAAAATAGCAAGCAAAATAGCCTCAGAAGTCCCCAAAATCGTCGTCCCAGGAGAGTCTTACTTTGACATTGCAGAATCGCTTGAAAAAATGATTTTTGATGCAGGCGCAAAGCCCGCCTTTCCAGTCAACATCTCAGTAAACGATATTGCCGCGCACTTTACTCCTGAAGCAGACAGCCAAGCGCTCATAGGGGAAAAAGACGTGGTAAAAGTCGACTTGGGCGTGCAGATAGACGGCTGCATCGGTGACATAGCAGTGACAGTTGACCTTTCTGGCGAGCACGGCAAGCTTCTTGAGGCATCCCAGGCTGCCCTTGAGGCGGCAATTTCTACAATCAAGCCAAATGTCTCGGTAGGGAAAGTGGGGGCGGTGATAGAAAGAGAGATTGTCAGCCGCGGATTCAAGCCAATCCAAAACCTGACCGGCCATAAGATTGTCCCTTACATTTTGCATGCCGGAGTGGAGATACCAAACATTTCCAGCTCCGCCAGCTACGAATTCAAGGAAGGGGATATCTTTGCGGTTGAGCCATTCTCATCCACAGGCTCCGGAAGAGTTGCAGACACTTCGCAAGTTGAAATTTTCTCATTGCAGGCAGCGCCAAAGCTGCGCTTGAGATACAGCAGAGAGCTTCTGAACCACATCTCAAGCACTTATTTTTCATTGCCCTTTGCAGAAAGGTGGCTGCGCAACGTTTTCAATTCAAAGATGGCTCTCTCTGCCGCTTTGCGCGAGCTTTTGAATTCAGGTGCGCTCCACCCTTACCCAGTGCTGCGCGACACTGGCAAAGGCATAGTTTCGCAGCATGAGCACACCATCATCGTTGAGCATGACTCTGCCCGGATGCTTACTTCCCCCTAAGATGGTGGGTTATGAAAGCAAAATTGGGCCAACATTTCATTATTGACGAGTCTGTCTTGGAGCTAGAGGCTGCGCTTGCGGATGTCAAAGGAAAGCAGGTGCTTGAGATAGGGGCAGGGGATGGAAGACTGACGGAGAAGCTGCTTTCATTCGGCGCAAAAGAAATCACCGCAGTCGAGCTGGATGAAAAATTTGCATCAATCCTTAAAAAGAAATTTAAAGAGAGAGTGGCAGTGGTGCAGGCGGATTTTCTTGACTTGGAGCCGAAACCTTTCGAAAGAATCGTCGGAAATATTCCATATTATATCACCTCGCCAATCATCGTGAAACTTTCCGACTACAGTTTCGAGAAAGCGCTGCTGTGCGTGCAAAAAGAGGTAGCATTGCGCATAGTGGCGCCCCCTGGCTGCAGGCAATACGGCAGGCTTTCAGTGTTTTGTCAGCTTGTTTTCAAGCCAAAACTAGTTTGCGAAATTAGCAAGCAAGCGTTTTTCCCAAGACCAAAAGTGGATTCTTCGCTGG
The DNA here is from genome assembly GCA_026413765.1 of Microcaldota archaeon. Lineage (GTDB taxonomy): Archaea > Micrarchaeota > Micrarchaeia > Anstonellales > Anstonellaceae > UBA10161. The sequence continues at coordinate 12,908 of JAOAKI010000005.1, read as the reverse complement.
TTGCCCTTGAAAAGACTGGCCTTGTGCTGTCGAAAGAACAGCAAAATGCGATCGCAGCCCTTTTTTCGCACAAGAAAAAGACACTCAAAAACGCAATCATCGACAGCAGGAAGATGTTTGGGATTGAAGAAAAGCACAAAATAGCAGAGTTCGCAAAAAAGCTTAAATATGCCCAAAGAAAAGTTTTCACATTGTCGCCGAAAGAAGTTGTTGAGATTTTGGGCGAGCTGGAGGGTTTAAATGAGCTATGAGGATGAGGGTGTGGCTTTCAACCGCATGCTTCTGAATGTTTCATCCCAGATTATGCTCATCTGCGCAAGCCTTCTGATATTTTTTGTCCACCTTAAGCTTCCTTTGCTTCATGCAAGCGGGGCAGCAATCGTTGTGATGCTTGCCGGCTCGTTTTTTTGCTGGCAAAGCGTCCTTGCCGCAAAAATCATCTTTCTTTTGTCTTTGGTTGGAATCGAGGCAACTTTGATTTCGTTTGAGCCATGGGTCCTTGAGCCGGCGGCACTGCTGACAATAATCGTTGCTGTTTTGCTTTTTGTCCCTGTCCATTGGTGGGAATAATCTCGGAAAGAAGCGCAATTTCCCTGTCGCCTACCTTTGCGACAAGCGTTGCCGGCAACGGATGCTTCCCAGCAGGCAGCTCATATTCGTATTTCCATATTGAGCCTGCTTCAAGAAGAGGCAGTGCGAATTCTTTTGGCTTTTCGGCATGCAGATAAAGCGGATCGACTATCCTTATGTTTTGCATCTTCTTCCTGCACTCCAAATACAAAAGAACCTTTCCTTCGCAAATCTCCTTGCAGAACCTTGTTTCATTCAGGTAATTTGCAAAAACATAGGCTGCCGCCACCAGCATGAGAAGCATGAGCAAAAACGAAAACGCCAAAAGAACGATTCCTGCAATCTCGTGAGGTGCTTCCTCTCGCATTTCATTTGCTCCGCCTATCTCAAAATATGCCTCCTTTACTTCTCTGCCGCACTGTATTGTGTAGTGTCCGTTGACCAGTGGAGAAAAGCTTACTTCGTTTTCGCTGCTTACGCCAAGCCGATGCAAGCCATCCGGGCCTGCAATAAACACTTCATCCCCGTTTTCGCACAGGATTGCCACTCTTCCTTCCTTGAGCTGCCCAACTTCAAACCCCCCAGCAAGCAGCACCCCGCTGACCAGCAGTAGCAAAATCGCAGCTTTCATAAAGCGGGCCCGACGGGATTTTCAGCCTTTGGCTTTTGAACCCGCAGCCTTCTGGTGGCACCTGCCACGCCCAAACCACTTTTTGGGCGCATTCGAAGCCAGACGCGCTATCCAGGTTGCGCCACAGGCCCAAGCAATTTTCTGAGCCTATTTTTTTATATTTGCATTCACCTTTCCTGCCTGGCTGGAGGGCGCACAAAAAGGTAGTATTTGCTGTTGCCATTTTCTTCTTCAATTATGCGCGTCTGAATCAGGCTTGCCGGATCTGGCAGCAGGCTCACCCTTTCTTGGATGTCTTTAAAGCTCTCGAAAGGCTTAGCCTCGCGCGCCTCAAGAATCTGCTGGAGGTGCTTTTTTCCAATCCCAGGAAGAAGCTCAAGCTGATGGAGCCTGATTGAAATCGGCCCTGCTTTGTTGAAAAAACGCACAAAATCCGCCTCGCGGTCCTTCACAATGTTTTTTACCACGATCGGAAGCTCGTTTCTTGCGGTTGCCGAAAGCTCAGAGAACTCTATCCTCTTCTTTATTTTTTCGACTTCCGCCCTCTCATTTTTTCCAATATATAGCCTTTGCCCCAAGCTGCACTTCACTCCCTTCCTTATGCTAACTTCAAGAAGGGTAAAATATTTCTCCCCAACGAGCTGGGCTATCGGCTCGCGCTCACGGTCGGTTGCCTTCCCTTCAGGCATAAAGTCTATTACGCGAGCATAATCCTCCATTTCCATTCATTCCACCAGCTAGCCAATATTACAATGCTGCAAATTATAATGCTATCTTTAAGGAGGCACTTGCTGCTCTTCTTCTTTTGTTTCGTCGCGCTTTGTCTCAACCTTTTTTGCCTTTTTCCTATAGCGCTCGACAATCTCCAAGATTGCGTCTATTTTTTTCTCAGGCAGTTCTGCCTTGTCTTTTGCTAAAATGAGCATGAGCTGCTGCCTGTTTGGCAAAATATCCACAATCTTTACCGCAATCTCTTCCTTTAGCTCTGCAGCCTCCAAAAGCTCTTTTGCCATTTCTTGCGCGTCCGAAAGCTTCAAATGGGCAAACTTGCGAACATAATCCAATGCGGTCTGCTGCTCAAAGCCAAATTCTCCTCCTGTGCCTTGGCGCTTTTCCAATATCTTGAGGACTTCTGCCAAAGTCACAGGCTTCACTTCGTATGCGCCTTTCCCTATCATCAAACCACTTCTTTAACCGGCTTTAGGTGGACGGATGGGATTATTAACTCTTTTTCCATCTTTCCATCCTTGATCCTTACAACATATGCGCTGCCTTGCTTGCCAACAATCTGCCCTGTCCTTCCGCGGTAGCGTGGGTGCGGCATGCCGCTGTATTTTGACTGTATGTCTATTGCAACCTTGTCGCCTATTTTGTATCCTGAAACCAAGGCAGACACTGACAGCGTGTGGGTGGCAGCACCCAATGCCCTGCTCTTTTTTGATATCTTCCCGCGCGAGCGCTTCATGCAGATCCCCTCTGCCCTCTCAAAAAGAGGTGTGGTTTAAGGTAGCATCTCATTTAAATACCTTCCCTTTTTAAATATCTCTGCCAATTTAAAAATCTTTTGGAGGAGATTGCCGTGTCAAAGCAAAAAAAGCCAAAGGTCAGCATAAAGCCAACCTACAGGATAGAAAACATTGTTGCTTCTGCTGAACTTGGTTTGGAGCTTGACCTTTACACGATCGCCTCGCGATTTTCTGATGTGGAGTACGAGCCCGAGCAATTCCCTGGCGCAATCCTCAAGCTCAAAGAGCCCAAGACTTCGCTTTTGCTTTTCAAGAATGGCAAAATCATCTGCACTGGGGGCAAAAACGAGGGGGAAGTCGAAGCGGCGATACAAAAAACGCTCAAAATGCTCATCAACTATTCGAAGGTCAAGCCGCCCAAAGATTTCAAGCCGAAATTCGTCGTCCAAAATATTGTCGCGTCGGCAGAGCTTGGGGTGGAGCTGGATCTTTACGCAATCGCATCTGAGCTGGAGGATGTGGAGTACGAGCCCGAGCAATTCCCTGGCGCAATATTGAAATTTTCCTCGCCAAAAACCTCGCTTTTGCTTTTCAAGAACGGCAAGGTGATTTGCACAGGTGGCAAAAACGAGGGGGAAGTCGTTGCTGCCTTGAACCAAGCAGCCAAGCTCCTTGAGCCCTATTCCTCGCCGCTTCCTTCTTCTGGAGGATAGCATGATGCAGCGCATCGTGTTCGTTGCTTCTGGAAGGGTCCAAGGCGTTGGCTTTCGCTCGTTTGCATGCAGAATAGCAAATTCACTGCAGCTTGTCGGCTATGCGAAGAACCTTCAGGATGGCACAGTCGAGCTGCTTGTCGAGGGAGATGAAAAGAAAATTAGCCAATTTGCAAAAACAATACAAAACGCAAAATTGCCCGCAGGCATTTATGTTGAGCAGCTAACAAAAGTCTATTCAGAAAGAATCAGCAAGCTTGTCTACCCTGATTTTTCTGCCCTCTAAAGGAATCCAAGCCCTGCAACTGCCCCAAAGATTGAGCAGATAGCATTGGTAGTTGCTTTGTTGCCTATCCCTTTTTCTTCCATTACTCCAACTAGGCTGTCAATGAAGCTTCCACCCAGCCCTATAAGCCCTATCACCACAACGTTCCATAAAGTAAGGCTTGGAAACAGCATATAGCTTATGAGTCCTATCAGCAAGCCGCCATCAAACGAAGCCAGCATCCCAAACCAAGTCACTGCTCCGCTTGTCCCTTTTTTGACTTTCTTGAAATTCAGAAGAGAGAAAGGCTCGTTGGAAAGGACACCCAATTCAGAGGCAAACTTGTCTGCAGTTATTGCGGCAATCGAGCCGACATAGGCCCCCCATCCTATCACAGGTGAGGCGACCGCGCAAATTGTGGGGACAAGCCCATTTGCAAGCACATTTTCCCAAGAGCGCTCGTGCTCATAGATGCCAAGCTCTCTCTTTTTTTCATATCCGTATCTTGTCACAACAATTGAAAACCCAAGGAAGGCAAAAAGCAAAAGCAGAAACTCAGAAGAGCCAAAAACAAATACTATTGCGCCCATTATCGTCGCAAGAAGCAGGCCTGCCCAGTCAAGCAGTGCGATATTTGCTTTTGCCGGCATTTACTCCACCCTAACTATCCCATCTGAAAATATAATATTTCTTCCTGTCATTAGCCTTATCAACCATGCGCTTGTTTTTGCATGCATTGTGAAGCTTGGGGTCGAAAATTCGGTCTTGCCTTTCGCAAGCGCGGCAATTATTAGAAGCTGGTCTGCAAGATGGCAATCCACCGCTGCGCCGCTTCTTTCCTGCTCAAGAAAATCCATGCATGCCTTGGCTGCGACATCTTCTGCAGGCACTCCTTTTTTTCCGACCGCGCATGCCCCAACAAACCCCTTCCAAACAGTAATTGCATTTCCTGGGCAACTGCTCTCCGGCTGCGTTATTTTGCCTGCTGTTCTGTATCCTGCAAGCAGTTTCAAGATTTCATCTTCTTCCCTTTTTGCGATTTCTATAGGCAGCCTAGAGCATATTATGCTGTATTTTGCCTCAGAGCCTGTTTTTGCAATCTTGCAGCCTTTCAGCTGCGAGGGGAAAGTCTGCAAAATTATCTTTCCACCACCTTTAGGGTAAAATCCGGCTCGCACAAGCGTTAGGCTGAATTTTGCGCCAAAAAGGAAAGCAGCAGGGGCAAAGACATTGGCAAAATATTCGAACGTGGGCGCAGCTTCCACATGAGTTCCGCCGCTGACTTCCAAAATGCTTTCCTTTTTTGCAGACAGCAAGACTGGCAGCACTGCCTGCAAAAGCAGCATGCAGGAGCCTGCAGTGCCAATCTCTATGCTGCAATTTTGCACCTCTGCCTCTTGTGGCTCAAATTCGAGTGTTTGAGAGCCCAGCTTGTCGCCCCTCATTTTCGCGTTGCATATTTTTGCAAGTGCCCTGCAAGCAGCAAGATGCTGGAAAGACAGGCCAGGATTCTTTCTTCCAGCCCTGATGTTGGTTATCTTTATCGGCTTGCCAAGCACGCAAGAGAGCGCGATGGCGTTTCGGAAGAGTTGGCCGCCGCCTTCCCCAAAAGAGCCATCAATCTCTATCATGCGATTATTTTTGAAAGCATCCCTTTTATTTGATGCATGCATGCGACCAAAACAACCAAAAAGACCGCCCCCACCACTCCCAACTCCGCCCTTTTCCATCCAAATACAGAAGGATATGCCGCAGGAGTGCTTTCTTGGTTTCCTTGCCGGATTGCAATTGCCCCTGCAGACTCGCCTGCATAAGGAAGCGGGCTTCTTATCGCCATCTCAGTCACAAAAGAATGCTTGTTGGAGAACCAATCATAATATGCGGCTTCTATCCTGCTTTTGCCTGCTTTTTCTCCAAGCTCAAATCTTGCAACAATCGGAAGGTATTTCGCGCTTCTGCTTACCGTCTGGCTTGCATGCGTTTCATTTTTGAGTTCAACAAACAGCCCGTCTTCCTCCAAAAGCAGACGAGAAAAAAGCCTCATTTCCCCGCAGCTGCCTTTTTTTGTTTCAAATGAATAGACGGTGTTTTGTGCGTGCGTTTTGCCGTCTTTGGATATCTCAATCTTGGCAGGCATCCTCTTTGCAAAAACTATTGCAGTGACATTTTGCCTTACATCAAGCATCTTTGCAAGCGGCGGCGTTATCCAAAGCCACTCGACAGGCCCAGTCTCCACGAAAATGACAATCGAGTCGTTGTGGAATTTTTCAAAATTTGCCTTTCCTGTCGTGGTGTTCAAAACACAGCCGCAAACCTGCTGCCGGCACTCCAAAACATATCTTTTATGGAAATAGCTGTAGCTTCTTTCTATTTTGCCTTCAATCTGCAAATAAAGCGGCTCGAAAACCTCATAGCTTGTGGTATTTGCAAGCTCAAGCTCTATAGGATTTGGGCCTCCGGCTGAAAGGCTTATCTTGCCGCTGCGGTTTGCGAAGCGGTAGGCAAAAGCACCCTCTTGCAGCCGAGGCTCCTCTTCTGCGAAAAATTCAATCTCGCCGTCAGGGCAGCCATCTTTTCCTTCTGTCTTGAACGCTATTCTTTCCGGATACCACGCAAACCAGCTCCAGATTATTTTCGGCCGCACCAAGTTAGTGGTGAGATTGTCAATTTGCGGAACTGCGCACAAAATCCTGATTCCAGAAACATAAGAAAGGTCGTCAATTGTTGGGCTTCTTGGCTGCAAGCCGCATGGATTTTGCGCGCCAAGCAAATCATCTGCAATTCCAAGGTTGTGCTCAGCAACTTCTTCCAGCGAAGAATGTGCCAGGCAGGCTGCCAACAAAACAAAGAATGCTTCTCTCATCCAATTACATCCTTTATTTTTTCTTTATCTGGGACAAGAAAAATCAGCTTGCCATTTTCGGCTGCCAGCTTAATTTTTATATCTTCTGCAGTGTTCTGGTTCAGCTCCTCTTCAAATTCTTCTTTTTGCTTGCTGCTCTCAAACAATATCGCTTGCTTTTCTTTTATCTTTTCCAATATTTTCCTTTTCCCTTCAAAAAGCCTGATTTTGAAGCCACCTGCCTTGTTCGCCTTTTTGTCGAACGGCAAGCCAACCTCAAGCATTGCGTCGTGCAGAACTCTTAATGCATGGGCTTGCCTTATCGTCATCTTGCCCAGCAGCCTGCGCGGAATATACGCTTGCCCATCCTGGCAAATTTTGCCTTCTTTGGCAAGCTTCTCCAGCACTTCGCTTAGGCTGTGCAAATCCGCCTCAACAGGCATCTCAGCCGCCAGCTCCTCCAAATAGACTGGCAAGCGATGCCCGCCATTTTTCTTATCTGCTTTGCTGTAAGCTTCGGCTATATCCTTCCATTTCACTGCAAGCAAAGCAGGATTTACACAATCAGGCTCCGGAAAGACTATCCTATACTTTATTTTTTTGTTTGCCCTCATCAAAAGATAGGCAGCAACCAAGAAAGCGGCTGCAGGAAGCCCATATCTTATGTATGCATCAAAAAGTCCATGCGGCTCAATTGGATAATCAAGCGAGGCGACCGAGCCCTTATACTCAAAATTTATTGTTTTTGTCGGCTTTGTTGGGCTGGCAAAAACTACAAGCTTCCCTTCCGAAGCATAAATCTGCTTTTTTTGGCCGCTGTCCATCCACACAAGCACCGGGCCATCAACAGGCTTCTTTCCGAATCTTAGCTCAAATTCGTGCCTATTTGCCTGCGCGCCTTTAGGCTTTGCTTCAAGTCCGATTGCTTCAAGATAGGCTGCAGCTTTGAGGTTGCCAAACTGGTCCTCAATTTTAACTATCGTGTGCCCAGGAACGCTTATGTTTGCAGAAAACAAGCCTATCCATTTCCCAGCCTCGCTTTTTCCAACCTCCACTTTGCTTACCTTTTTTCTTGCAGAAAAAACAGCAGCCTCAAGCCTAAGCCTTCTTTCCTCCTCAATCGAAACTTCAAACTGAGCAGCCTGCCCAACCAATAGCTGTCGCGGGCCAATCAGCCTGCCTTTTGGCCCATCTATCCTGCCTGTCCGGACCAGCCTGCACTTTCCGCCTTCCTCCCAATAGACAACGCTGCAGTAAACAGGAGTGGATTCAACAGGCACAATCGCAACCGCGCCGTCAAATTCGACTGCTTTGCCTGCAAGAAGCGCTTTGCCAACCAGAGCCTGCAGCGCAAACTCCTCTTTTCCAGCCTCTAATTTCACAACCTCAAATGCGCCCTCGCCCTCAGCTGCTTCTATATTGCCATACCTGTCAATTTTTTTGCCTTCAAGCGCAACAAGCGAAATCAGCCTTTGGTTTTTTTGGGCTGTCTGGTTCATCGCCTCATAGAGCTCAGCAGGCAAGGCTCCCAAAGCAGAAATGACGGTGGCATCCTGCATACTTACTGCCTCATCAGCGTTTGCATAAGTTGGCCAGACGCCGCATTCTGAAAGTCTCCTTTCTATCTTTTGCGCCAAGCCCTCCTGCATCCCAGGAACGCTTCTGCCCGAAAGGATGACAAATTTTCGGTCTGGCTTTTGGCTACACTCAACCCAGATTTTGCCTTCGTTCAAAGAAGGATAAATCAGGACTACCTTTTCTTGGCCCCAGTCTGCGACCTCTGCGCCATAAAGCAAAAAGGCAGGCTCCTCGACTTTCCCCACCTTCTGCGCGCTGTGGCTTTCTTGCAGCCACAATGCAAAAAATAAAGCAACCAGCAGCAAAAAAACAGTGGCAGCCACAAGCCGCATAGATATTTTTTTCCAGTCAAACTTATACTCTTTTTGCAGCCCTCCATGCAGTGGTGCCGTCTTTCCGGTCTTCAAGCACTATCCCTTGCTGCTGCAGCTGCTTTCTTATCATGTCGGCGCGAGCAAAGTCCTTCCTTTTCCTGGCATCGTCTCTTTCCTTTATCAGCCTTTCAATCTCCTCTTTTGGCAGCGGCAGCCCTTCTTGCGTCGGCTCGAGGCTGAAAATCGCAAGAAGCTTCTCAAGAGTAGCTGCGGCAGAAAGCGCATCCATCTTTCCAGCATCCGACTCTGAGCAGGCAGCTGACACCTTCCTTGCAAGCGCAAATAGCGCAGCCATCGCGTTAGGCGTGTCAAAGTCGTCATCCATATGCGCTATGAATTCCTTCTCAGCCAAATTCGCCTCTTCGGAAAGCCTCGCATTTCCAACTGCAGGCAACGGGTAGCTTTTTGCAGCCTCAATCGCATCGTAAATTGTCTGAAGCGAGTTTGCTGCGGCAGCTATCGCTTGCCTTGAAAAGTCAATCGGGCTGCGGTAGTGCGTCAGCGTGAAAAACATCCTTATTGCTTTTGGGGAAAATTCAGAAAGCGCATCCTCTATTGTGACAAAATTGCCCAGCGATTTTGCCATTTTTTCCCCATTCACAGTCAAAAAGCCAGTGTGCATCCAATACCTGACGAATTTTTTACCAGTCGCAGACTCGGACTGGGCTATCTCGTTTTCATGGTGAGGAAAGATCAAGTCCCTTGCGCCACCGTGGATGTCGATCGTCTCACCCAGCGTGCACATGCTCATTGCCGAGCATTCAATATGCCAGCCAGGCCTTCCTTTCCCCCACGGCGAGTCAAAAGTCGCGCCTTCCTCAAGCCCAAATTTCCAAAGTGCAAAGTCCTGTGGGTTTTTCTTTTCCTCATCTATCTCTATCCTTGCTCCCGCGCGTATTTCGTCCATATTTTGGCCAGACAGCGCCCCATAGCCTCTGAATTTCATGACATCGAAATAGACGCCCGAGCTTGTCACATAGGCATATCCATTTTGCATTATTTTGCCGATCAGCTCGATTATTTGCGGGATATATTGGCTCACTCTCGGAGAGGCATTCGGCTTTTTGATGCCGAGAATTTCAAACTCCCTTTCTGACTGCGAGTTGAACAGGCTGGCAACCTCAAGAGGAAGAAGCCCCATCTCCTTTGCTCGGTTTATAATCTTGTCATCTATGTCTGTGACATTTTGCACATAAGCCACATCAAAGCCACGGAATTCAAAGTACCTTCTTATGTTGTCAAAAGCCACAAGAGTGCGGGCATGCCCAAGGTGGCTCTTGTCATAGGGTGTAATGCCGCAGACATACATTTTCACCTTGTTTTTTTCCTGCGGCAGGAATTCTTCCTTACTTTTGGTCAGGGTGTTGTAGATTTTCAAGATTCCACCTTAAACAGCCCGTATCTCAACCGTTTTTTTTGCGTAATTCATCACATGGGAATAATCTCTGTAGTGCTGGTTTATCGTGAGGACCATTGCATAGGTGCCTGCCGCAGTCTGGCTGCTTGCGCAGACAGAAAAGCTGGCGACCTTGGTTTTGCCTGCAGGAATCTCGCCAAGCCTTATCTCCTTGACTTTAGCCACCACCGCATTCTCAAACCCAAGAGCCTTTGGCAGCTCAAGTGTTGCGGATGCCAAAAATGGCTCGCTTGTCACATTGGTGATTGACACCAAGACTTCAACACAATTTTCTTTGCGCGCAGAAAGGCGCATCGGCCTGAGGGTCGTAGTAAAATTGAAAGGCAAGCCTGGCTTTGCAGGCTCTTCCTTTTTGCCAAAAAGCTCATCAAGGAACCCCATATTCTCACCTTCTCTTACCCCTTTTTCTCATCTTCTTTGGAATCTCCTGCTTTGGCGCATGCTGCAGCCGCTGGAAATGCGGAACATCATCCATGCAAAGCTCAAAAAACACCAGCAGAATCGCCAAAAGCGAAACAATCTCAAATGCGCTGGAGATCATCTGCGCAGTGGATGGGGAAAAGCCAAGCTGGCCGCCAAAAAGCTCGACTGCAAAGCCTGCCGCAAAGCCAAAAGAGGCAACTCCAAGCGCAGTCGCATATCTTACTGCCCTCCATTTGGCGTAAAAGAAATGCACCGGAAAATGCCTTCTTGCCTTGTCCCAATTGACCTTGTAATAGACAAACAAGACGCTGGCAAGAATTGCAAGCACTGCCTTCACCGCGAGGGCAGACATCAGCGCCTCATTTGGTTCAATCCAGGCACCCATGTAGCCATATTGAGAGATGAGCTTAAAATGGCTTGCTGGCAACTCCGTCTGCAAGCAGGTGGCTCATGATGCCGATGCCTGCGGCAATCGCAGGAATTTCGCCGGCAACCGCGAAAACTGCTGCAACGCAGGCTGCCGCAAACAGCAGGCTGTGCGTGATTCCACGGTGCCTCGGCCTTGCAATCTCCTCCAAAGCCCAAATCGCCGCAAACAGCACAAGCACCAAAAAAGCAAATCTCTCCGCTTTGCCTTCAGAGAGGGCAAACGAAGCCAAGATGCCAGCCAAAGCAATCGCGCCTCTTGCCAGCCCAGAAATCTTGCTTTGCTTTGCGTCAATGTCTGGTAAGAGCGAAAAGAATGCAGAAATAGCGCAAAAGGGCGCCAATTGGCTATCTGGCAGCCCAAGCGCTTTCCCTGCCGCAAAAGAGCACAAAACCCCAAATAAAAGGTGCGCGCCCCATCTCACCTAAAATCACTATTGCTCCAAGCTTCTCACAAAGCGCAGGAACTGCTGCTGGTATCTTCTCAAGTGGTGCTCTTGCTCCTCTTGGGACATTTTCGCAAGCTCCTCTGACAGCCTCATTATCTCATAATAAGCTTGCCCAAAAGCAGACTCAATAGCCATGACCTCTTCAGCCTCCCTGACCGAAGTCGCCTCGCACAAGTCCGCAAGGTATTTCAGCTGCTCAAGCGCCTCTGCTCCCCGTCTTGTCAGCCGCTGCCTCCTTCTTGAAAGCCTGCGCTTGACCGTAGAAATGATGAGTGAAATGTATTCATATAAGTACTGGATCAGCGGCTTTTTTGCGGCAGCTGCCTGCTGCTGCACCACAACTATCGGCGCATGCCCAATTTCCTGTGGTAAGATGGCTGCCTCCACCTTCGGGTCGATGAACCTCTCATCAAGCAGCTTGCCGAATTCCTTTCTTTTCACCGCTGGAAACTGCGGCCTTTTTTCTATCGGCTCAGGCTGCATCAGCTGCTCCATACTGGTCGCAATTGGTGTTTCTCTCTAAAAGTTTAAATACTTGTGTCTGCATAAATAACAAGTCACGCTTCTGTGAAGAAGAGCTCGCCTCTCCAAACCAACAAACCCAAAACATAGACCCTTCGATTAAGAGGCTCTCAAGCCTATTCAATCAAGCAAATAATGCAATGACACAAATAAATTCGCAGAAACCGATAGAGGTGCAAGTCAACTTGAAGGCTGTCAAAAAAGGCAAATATAATGAAATTAAAGCTTATTTACAAGAACAAGGAGTAAATGATGACCAACTTAGCCAATTAGATCGCTTTCTTCCTTTCAAAGAGAAAGACAAGACGATTTATACAAACATCTCAACTGTACGAATTGGAAAATTCCAAGTCAAAAAAAGTGTGGATGAAAATTATTTCGAAGTTTTTTCCGATGATGCAGATTCTGTTTCAAAATTGCTAACAGCGCTAAACGAGCATGTCAAATCTGAAAAAGACCAAGCCGAATTTTTGTTTGAAAAAGACCAAGCCGAATTTTTGGACGAGCAGATAAAAAACAGAGCTCATTATGCATGCATAAAAGACAAAAAAATAATGATTATATAGTGCAAATCAACTCCTCTACAAATAGCACCGATGCTGTTTCTTTGAAGATTGTTAAAAGCGGAGTCAATCTCGATGAAGCCATCTTGCTTGCAGAACAAAATTTTGAACAAGTCAAAAGAGCTTACCAAACAGACTCTAATTTCAGGAAGTCTTGGGACGATTTTGTCAAATACAGAAAACACAGTTTTGCTCGGCCTCTTATAGAAAAAATGAGCTCTATTGACGAAATGTTTTCTGCCATTCCTCAATTTTTTGATCTGATTTCCGCAGCAACTGATGCAGAGATTGAAAAAAAATCAATAGCATACGGAATAACAAACAAATTCAGCACTGTTGAAATCGGAAACCTGACATCTTACTTACCCACTGCATATTTGTTCAAAAAATACGATGATATCAAAAACTTCCTCAGAAAAGACCCCTCATTCTGTTGCATGAGATGCTCGAATTTATGGACGGGTTGAAAGAACACAATTATCAATATGCTGGCAATACGTCACTTCCAACGGCACCAATATTATTCTCGAGCTGCTGCAAAAAATATACTCATATCTTGCTACTCAAATGCAGCAAAACAACACCACCTTAAGTAATCAAAACAAAACCGACCTGTTAATTAAAGAATTTGAACATCTGGCAAATAGATTTGCAAGCCGGATAAACGAA
>JAOAKI010000016.1 GCA_026413765.1 Microcaldota archaeon | reverse complement strand
CCAATTATTGCGCCAACAAGGGCAGCAGTTGCCCAGACGTTTGCCCTTGCTCTTGTCTCTGCGCCCATCATTTGGCCTCCTGCATAAACTACTGCGGCAAAGACGATCATGAGCATGGTAACTACGCCGACTATGTTTTTGATATCTTTGCAGAAATTCTTAAGAGCACTTTTGACATTCGTAAGTGGATCGGTGGTAGTCTGGGTGGCATAAAGCTGTGAAAAAAGGAGAAACAAAGCCAAAGAAAACAAGATTGATTTTTTCATTTCAAATCACTCTCCTTTTAGCCTGGGTTCGGACAGCTGCCACTGTTGCTCCACGTTGTAGCAGATTCTGGCAACATTGCTTTTAGAACGTTTGGAGTGATTGCCACAATCAGAATCCCAATTATTGCGCCAACAAGGGCAGCAGTTGCCCAGACGTTTGCCCTTGCTCTTGTCTCTGCGCCCATCATTTGGCCTCCTGCATAAACTACTGCGGCAAAGACGATCATGAGCATTGAGACAATTGGAAGAAGTGTCATGATCGCGTTGCACAACTGATATATAGCAGTAGGGACCTTGCCCAATGTGTTTGCAAAAACAATTCCCATCAAGCCGAGTGCAATAAGCAAAAGCTTCATTTCATCCCTCCTTTTGCTGAAATTTTAAGCTGAAAAGCTTAAAAATCCTGCCTTCAGACCTCGCAGGAAATTGTGCCTGCATCCCCATAGATTGTCTGAAGAACAGGCTGGGCCACGACAACGATGAGAATCGCAATCAGTGCGCCGGTAAGGCAAGCGGTTGCCCAGACGTTTGCCCTTGCTCTTGTCTCTGCGCCAAGCATCTGCCCTGCAGCATAGATGACGCCGCCCATGATGAGCATCAGCATCGCAACAACAGGCAGTAGGCTTTTTAGGCTGATGCAAAACTCTGAGGCTGCTTTTATCACATTGCCAAGAGGCTGTGTCGAATTGGTGTTGCCGCCTGCATAGATGATGGCCGCAAGCGCTATCAACAAAAGAGAATATCTCATGCTTTTCACCAGTTGAATTTGCAGCGAAAAAAATAAAAAATGCCGGGGGCGAGATTTGAACTCGCACGGGAGTTTCCTCCCAACAGGTTAGCAACCTGCCGCAATACCGGGTTATGCGACCCCAGCGCAAAAGATAATCAGAAATTATATCCTTATATTTTTTTTCGGTAAAACCGGCTTTATGTACAATGACTATCTTTTATGCGAAATATGCAAGGCCGAACTGACGAGGCAAACACAAAAGCAATATCTTGATGCTGATGGCTATATGCACAGCTTCTGCAAGAAATGCTTCGAAGAAAAAATAAAAAAATAGAGGCTTTAGGCTAAGAAAGAGAAGACGCAAGAGATGTCATTCCTAGAAGTGCGACTCCAAACAAGGCCATCATTATGGCAAAGACAATAATCGATGCGGCAATTATGTATGAAAAGGTTGCCTTGAGGCTTGAGACATTATGCGAAGTTTTGAGCGCAACTATTGTTTGGTATATTTGGTAGAAAACAGAGGAATAAAGCAGCGGGTAGAGGACCAGCATTAGGAATAGCCCAGCAATACTCAAGGAAAGGATTGCAAATAATATTAGGAATGCTGAAACGACAGCGGATATCCAAATGGAAATTAAAGAAAGAAAGTAAAACATTTTTGAAAAGCTTCCTTTGCCTCCAAAAAGCAGTAAAATAGCATGGGTAAGGCCACTATGCACAAAGAAAAACACAAGAACAACTATCGCTGCCACCACCGCAACGATGAATGCCATAGGAAAGCCGAATGCTCCGCTTCCAAAAAAAGAAGGAGCAAAAATCATGTAAATGAAAATAGCAAATGCAAAGAAAATCGAGCTTATCAGAAAGTTGATAAGCCCGTCTTTAAAGCTAAATGACTGCTTTGAAAGTGAAGCAAACGTTGATTCAGGGGAGAAAAACACCTCTTTTGCAGAATTGAGTCGGTCTTCAATTCCCATTATTCCACCTCGGCTAGATTTTCAATGCTAAACTATTTAAAGAGTGCTGAATCTTGCGGACAGAGCAGGATTTCCGGAAAGCCTTGGAAAGAAAGGCAGTGCTGCCCGCGCCGCTGCTCCGCCTTGTGGCTTTCCAGCACGATGCAAAATGCGTAGGGCTGCTCCTTCCGGCCTGACCCGGTTGGCATGATGCACCGTCCGGAAAGGCAAGGCATCTACGCTTGAAGCACGGACACTGCATCCCTTCCCAAAACCGTCCGGACGTTCGGCACCGCCAAAAGAGGATTTGCGGTAATGGGAGGCCCCTACTCTCCCTGCCTATCCTGCCGTATTAGTTTTTCATCTTGCACTTTAAAAGCCTACTTGTAGCGCAGGAATGCGCCGACCCCATAAAAAGATCCAAGGAATTGCGCGCCTTCTGCGCTCTCTTTTGAGATTATTTCAACCTCTACGCCCATTTTTTCTGCAAGCTCAATCAAATCATCAATGAGCGGCTTTTGGGACTCGATTTGGATTGTGGCGCCGACTGCTTTGAGCTTCTCTTCAAGCTCAGCAGGGCTTTTGACAGTGACGAAGCTTTCTTCGCCTGTTGTGGTGTCTTTGAGCTTCACCCTCATGTATTTTAGGCCTTCTGAGACCAAAAGCTTTTCTGCCTGCTTGCTTTCAAGCGCTCGGCGAACCTCGGCCTCACCATAGGTCGCAAGACCACCCGTAACAACTTCTTTTATGAAGCGGTCGACAAGCTCTTTTTCCTTTATGGCCTCCTGCTGCGACAGGATTTGTCCGCTTTTTGCCACTACCTCCCGCACGCCGTATTCATCAGTATAGCCTGTGTCAACAACTCCGAGTATCTTGATTTGGTAGTTGAAAGGCGACATTTTGACAAAATTCTCTTTCGCAGGCCCAGGCCCACCAATGATTACACCCTTGACCGAATTGAGGAAATAGCGATCCATTGCTTCTCCTATCCTCTTGTAATAGAACTCTATCGATTCTTCTATGAGCCGCTCATAGCGTCTTGCAGACTGCCCTCCTTTCCTTATTTTTGCATGGGCAGTTGAATTGAGCCGATGCAATATCCTGGTTGTTGTGCCCCTCAGCTCGGCAAGCGTGCATTCCCTTCCATCCATCACTACAATTCCATAGCTTTCGGTAATTTCAAGCATCCTCTCAAGAGGCTCAAGAAAAAAATGCGAATCGCACCTGTAGATTGAGACTGCGATTGGCTCGGGCGGATAGACCGCAAAAAGCCGTATGTCAACCACAGAAGGATTGTCTGAAACATTTCCGCAAAAGATTGCAACGCCTGATGGCGGCGCAACGTTGCCATAAGTCTTGAGATGCTGCAGGATTTTTTCAAGCGCATCAGTCACGTTTTTCCTTGTTGACTTGCTTTTGATGTTTGATGCCTGCCCCGCCTCTTGCCTCAATTTGTTTGCCACCTCGTGTATTGGCTGGCTTGCAGGAATATAGACAGAAATAAGCTCGGTCCCGCTACCCTTAAGCTCGGAAAGGAATGAAACCTGCTTTTTGAGCTCGTATTTGAGCTTTGTTGAGCTATCCATCCTCTTCAGCTCTTTTTCAAAGCAAACTACCCGGGCAAAGTTTATTTTTCAAGCGCATAGGCCATGACATCCTGCAGCCCATAAAGCTTTGCAAACTGCTTTGCGTCTCTTTGCGAAAAGACCCCCTCTTTTGAGCGCGAAAGCCTGCTGTCGTAAAGAGCGCGGTCGCTTTTTCTTCCTTTCAGGATGATGTTCCCCTTGTAAAGCTCAAGCTGGATCTGGCCTTCAACTGGCTGCTGGAGGCTGTCGATGAACGCGTCAAGGCTCCTTTTTAGCCTGCTGTACCAGCCGCCTTGCCGCACCACTTTTGCCCAAAGCAATCCCGCAGTCGCAGATGCCTCAAGCTCATTGACAGTGAGAGTCAGCGCCTCAAGCTGACGATGGGCAAAAAGAAGGATGGCTGCGGCAGGGCATTCATAGACTTCGTGGGATTTCAATCCGACTGCCTTGTCCTCTATCCCGTCAAACCTGCCTATCGCATGCCTGCCACCAACCGAATTGAGAAGCTGGAAAATAGCAACCGGGTCTTTTGCCTCTTCTTTGCCTGCTGAGGCATAGACAGGCACCCCTTGCACGAACCCAACCTCTATTTCTTGCGGCTTTGAGGGGGCTTCCTGTGGGCTTCGCGTCCATTTGTAAGCCTCTTTTGGAAGCGGAGAGGAAGCATCAACCGCGATTCCTTGCCTTATTGTCCTGCCCCACAGGTTCTCGTCTGCAGAAAATTTTTTTGCCCGCATGAGGTTGACGGGCAGGCGCTCTTTGGCTGCAAGTTGGATTGAAACATCGCGCTTCAAGTCCAAGTCTCGAACAGGCGCGATTATGAGAAGCTCGGGGGCAAGCGCCCTGAATGAATTCTCCAAAATCAAATGCTCGTTTCCTATTCCCGAGGAGCCGTGCGCGACTGCCTGGCAGCCGCTTTCCAGCGCTATTTTCGAAAGAACGGAGGCAATTGCAGGCCGAGAAAGGCCGCCCGAATTGAGCCGCCCATCCGAGCCGAAATTTGCCTTCAGTGCCTTCAGCGTATTTTGGCAGAAAAGCCCTTTTGCATCCACCATCTTGCACGAGGAGAAAACCGATTTTGCGTTTTGCTGGATTTTTGCAAAGTCAGACTGCTGCCCTATGTCAACAACGACCGGAAGGACTTCAAAGCCTGCCTCAAGCAGCAATTTTCCTGCCACAATCGAATCAAGGCCGCCAGAAAATGCAAGCGCAACCTTTTTGACAGAAGGAAAATCTTGCCTTAATTTTGCCGCCAAACTCATATCCTCACCCCCAACACTCTCAATACCGCAACTGCGGAGACTGCGCCGAGGCTTCCAAGATAAAAAGCTATCACAAAAAGGCTTTCCTCCTTTTGTTGCGGCGGCAGCCTCTTTTGCACGACTGGCTGCTCCTGCTGAACTTTTTGGAGCTCGTTTTGTATTTGCTGCGCGGCATCATCAAGCTCAACCGAATATCGCATGACCCGGTAGGCGTCTTGTAAAGAGAGATTCTTGTCTTTTGCGTCAAAGTAAAGATAGAGCGCCTGGCCAAAATAAACTTTGCCCCAAAGCGAAGTGCGGTTTTCTTGCAGCATTTTTTGGATTTCCTCTTCTATCTCTTCAGGCTGGGCCAAGGCAGATTCTTGCATGCTGATTGCATATGCGGCCTCATAGATTGCGGCTGTATAAAGGCCGCTTTTGTTTGCAAGCAAGCCTGCCTCATAGTGCCAGAGTGCATCAGCATCCGAGCGGCTTGAGGAGGAAAAAAGCATGTTGGCTTGCGCCAGCTTTTTGGACGCAAGGTCTGCCAGGATAGACTCGTTGATAGGCTCGCCGCCGATCTCTTTTGCCTGCCCTGCAAGCTCAGAAGAGACCGAGCACCAGTTGTGCGCAAAAAGCAGGTCCCTCAAAATGACATAGCCGCCATAGCCATTGCGCATTGCGGCAGTTTCGTTGAGCTTCTTTTGCGCCCAAATTTTCCTCAGGTCGGATGCGGCAGCCCAGTGGAGATTCTGCATTGTCTTTTGCGGCGCGTCAAGAAAGTTTATGCACTCTTGCACTGACTCGAAGCTACCGTTGATGTCAAGCTGCCTGTCGGAAAGCTTTGCATATTCGACATCGACTGAAAGAAGGAAGGCTGAATTTGCCGCGCTGAATGGGTAGCCCAAAGACAAGAGCTTGCGGTATTTTGATATTTCGTCTGAGAAATATTTCGCAAGAGCCGGGTCTTTCACGTTTGCGTAAAGGACCGAAGCCTCCAGCCTGTCAACAACTTTCTTTGCTACGAGAGAGAACCTGGCAGTGTCTGCGTCGTGCAGCCTCTCAGGAAGGATTGCAGGCAGAGGCTTGCTTTGCGGTGCGAATCTGAAAGAAAAATTCTGCGAGTAATCCGAAAAGACAATCTCTTCTGCCTGCTGTATTGTCTCGACCTCCAATGCCGCAAAATTGTATTTTTGCGAAATCGAGGAAATAAGGAATGCCTCATATACTTTCAGCTTTGGGACAACAAGATATCTTATGTTTGATTCTGCCGAGGCGATTGCCTTTTCTATCACTCCGCCGACCTCCCCTATCCTGCCTGACGGCAGGATGGTGCCTGTGACTGCCACATCTTGCCTTATTGTCTTGTTGGTGAGCGCTGCTTTTGTTGCGATTGCCATTGCCGCGCCTGCAGAAGGCCCGTCTACTGTATTTTGCCCGAAATTCCCCTTGAGGGTGAAAAAGACGTCGCAGCTTTTCAGGTCTGCGCCTGCACTTGCAAAGGCGTATTGCACTGCGGCAAGCTCGGATTCCTGCGTCGTGTATCCAGTGCGCGGTATTACGCCCGTGTAGACAAGGCCGCTGCCTGGGCGGATTTTTACCTCAAGCTGAAATAGCCCGCCGCTTGACTCGCCAGTGACTGCCGCCACATAGATTGTCCTTTGCGCAGTAGGGCAAATGAAAGAGCTTGAAAGCGAAATCAGCAAGAGAAAGATTGCGAGGGTTCTCATAGCTATCCCAATTGCGCAAGCAGCTGCGGGTGCTCCTGGAAATATTTGCGTGGGCCTGCAAGCATTTTGCATAGCGCTTCTGCGACCGCATTTTTCAAGTCAGCAGGATGCAGCTTGCCTTGCAGATAGGCTGCCTCAAGCTCTTGATAGGAGAAGAACTCCACATCCCCGCCAAATTTTGAAGGCCTTTGCACCTGCAAGCTTGACCCCTCCTGCCTGAATATGATATACTTGCACATCTGGAGCACTGGGTTGTCTTCCGATTGTGCTGCAGGGCAATATGCCGCTGAAAGCTTTTTCTTGATTTCTTCTTCAGAATCATGTATGAAAATGCAGCTGGACGGCTTGCTTTTGCTCATTTTTGATGAAATTTCAAGCTCCTCCTTCTGCCCGCCCATCTTTTGCGGCCCGTCCAGCCCCATCAAAAGCCGATGGTGCACTGCTACGAATTTCCGTTTGGAAAGCTCCCTTGCAAGCATGTGCACTTTGCGCTGGTCGGTGCCTGCGTGCGCGATATCCACCTGCAAAAAAAAGATGTCCGCCGCTTGCATCGCAGGATAGAGGATGGAGGCGCAATCCATCGCTTCCTGCTGGGTCCGCCCCATTATCGTAGTGCAGCGAAGCATCCTTTTGATGGTGGTCTCCTTTGAGACAGAAAGCACCTCTTTCCAATAGTCTTTGTCGTATATTTCAGAGGCAAGCACATAGTCGACCTTGTCTTCAGTCAGGCCAAGTGAGATGAACGCGTGCTTGAAATAGCCTTTCGCGACTTCCTGTATCTTTTGCAGGTCTCCCCCAAGCTTGCCGTTCAGCCATGCATGGTAGTCTGCAAGGAATATCGTCGGCCTTATTTTTGCTTTTATGAAATCTTGCAAAATCAGCGAAGTCAAAAGCCCGCTTGCAATATGGACTTTTCCGGAAATCTCAAACCCTATATAGTGCTTTGGCTGCGAGTTCTGCTCGAACAGGGCCTCAAGCTCTTCTTTGGTGATGATTTCGCATATTGGCTCTCTGTCAACCAGAGCTAGCCTTGTCTGAACATCCATAAGCTTGAATCGCAGTCAAAAGATTAAAAGCTATCCGATTTTGCAGCTTTGGTTGTAGCTTGAGTCCAGCCTGATTTCGAGGCGATTTTCATATGCCTTTGTGGATGGGGCGCCAAATGAAATTTGGATATAGATCATGTTGCGCAGCCTGCTTTTTATTTGCTCAAGAGTCATCTTTTTGGCGCCTTCTTTGCCCATATAGACGCATTCTTTGTCATCGCATCCGTATGTCTCCACTTCTTTGCTTCCAAGAAACCTGCCTCCTGCAAGGTCGGTGCCGCACTGGTAGATTTTGCGAGCTGCCTCCTCGTCTGCCCCTCTTGCATCCAAAAAAAGGGCAATTGTTTGTGCCGGGTAAGCGGCATCGAGGAATTCTTGAAGCGAAATTTGCTTTTTTGGAGGCTCAAAGAAAAACACTGCATAAATTGTGACAAACAACGAAATGAGCACAAGCAGGACGAAGGCTAAAAGCTTGTCTTTTTCCGAAAACGCCATAATGTTCACCCAAGCACGTTTGCAGGGTCGCAAAGCGGCTTCTTTGAATAGTATTCTTGATTGCCTTTGAATATTGCGCTTTTTGCGACAATAGTCGTGAATGTCGGGGTTTCGACTTGAGGCGAATACTGCAGCTCAATGACGGGCAAATCTGGGATGCTTTCGATGCAGGAGCTGACGGTGGAGCTTTTGTTTCCTTCCTGAATTGTGCAGGATGATTTGCCTGCAAAATAGCTGACAGCAGTCTTGTTCATCTTTTCAAGCTGCATGCGGATTTGGCTGGCGCAGCCTCTCATCGCATCGATTGCTCCGCTTGGGGCTGTCGCCTCATCCACTAGTATGGCTGCCTTGTCGGATGAAAGCAGTGCTTTTTCAAAATTGTCAAACGAAATTGCCCTGTCGCTGTTGACAATTATGCTGTAGATGCCGACCGAGCCTGCCACAAGAACAGCGATAAATCCGATGAAAGCAACCACCCAGCCTGAAATTGCAAGCTTGGATGTGAAGAATTTGTGGAAATGGTAAAACACATAGACAAAGAATGCGATTCCAAGCAGCAATATTGCAAGGTCGATTGCAGCTATGATCACCATTGGGACATATCTTGCCATGCTTTGCCTAGTCTTGAAGGAGATTGGAATGCTTCCAGATATTGTCTTTAGGGTGCCGTCCACCATCGCCTGACCTATTTTGCTTCCTGAGCCGAAAATCGAGTCTTGGAAAGACTTGGATGCTTCAATATATCTTTTTGCCTCAGCGCTGAGGTTCTTGTAGGAGGAGGCAAGGGAGAAATATTGCGAGGAGGAAAGTGGCGGGGAAAACGAGGCATCCAGCTGGTTTTTCTTTTTGGCAAGCGCGTTGTATGCGTCAACTGATGATTTTGAAAGCTTGTTGACGCGCCATTGCGCCTTTATGACAAGATCGCCTGCCTCATCTTGCGCCGCAAGCGCCTCAAAATAAGGCAGAGTGGAATTGTTTATCATTGAGGAAAGCTTTTTTGCCGAAGAATAGTAAGAGGATAGGGCGGAATCAAAATCAGAGAAGTTCCTTGTCGCAAGCTTTTTGGAAAGCGCCTCTTCTGCCTCCAAAAAAGCATTTGCCGCGCTTACAAAATCCGAGTCAGCAACCAGCTTCTTTGCCTCGATTGCTGATGCGGCAAGGCCGCCAAACGAAGCCTGCGCTGCCTCAATTTTTGGAGCATAAATCTTTGCAAGCTCCTCGCCTTTCTTGAATTCCTGCCTTTCTTTTGTGGAAAGCGCAATTTTCTCTGCCACTGCGTCAAGCGTGGCAAGCATGGCCGCTTTCTCTTTCATTTGCGAAAGCATGCTTTGCGCAGAAGAAAGCGAGCTGAAGTCAAATTTTGGCTCAGGGCAAAGCCCAAAGCAGTCTGCGCAAGAAGAGGATTCTGGAAACCTCAGCTTGTTTTTTAAGATTTCATCTGCCCCGCTTTTCATTGAAGCAAGCGCATCCTGCATCAGTGGAACATAGGAGGAAAGAGTCTGAGGGGTCACCGAATTGAATGCGGAAATAAAGTTTTTCTCGCCTGACCTGATCTTTTCAAGCGACTTTGAGTAGGCAAGGATGTGCACTGCAAGCATGTCTGCTTCGCAGCCTTGCGCGCCCGAAAGTGCGCAAAGAAGCGAGGCAGTCTTTAGGCAGGAAGGCATGCTGTCGCATGGGTGGGATAAAAGAAAAGTGTACTGGAGGCAGGTTTGCTCTGCTGGCCCAAACTTTGTCTTAGAGTTTCTGCTTGCGTTGAACGAAAGGAAATAGCTTTGGAGCTTTTCGAAATCCGACTTAGAAGGATAGAATGCCTTGTAGTAATACTCTGAAAGGATTGCCTTTATTTGGTCTTTTTCGTAGATTATGTTGTCGTTCAAAAGAAGGAAAGCCTCTTGCCCTGAAATCTTGACTATTTTTGCGGTGCCATTCTGGACTTCAAATGCAGTGAAATTGAGCATCCCGCTGTTTTCATGCGGATAAAGGTAGGGCTGCAAATCTATGCTGTGCAAAATCCCTGCTAAAAGCAAAAAACAAACTATCTGCCGCATAACAAATGCTAAAGAAAGCCAAGTTTAAATAGCTTCTTTTTTTGCAAAAAACAAAAAAGGAAAAAAAGAGGGGGTGGGGCTTTTTTCAAGCCCCAATTTGCGCGCTTACTTTCTCTTGATGCCCTCAATGAACTTCTGAGCTGCATCGAGAGTGTCCTGCGCAGTCCTTCCAGCAACCACGATCTTGTTGCCAAAGTCCCTGACAACAACTGGCATGGTGTTGAAGTCTACGTCAGAACCTTCAAGCGCAGCTGCAGTCACTGTGTTGACCAGTGGGCCTCCGACAGTGATTGCTGGGCCAACGCCTGCTGCCTCAGTGTCCAAGATGACAAGCTTGCTTTGGAGCTTGACAGGCTCGATCACCTCGACAGATGCAGCATTGTTTGGCTTGATCACCGCAGAGATTCCGCTGGTGTCAACAGTGCATCCCGGGTTTCCGCCAGGTCCTGTAAAGGAGCCGCCACAGGTTGCATCAATTGATTTGACCTTGACAGTCACTCCTCCAAAGACTTGGCTTTCGCCAACCTTGAGTGTGTACTCGTTTGCGCTTGAAGCAGCCGCTGTGTCTGCATACGCAAACTGGAAGGTCGGCATCCCGACTTTCTT
>JAOAKI010000011.1 GCA_026413765.1 Microcaldota archaeon | reverse complement strand
ATGCCGTCTACCCAAGTTCCGTTTGGACCAGGCCAGACAGGAAGGTTGTTGTAGACCAGTTCTGCCATGACATATTGAGGCTGGTCATCAATTATGCGTAGGAATCCTTTGGAAAGGACAAGATTGCCATCCTCATCTTTCCTGTCAAGATAATAAGTTGCAGCGATTTTTTCTCCTGTTTTGATTGTTGCTTCTCCAACGCAATATCTTGGAGAGGAAAGATCAGGACCTGTCCTTTTGATCGGATAGGCGACTAGGCCTTTTATTTGCTGGCTTTCTGAAATGACGCAGGCAGAAGAAGCAGGCTGTCCTTTTGGTATTATGATGCGCTCTGGGCTGTGCTCAAATTCGCAATCAGAAGAGCCAGGGCCGCCCTCAAGGGTCGCAAGCCCCTCGTGTACGCAGCCAAGGTAGTTAAGCGCGCCGTATTTGCCACCAAACGCGCTGCCCAACCCACCGATAAGCTCGATATCAAAAAGCACATAGCGGCTGTCAAAATAGTTCATCGAGTCTATAAGATCTTGTGTGGAGCCTATAATGAAATCATGGGCAACTCGGCCTATCATTGCGGTAGAGGTATGCTCGTTTCGCAGAACGGTTTTTTTCTGGCCCAAGTAATTTGTCCAGTGGCCGTAATCCCACCAAGAAGTGACGCGGTCGTCTTCATCGAGATTGCTTTTTATCCATTCCATTGCTTCAATCCAGTAAGATGCAATCCTGTTGCAGCGGAAACGCGCACTAAATGCTGCTTCAGAGGCTGCTTTCTGTTCTTCTGGGTTTGAAGGCAAAAGCTCATCTATAGTCATCTGAGAAAGCCAGCAGACATCAAAGTCGAACTGGTTGTTAATGGTTGAGGCAAATTTTGGATCTGCTCCTGCAAGGCAAAGCGTCCTTATTTGCTCAAAACTGACTCCTCTTGCGCGCAGCTGCTCGCAGAGAGCGGCTGCTTTTGGCGCCACTCCAACAGGGTCATCTTGGTACCTTGGCTCAAATGACTTAAGAAGAATGATTTTCCCATAAGCAAACGGAAAAGTTGCTTGGGCAAAGACAAGCAAGGCGATGACCACAATGAATGCAGAATAAGTATGCTGCAGCATTGTGCTTGATTTGAGACGCTTTCCAATCCAAATGACAAGCCTTTCAAGCTCTGCGACAGAAACTGCAGCAAGCACTGCAATAGATAGTGTTGCGTAGATTGTGAATTTGATTTTGTTTATTCCAACATACAGGATTGGCAGCGTGAAAAGCAAAATCAAAATAAAGACGGAAGGCAGCTCCCTTTCGTGCGGCTCCCTTCTGAAATGCCTCACAGCTAGAGCAAACGAGCCAACCAAAAGAAAAACAAAAAATAGCGAATCTGCCTTTTTGTCGGTGTATTCGGTTTTGTTTACAAGTATCCTGAAGGCAAAATCTGCCAGGCCAATTAAGCCATTTCCAAGAGAAGAAAAGACGGAAGAGATGAATTGCAAAATATTAAAGAATGAATTTGCGATGAAGTCGCCGCCTGGCTTGATGTGGTTTTTAGGGACCAATGCAATAAAGCCTGCCTCGCTTTCAAAATCGCTGCCAGCACGGTTTTGCTCTGCAATCGTTTTGTCGAGAGGATGGTTGAATTGCGCTGCGCTGACATAGTCTTTTATCTCATTTCTTATTGCTGCTCCAAGCGGAGAAAGAAGGATTGCAACTGCTGCCAAAATGCCAATGCCTACTGCAAGAAACCTCTCATTTTGTTGGAATTTATTTTGCTTTAGGGCGAAAAATGACAAAATGAGAAGAAAATAGGAAGCCAACAATGCCAAAATCTTGCTGTTAAAAATACCAAAGAGAGGAAATTGGAGGTAGATGCCCAAAAGAATAGAGCCTAAAAGAAAGCCTGCCAACACAATTGCGCCTTCTTTTAGAAAGTCAAGGTTTTGCTTGCCTCTGACGAAATAGTCGACTGCTTGCAGCAGAAAAATGCCTGCAAGAGGCAAGATAAGCACGATTTGTATGTTTGACGCAAGAACTGCGACAAAGAATGCGTAAGAAGCGACGGGAAGAAGAGCGCTGTCTTTCCGGTAGATGCTCCAGGCAAACATGCCAAGGCTCAAAAAAAGCATCATGAAACCGACGGGAGATGCTTCGTTGACGCCTGCTGACATCTTAAAGATGGTGGCAGGAAGGAGAGCGGTCAAAAAGGCTGCAAGTAGACCGTATCTTCTTCCATATGCGCAAGAAATGAGAAGATATGCCCCAAAGCAAAGCAGTGCGGCAGAGATTGGAGGAAGCCAGCTGGAAGTTGTGAAAAGCAAATAGTTGTCAAATGCGCCGCCGGCAGTATAGAGGGAATACCACTGCGCTTCAAGATAGGCTTTAAGAGGGACTGAGCGGTGCGAGCTTTTAACTTCAGGATACCAGGCGGTGTCATCGGTTGGCGGCACTGCGCCATATTGGATAAGCTGAGCTGTGCTGTAGACATACCAATAAGGATCAAGTTCAGAATATATAGGTGAGTAAGGCTGAATTCTTATCCAGAATGCCCACAGGCAGGCAAGAACCAAAAGGAAAGAAGGGGCTGCTTTTTTGGCAAATTCCAAGCTTTGGTGCAGCTCCAATTTTGGCAAGAAAAACGCGTCAGTCTTGATGCCCCAAAATACGCCAGCCGCAGTCAGAAGAAAAATATTGAGGATTGTAAGAAAAAAAGAAAACTGGATGCCTGCCAATCCCTCAAGAAAAAGAAGGGTCGGAACTGCAAACAGCCCAATAAAAAAGGAGGCAAAGAGCTTCTCGGTGAACGAAAGGGAGGATTTCTTGAGTAGAGGGAAGCCGAGCGCGACGCCCGGCACAATAGCAGAAAGAAACACAAGCAAGCTGTGATAAAGCGGGTCGAAGCTGAAGGCGACCATGGAATCGTTCTTTTTGCAGACAAGAATCTATAAAAGCCTAACCATGCGCTTTCAATGCAAATATAAAAACATAGGGCGCTGCTTTTATTTCATGTATGACATGCACATAGTTGGCGGAGGCCCTGCAGGATGCTTTGCAGGAATATCCGCAGTGCAGCAAGGAAAGAAAGTGCTTCTGTCAGAGGAGCACAAGAGGATTGGAGAGCCTGAGGCCTGCTCTGGGCTGGTGTCAAAATCAGGGCTCGAGGCGCTTTCTTCTTATGTGGACTACAGAAAGGCAAAAATAAACGAAATTAAATCTGCCAAGATTGTCTGCGGAAAGGAAGAAATCATTGTTAGACCAAAGAAAGAGAGCGCGGTGGTCATTTGCCGCAAGGAGTTTGACAGGATGGCTGCCGAAAGATTCGTAGAGGAAGGTGGAAAGCTTGAGCTTGGGAAAAAAGTCACAAGAAAGTTCCAAGCACGAACGGTTGTGGGCGCGGATGGGCCTGCGTCCGCAATCGCAGAGCACTTTGGGTTCCCAAGGATAGAAAAATATGTCGCAACATTGCAAGGCGAATTCAGCTATCGCTGCCAAGACAAGCATCAGACCGAGCTTTATTTTTCTTCTGAGCATTTTCCGGGCTTTTTTGGGTGGATAATACCGATAAACGAGGAGGAGGCAAAAATTGGGCTCGGAGTAAGGCTTCCTTTGCATCCTCTAATCTATTACAAGAGGTTCCTTTCAAGGCTCGGGATAAAAGAGGCAAAATTTAGCGTCAGTGCGGTCATTCCAATTCAGATGCGCAGGCAGACTGCGATAGAAAGGGGCGGCTATAGGGTGGCGCTTGTCGGAGATGCGGCAGGGCAAGTGAAGGCAACCACTGGCGGAGGGATATTTTTCGGGGCAAGCTGCGGGATTTTGGCAGGAAAATACGCACAGCAGCCTGCAAAATATGAAAGCGAATGGAAAAAGAGCTATTGGCTGGATTTGGCTCTTCATCAACAGGCAAGGGCGATTCTTGACATTTGGGGTGGCCAGCCGCCCTCCTTGCTGGTAAGGGCTGCAAAAATGGCGCTTTTTGATGAGCTGATAGAGCAAGAAGGCAAAATGGACCGATGGTCGCAGATGGTCAGCCCGCAGCTTCCGTTGGCATACGGCAAGATAGTTCTTTGCAGGCTTTTTGGAGTGAAAACATGAAAATCAAGGCTGATTTGCATATGCACACGAAATACTCGCCCGACTCGCTTGCCGAGCCAAAAGAAGTATTGACTGCCGCGCTCAAAAAAGGCTTGAATGCGATTGCGATAACCGATCATGACGAAATCCGCGGCGCGATTGAGGCGCAAGCCATAGCAAAAAAAATGAAGCTGAAAATACAGGTGATAGTAGGCGAGGAAGTTGCGACTGATGAAGGAGACTTGCTTGTCTATTTTGTGAAAAAGAAGATAGCCCCTGGACCGCTTGAAGATGTGCTTGCGGAAGCAAAAAGGCAAAATGCGATCTGCGCGGCTGCGCATCCATACGATTTTGTAAGGAGCGGGATTCACCTTGAGCAGATTCCATCTGCTTTGCTTGAAAAAATTGACGCAGTTGAAGTGTTCAACTCAAGAGTAAGCATGCAAAAAATGAACCAAAAGGCTGCGGAATTTTGCAGGAAGGCAAACAAAGCTCAGCTTGCAGGAAGCGATGCGCACCATCCTTCAGAAATAGGGAATGCCTATGTTGTTTTTGAGGCAAAGGTAAAATTGGGCAAAAAAGAGATGCTAAGCGCGCCGAGGGATATTTTTGGGAAGCTGTCGCCTTTTTATGTCCATCTGTATTCGAGGGCTGCGGTGGTGAAGCGCAAAATGGGGTTTAAATAGTTTTTTTGGCAAACAAAGATAGATGAAACCAAAACACGTTGCGATAATCCCCGATGGCAACCGCAGATGGGCAAAAAAGCACAAAGTCAGCAAAATGAAGGCATACGAAAAAGGCATAGACAATATAGCAAATGTGCTTAAGTGGTGCAAAAAGTACAATATAAAGACATTGACTATGTGGGGCTTTTCCACAGAGAACTTCATGAGGGACAAAAAAGAAGTCAAAGGGTTGTTTGAGCTTTTTGACAAGAAATTGGCGGAAGGGTTAAAGCATGACTACAAAAAATACAAGGCGCAAGTGAGGTTTTTGGGCAATCTTGAGGCCTTTCCCAAGGCTTTGCAGGAGAAGATGAGGAAGGCGGAGCAAGAGACCGCAAAAAACACAAAATACCGGCTGAACCTGCTTTTGGCGTATGGTGGAAGGCAAGAGATTTTGGATGCTGTGAACAGGGCAATAAGAATGGGGAAGGAAGTCAGCGAAAAAGAGTTTGAGCAGCTTCTTTATCTGCAAGACTGCCCGGACTTGGTAATACGCACTTCAGGCGAAATTAGAACAAGCGGCTTTCTTCCATGGCAGACTGCCTATTCGGAGTATTATTTTTGCAAAAAGCTTTGGCCTGATTTCTCTGAAAAAGATTTTGTTTTGGCGCTCAAAGAATATGCAAGGCGCAAGCGAAAATATGGCAGATAGGTAGTTTGATGGTGTTTGTGATCTTTAACTATTCGAAAAAAAAGAAAGTGAAGGCCCATATGGAAGTCGCAAAAAATTTTTTCCAGCGCATGAGGGGCTTGATGTTCAGGAAAACGGTTGTGCCGCTGCTTTTTGTGTTTGAAAAAGAGGGCAAGCACCCAATACATTCATTTTTTGTGAGTGGAGCTTTCGATGCAGTATATCTGGATTCAAAACGCAGAGTACAAGAGATTCGCAGAAAAGTAGCGCCAAACACGCCGTTGATTATGCCCCAAAAAGATGCCAAATTTCTGCTTGAGCTTCCGTCTTGGATGACTGCGCGCCTGAAAATAGAGAGGGGCGACAAAATCGGGTGGGAAGAATGCGCCTGAAAGAAGGGCTTGGATGGAGGTTTGGGGACTGGAAAGCAGACTATAAAATCAGCCTGCCGCGGCTTTCAGAAGAGGAGCAGCAGCTGGTCTCATTGGTGATTGAGCAGTTCAGGCAAGAAGCTGAAAAGAAAGAGATTCCAGATGTAAATGAGGCAAGAAAGCTTGCTTCTGAGCTTCTGCTGTCAATTTGCCAAGCAGAAGGCATAGAGCTTGAGAAAGACCAGAAAGACTATCTTGCAGAATTTGTCTTTTTGCACACCTGGGGGCACGGGTTTTTGCAGCCTTTGCTTGCAGACCAAAGGCTTGAGGAGATCGCAATCATTGGAATAGGCCTTCCAGTTTATGTCTACAAAAGGGAAATCGGTTGGCTTAAGACAAATGTCGCGCTGGAATCACAGGAATATTTTGTCTCACTTGTCAACAAGCTTGGGAGGAATTTGGGCAGGCGGCTTACTGCGCAAAACCCAAGGATAAATGCGGTGCTAGAAGATGGAAGCAGGCTGCATGCTTCGATGCCGCCTGTCTCGTCCTGCGAGCTTACAATAAGAAAATTCACAGCAGAACCATTGAGCCCTTTTGATTTGGCAAAAAGCACCTACACGCCGGAGATTATGGCTTTGCTTTCACTTTGCATGCAGGCAGACATGACAATAATGGTTGCGGGCAACACTGCATCGGGCAAAACCTCCACCCTCAACGCACTGCTTTCGTTTGTGCCTTTTTCCGAAAGGCTTCTTCTGATTGAAGAGACTCCTGAAATTTCAGTTCCGCATCCGCACCAGATAAGGATGCTGCCTTTTGAGGAAGGCAATATCGGAATGGTCGAGCTTGTGCGCGACTCGCTGAGGATGCGTCCTGACAGGGTCGTTGTGGGCGAAATCAGAAGCGCAAGTGAGGCGGTTGCTTTTGTGGAGTCCACTCTTTCTGGCCAAGCGAAAGGCTGCTACAGCACTTTCCATGCGGCAACTGCGCATGAGGCGATGCTGAGGATGCGGATGATGGGCTGCATGGAGCAGGACTTGCAGGCGATCGACATGATTTTGGTGCAAAGAAGAGTGACGGTTTATGATATGCGCAACAGAAAAAGCGGGGAAAAAAGGGTGGTTTCTGAAATAGCATTATGCAACAAAAAAGATGTACTTTGGCCAAAAGTGGTTTTCGACGGCAAGAGGTTTTTGGACAAGGAAAGCCTGGTGAAGGCGGTTGCAGTCCAGCTTGGAGCCACAAGCCCTGAAATAAAAAAAGAGCTTGCAAAAAGGGAAGAATTCCTCAAGAAAAAGAAGCCAGAAGGGTTTGTAAAGGCATTCTGGTCGATCCAGGATTTCCTGTTTGGAGGAAAAAAAGATGCCTGACTTTTTGGGGTTTGTCTGCAAATTCGGCGGCATAGTGGTTTTTCCAAAGCAAAGCTTGGCAAATCTTTCAGCGCAGCTTGAGAGGGCAGGAAGAAGCGACATTGACCCGCAGCGCTTTTCATCGGGTGCGGCATTGCTCTCTTTGGCTGCA
Organism: Microcaldota archaeon; assembly: GCA_026413765.1. GTDB lineage: Archaea > Micrarchaeota > Micrarchaeia > Anstonellales > Anstonellaceae > UBA10161. The sequence goes on along the minus strand of JAOAKI010000011.1, from coordinate 32,722 downwards.
TCCACACTAATCACTGCGGCTGCGGTGCTGGCTGGGATAGACGCGCTTGAGGCTTTTTCTTTGCTGATATTGGCGTTTGGGTGCATTTTTGGGCTGCTTTATTTTTTGCCTTTCTTTCTTGCTGCAAGGAGGATCCGCCTTGCAGAGGCAGAGCTTCCTTTCTTGGTGAGGGAAGCCGCAGTCTGCATAGAGATAGGCATGCCCTTTGAGAAGTGCATAGAGCAGCTGTCAAAGAGAGGCTATGTGATATCCAAAGAGCTTGCGGGGGCTTGCATGAAAATGAAGGCTGGTGCAACTGTCCAGAATGTCTTGCTTGAGGTTGCCTCCAAGCTGCAGTCAATGCAGATAAAAAGGTGTTTTATGATGATGTGCTCAATATACGAAACTGGCGGCAGCAGCGAGTCCCTCAAGCAGCTTTCAGCCGAGATTGCTTCTCAGCAGCTATCTCAAATGAGGCTGCAGGCTGGCAGGCTTTCGCTTCTTTTGATTTTGTTCGTTGCCTCTTCCGCAATGTTGCCTTCTTTCTTTACAGTCTTTGCTGCAATCTTGCCTTCGTTAGGAGACCGTTTTCCGCAATGGGTAGTATTTGCCTGCTTTCTTTTTCTCTTTCCCCTGATAAACCTCCTTTGCTTGCTGTTGGCGGCTTTGCAGATGCCCGCGCTTGCATCCCAGGAAAACATAGGCTGGGAGTTTTATTTGGCAAAATACGGGCAGAATGCAAAGAAGCTGTCTTTGGCAGTTTGGCTTTTGCTTGCGGCTGCCGCTGCGTTCTCTTTCTATGATGGGAAGCCACAATATGCGATGCTTGCTTTCTTCGGTGCAGCTGCAGTTTATGGGGCGCTTTCATTTCTTGCAAGCAAGCAGCTAGCAGAAGCAGAGACAAGGCTTCCTGATGCGCTTTATGCGGCAGCCTCAGCACATCGGCTTTTCTCTCCAGAGAGGCTGCTTGCGTTCCTTTCAAAAAGCGAGCTTGGGCTGCTTTCCGAGGCATTTGAAGTGGCGCTAAGGAGGCTGAAAGGCGGCGAGAGCTTTTCTGGAGCTTTGAATGCAGCTGCAGCGCACTGCCCTTCTTGGATGGTGCGGAGAGCGCTGACATTGCTAGTAATTTCCTATGAGACAGGAGCAAACATGTATTTTGCGCTGAAGGAGGCAGCTCAAGACATGGCATCTTTTTTTGGGCTGGTTGAGGAGCGCAGGGCGCAGCTTGCCATACAGCGATACACGATATTGGCTGCAGGCGGAATATTGGTCCCTGCAATAGTGGCAATAACCTCCTCGCTTGCGCTTATCAGCGCTGGCGAGGCAGGAGAGATTGCAAGCCAGATAAATTTTGCAGCTCCCATCTATCTTGCAATCAATGCCTCAATTTCATCTTTCGTCCTTGGGTTTGCAGAGGGGAGCTTGCGGAAATCTTGGCTTTATTTTGCATTTATGGTGCCGTCTTGCCAGCTGGTCTTTATGCTTTTTGCCGGCCAGCAACCCGCCCTGCTTATAAATCCATCAGTCCAAATCACATAAGAGAAAGCATGTGTGCTAGTTGATGCCTTTGCCTAAAACAAAAGCAACAACCTAGTGCCTGCCTTCTTAAAGGAAGTGATGAAATGAGATTTGGAAAAGGAGGACCGGAGATGCCAAAGCCGGTCAAAGTAGGAGACGAGCTTGACGTCTCAATAGAAGCGGTCGCCGCAAAAGGAGACGGGATAGCAAAAAAGGACGGATTTGTCATATTCGTTCCTGGGACAGCGGTAGGCGATAAGGTGAAAATCCGAATTGTCGCAGTAAAGCCAAGCTGCGCAATTGCTGAAAAAATAGAGGAAGCCGCTGCTTAACTGAATTTTTTCATTTTATTTTTTTTTATTGGGGGCATGCATTAAAAGCCTGGCAGCTGAAAAACTAAGCATGCAGAAGTTCCAGAAAGATTTCATCGAGCTTGCTTGCTTTGCAGAGGCGCTGAGGTTCGGAGAATTCACGCTGAAGTCGGGCAGAAAATCGCCATACTTTTTCAACTCTGGAGTTTTTTATACCGGCGAGCTTTCGAATGCACTTGCCTCGATAATTGCGGACTTCATATGCTCAAAGCTGAAACCTGAAAAATATGACGTGGTCTTTGGGCCAGCATACAAAGGAATACCACTTGCAGTCTCGGCCTCTATGGGGCTTGCAAGGAAAGGGATAAACAAGCCGTGGTGCTTCAACCGAAAGGAAAGCAAGCAGCACGGGGATGCTGGAATGCTGGTGGGCGCGCCCATAAAGGATGGCGACAGGATTGTAATGGTGGACGACGTCTTTACAACCGGAAAGGCAAAAGAGGAAGCAATCGGAGTGCTCAGTTTTGTGGCGAAAGTCCAGCTTGCAGGGGTTTTCATTTTATTGGACAGAAAAGAAAGGAGTGAAGAGGGTAAAAACGCAATCGAAGAATTTGAGAGGGAATATTCAACAAAAGTGCATGCAATTGTATCGGCAGACGAAATTTTTGAATACCTGCACTCAAACAAGATTAACGGAAGGCAGTATGTGACCGATGAGCTTTATAGCCGGTTTTTGGAATACAAAAGCAAGTATGGTGTTTGAATGAGCTATCTGGAGTTGCTTTCCGAGCATGCAGAAAGGAGAAACTCGATTCTTTGTTTTGGCATTGACCCTGATTTGGCGCAAATGCCGCAAATGCATGCAGATACAGCAGAGGAGAAAATTGTCAAGTTCTTTTCGGACATAATTGACGCTGCCTTGCAGCAGGAAAAGACATTTTCTGCAATCAAGCCAAACTACGCCTATTTTGCGCAATATGGGTTTGAAGGCTTGCGCGCTCTGTACAGGCTCATTCAAAAATACAGGGGGCAGCTGCCAATCATACTGGACGCAAAAAGAGGAGACATTGGCAAATCCAGCAGCGCTTACGCGCAAGAGTGCTTCTCATTTTGGGGGGCGGATGCGACCACTGTCTCTCCGTATATGGGGTCGGATAGCATAGAGCCATTTTTGTCTTTTTGCAAGCAGGCAAAAGGTGTTTATGTCTTGTGCCGAACCTCAAATAGCGGCGCTTTTGATTTCCAGGCGCTTGCGGCAGAGGATGGCAAAGAGCTTTATTTACACGTCGCGCAGAAAATAGCAAAATGGTATACGCCAGGAATCGGCGCGGTGGTTGGCGCGACCGGCTTGCAAGAGCTTGAAAAAATAGTTTGGGTTTTTTATGACGCTGGATTGAAAGTTCCGCTCCTTATTCCAGGAGTTGGCACGCAAGGCGGCTCCGCAAGCCAAACCAGCGATGTCCTCAGGTCTATTTGGCCTCAATCCATGCCGCTACACAGGATAAATGCTTCCTCTTCGATAGCTTATGCGTGGAAAAAAGCAGAAAGCCAAGATTATGTCGGCGAAGCGCTGAGGCAGATTGAAAGCCTAAACAGGCAGATAGGTAAAATCACCCGGTGACTTTGTTTTGGCTGATGAAAGATTTCAGCTCTTCTGCAAGCTGCGCTATTTTTACCCTTATCTGCTTTGCATCATTCCTAAAGCGGACGGTGACATCCTCCTGCTCCAATGATTCGTAATCTATTGTGATGCAGTAAGGAACTCCTATTTCGTCTGCGCGCGCATACCTTCTCCCAATGCTTCCGCTTTCCTGGTAATAGACCGAAAGGCCGGCGGCCCTCAGCTTCTCTTCTACTTCCCTTGCCTTCGCATCAAGGCCATCTTTTTTCATCAACGGGAAAACCCATGCATGATAAGGTGCGATTTTTGGTGGGAAATCGAACCACTCCCACTCTTTGCTTGGCGATTTTTCCCGAAAACAGTGCTCAAGCACGCACCAGAAAGTCCGGTCCACCCCCATAGAAGGCTCCACAACGTGCGGCACTACTTTTTCTTTTGTCTGCTCATCAAAAACTGAAAGGTCTTGCCCTGAAAGCCTCATATGCGAAGACAAATCATAATCAGTCCTGTATGCGGTCCCAGCAGTCTCAATTATGCCATAAGAGGTCTCCACTTCCAAGTCGATGTTGCCCAAGGAGTAGTGCGGTGTCTCCTCTTTTGGAATTTTCCTGAAGAAGAACTTATCTTGTGGTATTCCAAGCATCAGATAGAATTGTTTTTGTTTCCACAGAAGATATGCCATTATTTGGTTTGGGATTAAACCTTTTTCGACTGCATCTTTGATTTTCACCTCAGATGGGCTGCCGGATTCTTCAGCAAGCCGAAGTGTTTCGTCTGCTATGCTTGCGAATTTTGGGTGCTCTTGCTGCTTTGGATGAAAGAAATATTCCAGCTCCATTTGGGTAAATTCGCGCATTCTGACAAGCCCCTGCCGAGGGGAGATCTCGTTTCTTGCGCTCTTGCCTATCTGCCCAATGCCTATAGGCAGCTTTCCGCCAAAATTCCTTATGATTCGCGGAAAATCTATGAAAATGCCTTGCGCGGTTTCGGGGCGGATATAGCCTGGGTTGCCTTCAAGCGGACCGATGTTGGTCTTAAACATCAGATTGAACCACCCAACTTGCGAAGAGAGCTTTGTTTTGCAATTTGGGCAGGCAAGCTCGTATTTGGCAATCAGCTCAGAAAGCTTCTCTGGTGCCAGGCTTGCTGCCTTTATGTTTTTTGCTTCTGGGTGCTTTTCCAAGAGGTGGTCTGCCCTGAATTTTTGCTTGCATGACTGGCAGCTGATTAGCGGGTCGGCAAAATTTTCAAGGTGCCCGGACGCCTTCAGCACAATCTCAGGCAACAGAAGCGAGGTCTCAATCTCGTGAAATCCCTCTTTTTGGAGCATTTCGGCTCTCCATAGGTTCTCGATGTTTCTTTTGATTGCGCAGCCTACTGGGCCGTAATCGTAAAAACCTGCCTGCGAGCCATAAATCTCTGCCGAGGGGATCAGGATTGCGCGCCTGATTGCAATCTGCATCAACTGCTCTGCGTCTGCCATAGTTTGTTTGTCTTAGAGAAGGTCTTTAAACGTTCTGAGAAAAATGATAATGATTAGGGTAAAAGAAGAAAAGGTGCGTGAAATGGCAGTCTCGTCTGTGCGTGAAGAATTCATCAAAAAGGCAAAGCTTAAGGTGCAAGATGCGATAAGCTCGCCTGACCTGCTTTTGATTCATACAGTCTCTGCGATTGATGAGCTCAACAGGGTATCAAATTTGCTGTTTGAAAGGCTTGTCGAATGGTATGGTGTCTATTTTCCAGAATTCAAAACAAACGACCCTGCCAAATTTGTGCAAGGGGTGCTGGTCATTGACAGGGAAAATTTGGACCAAAAGGAAATTGAGATGGCATTTGGCCAGCAGGCGCAATCGATCATACAAAAAGCAAAAAGCTCAATCGGGGCAAAGCTGTCGCAAGAGGACCTCAAGCAGATTAGGCAGCTTGCAGCCCAGCTCCAGCTGCTTTGGAAATTGAGGGATGAGATTGAAAAATACCAAGAAGCCCTTGCAAACAAAATATGCCCAAACATGGCATATGTTGCAGGACCCTCGCTTGCAGCCAAACTCGTTGCGCAGGCAGGCGGGCTAAAGAGGCTGGTTTTGCTTCCCTCAAGCACAATCCAGGTGCTTGGCGCAGAAAAAGCGCTCTTCAAGCACCTGAAAACAGGCAGTAAGCCGCCAAAGCACGGCTTGATTTTCCAGCACCCGCTAATAAGCAAATCACCGCGAAAGTTGCGTGGCAAGCTTGCAAGGGCGCTGGCGGCAAAAATCGCAATTGCTTGCAAAGCGGACGCAATCACTGGAAATTTCATAGCCGAGAAGCTGAAAGCAAAGCTTGATGCCCAAATGAAAAGGATTCTTCAAAAGGAGTGAGTCTATGAAAATTTTGGCACTTTCTGATTTGCATGCAGAAGAGGAGATATTAGACAGGCTAAAGGCAATTTCGCTTACAAAAAGGTACGACTTGGTGCTTTTTGCAGGCGATTTGACAAACAATGGCCCGGTTTCCTACGCAAGAGAGGTGGTTGGACTTTTCCCAAATGCTTTTGCGGTGCATGGCAACATGGATCCGCCTGAAGTGCTGCAAGAGCTTGAGAGGATGGGTGTCTCTTTGCATGGCAGGAAAGTGAAAGTTGGGGAGTGGAATTTGGTTGGCTTGGGCGGCAGCAACAAGACTCCTTTCGGGACTCCAAGCGAACTTTCGGAAGAAGAGATAGAAGGCGTGCTTTCAAAGACAGGCATGGATGAGTTTTCGATAGTGGTGGCGCATCCCCCGCCCTATGGGGCTTTTGACTCAGTCGGTTCGCTGAACGTAGGGAGCAAGGCTCTAAGAAAATTTGTAGAGATGAAGAAGCCGATATTGCTTATTTGCGGGCACATCCATGAGCATGAAGGAAAGCAGATGCTGGGGGAGACGCTGGTGGTGAAGCTTGCGCCTGCAGCAAAGCTTTCGGCTGCCCAGATAGAAATTAAGGAAGAAATCAAAGTGAGCTTCATCCAGCTTTAGGTGGTCGGCATTGCTGCAAGAAGACCAAGAAATTTATGAAGACTTCTTTTCGGCATTTGTGGTAAGGCGGGCAAGAAAGAAAGACATGGAAAATGTGCGCAGCCTGATTGCAACTATTTTCCCAAAAGCAAGAAACAGGATAATGCCTGGCGACTATTTTTTGATTGCGGAAAAAAACCAAATCCCTATCGGCTTTTGCCACTACCGCATAAGGAAAAAAACATGCTATATCGCAGGCTTGGGAGTTCTTGCGCATTATCGAGAGCACGGTGTTGGATCAAAACTCCTTGCAGAAGCGCTCTACCACATAGACAAAAAAGGGATTCAGACAACTTATCTGAAAGTCCGCGCCACGAACTACACGGCGGCAAAGCTTTATTTGCATTTCGGGTTTTTTGAAAAAAGGGCAGGCGATGTAATTTTGCTGGTAAGAAAAAGGGCAAATTAGCCCCATTCATCTTTTTTGATTCGCTCTTTTGGCACGCCTGCTGAGGCTAAAGAGGAGGCAAGAGCGCCGACCATCTCTTTGCTTCCACACAGATAAAACGACATCCCTTCAAGAGTACCAAGCTTGTCAAGCAAAGACTGGAGCGAAATTCTTCCTTTCAGACCCTGCCAGCCAGGGGGGGCTTCCTCTCCTGAAATTGACGGGAAAAAAACAAAGTTTTGATGCTGGGCTGAAAGCTTTTGCATTTCATCAAAATAAACCAAGCCTTCTTTTGTGTGCGCCGAATGGAAAAGCCAGCAAGGCATGTTCTCTTTAATCGTCTGCAAAATCATGCTGCGGAGAGCAGAGATTCCGACGCCGCCCCCTATGAATACTCTTTTCTTGTCGTCTTTCGAAAGCAAAAAGAGGCCATACGGCCCATCAAGGCCGATAAGGTCGCCCACATTCAGCTTCCACAAAAGGGAAGGGAAAAAGCCTTTGTTTTTCACGCAAAACCAAAGCTCTTTTTGATCAGGATGCGAGGCGGCTGAATATGGGCGGTGCGTCGTCTTGCCTGTCCCATCTGGAAGCTGCAGAAGGAAAAAATGGCCTGGCTGGTATGAAGGAAGCTCGCCTTTCACAGGAAGTATCTTGAAGGTTCGAACATCTTGTGCTTCGTTGACAATCTCAACGATCCTGTATGGCTTGAATTCCATGATGAAAATAGCTAGCTAGATTATTTAGAGCTTTCTATTTTTTGTAGAAAGACTGCATGATTTCAAGGATTTCTTCTTCTGTTTTTGCGCAGCTGAGCAAGATTTTTGCCTTTTTTGAGTCAGGGATGCCCTTTAGGAAGCAGAGGGCGTGCGCTTTCATTCTTTTTGGGGAAAGAATGCCAAGTTGTTGCGCGCATTTGACATAATCAAAAAAATAGCCCAGCTTGTCTTTGTGGCTGCAAGCGGGCATAGGCTTTCGCTCCAGCAAGGCGTTTGCTTGCGCAAAAATTGCAGGGTTGCCAAGCGCTGCGGAAGAGATCATATACGCGTCGCACCCAGTCTCTTCCAAAAGCCGAACTGCATCTTGGGGAGAATAGGCGCCGCCGTTCCCAATAACGGGAATGGCAAGCTCGCCTTTCAGCGGCTCAAGCCTTTTCCAGCTTTCGGTAAGCCGCCTATTTTCTTTGGCAAGCCGCCAATGAACTGTAATCCCTTGCGCTCCTGACTGCTGTATGATTTTTGCTATCTCAACCACATTGTTGTAGGACCAGCCCGCGCGGATTTTGCATGTTATCGGAAGCTGGCTTGCCTTGACGCATGCTTGCACGATTTGCCCTATTTTCTTTGGAAATTGCAAAAGATATGCGCCTGACTTGGCTTTCACGACCGAAGGCGCAGGGCAGCCGAAATTCAAATCAATGCAGGCAGCATGCAGATAGCCAGAAGAAGCAAGCTGGGAAATCTCCCTGCAAGCTTGCGCCAGCCAGTATTCGTCAGGGCCGAAAATCTGTATACCTGCCGGCATCTCTTCTTTGCAGGTCTGGATCAGCTTCAGAGCTGCCTTGGACTTGCGGCAGATGGCAATCGCATTCGCAAACTCGGTGAATGCCATCGCTGCCCCTGCCCTCCTGCAAAGCAGCCTGAATGCCATGTCGGTATAGCCTGCCATTGGCCCAAGGACGAATTTCCCAGAAAAAGAAGCATTTCCGAATTTCATTGCAAAGCACCGCAGCACAAGAGTGGGGGAACTGAGATTTGAACTCAGATCACCAGCTTTCTTGCAGTGCAAGGCACTGGCCCAAAGCTGGCAGCATACCAGGTTAGCCCATTCCCCCTTTTTTGGCTTCGTTTTGCAAGGTTTCTAAAAGAGGGGTAGGGAACTTCTTATAAATACTGTAGTATATTTAGAGGCAGGGTGAAGGCATAATGGCTTGCAGGATTGAGGTGGGCGTCAAGCCCGAACTTGAGGACCCGGTTGGCGAGGCATTGCTCAGGAGGGTGAAAGAAGAGCTAAAGATTGCAGAATGCAAAAAAATCAGAGTGGTCAGTGTTTATGCGATCGATGAGGACTTGCAGACAAGCGAGCTTGAGCTATTGGGCAAGGAGCTTTTTGCCGACCCAGTTACAGAGTTGTTTTCGATTAATGCTCCTCTTTTTGGCGCGCAAGATTTTGATTTCGCGGCATTTGTATGCTTCAAGCCGAAAGTGAAAGACAACACTGGCGACACAAGCAAAGAAGCGATAGAGGATTTGCTTGGGAAAAAAATAGCTGGGGTGCACAGTGGCAAACAATATCTTTTCTGTGGAAGCCTGTCAAGAAGGCAAGTTGAGGAGATTGCAAAAAGGATCCTTGCAAACGAGCTCATACAGCGGTTTGAGGTCAAAAGCAGCCAGGAATATGGAAAAGAAGGCTTTGGCACAGTCATACCGAAAGTTGAGCAAACTGGTGGAGGGCGAGTGGAAACCATTAACCTCGATGTGCCTGACAAGAAGCTGGCGGAAATCTCAAGGCAGAGGCTTCTTTCTTTGAATTTGGAGGAGATGAAAAAGATAAAGGCTTATTTTCGCGACCCTCGCATAGCGGCAGAAAGGAAGTGTGTCGGGCTTGGACCAAACCCTACCGATGCCGAAATAGAATGCATTGCACAGACTTGGTCAGAGCACTGCAAGCACAAGATTTTCAACGCGAAAATAAAGGTTGAGCATGGCAGGAAAAAAACTGTCGACTCTCTATTCAAGACTTACATAAAAGGGGCAACTGAGAAGCTGCGCAAGAAAAAAAGATGGCTTGTTTCGGTTTTCAGCGACAATGCCGGCATAATAGAATTTGTCCCGGGTTGGAACATCGCAATGAAAGTAGAAACGCACAACACGCCTTCAGCGCTCGATCCGTTCGGAGGTGCGCTTACTGGCATATTGGGGGTAAACCGCGATGTGCTTGCGGCTGGATTGGGCGCAAAGCCGATATTCAACACCGATGTTTTCTGCTTTGCCCCTCCAAGTTATGAGGGGGAAATCCCTCCGAAGCTTTTCCACCCAAGGCAAGTGATGGAAGGAGTGAGGGCAGGAGTCGCAAATGGCGGGAATGCAAGCGGCATCCCCACAGTGAACGGAGCGATTTGCTTTGATGAGCGCTATCTTGGAAAGCCTCTTGTTTATTGCGGCACTTGCGGAATAATGCCTCAAGAAATTGGAGGCAAAAAGACTCACCAGAAAGCAATAATGGCAGGGGACAAAATATTCATGGTTGGCGGCAGGGTAGGAAAAGACGGCATCCACGGCGCAACTTTCTCTTCTGTTGAGCTCCACGAGGAATCGCCAGTGTCAGCTGTCCAGCTTGGCGACCCTTACACGCAAAAGAAGATGGTGGATTTTCTGCTGCAGGCAAGAGACAGGATGCTTTACCGCTGCATACAAGACAATGGAGCAGGAGGGCTCTCATCTTCGGTTGGAGAGATGGCGCAGATGTGCGGAGGCGCAAGGCTGCATCTTGACCGGGCGCCGTTGAAATACGCTGGGCTAGACCCTTGGGAAATCTTGCTTTCTGAATCGCAGGAGCGAATGACAGTGGCAGTGCCTCCAGAAAAAGCCCAGGAGTTTGTCCAGCTTGCATATCAGATGGGTGTGGAAGTCTCAGAACTGGGCGAATTCACAAACAGCGGATTTTTCCATGTCCTTTATGGGGCAAAGACAGTGGCATATATTGGCATTGACTTTTTGCACAATGGCGTGCCGCAGATGAAGCTTTCTGCCAAGCTAAAAAAGAAAAAGCTCAGCGAGCCGCCAGAAAAGCTCTTCCAAAAACAAGACTATTCACAAGATTTGCTTTGCCTGCTTTCAAGACCAAACATCTGCTCAAAAGAAGAGATAATCAGGCAATACGACCACGAAGTTCAAGGCTCAAGCGTGATAAAGCCGCTGTGTGGTGCCAATGCGGATGGCCCCTCGGACGGGGCGGTAGTTGCTCCTCTCTTAGAAAGAAAGGAAGGGCTGGTTGTGGCAAATGGCATCTGCCCGCGCTATTCTGACATTGACTGCTACCAAATGGCTGCAAATGCGGTAGATGAAGCAGTGCGAAACTATGTTGCAGTTGGAGGCATGCTAGAGCATCTGGCATTGCTGGACAATTTCTGCTGGGCAGACCCAATCTATTCGCAGCAAAACCCAGAAGGAAAGCACAGGCTTGCTCAGCTGGTGGAAGCATGCCGTGGGCTTTATGATGCCTGTATGACCTATGGACTGCCGCTCATTTCCGGAAAAGACAGCATGAAAAACGACTACCGCTTCGGCAAGTGGAAAATCTCGGTCCCGCCAACATTGCTTATCTCTGCGATAGGCAAGATAGAGGACATAACGCTTGCCCAGACTTCAGACTTCAAGTCCGCCGGCGACTCGATATATTTGCTTGGCGAGACGAAAAACGAGCTTGGCGGGTCGGAATATTATGCAATGAAAGGTTTTGTAGGGGCAAATGTTCCAAAGGTGGATTTCAAGAAAAATCTTGCGCTTTACAGAAAGCTGCAAAAGGCGATCAGAAAAGGGCTGATTTCTTCTTGCCATGACTGCTCGGAAGGCGGGATGGCAGTTGCGCTTGCAGAATGCTGCATGGGCGGAGAAGTTGGCGCTGAAATCGAGCTTGCTCAAGCAAGAGAAATGCGTCCTTACCAGCTGCTGTTTTCCGAAAGCGCAGGCAGATTCATAGTGTCGGTGAAGCCAAGCAAAGAAGGCAGATTCAAGGCAATCATGAAAGGCGCAAAGATGCTCAAGATTGGAAAAGTGATTGGTGAAAAAGCGCTGAGGATAAAGTTTGGAAAAGAGAAGTTGATTGATGTCGGGATTGAAAAGATGAAAGAGCATTGGAAAAGAGGGTTGAAATGATGAAAAAGAAGGCGCCTTTGCGCTGGCAAAAAAACCTGGGAGGCTGAAGGAAGCAGCCTGGCAGCGAAAGAAGCGTGAGGTTATTTTTATGGCTGGAAAACCAAGATGCCTTGTGCTTGCGGGGTTTGGCCTCAACTCAGAAGTTGAGCTTGCGCATGCTTTCAGCTTAGGCGGAGCTGACTCAAAGATAGTGCATTTTTCAAAGATTGCAGCAGGAGAGGAAAGGCTGGAAGAATACCACATCTTTGCGATACCTGGCGGATGGTCATATGCTGATGAAATTTCTTCTGGAAAAGTGCTTGCAAACAAGCTTAAAAGCAGCTTCAGGCAGCAATTCGAGAATTTTGTAGCTTCAGGAAAGCCTGTGGTTGGGATTTGCAATGGGTTTCAAGTTTTGGTGAAGCTTGGCGCGCTGCCAAACATTGGAAAGAATTTTGAGCAAGAATGTACGCTTATGCGAAATCAAAGCGGAAAGTTTGAGGATAGGTGGGTATACCTGAAGCCTCAGCGCTCAGTGTGCAAATATTTTGAAGGCATTGAATTCCTCCACTGTCCTGTAAGGCACGGTGAGGGAAGGCTGATTGCAAAAGACAGGCAAAAGCTTGAAGAGCTAGAAAAAATGGGGCTGGTTGTAGCAAAATATGCAGATGCAACGCTAAAAGAAACAGACGAATACCCAGCAAATCCAAATGGCTCGCAAAACAGCATAGCAGGCATCTGCAACCCATCCGGAAATGTAGTCGGGCTGATGCCGCATCCGGAATGCTCGGTTAGAAAATTCCATTTCCCAAGGTGGACTGCTGGCATCTCTTTTGAAAAAAACAGCTTGCAGTTCTTTTCAAACATCGTAAACGCTGCAAAAGAATATGCCTAAGCAAATTGGTTTTATTGATTTCTATTCAAATGCTGTTTTGCGCTCCCATAGTCTAGTGGCGACTTAGCACGACTGTGTGCTATTTTGCCGGGCAAGCCGGTCAAGGACGAAGCCCTCTCAAGGCTTTAACCCGGGTTCAAATCCCGGTGGGAGCGCTTCCTCTTTTTGCAACTGCCAAAAAAATTTTTGGTTGTGCGCTTTGAGATGAACCCTCAGGCTGGTGAACGTCTAGTGCCAAAATCTTGTGTCTTGCATTCAGAAGTGAAGCTTTCAGGAAGAAATTTGATGGAAGTTTAGTGCTAAAAAATCTTGGGTTTTTCGTTCGGGGGTGAACCCTCAGGGGGAAGTTGGTGATAAGCTAGTGCTAAAAAATCTTGTGTCTTGCGTTCGGGGGTGAACCCTTAGGGGGAAGCTAGTGAAAAGTTAGTGCCCCCTAGGGAGTGAACCATTAGGGGGAAGCTAGTGAAAAGTTAGTGCTAAAAAATCTTGGGTTTTTCGTTCGGGGGTGAGCCCTTAGGGGGAAGCTAGTGAAAAGTTAGTGCCCCCTAGGGAAAGGATTATATACCCGTCAAGCGAAGCGATATTGGTGGTCGAATGCCTGCAAAGAAAAAGAAGGAGAAAGCGCCTCTTCCAAAAGAAAAGAAAGAGTGCTGCTGCACAAGCAAAGTAGGCTATATTGAGGAGATGCTTTTGGTTGTGCTTGGGTTGGGAGGCATTCTTCAAGTATTCAAAGTGGTGAATCTGGAGAGTATCCAGTTTTCTTATGTCTGGCCAATGCTGGTACTCATCATAGGCATAACAAAGCTGCTTGAGAGAGCAAATTGCAGCTGCTAAAAAACTAGCTTGGAAAGCTTGCCTTGCTTTGCTGCAATTTTTATCTCGCGTGCGATCCTGCGGCCCATGCTCATAGGCTCGCTGTATTGATAGACTGTATAAGGAGAGCCTAATGGATAGAGATTAGTTCCTGCCACAATCCTTGCTGAGACTTCAAAAACATAGAACTGTAAATTCTCATCCACCACTGTCTCCAGGCAGAACGGCCCTGGGATGCCACCAAACAAGCGGTCAGCTGCCTCCACCACGCTTTTGCCCATCTCAAGCAAGTCTTCGATAAGAGATTCCCGCATGACCAAAAGCTCATTTCCCACGACTGTAAATGAGGGTGAGAATGAAAGGCCGGCATGCTCTGTCCGATATGCTTCATCGATATTGCTTTCAAAGCGCCTGTCAATTCCAATCAGCTCTACTCGTCCTTCAAGCGCTCTAAATCCATCTTGTGAAAGCGGGGAATAGAAATAGTGCGGATATGCGCGAACGCCAATTAAATACTCCTGGACAATCACGTTCATACCCTCAAAGTGCTCATAGAATTGCTCTGGTGTTGAGACGACTTTGTATCCTCTGCCGCCTTTTGCCCCCGCAAGCTTGACGATGCATGGCCGGTCAATTTTGTCAGGGTCGATGACTGCAGGGACTTGCAGGCCTGCAGCCTGCAGCCATTTGAACATTTTCATTCTGTCTTTCTCCCATTTCAGGCTCTCTCGATTCCCAAGCATTGGGACTTTAAGCTCTCCTAATTTGTCCCCTGTGTATTCGACCAGCGAGCCGTGCGGGATAAGGATTGCGTTCTCATCCTGCAGCTCTTTTTCAGGAATGTCACGCAAATCCTGGACAATCAAAAAGTCATCAGGCTTTCCAAGCGGGAATGCTTCATATACTTTTTGCCTGTTCGGAGTGCAGATTCCTATTGTCTTTATCCCTTCGAGTCTTGCACCGTGAAAAATCTGCAAAGCAGTATGCGAGCAAATTGTTGCTATTTTGAGCTTCTTTTTGTCGTAGCCAGAAAGTATTTCAAGTATTTTTTCTTTTGTCACATCCATAAAATCACGTCACAATCTCTTCTATTTTGCCTTCTTTTGCTGCTTGCTTGATCTCAAGCGCGATGCGCTCGCCGACGCTGAGGCTTTTTCCCCAAAGGTAAGAGGTATATGGGGTGTATCGAATTCCCGGCGAACCTGGAACCCTGAACGAGACATCGAAAATCACTGGCTCTTCGCCGCTTTCTGCCGGCACGATTGCGCCTTGCAAGGCAAACGGCCCAATAATGCCTGGAGGATATTCCTCTTTGCATGCCTTTACAAACCTTTCGCCAATCTCAAAGACTTTTTCAAGAAGCGACTCGCGGATTGTGCAGGCTACGTGCCCCACCTCTATGTTTTTCATGCGCGTCAGCTTGAGGATTTCGGACTGCTCAGGCGCAGTCAGACGCAAAAGCCCATCCAAGTTAGTCTGCCTCCTGAAGTCGGTGCCAAGGAATTCAAGCTGCCTGTTTATTGGGGAATAAAAGAAATTGAAATTGAATTGGGCGCCGACGACGAACTCCTCGATCAGCGCGCTTTCGAGCCCTTCGCGGCTGATGAGCCCTCTTGAAAGCATCTCTTTGCTTTTGCGGTGATACTCGTGAGCAGAATGGACAATGAAAAATGCGCGCTCGTATTTGCGCTTTGCCTCGGGGGCTTTGACAATCACCATCCTGTCTATCTCTTCTGGCGAAGAAAAGACTTTTGGTATTCGTATGCCTGCGCGCCTGAGGAGCCACTGCTGATTTCGGGCGGCCGTCCTTTCTTCTGCGCGCAGAAGCATGCGGTTGCCAAAGATTGGCACGCCAAATTCTTTTTCTATCAAGTCATAGCCTACATAGACAGAGAAAGAACGGTGGGGCACAAAAATTGCCTGCTTTTTGACGAGCGCCGAGACTGTCTGCTTTGATGCGACATCTGAAAATTTGTCAAGGACGATTATTTCGTCTATGCAGCCTGCCTGCCCAAAAGGAGTCTTTCTTTTTGCGTAATAGTTTTTGTATGTTTGCTCTCTTCCTTTCTGGCAAATGACAATGCTTTTCATGCCAAAAGAGGAAGCGCCCGAAGCAATGTCGAGTGCCGAATGAGAGCCAAGAACAGCAACCGATGGCTTTCTATAAGAGCGCGCTATTTTCCGTATGTCAAACGCGACCATGTATTACTACTGTGATTCAGATTTAAAAAACAAACCAGTGGCATGATGGTCAAAGAGGGTTTTTAAATCCACCAAATGCAAATAGGATCGCTAAATTTCACCAAGGCGCAAGCTTTTTGCGCCCCTGAATTTAGTGGAGTTGGTGTGATGGACGAATCTGGCGGTGGTGAAATGCCAGAAGCGGATTCTGGCGCAATGAAGGGGGCTAGGCCTGAGTTCAGAGTGGTGCAGCCCGAATACGACAACCGAAGCGGAAAAACCGTCTATAAGGATGTGGGAGCCATTTGGAGGAATACGAGCAAAACCGGCAACGATTTTTACACGCTGAAAATCGGCAAGTTGCGCTTGCTGGTCTTTCCGAACGAAAGGTGAGGGCAGTGGCAAGAAAATCTGAAGAGCCTGAAGGCTCTGAAAAAAGAAAACTGCAGATAAAGGATTTGGAGGATCTGCCTGGCATTGGGGAGGTCTCGGCAGAGAAACTGCGCCGCGCTGGATATGACATAGAAAAAATTGCTGCAAGCAGCCCGCACGAGCTTGACGAGATAGCGGAGATAGGGGTTGAGGCAGCAAAAAAAGCGATTGCTGCCGCAAGGGACTCGCTTGAGATGGGATACGAGTCGGCAGACAAGATACTTGAAAGAAGAAAGGCGATCGGCAGGATAACCACTGGAAGCAAGGAGCTGGACGCGTTGATTGGAGGCGGTGTTGAGACAATGGCAATAACCGAATGCTACGGCAAGTTCTCCTCTGGAAAGTCGCAGATTGGTTTCCAGCTTTCAGTGAATGTCCAAAAGCCTCCGCAACAAGGAGGCCTTTCGGGCGCAGTGCTTTTTATCGACACCGAATCCACTTTCAGGCCTGAGAGGATAAAGCAGATGGCGGAAAGCGCAGGCATGGATGCCGAATCAGTCCTGAAAAACATCTACGTTTGCAGGGCAATCAATTCAGACCACCAGATGGTGCTGATTGAAAAAGCAGAGGAGATGATAAAGGAAAAGAACATACGCCTGATTGTCATTGACTCAATGACCGCACATTTCCGCGCAGACTATATCGGCAGAGGAGCATTGGGCGACAGGCAGCAAAAGCTCAACAAGCATGTGCATACATTGCAGAGGCTGGCAGACAAGTATAATTTGGCAGTCTATATAACAAATCAAGTGATGGACAACCCTGGGATACTTTTTGGGGACCCGACAACCCCGATAGGTGGGCATGTGCTTGCGCATGCGGCAACATACAGAATATACTTGAGGAAAGGGAAGGACGAAAAAAGGATTGCAAGGCTTGTTGATTCGCCTAACCTGCCGGAAGGCGAATGCGTTTTCAAAGTGACCCAAAGCGGGATAACCGATTAAAGCGGCTTTTCCATTTCAGAAAGCTCCTGCTGCACCTCTCTTTTCATTTTTAAAAGCACGCTTCGCGCCTTCTCGTCAGGCTTGACGCTTTCGAGCTCTTTTTCAGCATAATGCAGGAACTCTTTGCAGTGCGCAATCGGATTTTTGCAGCGCGTTCCCCAATCAAATACTGCGCAGCGCATGTTTTTTGCAAGATAGTTTCCATACCTTCTTTTTGCCTCTTGCATGCTTTCAGGCGGCATCACAGAAGAAGGCATAAGGAAGCGCAAATCGGTCCCGTCGGGCATGAGGTGAAAAAGCATCTCGCATGCGTAAAAAGAAAGCTTGCATGAAGGGTGCTGAGGAAGGATGTGCGATTTGGCAAGCCTTGCAAATCTGCGCACGCCATCAGAAGAGCTTGCCAGGGAAAAAACAGTGATGGACTCTAAGCTTGCTCCTTTGACTTCGGCTGCATCCAGAAGGAGCTGAATCCCTTTTATGAGGGTTGAGCCTGTTGCAACAGTGTCGCCTATTATCACATTCGCCTTCTCTGGCAATGCCTCAAAATTCTCGTAGCCTGCAATCGCCCTGAACTGACCTTCGGTCCCTTCGATTCTCTGCCTTTGGATGCCGATGAAGCATTGCTGAAGCGCAGAGCCAAATATTCTTTTGAAGCCGCTATTCAAGAAATAGTAAAGCCCGCCTGACAGAAACACAAGCTCGCAAATGTTTTTCTTTGGCACGCCTGCCAGCACGTGCTTGGCGGCAATTTTGGCAAAAATCTCAGCGTTCTTTTCCATCGCATCCTGAAGCCTAGCGCCGACAATATGCGGAGAATAAAGAACCTGGCGCGCAGCCTCCGAGCATATTATGAATGTGTTTGGGAGGAAAGCTTCGTCTTTCACCTGGTACAACGCATAATCTTCGGTTCGCTCGATTTCCAAAATCTCTGCCATGAAAACACCTTTGCGCAAGCCAACTCGATAAGATTTAAACGTTTGGAAATATAGCAGATAAGCAAAAAAGGATATTAAATAGGTTTGGGGTGGGTTTGTGCAGGCATGCTGGCAAGCAACGCCGAATATTGCTGTCATCAAGTATTGGGGGAAGCGCGACGACCGCCTCAACCTCCCAACCAACAGCAGCATTTCAGTCACGATGGACGACAGCCTCAAGACTGTCACAACTGTAAGGTTTGGCAAAGACTTGCTTGAAGACAGGCTGATTCTGAATGGCAAGGAAGCAAATCCTGAGGAGCTTGGCAGGGCAGTCCGCGTCCTTGATGCGGTGCGCAAAGCCGCAAAAATAAAGTACAAGGCAGAAGTCATATCAGAAAACAACTTCCCAACTGCTGCTGGCATTGCCTCTTCTGCCTCGGGGTTTGCCGCATTGGCATGCGCTGCTGCAGATGCGGCAGGGCTGGATGCGACAACAAAGCAGCTTTCCATATTTGCAAGGCTTGGATCAGGCTCGGCAGCCAGGTCGGTAATCGGAGGATTTGTCGAATGGAAAGCAGGAAAAAAGAAAGACGGCTCAGACTCCTATGCTGTGCAAATCGCGCCTGCCTCGCATTGGCCGAGCTTAAGAAACATCGTGGCGATTGTTAATCCTGAGAAAAAAGAGATAGGCTCTGCTAAGGCGATGCAAATCACTGCCAAAACAAGCCCGCTTTATCCTGCAAGGCTGAAAATGCTACCGAAAGCCGCCGAGATGATGAAAGATGCGATAAGGAGGAAAGATTTGGAAAAGTTCCTTGAGCTGACGATGAGAGAGTCCTCGAACCTGCATGCGGTCATGCTCGACAGCTTCCCGCCAATAATTTACCTCAATGACATCTCAAGAAGAATAATGCGGCAGGTGCATGAATTCAATTTGCAAAAGGGAAAAATTTGCGCAGGATACACGTTTGATGCCGGGCCAAATGCGCACATCTATACCGAAGAGAAATACCAAAAAGAAATAGAAGCAATAATCTCTGAGATTCCTGGGGTGCTCAAGACAATAGTCTGCAGGCCTGGCGATGGGCCAAAGAAGCTTTCGTGATCATTCCTTTGGAGGCAATTTTTTTACTTCCCAGATATATTTGCCCATCTTGACTGGCGAGACCTTTATTTCAAAATTGAAGCCATGTTCTTTCAAAAAGTCGGCAAGCTTTTGGTTGATGCCGTCGCTCACTGGGTCGTTGTTCATCCATGTTGTCGACTTTCCGACATTCAGGCAGTCTGCAATGAGGCCTGCGTCAAGGTCAGAAACCCCAAGAGAGACTAGAATATCGTGTATTTGCTTTGGAGTAAGCTTTTGTGCCATAATGCCACTCGTGCCAATTGGATGAAAAATGTTTATCAAGCTTTCCAGCAAACGTGATTGCATGGAAAAGTCTTGCGGCGCAGTTGTATTTTTTGAGGAGGAAGGAAGGAGGCTTTATTTGGTCTTGCACTACGAGGAGGGGCATTGGGACTTGCCGAAAGGCCACACTGAAGAGGGAGAAAGCGAGCTTGAGACTGCAAAAAGAGAGATAGAGGAGGAGACCGGCCTGCAAAACCTTGAATTTTATGAAGGCTTCAGGAAGACGATTTCGTATTTTTACGTAAGGAAAGGGGAGAAAATCCCAAAAGAAGTGGTGTTTTTCCTTGCAAAAGCAAGCCAAAAAGAAATAACGCTTTCAGATGAGCACAAAGGATATGCTTGGTTGCCGTTCAATCTTGCAAAAAGGAAGCTCACCTACGAAAACACGCGCCAATTGCTGGAAGCTGCGGAAGCTTTCTTGAAAGCAAAAGGATGAGCACGCTTCAGCAAGCGGCCAAGAAGCTTCCATAGCCCTTTTGAATTATAATCCTTGAACACCCAGTTTGCTTTCCCTTTCAGCTGCCTTGCGCTGAGTGTGGTGGAAAGCGCTATTGCCCTCATGCCTGCTGATTTTGCGGCTTGCAGACCAGAAAGTGAATCCTCAATCACCAAACATTCGGAAGGGGAAACCTTCAGCTTTGCTGCCGCAAGAAGGAAAATTTCTGGATTGGGCTTTGGGTGCGAAACGTCCTCCAGCCCGACGAAAGGCAAGGATGAAAGGCCCAAAGAGGAAAGCGAAGCTGCTATATGCTTGCGGTGCCCTCCCGAGGCAACAATTGCCTTGATTTTGTTTTGCGCAAGGAAAGAATAGAATTTCCCAAACCCTGCAATTGCAGGAAGGCCATGCCTTTCTATGTACTCGTGGTATATTTTCGCCCTCTGCTTGACCAAATCGTCAATGTTGGCGCTTATCTTGTGCCTCTTGGCGATGTCTTGGAAGATTTTTATTGATCCGATGCCAGTGTAATGTTTTCTCCAAAATCTTGGGCTGATTTTGACCCCAAAAGGCTTCAAGACAGCGTTGAAAGTTTCAAGGTGCGCCTTTTCGCTGTCAACAATGACGCCATCCAAATCGAAGATGACTGCTTTTACTGGCAGGCTCTGCTTTGGCGCTCTTTCTTCTGCCGGCAAGCGGGCTTTTTGCGCTGCAAATGCAGGCTGCAATGCGCCTGACTCTTTGAGCTTTTGCTGTTGGCTTGGCGCTTGCGGCTGCTGAACTGGCTGGACAGGCGCCGCAGAAAGGAATGCAAGCTGCATGCCCTGAAGCGTGATTTGGATTTCCTCTGCCACAGGCTTAACTATAGGCAAGCTGCTGTTTGGATTTTTTTGAAGCTCAAAAGGCACTTTTTGCCTGAACAAAAGAAAATACCAAAGCGAAAGTTGCGGGTCGGGAAGCTTTGGCAAAAATGCCGGTGGCGGCAGTTGCAGCAAAAATGATGAATGCTCAAGTGGCTCAAGCTGGAAGCTTTCAGTCCTCAGCCTAAGCTTTGCGTCAACAACCGACCCGGCAAAGTCGCACGAGGCAGAAACAAGCTCAAGTACAAGATGCGCTCCAGCAAGGTTTTGCGGCGTTGCAGTGATGTGGTAAAGCGAAAGGTAAAGCTTCTTGCCTGTCTCTTGGTCAATGATGACTGGCACTTGCCCGTTTATTGTGAAATGTATGCCTTGGCCTTCGCCCTTTTTTATCCCGCCAATCTCCACCACTTCTGCCCCGTATTTCTTGTCAATCCTGAATTTCATGTCTGTAAATTCCCTTCGGATGGCTGCCATCAGATTTGACTTGCCTGAAAGCTGGATTGGCTTGGAGATGCTTGTGCCGTCCGGCCTTTTGACTGTCACGAGAAGCTTCTCCATCCAATCGCACCGCATTAGGCAAAAGCACGAAAAATTAATAATCGATTCCTGCCCGTGAGAGCACGCCACTGTCAAATGGATGCTTTATCTTTTTGACCTCAGAGACGTAATCTGCCAACGAAAAAAGCGATTTGAGCTTTGGCCGCCCGGTCAGAATGATTTCGCAGCCTTTGTGCTTTGACTTGACAAGGCTTGCAAGCTCCTCTTCTGAGATTATCCCTTTCTTTATTGCCCACAGGATCTCATCCAGCACTACCAAGTCATATTTGCCAGCTTGGCAGAACTTGACCGCCTTTTTGAAAGCTTCCCTGCAAAGCTTCTTGTCCTGCTCGTTTATCAAAAAGCAATCCCTGCAGAACACTGTGAAGCCTTTCTTTGAAAGCTGCAGCTTGTGCTTTTGGTAGTTTGGGCAGAATTTCGTCTTTGAGATTACCTTGATTTTCAGCTTGCGAAGCGACGCAAGCTCGCTTGAAAGCCCGCTTTTTAGGAACTGGATGAAGGCGACTTTCAACCCTCTGCCTGCTGCCCGGGCAGCAATCCCAACCGCAGAGGTGGTTTTTCCGTTTCCATCGCCGACGAGGATGTGCACCAGCCCTTTTTTGCGCTGCATGACAAAATCAGGAAGGCAAGATTAATTATTTAATCGCTGAAAAGATAGCGTGAAGGAGGCAGAGCTTTACAGGAAGATGCCTGCAAACGCGGTCGTGTGCTTTCTTTGCCAGAGGCGCTGCTATATTAAAGAGGGGGAAGTCGGCTTTTGCATGGTAAGGAAAAATGTTGGCGGCAAGCTCTATACTCTCAATTGGGGCAAATGCGTATCTTACGCCTTAGACCCGATAGAAAAGAAGCCGTTTTATCATTTTGTCCCTGGCTCGCAGGTGTTCTCTTTTGCTGCTGCTGGATGCAATTTCAGGTGCTTGCACTGCCAAAACTGGGAAATTTCGCAGCCGAAAGAAATTTTTGGGCAGGAAATGCCGCCTCAAGCGATAGTCGGCCTTGCGCAAAGGACAAAAGCTGAAGGCATCGCATACACTTACACCGAGCCTACGATATTTTACGAATACGCAAAAGACTGCGCTTTGCTTGCAAGGAAAGAGGGCTTGTACAATGTGTTTGTGACAAATGGCTATATGACTCCGGAAGCAATAGAGCAGCTTGGCTGGCTGGATGCCGCAAGGATCGACCTGAAAGCTTTCAACGACAAATTCTACAAGAGTGTGTGCGGCGGCGCTTATTTGGAGCCTGTCCTAAAATCGATAAAGCTGCTCCACAGCAAAATGCACATTGAGATAATCACGCTGCTGATACCGACTTTGAACGATTCCGAGGATGAAATCAGGGCACTTGCAAGCTGGATAAAGTCGTTGGACCGCTCAATCCCGCTCCACTTCACCGGATATTACCCTGCAAACAAGATGACGCTTCCGCCGACGCCAGCAGGCACGCTGCAGAAGGCAAGGAAGATAGCACTGGATGAGGGGCTTTTGTATGTTTACACCGGCAACCGGCCAGGCGACGAAGGCGAAAACACCTATTGCCCAAATTGCAATGCTCTTCTGATAAGAAGGTTTGGGATGGAGCTGATCGAAGACAAGGTAAAGCCAAAAGGAAGATGCCCAAATTGCGGCCAAAAAATCCCGATAATATATGATTGGAGAAAAAGGGCGGACTAGATTGCCCCCAAAGATTTCAAGTGGTCTATCCTTTTTTGGATGAGCTGGGCTGTGCCGATGTCCTTTCTGTGCCAGACTTTTCCGCTGACTGCGCTGCATGCAGCTTCTGCGACCCTTTCGGCCTGCGAGATGCTGTCAGCGATTCCCACAAATGCAATCGAGCGAGAAGATTGCGTATAAATCACGCCATCTTTCTCATAAACCGAGGCATAAAACATTTTTGCTTTAGACTTCTTTATTTTTTGCAAGTCGAAATAGAGCGGCTGATCGGTGAGAGATTTTGCCGGGTAGCCTTCGGGCACCAGATATTTGCATACTGTCGCCTTCTTTTTGAATCTTGGCTTTTTTGCTATTTTGCCGGATGCCATCTGCTCAAAAAGCAAAAGAAGATCGTCCTCAAGCAATGGCAAGACATTCATTGCTTCTGGATCTCCAAATCTTGCGTTGTATTCGATAAGCTTCACTCCGCTTGCGGTTATCATGAAGCCGCCATAAAGCACCCCTACATAAGGCTTTCCTGTCTCTTTCCTGAAAGCATCGATCGACTGCTGCATTATGCGGATGGCTTCGTTGTAATGCTTGGTGGTTGCAAAAGGAAGAAGCATGCCTTTTCCGGAGTAAGAGCCCATCCCTCCAGTGTTTGGCCCAATATCGCCTTCATATGCCCGCTTGTGGTCTTGCACCATTGGCATTCCATACACCTTTTTTCCGTCAGAGAATGCCTGAAGCGAGAACTCTTCTCCTTCCAGCTTCTCTTCCACCACGATTGTGGCAAGGCCTGAAATTTTCTCTTTCAGCAAGTAAGAAGCGTAGTCTTTTGCCTCTGCGGTGTCTTTCAAGTGGTAGCCGCTCACCTTGACGCCTTTTCCGCCTGTAAGCCCGGATGGCTTGACTGCTACTTGCCCTTCGAGCGAATCGATGAAATCGTGCGCCTTTTTCTCCTCCTCAAAAATCTCAAATTTAGGCAAGCCGCCGACCTTGTGCTTCCTCAGCAGCCACCTGCAGTAAGCCTTGTCCCACTCCAGCCTTGCTGCTTCTTTTGTGGGGGCGGCGGTGGGAATTCCAGCCTCAAGCAGCGCATCTGAGACTCCTGCGGCAAGGACGGCATCAGGCGAGGGGAATGCAAGCTCAATTCCATTTTGCAAGGCAAACTCCAAAACCTGCGAAGGGGAATGGATGTCGCCTATTTTCGCCTTCCCCCCACTTTCTTGGCAAAGCCGAACAATGCCTGGATTGTTGGCGGAGACGAAGGCAAAAAGCCTTGCTTTTTTGTTTTTGCAGATCGACTCTGCGATTGCGTGCTCTCTTGCGCCATTCCCAACCAAAAGGAAATTGACCATGCTATCCCTCGTCTAATGACGATTTTTTGCAGCCAGCATTTAAAACGCTTCCAGCTGGAAAAATAGCAGAAAGGTGAGAGCATATGGCAAAAGTGATGGTGATTGGAGCTACTGGGCAGATTGGAAGCGAGCTTACGATTGAGCTGAGGAAGAAATACGGCGGGAATAATGTGGTGGCAGTGACGCGAAAGTCGGAGTTCCCAAAGGAAATGCTTGAGAGCGGACCTTGCGAAAAATGGGATGTGACAAACAAAGAAGACATGAAAAAATCTGTCAAAAAGCACGGCGTGGAGATTATCTACCAGCTTGCCTCGCTTCTTTCGGTCACAAGCGAAAAGGACCCAAACGCTGCATTCCAGATAAACTTGATAGGGCTGAAGAACACAATTGACGTGGCTTTGGAGTGCGGAGTAAAAAAGATATTTTGGCCAAGCTCAATTGCTGCTTTTGGCCCAACAACGCCGCGTGAAAATACTCCGCAAAGGACAGTGCTTGAGCCAACTACAATGTATGGCGTGACAAAAGTCGCAGGAGAGAATCTTTTGAACTATTACAACACCCATTATGAGCGCTATGGGCTTGATTTGAGGAGCTTGCGCTACCCCGGCCTTATTTCTTGGAGGGCAGAGCCAGGTGGCGGGACTACTGATTATGCGGTGGCAATATTTTATGAGGCAATCAAGACCGGCAAATACACCTGCTACCTCAGGGAAGACACGATGCTGCCGATGATGTATATGCCGGATGCGATACGCGGCACGCTTGAGCTTATGGATGCGCCGCGCGAAAAGCTAACGGTGAAAGGAAGCTACAATTTCGCTGCGATTAGCTTCACTCCAAAAGAGCTTGCGCAAGAAATCAAAAAGCTCTTGCCTGAGTTCAAGATACAATATGCTCCAGATGAGCGGCAGAAAATCGCGGACTCCTGGCCCAAGAAAATCGATGACAGCCAGGCAAGGAAAGACTGGGGCTGGAAGCACGAATATGACTTGGCCAAGATGACGAAAGACATGATCGAAAACATAAGAAAAAAATTAAGAAAATAAAAAAGAGAGGGCTGGCTGCTTTATGCCCAGCCAAGCGCGACTGCCACGCTTTCTGGCGAAAGCAGCGAAGCCATTCCGACTACTGCTCCTTTGATCACAAAAGATACAGCAAACAAGACTGCTGCCATCATGATGGCAACCGCAACATTGCCGCGCTTGAGCTCTTTGAACTCATCAATTCCAACTGTGATTTTGTCAAGCACGCTTATTGCAATATAGATTGCAAAGATTGCAAGCAGCACGCCGATCACAAGGTTGACAACACCTATGATGAGCGCTGCGACAAGCTGCATTGGCGAAAGGCCAGGTGAGACTGTTTGAGTCAGGTTAGAAACGCCACCCTCAACCACATTCGCAATTGAGAATATGATTGCGCCAAGAAGGATTGCGATTGCGACATTTCCTTTCTTGAGCTCTGCCATTTCATCAGTGCTTTCAGTCAGCTTGTCAAACATCCGCAGCCCAAGGTAAACCGAGCCCATAGCCAACACTAGCCCGACTATCAACTGAACAAGCGAGATTGTCAGTCCTATAAGCAAGCTTTCTACTCCCATGAAATCACCCCGCAAATTCCACGAAAGATATTCTTAAAAAGTTTTTGAAAACTTGTGTGAGTTTTAAATAAGATTTGGTGAAAATTGGCATATGGATTATGCGCGTGCTGGAGTGAATGTGAAGAAAGTGCGTGCGATACACAATCTGGTTGGCAGGATGCTTTTTGCAAAGCAACCTTCTTTTGTGCTGCCAATAAAAGACCACTATGCTGGGCTTTTTAGGGTGGGCGGAAAAACGCTTGCGATACATTGCGATGGAGTTGGAAGCAAAGTCCTTGTTGCCCAGCAGCTAAGCAAATACGACACAGTAGGAATTGATTGCGTTGCGATGAATGTCAATGACATCATATGCATTGGGGCAAGGCCTCTTGTCTTGGTCGACTACCTTGCGCTTGCAGAGGAAGACAGGCGGCTTGTGGTGGAGATAATGAAGGGGCTCAGAAAAGGCGCGCAGGAGGCAGGCTGCGCGCTTGTCGGCGGTGAGACAGCCATATTGCCTGAAATAATAAGTGGCGCGGCAAAGCCGTTTGACCTTGCTGCCACTTGCGTTGGAGTGGTGGAGGGCCGCCTGATTACTGGCAAAGACATGAAAGTAGGAGATGTAGTAATTGGGCTGGAAAGCAGCGGCTTGCACTCAAATGGCTACACGCTTGCAAGAAAAGTGCTTGAGCAGCGATGGTGGAAAGAAATGCTTACCCCAACAAGGATTTATGTGAAGCCAGTGCTTGAAATGCTGGAAAATTGCAAGGTTGCTGGCTTGGCGCACATCACGGGCGGCGCTTTTTCCAAGCTTGCAAGGATTGGGAAGCACGCAAAGGCTGGCTTTCTGCTTGACGGCATGCCGCAGACAAACGGAGTAATGGCAGAGCTTGAGGAGAAGGTTGGCGACCCTTATGAATTTTACAGGACCTTCAATGGCGGGATAGGGATGTGCGTCATCTGCCCCAAGCAAGAAGCAGAAGAAGTGCTCAGCATATCAAAAAAATACAAGATAAAAGCATACGAAATAGGCAAAGTGATTCGGAAGCAGGATGTTTTGCTGCAAAAGGGCGGAAAAAGAATCTCGCTCCTTTAGGCAAGCAAGCCTTTTGCGCCAACCGAAATCATCTCGATTGCAATCGCAGTAAGGAAGAGCCCCATTATTTTTGAGAGAATCTCGATTGCTTTCTCATTTATGCGCGGCAGAGTTATCGCAAACAGGTAAAAGACTGCGCTGACCGCTACAAAAGCAACCGTCACGTCCAGCAAGATCGCAAGCGCGCCGCTTGAGAATGCTTTGATTGTAAGGAAAGAGATGACCGCCGGGCCAGTAAGAAGAGGCGTTGCGATGATTGCGATCAGCGAATCGGTCTGGCTTATCTGCGCCTTTGTCTCTTTTGGCCTTACAGTGTCAAGCCCAAGCAGGAAAAGAACCACTCCGCCTGCTATCCTGAATGCATCGATGCTGACCCCATAAAGGGAGAAGAATTGCGGCCCGAAAAAAAGCACAAATATCGCAATTATGTATGCAACAAGCGATGCGCGGATGGCAATCTGCCTTACGTTCATTTTCTTTTTGTAGGCTGCCATCAGCACTGGGAAAGAGGAAAGCGGATTGAGCAAGGCAAAAAGCTGCATAACCAAAGCTATGTCCATCAATTCACCTGGTCGATCCTCCAATAGCCGTCAGGCATAAGAAGCGAAAGCTTTTCTCTCTTTCCCTTCTGCCATTCCGAAAGGGCAGTATAGGCAATCATTGCCCCGTTGTCCGCGTTGTATTGCGGCTCGACCACTCCCAGCCGCGCATTGTGCAGCTTGCACATTGAAGAAAGCATCTGGCAGAACCGTTCATTTTGCGCAACCCCGCCGCACACAACCACTTCCTTTTTTGAATAGAGGCAAAGCGCCCTCTCGGCTGCTTCGCAAATTTCTGCAAACGAAGTTTCAAGCAAAGCGCGGCAAACGTCTTCCAGCCTGTGCGACTGCCTTGCTTTGAGGGCGGAAGTAAGCAGCCCGGCAAAGGCAAAATTCATTCCCTTTACAGTGTAAGGAAGTAAGAAGAACTTTCCTTTCTGCGCAAGTCTGGCCACTTCTGAGCCATGCGGGACTTTCAGCCCTGCCTCCCTTGCGAACGAGTCAAACATGTTCCCAAGCCCCATGTCAAGGGTTTCCCCCAGCACCAGAAAGCGTGGCTTGCCTTTGTTTTCAATGATGAGCTGGGTGTTTGCGCCGCTGACGTAAACGAAAAGAGGATCTTTCATCCCAAGCAAGCCTTTTGAGATTTCAAGGTGCGCATGGCAGTGATTTATGCCCAATATTGGCTTTCCAAAATAGGACGCAAGAAATTTTGCGGCAGCGCATGAGACACGCAGGCACTGACCAATTCCTGGCCCGCGCGAAAAGGCAAAAAGGTCTATCTGCTCAAGCGAAAGATTTGCCTTCAGGAGCGCGTCGCGCAACAGTTGGCCAAAATGGTCGACGTGGTGCTGCGCTGCAAGGCGAGGAATGATGCCTTGCCCTTTTGGGGGGCGGTAGGCGTGCGCGGCATTCGAAAGGACGGCTATTTTGCCTTTTTTAAGCTGGCAGATGCCTATGCCTATAGTGTGCGCAGTCGACTCTATCCCCAAGCAAAGCATGAAGATAAGCTTGAAGGATAAAAATTAAAATGGGCAATAGCCGCTTGCTTTGCAAAGCAGGATGATGCTGACAGAGATGAAATTGAATGCAGAGTGCGCAAGAACTGCTGGCCAGAGGCTTCCAGAAAAGTGGCTAATAAGGCAAAACCCGATCCCTATCAAAAATGCGACTGCAAGCTGCGCAAGCGAGCCGTAAGAGAAATGGAGGGCAGAAAATAAAGCTGAGGAAAGCAGCGCTGCAAGAAGCACGCCGTATCTCCCTTTGAACTTCTTTGCAAGGGCGCGGAACAAGAATCCTCGGAAAAAAATCTCCTCGCTGAGCGGGGCGGCGGTGAATGAAAAAAGCAAGATGTGCGCCGGAAGCTCGCTTATTTTTTTTGCGACTTTGCCGCTGTCAAGAATTCCGAAAAAAGAGAAGACTGCGGAGACAAATATTGCGCACGAAACGCAAAAGACAAGCGCAGCCACAGAAAAAAAAACGACCTTTTTTGCGCTTTTTGGCCAAAAAAGCCCAACAAAGCGCAACGCTTTCCATATGTTGCCGTTGCCTGAAAAATACAGCCCGCCAAGAAGAAAAGAAAGCGAAAAGATTGCAGAGGGCTGCCATTCTTTCTCCAAAAAGTAAATGAATGCCGCAGAGGCTAAAAGCAAAAGAGCCCAGACTGCTCTACTTTTTTTCAAAATACCCACACTTTCCGCAAGAGCGCCTGTCTGCATGCTCAGCCAACCTTATTCCCGACCCGCATTTTGGGCAGAATTTCTTTTTAGAATATGGCTTGATGCTTTTAGCTTTTGCTGGTGCTTTTTCTGCCATCAACTCACCTTATTTTTTTGCCTCCTCTTTCTTCTTTTTTTCTGCAAGGCCGTCCCTGACCAACAGATGGTGGCGCTCGCTGGCAGCGAGAGCTTCCTTGCTTTTGTATATGTGCGCCCGAACTTTTGCGACTCGGCTGCCGAATTTGCTTTTGACGCTGACAACCAAAAGGCAGGAAGGGTCGCAGCCAACTGATGCGATTATTCCATCGCGGATTTCTTTTCTTGAAGGGATTGCTTTTTCAAAAGAAAGCTGCAACAAAAGCTCGGTCCTTTCCAGCGAAGGATTCTCTTTCCTTTGGATGACGCTAAGCTCCATAGAACCAACCTAATGTATTCTTGTTATTGCTTTCTTCCCCATTGCGCACATAAGCTCTGCCTCTTTGCCTGCAGCCGCATCCTTGAGAAGCTCATCTGGAATGGTGAGCTCAAAAACCTCATAAGTGGAGGTGTCCATCAGCTGGGCGGTGTTCCCATTCACAGAAACGATTTGGGCAGTCTGGCGCTCGATGATCGGGATTTCGACATCCGCGTCAGAAGGCACAAGGAGCTGCTTTTTTTGCCCATCGAAAATTCCGATGCCTGTGATGCGCATTTTTGCAGCGCCGTGCTTTCCAGGCTTCGAGGAGTCGATGCTCACAATCCTGCATGGCACCCCTTCGATGATTACATATTTGCCTTCTTTGAGCTCTTTTGCTGAGGAAAAAATTTTGCTCACAAAAACCACCTTCGAGATGCTTGACGGGCTTAAAATTGCCACAAATCATTTATAAACCCTCATCAGGGCAGCAGATTAAAATACGTGTTTTTACTCTTTTGACCACTATGTTTAAATATTGTTTGGTCAAAAATGTATAAACATGGAAACAGTTGGGGAAGAGGAAGAAAGAAGCCTTGCATTCGAGGTCAAGGGGACCCGCATGAATGTGATTATTGAGGATGCTCTTCCTTTTGTGCAGTTCAAAGGAGTGAAATACTTCGTATCTGAGGCTCCTTCTGTGACAGTTGGCGGCAAGAAGCATTTTGTGAACGGGATTTACTAAAGCCATATAAATTGCTTTCTGCTAAAATTCAGGCTATGGCGCAACTGCAATTTACGATAGAAGACTTGCAAGAGCTTGTTGACATCCAAAAAAAGCAGGCAATCGATACGCTTACCTATCTTGGATTTCCTGCAGAGCAGCTTGACGAGAACCGGATAGCAGTTGAAGTCACCCCAAACCGCCCAGACTGCCTTTGTGTGGAAGGGCTTGCGCGTGCGCTGAAGGCTTTCCTTGAGGGAAAGCCAACCGAATTCAAAATACATCCCGCGCAAATTTCTGCAAGCACCGACCTGTCGGTGGCAGAAGTCAGGCCTGCCTTTGGCTGCGCAGTGGTGCGCAAAGTCAGGATGACCGATTCGCTTCTGCGCTCTATCATGCAGATGCAAGAGAAGCTGCACGAGACGATCGGGCGCAAAAGGAAAAAGGTCGCAATTGGATTGCATGACTTGTCTGCCCTCCATCCTCCTTTCCGCTATTTTGCATGCGGCAGAAGAGAGATTGCGTTTGTCCCTCTGAATTCATCTGAGAAGATGACTCCTGAGCAAATACTGCAATTTCACGAGAAAGGCAAGGAATATGCTCATTTGGTTGGGGAAAAATGCCCAATCATTGCAGACAGCAAAGGGCAAGTGCTTTCATTTCCGCCAATCATAAACGGAGAGCTGACGAGGGTCTCTGAGAAAACCACCGAGCTGTTCATTGATTGCACGGGCACAAGCCAAGAGGCGGTCAAATCCACCGTCAACATCCTGTGCGCTGCGTTTGCGCAGCGTGGCGCGCAGATAGAGGAGGTTCTGCTGGACGGCAAGCCGTACAGGCTCTTGCAGGAGACAAGATGGGCTCTTCCGACAAAAGGCGCAGAGCGCCTGCTTGGCATCAAGCTTTCGGATTCGCAGGTGGCCGCTCTCCTTTCAAGAATGGGACATCGCATCCAAGGAAGCGATGTTTTTGTCGCAGGCTATCGGACTGACATAATGAGCGAGGTGGACTTGATAGAAGATGTCGCAATTGCCTATGGGTTCAACAATTTTGAGCCAGCTCTGCCAGAAATCGCAACTGTCGGGAAAATGAATGGCGAGCCAATTTATCATCAGATAATGATTGGGCTTGGCTATGACGAGGCTTTGACTTGGGTATTGTCCAATCCCGAGCTTACAAGAAAGGCGCAGCTTGAGGCTAGCCATGTTGAAATAGAAAACCCGCTTACTTTGGAATACTGCACTGTCAGGCCTGCAATACTTCCCAATCTGCTTGCTGTGCTTGCAGAAGGCAAGAAAGAGAGGCTGCCGATCAAAATCTATGAGATCGGAGTTGTGGCAAAGCCGCAGCTTGCGCAGCATCTTGCGATTGCCTCAATGCACCCAAAAGCCTCATTTTCTGAAATCAAAGGGGTCCTCCTGGCGCTTGCCTCAAAGGCAGGAAAGAAGCTGAAGCTTGCCGCTGAGGAGCACGAGACTTTCATAAAAGGAAGGTGCGCTGCCGTCTATATTGAAGGAAAAAAGGTAGGCCATATGGGAGAGGTTGCGCCGCGCGTTTTGGTGAATTTTGGGCTTGAGCAACCAGTTTGCGCCGCAGAGATAGAAATTGAAGACACTAGCTCATGATTTCTGCGGCAATCTTTCGCGGGTCGAATTTCACCAAGTCATCATAGCCTTGCCCTGTGCCAACATATAATATCGGAATGCCTGCTGCTTTTGCGATTGAAAGCGCGGTGCCGCCTTTGGCGTCGCAGTCAAGCTTTGTGAGTATTGCCCCGTCTATCCCGATTGCCTCGTCAAACGCTTTCACTTGCTCAATCAGCGCATTGCCCCCGATGCTTTCGCCAACATAGATTTTCAGATCGGGCTGCGCTATCCGGACGATTTTTTTCAGCTCCATCAGCAGATTTGTGTTTGTGTCTTGCCTTCCTGCTGAGTCGATGAGGACAACATCGATGCGGTGCGCGCGGGCGAAGTTGATCGCGTCAAAAGCAACTGATGCAGGGTCTGCGCCATATTTGCTTTTGACTGCTTTTATGCCAAGCCTTTGCGCATGGGCTTCGGTTTGCTCGATTGCCGCGGCGCGGAAAGTGTCGGATGCAGAGAAGACCACGCTTAAGCCTTCGTCCATCAGCTTCTTTGCGACCTTTGCCATCGTAGTGGTCTTGCCTGCGCCGTTTGGCCCAACAAACAGTATTTTGACTGGCTTTGGAAGCGACTTGGCTTTTTCCACGAGGTCAAAAGCCTTTGGCGAATGCATGACCGACTCAAGCGATTGCAGTATTATTTCCCTAGTCTTCTGGCCAAGCTGCCCTTTCGGAAGCTTAAGGCCGACAAGCTTGCTTTTCAGATAGGAAGAAATCTCAAGCGAGACATCATATTGAACATCTGCCTCAAGCAAAGAAAGCTCAAGCTCGTCAATCAGTGGGGAAATTTCGCTTTCGCTGAGAGTTATCTGGTCCGAAAAAATTGACTTGATTGCTGAGCCTATTCCAAGCTTTGGCTCAAGCTGCCTT
>JAOAKI010000008.1 GCA_026413765.1 Microcaldota archaeon | reverse complement strand
GCTGCAGGATTCTGCCAGTGATTGCAAGCGGCGGAATAAGAAATGGGCTGGATTGCGCAAAAGCAATTGCTTTGGGGGCATCGTATGCAGGCGCTGCGCTGCCATTCATCCGCTCAAAAGACCCTGCAAAAGAAATTGCGGTCTGGAAAAGCGAGCTTCGCACCGCAATGCTTCTTTGCGGCTCAAAAGATTTGGCAGCGCTTTCAAAAGCGCGCCTTTTTATAACAGGAAAGACAGCAGAAGAGATGAGGCTGGCTGGCATCAATCCTTCAATTTATGCAGAAAAGTAACTGCGCTTCTTGGCAGAGTTTCTCTAGCTGACAGCGCTGTTTTATGGCAAGTGCATGCGATTATTTCTGCTTGCGGGTGCTGTAAAAAGTGATCTTCTCGCCACTGCTCCTGCGGAAGCTGACTCGTTTTGCCATAGCTATATCTCCCACTTGAATTTTGGCTGTCTGAACGCTGACTGGGAAAGCCGCCAAGAGAGATAGCGCTTGCGTTAGCCTCTTAACCCTTTTTTGCTTAATTGCAATATGGCAAGTTTGCAAGAGATAATTCGAAAGCATGCTCTAAAGAATGCCGCCGACCACGGAAAGGCAATGCCCTCCAAGATAATAGGCAAAGTCGTTGCAGAGTACCCAGCCGCAAAATCCGACATGAAAGAGGTTGCTCGGCTTGTTGCGCAAGAAGCTGAAAAAGTGAACATGCTTTCTTTGCAGCAAATCCAGCAAGAGCTTTCGAAGTTCGAGTTCAAAGCAAAAGAGGAAGAGAAAAAGAAAGAGCTTGCCCTGCCTTTTGCCATCGAAGGCCAAGTCGTCACCCGCTTTCCCCCTGAGCCATCAGGCTATCCTCACATTGGCCATGCAAAGGCGGCTTGGCTGGATTTCGAATGCGCAAGGAAATATTCTGGAAAGATGATCTTGCGCTTTGATGACACCAATCCGGAAAAGGAAAGCCAAGAATTCGTGGATGCAATAAAAGAAGGGCTTGCTTGGCTTGGGATAAAATGGGACAAAGAATCCTACACTTCAGACTATATGCCAGCCCTTTACGATTACGCAGACAGGCTGCTTGCCGCAAAAGCAGCCTATATCTGCACTTGCAGCCAAGAAGCAATCAAAAAGTCCAGAGAATCAAAGACTGCGTGCGGATGCAGGTCAAGGACGATAGAAGAAAACCGGCAGCTTTTTGAGAAGATGAAAGAAGGCTTCTTTGATGAAGGGCAAGCGATCATGCGCTTTGCAGGCGACATGTCATCTGAGAATACTGTGATGCGCGATCCCACACTGTTTAGGATTGTCAAGAAGCTGCACTACCGCCAAAAGGACAAATATTGCTGCTGGCCTTCCTATGATTTTTCTGTCTCCATCTTGGATTCGCTTGAAGGCGTCACACATGCCATGAGAACAAAAGAATATGAGCTGAGAAATGAGCTTTATTTTGCGATCCTCGACGCCCTCAGCTTGCGCAAGCCGCAACTCATTGAGTTTGCGCGGCTTGAGATAAAGAATGCGCCAGTGTCAAAGAGGCTTATTTTGCCGCTCGTGCAGGAAGGCAAAGTCGATGGCTTTTCTGACCCTCGCCTTCCTACGTTGGCGGGATTGAGAAGGAGAGGCATAGTGCCAGAAGCAATACGCGAATTTGTCTTGGAGTTTGGTCTTTCAAAAGTTGAAAGCCAGCCAGGTTATGAGAAGCTGTTTTGGCTCAATAGGAAATTCCTTGACCGCAAGGCGCAAAGGCGATTCTTTGTGCCAGACCCAGTCCTTCTTGAAATTGAAAATGTCAGTCCTCGCGGAGTTGCTATCAAAAACCACCCCAACATTGACTTGGGCTCGCGCTCATTGATTGTCGGCAGCCGATTCTACATCTCTGGCGAGGATGCAAAAGCTCTCCAGCCAGGCGAGGTGTTCCGCTTGAAAGACCTCTACAATGTGCAGCTGGTGCAAAAAGAAAGCAACAAGCTAATTGCAACCTTCAAGGAAGAGACTGGCGAAGTCGAAAAGAAAATCCAATGGGTTCCATTCGAGGGGGCAGTAAGTTGCATTGTGCAGAAGCCCGGCGCTCTCTTTGACGATGAGGGCAATTTCAGACAAGACAGCCTCCAGGAGCAAAGCGGCTTTTGCGAGCCTTCTTGCATCGAGCTTCCGCAAGGAGCAATCGTCCAATTTGAGCGATATGGCTATTGCAGGCTGGACCAAAAATCCAGAAGCCACCTCACTTTCATCTACTCGTGCTGAAACTCCCAAATTTTGGTATAAATGTTCAAAAATGCCTTCGCGTATTTTTGCTTTGGTGGTGCGATGGTTTCGGTTGGCCAAAAAGTGCCTGATTTTGTTCTCCCTGACCAGTCGGGCAAGATGGTAAGGCTTTCTGATTTCAAGGATAAGGCGGTCGTGCTGTATTTTTATCCAAAAGATGACACGCCCGGCTGCACTACCGAAGCATGCAATTTCCGAGACAGCTATGAGAAAATCAAAAAGCTGGGGGCGCAAGTGGTCGGAGTTTCGGCAGACAGTGTCCAGTCTCATTCAAATTTTGCAAAAAAATATTCGCTGCCATTCCCTCTTCTTTCAGACACCAAAAAAGAAGTTGCCACAAAGTTTGGAGCAATAAAAAACGGGAACGTTTCAAGATGCACATTCATCATTGGGAAAGATGGGCGCCTGCTCAAATCTTTCATGACTGTAGACCCTGCAAAGCACGACAAAGAGGTCATCAGCTTTCTTGAGGCGCTCTAGGCTTACCTTTGCTGCGCAATAATCACGATGTCTGCAGTGTTCCTCAAGGCTACCGAAAAGCCAGGCTCACTTCCGACTACAATCGTCTCCTTGCCCAGCTCTTTTGCCTTCACCAGCACAGGCCGGAAATCAATATCGCGGGTCATCAGCGCAATTGCCTGAATATGCGGGTTGTAGACTTGCACCATCGCCTCAACCGCCATTGTCACATCTACATCGCCTGTCGTTATTATCGGCTCATAGCCTTGGTTTGTCATCGCTTCAATCAACTTGTCTGAGGCGTACTGGTCCAAAAATATTTTCGCCACTTTTATTTGCCCATATTGCTCGACACTTTTTCTCACTTGGACCAAATCAAGCCTCACGTCCTTTCTTATCACGTTTGGTCCATCAATCAGCAAAGCTATGTTCCGGTCCTTCTTTTTCCTTTGCAGGATGGACTTTATTTTGTCAAGCATATTTCCTGCGCACATAAGACTCACCTTTTTATCCGGAAGAATTTAGCAGTATTGGTAAGCGTCGCCCTCCTTGCCTCTTCTTCAGGCAGCTTTTTTGCGTCCGCAATTATTTTTATTGCTTCAGCCGCATCCGCAGGCTCGCTACCTATGCCAGGGGCATCGGATTCTGCCAATAGCTTTTCAGTCGGCAGCTGGGACACCATCTCGATCCTTCTTTTGCTTCTCAGCGGCGGGACCGAAATCCATCCTCTTTTTGCGGTCGCATGCTTTCCCAGCTCTGCATCTCCAGAATAGCAGTGCAAGAGATAGTCGAGATTGAAGTTCTCAAGAATCTCGATGCATTCCTTTTCAGCGTTTCTTGAATGCACCACCGCAGGCAGCCCAAGCCTTTCTGCAAGCTGCAGCTGCGAAATGAAGCATTCGTGCTGCAAAAACCGTTCCTCTTGCGTCTTTGCCCAATAATAGTCCAGCCCTATCTCGCCAATCCCAACCAACTTCCCGCACCCTGCAATCTCTTTTTGTATTGCCTCTTCCCACTCCGCCAGCTTTATCTTGATGTTTGGGTGCTTCATTGCCTCTTGCGGAGAGATGCCTGCGCAAAGGTAGACGTTTTCGTGAGCAGCTGCAAGTTTTGCGTTTTTGACGTTTGTTTGGTGCGAAGTCCCGCAGCTGATTATCAGCATGTCTGCCGGGATTAGGCAGATGCACGAATCAAGATGGCAATGCGCGTCCGCAAAACGGTATTCTGCCAAGGAAATCAACCGCTATTCAACATCCACAATCTTTGCCTTCAGCTTCTTTTTCACCAAATGGTCGTGGGCAAGGCCACTGTGCCTAATTTTGATCAATGCCAGCAAAAGCAAAAGCAAAAATACAAAGAAAAAAAGCGAATCGATTGTTTTTTGGGTTTCCTGGTCAATCAAGCGGAAAGTCGACGCAAACTCTGCGCTGAAAAAAAGAAGCAGCGCAACAAGCATTATCTTGAGGGAATTGGAAAAAGAGCCCCCTCTGTCGCTCAAGTACATTCTGGTCACAAGCCAAATCAAATAGGCAGCAATGCCAATGTTTGCTATTTTCAGCACCATATTCAGAATGCCAATATAGTCAGCCATGGATGAAATTTGCTTTCATTCCTTTTATTTTTATCTGCTCTGTCAACTATTTTAAATTTGCAAACGCCTAACTTCGCTTATGCGGCTTTTCGTTGCAATAAGACCGCCACCCTCCGCAATCCCAGAATTGCAAAGGGTATGTCTTCCGCTTAAAGATGCGCTAGGAGTAAAGCTCGTCCCGCCAGAAAACCTGCACATAACGTTGAAATTCATTGGGGAAGTTGGCGAAAAGGATGCGCAGAAGGTAGCGGATGCTCTCCAAGGCGTATCTTTTGATAGCTTTGAGCTTTCTCTTTCTACTGTAGGCGCTTTCCCAAACGCCTTTTTCCCAAAGGCAATCTGGGTGGGAGGAATTTCAAGAGAGGCAGAGGAGCTTGCCAAAAAGGTCAGCTCTGCGCTCTCTTTCCTTGGTCTTCCAAAAGAGGATTTCAAATTGCATTTGACAGTCGCAAGGGCGCCAAAATCTGCAGCCGACATACAGGATTTTTTGAGCCAACCGCCATTTTCCATCTCATTCCGCGTTGAATCTTTTTTCCTTATCAAAAGCAGGCTCACCCCGCCTGGCCCAATATACGAAAATATAAAAGAATATTTTGCATGCAAAAAGCAGTGAAATCGATGGGCATAGAAATAATTCCTGCAATTCTTTCTTATACCAAAGAAGACTTTGAAGCCAAAGTCCGCCTTGTCCAGCCGTATGTGAAGCGGATACAGATAGATGTAATGGATGGCAAGTTCGTCCGAAACAAAACGCTTGACCCCGCATTTTTTCCCCCTATCCCTTCTGGCTTGGAGGCGCAATACCATCTGATGGTCGAAGACCCGCTTGATTTTGTCAAGAAGATAAGTCACAAAGGCGCTATATACGAAGTTCACGTTGAAGCATTGGAGGACATTGGCTCGGCAATTTCGCAAATAAGAAAGCTTGGGGGCAAGGCAGCGCTTGCACTCTCGCCTGATACTCCTGCGCAAGCAGCCATCCCTTACTTAGGCCAAATTTCCCACGTCCTTGTGATGACGGTCTATCCAGGCTTTTCTGGACAAAAATACCTTGCGTCAATGGAGCCGAAGATAAAGGAGCTTTCTTTGGCTGGCGCAAAAGTCGAGATTGATGGAGGCGTGGAGGTTGGAACAGTCAGGCGTGCCGCAAAGGCAGGCGCAACAATGTTTGCTGCGGCATCCGCGATATTTTCCAAGCCAGACCCAAAAAAAGCGATAGAAGAGCTTTTGCAGGATGCGCTCTCTGCGCATTCATCTGCTTGAAGCTCTGATTATAAAACTTGCCTTACAAATTTGGTGATGGGAGGTTATCAAAGTGCCACCTTTAAGGCTAAACTCAATCAAAGAGCTCAAGCTCATGGCAAACACTCTCCGCTGCGATGTCATCAGGATGCTTGCCGCTGCAGGCTCGGGCCATACCGCCGGCCCGCTTGGGCTTGCAGACATTTTTTCAGTCCTTTATTTCCATGAAATGCACTATGACCCAAGCAACCCTTCTGACCCAATGCGCGACCGGCTTGTCCTTTCCAATGGGCACTGTGCCCCAATCCTTTATGCGGCAATGGCTCGCGCAGGATTCTTTCGGGTCGAAGAAACACTCTCTTTGAGGAAGCTTGGCTCTCCTTTTCAGGGCCATCCAAGCAGGCACTGGCTTCCTGTTGAGACTTCTTCAGGCCCTCTTGGCGAAGGGCTCGCGATCGCATGCGGGATTGCGCTTGCCGGCAGGCTCGACAGCGCAGGCTTTCGGGTTTATTGCATAACTTCGGATGGCGAGCACCAGGAAGGCGCCACCTGGGAAGCAGTGATGTTTGCCGCAAAATATGGTCTTGACAATCTTGTCGCGATATGTGACAGGAATTATATCCAAATTGACGGAAACACCGAGCAAGTCATGCCGCTTGGGGATTTGGCAGAAAAATACCGCGCATTCGGATGGAACGCAATCTCAATAAACGGCCACGATTACCAGCAGATCATCTCTGCTTTGGCTAAAGCAAAGCAAACCAAAGGAAAGCCAACAATGATTGTCGCATACACTACTCCTGGAAAAGGCGTTTCATTTGCCCAAAACAAGCACGAGTGGCACGGCAAAGCCCCAAAGGCAGAAGAGGCAAGGCAAGCTCTTGAAGAGCTGGCGGCAGAAAGGAAAATCATCGAGGCGGAATTATGAACTTTGTTCAAGAGATGCACCTAAAGGACATCTTCGGCCCTCTTGCTTCTGCTGCCACCCGCGAGGCTTTCGGGGATGCGGTTGCGAAAATAGGCGAGCTTGACCAAAACGTTGTTGCGCTTTCTGCCGACGTTGCCGGCTCGGTGCAGCTTTCGAAATTTGCCTCGAAATTCCCGAACCGGTTCTTCAATGTGGGTGTCGCAGAGCAAAACTTGGCATCGGTTGCCGCCGGGCTTGGCTATAGCGGCAAGACAGTCTTTATTGGGGCATTTGCGGCTTTCTGCCCGGGCAGGAACTGGGAGCAGATAAGGACAACCATATGTTATGGCGAAGCGAATGTGAAGATTGAAGGTTCGCATGCCGGCCTTGACGTAGGCGAGGATGGCGCAACCCACCAAATGCTTGAAGACTTGGCGCTCATGCGCTGTCTGCCTAACATGACGGTAATTTGCCCATGCGACTACAATGAGGCATATAAAGCAGTTTTTGCCGCCTGGAAGACGCCGGGTCCATTTTACATACGCTGCACAAGAGGCAAGCTGCCGATATTTACCTCGGAAGAAACGCCATTTGAGCTTGGGAAATTGAATTTGCTTTGCGATGGCAGCGATTTGGCGATCGTTGCGACAGGCAACATGGTTTTCCCCTCGCTTGTCGCATCCTCGATTCTGGAGAAAGAGGGGATCTCTGTGGCAGTTGCAAACATGCACACAATTTCACATCCTGATGCTGCTGCGCTTGAAAAACTCGCACGACATTGCGGCGCAATCGTCACCGTCGAGGACCACCAGGTCAAAGGCGGGCTTGGAAGCGCTGTTTGCGAGGCGCTTTCCTGCTCTTACCCAGTGCCAGTGATAAGGCATGGAGTGCAAATGTCGTTTGGAGAATCCGGGCCAGGGCAGCAGGTGCTATCAAAGCACGGCCTTGATGCAGAAGGGATTGCAAAGGTTGCAAGGCAGCATGCCAATAAGAGGTGATTTTGTGAAAATCTTTCTTGACAGCGCAGACGTTGAAAAGATAAGGCATTTTGCTGGGCTTGGTTTTGTGGATGGTGTCACCACCAACCCGACGCTGATCCTGAAATCCGGCAAAAAGCAAAAAGATGTCATAGCCGAGATTTGCAAGATTGTAAGCGGCCCAGTGTCGGTTGAGGGCGCAGAAGAGACCGCAGAAGGAATGATCAAAGATGGGAAAGAGTTTGCCAAATGGGCAAAAAACGTGGTTGTCAAGATACCGATGGGGAAAGAGGGCATGAAGGCGGTCCGCGCGCTTTCAGCAGAGGGCATCAAAACAAACGTCACGCTAGTGTTCAGCGCCAGCCAGGCCATTTTGGCTGCAAAAGCAGGGGCGACCTATGTTTCTCCTTTCGTTGGAAGGCTCGACGACATAAACGTGGATGGCATCGAGCTCATCAGGCAAATTGCCCAGATCTACAAAAACTACAACTTCCAGACTCAAATTATTGTAGCATCAGTGAGAAACGAGAAGCACGTGATAGAAGCGGCCCAAATCGGGGCGCATATAGTGACAATGCCACCAGAAGTACTTGAAAAGATGTTTTATCACCCTCTCACTGAAAAAGGCATAAAGAAATTCTTGGAGGATTATCTTGCTGCCAAAGCAAGATAGAGGCGAAACTGATGCGCTGCAAAAACCCAAATGAAACAAAAAAAGTGCTTTCCGAAGTTTTGAAGAGGATCAAGCCAACGCAAAAAGAAAGAGCTGCAAAGCTTGCGGCTGCAAATAAGCTTATTGGCATGCTTGCGAAAGTCGTGCCATCCTCTGTGAAATTAGAGCTTGCCGGCTCGCTTGCAAAAGACACCGACTTGAAAGGGAAGAACGAATTTGACATTTTCCTTCTTTTTCCAAGGCACTATTCCCATCATGAGATTGCATTGCTCGGCCTCAGCTATGCGCGCAAGGCATTTTCTGGATTAAAAGTTGAGGCGCGCTATGCGGAGCATCCTTATCTTCAGGTCAAAATCGGAAAATACAAGGCAGACGTTGTGCCTGCGTACAACATAACCAAAATTGACCAGAAAGGCTCCTCGGTTGACCGCTCGATTTTGCACACAAAATACATCAATTCAACCCTTTCTGCCCAGCAAAAAGACGATGTTCGGCTGCTGAAAGCATTCTTGGCCGCCTTGGATATTTATGGCGCTGAGCTGAGGGTGGAGGGATTTTCTGGGTACCTATGCGAGCTTTTGATTTCCCATTATGGCTCGTTTGTCTTGCTTTTGGAGGCAGCGTCAGAATGGAGAGAGCCTGCGATCGATATTGCTCAATATTACACTGAAAGCCCGCGCAAGTTTTTCCAATCTCCCTTAGTTGTCATCGACCCTATCGACCCAAAAAGAAACGTTGCAGCAGTCGTTGCGCAGACTTCTCTGTCGCGCTTCATTTTCAGCGCGCGCAAATTCCTCCAGAGCCCTTCTGTGCGCTTTTTCTTCCCCCAGCGAAAGTCCTTCTCGCCGCTGCAAATCAAAAAGGAGATTCGGGCAAGGGGAAGCTGCTGCCTTCTTGCAAGCTTTCCTGCCCCGCACGTTGTCCCGGATGTCCTTTGGCCTCAGCTGAAAAAGACGACTCAGGCTTTGGCGCAGCGGCTTGGTGAGCGCGGATTTAGGGTTTTTGGCTATTACCACTGGAGCGATGGGGCTGAATGCGCAATATTCATCGAGCTTGAAAGCCGCCGCCTCCCTTCAGTGCAGAAATTGGTCGGCCCATCCATCTATTTTGCAAAAGACACTGAGGCTTTCATCAAGAAGCACTCCTCTGCCCTCAACATCCATCTGGAGCATGACAGGGTAGTGGCAATAGAAAGAAGAAAGACAGTTGATGCACTTTCTGCGCTGGCTGAGGAATGCAAGGCTGGCAGAGGGGTGCCAGCCCATATGAAAGATCGGCTGAAAGGGGCGAAGATATACGAGGGCACAAATATCGTACAGCCAAAATATTGCAGCTTCCTTTCCGATTATTTCTTTGCCAAAATAACATAATTTTTTATTGTTTAGCGCAAAAAGTGAAGCATGCGCAAGCTGTCATTCTTTGTTCTTTTGCTTTTAGGCGTTATTTTTGCAGGCACTGCCCCTTGCGTTGACGGCACAAAGCATGGAAGCTGCTCAAAAGTGACACCTGGACTTTATTGCATTGACGGAAAATTGCATCCTTATCTTCAATTGTGCCCATGCAATCTCGTTCCAGGATGGGTGCAGCAAGGCCAAGGAGACGATGCGACCTGCGTGCAGGCAAAATGTGCAGACGGCACTGAGGCAGGCAAATGCTCGCTCAACAAGCCAAAGCAGTGCGTTGCAGGCCAACTGGTCGACAATTCTTCAGCTTGCGGCTGCCCTCAAGGGATGAAGGTTGCGCCAAATGGCATAACTTGCGAATTCATCCCGTGCAATGATTCAGGCGTAATCGTTCCAGAAGGCACTTGCTCTCCTAAGTCAAGCGGGAAGAAATGCGTCAGCGGTCAGCTAGTTGACAAGGCATCCGACTGCCCCTGCAAGTCTGGAACAGTGCGCAAAGGAGAATCATGCATCCTGCTTTGCGTTGATGGCACTGAAGCAGGCAGCTGCTCCACCTCAAAGCCAAAAGAGTGCGTCATTTCCGAGACCGGCTCGGCAGTTCTGGTTGACAATGCACAAAAATGCGGCTGCCCAGCAGGCATGTCTGCAGAGGGCAACCGCTGCGTTGCGCCTTCACAGCTTCCGATTGCCGGAACGATGGATTTGATCGCAGGAAATGCAACTGTCCCCACCCCTGAAAAATCTGCCTCGCCTTTTTCGTGCTTCTGCTGCCCAGCAGCATTCATTGGGCTTTTGCTCTTGGGGTTTGTCTTTTCCAAAAAGCAGCTTACAGATAACCCCACATAGTAAGCTTGTCCCGGTCTTCCACCCATCTTTTTCCGATGTCAGTGCGGTAAAAGAGATTTGGTATTAGTATGTTCTTTACGCGATTATATGCCACCTTCCTTGCCTCCTCCATTGTCGTTCCTGAGCCTGTGACAACAAGCGCATAGCCGCTGTTCCCTGC
The DNA here is from genome assembly GCA_026413765.1 of Microcaldota archaeon. Taxonomy (GTDB): domain Archaea; phylum Micrarchaeota; class Micrarchaeia; order Anstonellales; family Anstonellaceae; genus UBA10161. The sequence continues at coordinate 27,534 of JAOAKI010000008.1, read as the reverse complement.
AAGCTTCCAATCTCCTTCGTCAAGCTTCACGTCGCCCAAGTGTATCCCTTCATAGTTTGGCTTCTTGAAAATTATTGACGCATCTTCTGAATATTTCCTGAATGCTTCTGGGTCGCGGAATGGGAAAGGCGGGACTGCTATCACAACGCCAACCACAAAGGCCCGCTTTGTCCGGAATTCTGGCTTTTCCCCTTTTGCAAGCCCATAGAGGAACTGCCCCCATTCCGAAAGCACTCCCTCCATCATTATGCTTATGTGCGGATAGCCAAACCTGCTTGTGAATTCAAGTGGGTAGATTCCGCGCGAATTGACTATGCAGTTGACATCAATATAGCCGACATAGCCTGAGCTTGCCAGCTTTTCCTTCATCTTCGCAAGGGTTGAGTTGAAAATTGGGCTATTTTGCAAAAAGAGCATCGAGGTGCCCATCTCTCCTGTCGAAGGGCCAATATCGCCAGGGAACATTCGCTTATGCTCAAAATTCACATTTATGGGCCCGACAAACTCTTTGCCGTTGAAAAACGCGCCAACTGCAACCTCAACACCCGATATGTACTTTTGCAATTGGAACTCCTTTATTTTCTTTCCCCACACTTTCTTGTACCTCTGCAGCATTTCCAGGATGTCCCTGCCATCCTCCTCTTGCCCGACAAAAAGCAGCTCTTTCTCGTTTTGCGCAAGCCCAGAAGGCTTCAGCACGTATCTTTCTGGATTTTTCCTTATGAACTCTGCAGCATCGTCAAAAGAGGTGAAATTCCACTGCGGAATAATCGAGACGCCAACCGACTCAAGCTCTTTTTGCCCAAATTGCCTGTCAAGCTCAAGCTTGTCGGTGTAAATGCTTCCTCCAATCACCAGTTTTCCTTGCTTGCGCAGCTCTTCTGCCTCTTTTCCAAAACCTATGTCGTCGAAGACTATCAAATCTGCCCAATCCACCTCCTTTTTCCAGTCCTCGCATTTTTCCACAAACCCGTCGCAGACATCCTTTTGCTCTTTTTCGTGGATATAGTATTTCACTTCATGCCCTTCTTTCTTCACTTGCCATGCCAAGTCTCCGATGAGGGCTTCGTTTGACACAAAAAGGAACTTCAATTTCTTTTTTTCTTGCGCGCCGTTCTGCGTGGTCATCTGGATTTATTGCACGGAAATCATTTTTAGCAGATATGTTGCAATTGAAACATGCAAGAGCTGATTGGGCAGCTTGCCCGCCTTCATTTTGATGGCGAAAAAAGAAGAGGCAAAAGGAGGACATTTATCTTCAAGAAGCTTGAGGGGCTTGGGCTTTGCCCATATTACGATGAATATGGGAATATCTGGGTTGAGCAAGGCAGCGGCAAGCCGCTGAAGCTTTTCTCATCGCACATCGACGTAGATTCCCGCATAAGGCCTTCTGATATGAAAAAATCCATCATAAAAAACGGCATTGCTTTGGGCGTGCTGGATAATGCGGTAGGCTGCGCTTTGAATATTCTGCTTGCAAAAAAGAAAGCAAAGAAAGGCAGCTGCATTCATCTCTTTACTGCTTCAGAAGAAGCCGCCCCTGCCTTCCCTTCTGTTTTTGCCCGCAGTGCAAAAGAGGTGGTGCGCATCCTGAAAAAGCGGCACCTTGTGCCTTCTTTTTGCGTTGCAATCGACGTTACCTACCCTAAGCTTCTTGTCCCGCACTACAGGTTAGCACTCAGCAAAGACGATACGAAGGCGTTTTACCTCTACGACACCACCCACTGCTATATTGACGGCTATTCGGACTCAAGATCTTACTTGCTTGCCAGCCGACTGCTTGAGAAAGCAGGCACCCCTAATATAAAGATACGCAAGCTCATCGGCCATGATGAGGCGTTTGTTTACCGCGCCATTTCTCCTTCCTTTGCATTTGGTCCGGTGGTTTTTGGCAGTTTCGACCAGCCTGGGCAATCAATGCCAATCGCCCATGCAAAGACCGCAATGCAATTCCTCAAACTTATCAAATAGCTTTTTGTCGCTTTTTTTGCAAATGGGTGTTAATTTGGTATTAACATTTATAAACCCTATGTTAATATGATATTAACACCAAAGCAATTTTTCGGGGGTGGTTGGCATGGTGGGTCTTGTAAGGTGGAAACCATTCCAAGAGCTTGACCTTGAGAGGTTTTTTGACGAAGACTTCCCGTTCTTTGCAACTAGGCCTGGCCTTGCCGATCTTGCAACCGATGTCTATGATGACGGCAACAACATTGTCGTCAAGATGAACGCGCCAGGCTTCCAGGGCGACGGGATAGAGATAACGTTCGAGGGAAACTACCTGAAGGTTTCGGGCCAAAGAAAAGAAGAAAAAGAAGAAAAGCAAAAGAACTATTACTGCAAAGAGATACGAGCAGGGTCCTTTGAGCGCATGATTAGGCTGCCGACCGCAGTGAAAGCAGACAAGGCAGAAGCCGAATACAAAGACGGAGTTCTAAAAATCACAGTTCCAAAAGAAGAGCCAAAAGGAACCAAAGTCAAAGTGAAAGTCAAAAACTAATCCTAAAACAGACACAAAACTAGATGACTCTTTCTTTTTTTTCTTTTTTGCCACTTTCTGCTTTTTCAAGTTCTTCTTCTTGCTAGACTGTTGGCTATAGGGTTAGCTATGATTAGCGCCTCGACCGGGAAATTCGCCTCCAGAGAGGTTTCGAACCCGGGTCGCGAGATTGACAATCTCGAATGCTGACCACTACACCATCGAGGCGCACTATCCCGCCAGTGTGATTTGAACACACAACATCCTGATGACTGCCAGCCCAATTGCTGGCCGCCGCTGGTTTCTACAGCCAGGCGCTCTACCAGGTTGAGCTATGGCGGGCATCTTTTTTAATATTGGGGAAATCTTTAAATAAGCAAGCAAAAGAAAAACCAACAAAGGCAAATCACAAGTCAAATCCATGCGCAATTTTTTCTTTAAGAAAATGGCTGCTCTGCCTCTGTGCGCGCAATAAAATGCCGGTTTTGCTTTGCATCTGCCTTCTTTTTTGTGCCCATTTGCCAAATCGGCCTCTGAAAGATTTTTTTAATGTTCAAAAATATTCATTTATGTACTTTTTTATAAAATGATGCCCTCACAATTGCATCTGCTGTCTTCATGGAAATTACAGCAACAACTGGCAGCCCAGAAGCATTTTGCATCTGATGCAAGCCTTTCAGCGCTTGTTGACGATTGCTCTGCCTCTGGCAAGCCGGTGTTGGACCTTTTGGTGGCAGCAATCAAGGTGAGCATATGCAAAAGTTGACAAGTGTCCAAAAAAATCATCCGACGCTTGCAGGGCTTTCGGTTTTTTTCCGCAAAATTGAAGAAAAAACTGCCTGGATGGGCGAAAGCGGTCCAATTGCAGAAGTTGCCAAAGACAAGCATCCAAGCTATAAAAAATTCGAGGAGCTTATGAAAAAGAGCCCATTTCTTGGATGTTAGCTTTTATTTTTTCTTTGCCTACTGCTGGCTATGATTAAAGCTGTTGTTTTTGACCTCGACGGCGTAGTTTACGTCGGCAAGCATGCGATTCCTGGTGTGCCTCAGGAGATTGCAAGGCTGCAAAAAAAGCTTCCAGTTTTTTTCCTCACCAACAACGCGACAAAAAGCAGAAAGCAGTATGTCTTGCACCTTGCCTCTTTTGGCATTCGCACGCAGCAAAGCAACATCATGACTTCCTCTTTTGGCTGCGCCAAATACCTGCTTGACAATTTTGGCACAAAAAAGAAAGTTTTTGTGATTGGAGAGGAAGGGCTAAAAAGCGAGCTTGCTAGTGTGGCACAAGCAAAAATAACCTCCAGCTCGGATGCCAAATTTCTTGTTTGCGGCTTGGACCGCGCAATTTCTTATGAAAAGCTCCGCAATGCGCTTTTGTGCCTCAACAAAGGCGCGCATTTCATCCTTGCAAACAACGACCCAACCTGGCCTACCGAAAAGGGACTTGCGCCAGGAAGCGGCGCAATCGGAGCATTGCTCAGCTATGCAAGCGGAAGAGCCCCAGATGTAATTATAGGCAAGCCATCTACCTATCTTCTTGAAATGCTTCTTAAAAGTCACAACATTTCGCCTTCTGACGCAATATTTGTCGGTGACAGGCTCGATATCGACATTCGGATGGCAAACAAAGCAGGCCTCAAATCTGTTTTAGTGCTTTCCGGAGTTTCAAAAAAAGAAGACATCGCCTCTGCTCCTCCTTCAGACAAGCCAAACATCGTTCTCAAAACTGCAGCGCATCTGGGCTCTGCGCTTGGCTTGTAAAAAATTCCTGGCTTTCTTTGGACTTTTTGCCAGAACCGAAAAGCCTTTTATATTTTTGTGGTAAAAAAATAATATATGTGGTATTATAAATTTTCGGGCAGAGAGAAAAAGCTTCCTTTTCCGAGTCCAGCCGAAGAAATAGGCAAAAAAAGAACATTTTATTACAAAATTCTTGACGCGACTGCCTCTGTCCTAAAGCAAACCGAAAAAAAGGAGCCAGGGCAGCTTTCTGTGTTTTTCGACAAGCTTGCAGAAAGAGAGCTTGAGCGTGCAGAGCAAAAAAGAAGCAAAGAAAGCCTGCTTTGGAAAGCTTCGGGCGAAATATCAAAGGCTACCAACTGGATGATGAAGCAAAAAACAAAGATGCTTAAAAAAATTGGATTGGACGAGCAGAAGATTATTGACTTTCTTGGCGTCAAAAACGCTTTCCGCCTTGCAAAATTCGGCTCAAAGATAGACATTTGCAACGAGGCACTTTCGCTATTGGTGTTCTGGGGAAGCTTGGTATGCGGAACCGCCATAGCCATCTCCTGCATCAAAAGAGGACAAGCCAGCATCCAAGAAATGATGGAAAGCTTCAAGCCGCTCTTCAAATATTCCTTATTTGCGCTTGCTGTAATTGCGCCTTTGATGCGAGCCATGAATTGGGTAGGTAACGCTCTTGACGTTTTCCAGCACATATTGATGGATGCGATTGCAGCCAGGCTGAAAGGAAAGGCCAAAGAAGCTGCTGAAAAAGAATATGATGCTTTCAAGAGAGAATCAATAAGGGAGCTAATTGTGGATGCGGCAATCGGGATTGTCCAAGTTCCATTCATCGACATTTTGCGCAGAATCAGGGCAATAAGACTGGAATTGCGGCAGCTCGGCCACATTGCAAGAATGGAAAAAATGTATTTTGCCGCAAAAGAAAAAAATGAAAATCAATCTTCCTTTTAGCAGCTCCAGCTTTTTTCTTGTCTGCTGAGCTGTGTTTTCAGCTGCTTGAGCAAGCCGCTTGTCTTTATTTTGCTTGTTCCTCTTTTTGACAAACTCGCGATATTTGTCAAAATCTTTTGTCCTGACTTTCAATATCAGCTCCCAGCCTCCCACGAAGATGTTGCTGCTTTCAGTGCAGGCATGCTTTGCAAGCTCTTCCTGCCTTCTTTGACTATATTGGCCTTCAAAGCAGCATGCTGCGTTTTCTTTTGCCTTGAAGGCATCTGCCATCCTATTCTGCCTATCTCTAATAGGTTTCGTTTCCTTCACGTCTGTGTTTATTAATATTTATAGCTATATTTATCTGAATAATAAGCTTGTCGAGGCTGCAGAGGATGGAGTTTAAAGACAAAGCAACCTCTTCTAGAAAAAACGAAGCAACCTATTTCATCGACAATTTTATTAATAGCCTAAGAGAAAAAATCGGTAAGGAATACGGAAACGGCCCTGAAAAATATAACTGCGTGACACTGATTTTGCATGCTCTAAAGAATGATGTTGATGCTAAAAAATTTGTCAATGGCGGAAGGCTGCTAAATGAGGTCCAAAAAGTAAGCAGCATTCAGATATTCAGCGCAGAAGAGCTTGCAAAAAAAGAAATTCCCAGCGGTATGCTCCTGATGCGCCTGAAAGAAGCAAACAACCAAGAGCTGCTCAAGTTTTTCAAAGCAGGCGATTATGCTGTATGGAAAGGAAAGGACGGAGGAATAAAGTTTGTCCAGACCATAGATGAGGCAAAAGAGATGCTCAAGCAGATGAACGAAGGCAAGGGCAAGCTTTATTTTTGCCGCCATTATTTAGTCACTGCTGAAAAAATCGAGAGCAGCAAAAGACAGCAGACAGTGATACATGCTTCGAGCTCAAAAGGAAAAGTCGTAGAGCAGAGCATGGAGAGCTATTTGGCAAGCAACAGCAACAGCGTGTTTGTGTTGGTAAATCTCCAAGAAATATACCCGTACATCAGAAAATCCGCGTTTTTCTCAGAAAAGAACTAGCAAATCTGCACCCAATTTTATTTTCGCAAAAGCAGGCTAAAAATTTTGCGCCTGCAAAACAGCGATTGCTTTAAATTGATCGGCAAGAAATATAGCGCAAGTTCAAGAGGGTTGTTGCAGTGGAAAAAAAGAAAGAAAAAATCTGGGTAGAAGCAATAAAGCTGCACAAAACCCTGAGAGGCAAGCTTGCAGTTGCGGCAAAGGCAAATGCGCATACGAAAAAAGGGCTTGCGCTTGCATACACTCCTGGGGTTGCATATGTTGCAAAAGAAATCGCAAACAACTGGGAGAAAGCCTACGAGCTTACTTTAAAGTGGAACAGTGTTGCAGTAGTTTCGGATGGAACGCGAGTCCTTGGGCTAGGCAACCTTGGACCTTATGCTGCCCTGCCTGTGATGGAAGGCAAAGCGGTCCTTTTCAAATCATACGCAAATATCGATGCTTTTCCGATTTGCCTTTCTTGCACAGACGCCGACGAAATCGTGCAGACGGTGAAAAACATATCCCCTGCCTTTGGCGGGATAAATCTTGAGGATATCGAGTCGCCAAAATGCTTTGAGGTAGAAAAAAGGCTTGAGCAAGAGCTAAACATACCTGTTTTCCATGATGATCAGCATGGGACAGCAGTCGTGGTGGTTGCTGCGCTGAAAAATGCATTGAAGTTTGTTGGGAAAAAGCAAAGCCAAATAAAAGTTGTGATAGCAGGGGCAGGCGCGGCAGGCTATGCAATAGCAAAGCTTCTTTCCAAGGCAGGCTACCGAAACATTCTTGTCTGCGACAGGAGCGGAATTTTGCATGAGGATGGTGACCTTCCGCCGCACAAAAGAGAGCTTGCAAAGCTGAACAAAAATTCCGAAAGAGGCTCGCTGAAAGACGCTTTGAGGAGCGCAGATGCATTCATTGGGGTCTCTTCGCCAAACATTCTTGCTGCGCAGGATATCAGGAAAATGGCAAGCGACCCAATAATTTTTGCGCTCTCTAATCCAATACCTGAAATCTCTCCGCAGGAGGCAAGAAGCGCAGGCTGTGCAGTTTATGGCACCGCAAGGGCAGATTTGCCGAACCAGATCAACAACGTGCTTGGCTTTCCGGGGATTTTCAGAGGAGCGCTGTTGGTGAGGGCAAAGAAGATAACCGACGGCATGAAGCTTGCTGCCGCGGATGCAATCGCAATGGCAGCAGAAGAAAAAATCCCGCATGGAATTGTTGTGCCGGATGCATTCGACAGATCGGTTGTGCCTGCTGTTGCGACTTCGGTTGCGCTCCAGGCAAATACAGATGGAGTGGCGCAGCAGAAGAAAAGCAGCAAAGCAATAGTGCAAGAGCTGATGGCGCTTGGCCTTCTTGCATAAGAATTTAAAATATGCGATGAGTTGGTTGTGTATGAGATGGTGGATTTTGCTTTTGGTTTTGGGGCTTCAGAATGCGCATTTTTTGCACCTGGGAAGCTACAATGGCACGAACCCGGATGATCCAACCGATGATCTTGCGTTCTCCCAGCCTGCTGCAGTTGCAGTGCTTGGCGAAAAGCTTTTTGTCTTGGACCAAGGCAACAACTGGCTCTATGTAATGAATGCCAGTTTCCAGCAAAACAAGACGCAGAGAATCAGGATAGTCGACCCGCAAGGAGAAAATTCGCTGAACAACCCTATGCGGCTTGCAATTGAAGGGCAAACAATTTACATTGCGGATGGCGGGTGGATAAAATTCTATGCCCAAGAAGGTTCAAACGTGGAAAGGTGGAATCCGGCAACAAACATAGGCAAGGCAAGCGGAATCGCAGTGGGCGACAATTTTCTATATATCACTGACCAAGACAATGCGCAGCTGGTCGCCTATTCAAAGCTCACCAAATCCTACGAAGACGTGATTGTTGGGAAAGGCGGCTCGGATGGGCAGCTTTCTTCCCCTGCAGATGTAGAATTCTATAAGGAAAAATTCTATATCTCAGATAGCAGCAAGCAAGTCATTTTTGTCTATAGCAAAAATTGGACATTTGAAGGCGCAATAGGCAGAGGCAAAGGCGGCGTGCAGCTCCTTTCGCCTCGCGGCATTGCGATATACGAGGACCGGCTTTATGTGGCAGACAAAAACAGCAATAGAGTCGTTGTCTTCAGTTTGGACGGCTACCCGATCGCAGTGATTTCAAAGGCAGGCAACCTCTCCTTTTCTTATCCGGAGGACGTAGCGGTTGCAAGCGGCAAGCTGTATGTCGCTGACAGCGGGAACCGCATGGTCCATGTGTTTGCCATCAACTTTTCTTTGGCAAACGATTCTGTCAGCGAAAAGATTATGCTTGCAAAGCAGGAAGCGCAGGCCCTCTACCGCCTACAAGAGGTAGCAAAAAAGGCAGGGCTTGAGCTTGCTGCAGCCTCATTTGAGCAAGAGCTTGCCGAGGCGCAAAGTCTCTACCAGCAGATGCTGTTTTCTGCCGCCGAAAGCATTGCGCAAAGAATAATAGCCAAGGCAAAAGAAAGTGCATATGTTCTTGGGATGCAACTCGATGTGCGCTTAAAGCAAATGATGAAAAGCATCAATGACAGAATCGCTTCGCTGAAGTCAAAATCATTGGACAGCCAGCTTGCAGAGCAGCTTCAGGCAATCGAAAGGAAATCATCCGAAATCTCTTCCCTGCTTTCAGACAAAAAATATGTAGAAGCTGCAGACGAGGTCTTGAAGCTCAACCAGACAGTGGATGCTTTCGCCAAGCAAATAAGCTCTTTCCAAGAAAGCAAAGCATTGGAAGAAAAGGCAAATGAGAGAAAGAAGCTTGAGTCAAGGAAGAAAAACGCGGAATATCGACTTGATGCCATCAGGGACAAAGTGCAGAAATACAAGCAAAAGATTGACACCAAAAATTTGGAGAAATTGCTCAATGATGCTTCAAGGGAAATTTCTGAAGGGCTGTTTGACTCCGCAAGGCAGACGCTGGAGCTTGCAGAAATTGAGCTTGGAGCTTTTGAAAGCACGCTTTCTGCGAACATAAAGGAAATCGATGCCGCGCTTGCAAATTTAAGCGTGATCGAATTTGAGATAAATGAAAGCGCATCAAAGCAGATGCTTTTTCCGCCAAATCTCTCCGCACAGCATGCAAGGCTCAAGGAAGCAAAGGAAATGGCATACTCAAACCCACAGCTTGCCGTTGCGATGGCAAATAGAGTAAAAGAGGAAGTAGCCGCAAAAGTCAAAGAAGCACAAACAATGTCTTCCGCGGCAGCAGCTGGCCTGCTTTTGTTTGGCCTTGCAGGCGCGCTGGCCGGAGGAATGTATATCTATCTGAAGTCAAGAAAAAAATAAGCAAGTGGTGATCATGATTATTCAAGAGCTCCTTTCAAAGATAGAGACCGCGCTGGCTGCGATATCCGCAGGAATAAGCGCAATAGGGCTATTGATGTGCATAGCCGCATATGTCGCCACCTTCCTTTTCCTGCAAAACATCGAAAAGGCGGTATTTGCGCAGCTGGATTCTGTCTCAGTGCAGATTGAAAATTTCGGGCTGATACTGACAACTGCCTCGGCTGCCGCAAAAAACACCGAGGCTACAATATCGTTGCTGAACGAAGGCGTGATGCACTATGCTTCCGCAAGCAAAAACATTTCAGACACTCTTTCTGACATCGCAAAAGTGCCGCCTTTTTCGCTGGATGCGAGGTTTTCCTCTTCTGCAAACTCACTGAGGCAGGCTTCAGCCAAGCTTTTCGAGGTTGCAAGAACAGCAAACAAAACATCAATGTCGCTTTCAGAGGCTGCAGAGGCCCTCAGGCAGTCAAGCGTTGGCTTTGAGAACGCAAAATCCGAGCTTGAGAATTCAAAAGCAAGGCTTAGGGAAGGGTTTGCTTTCCTGAACCTGGCTGCCTTGGGAGGCTTTCTTGCGCTTGCCATACTCCTGCTAAGCACGCTTTTTGTCTCCATCTCAATATTGCTTGCGCACATCAAGATTGACAAGAAAAAGGCAAGTCATGACTGAAATATCTCCAAAATTCTTGCGTGCTGCTTTCCGTTCGATGAAAGCAGAGTGCGGCTTTCAAGCGACCAGGGCTTCCCTTCCAAATCAGTCACTTTTGCGCCGGCCTGCTGCGCTATGAATGCCGCAGCCGCAAAATCATACGGCTTGAGCTTGAACGAAATCTGCGCATCCGCCACGCCGCATGCCACATACCCTATTTCATAAATAGTGGAGCCCAAAAACCGCGTATGCTGGCTTATTTCCTCCAAAAACGCAAGCTTGTCAAGCCATCCTTGCTCTTTTATGATATGCAGCCTGCTGTCGCAAAGCAGAAAGAAATCCTCAAGGCGAGAGGTCTTCGAGACCGAAATTTTTTTCCCGTTCAGTGTCGCTTGTTTTCCTTTTTCGGCATAAAGAAGCATTTTTTGCGGGATAAGGTAGATTCCGCCTGCCAGCGGCTTGCCAAAAGAATAATGCGCTACTGATACTCCGTAAAGGGGAATCCCCCAAATGAAATTGTGAGTGCCGTCGATCGGGTCGATGACAAACAGCGATTCTGCCTCCAGCTCTTTCTCAAAAAAGCTTTCCTCTGAGAAAATCTTTGCGCCCGGGAATTCCTTGCTTATTTTTGCAGCGATGAATTTTTCGGATGCCAAGTCGGCAGATGTCGCCATGTCTCTTCTTCCTTTGCGCTTGATTGAAAGGCTTGCCCTCTCCTTTTCAATCCTGGCTGCTGCCCCAAGAAGGCAAGAGGCGATGAATTCTTGGAAAGAAGACATAAAGCTAAATTCGCTGAAACAAATAAAAATAGGAAGGATAGCAAGGCACTGCTGAAGCTTATGCGCAAGCGGTAGGCTTTGGCGATGAAAACTTGCTGCAAACCCAATCCTTGAAGGCAGCCTCAGACATTTCCCCCTCTTTTCTTTCATCTCCATTTATGATGAAAGTTGGGAATCCGCCTCTAAATAGCCCCTTCCCGATATAATATGAATAGACTGAAGCAACTGGGGGCGTGTTTTTGTCCTCGTCTCTCCATTTTCGCACAGTGAAGCGCTCAGCAGGAAGCTGACCCTCAAGCTTTGCGACAATTGGCTTCATTTTTTGGCAGTGTGGGCACCAGTCAGCATAAAGAAAATCTAAAGTCACTTCTTTTGTGAAAGAAAGCTCTTTGGGTACTGATTGTGTGGGCTGAGAAGGGGAAGATAGCGATGATGCCTTTGCTGTCTCGGCAGAAGATTTAGAAAGAATCACCTTTTGGACATTTGAAAAGCTGATATATATTGTAGCTGCTATCAGGATTGCTGCAAGGATAATCGCAATCCCAATTACATACTCTCCTTTTTCTATTTTACTTATCACGCTCTCCCTCCTTTTAGCCGCACGCCCCTGCAGCAACCGCTCCGGACGCCTGGTAACTGAAGCCGAAGCCAGGCACATAGGCTTGGCTAGAAAGCTGCTTAGAGCATTCGGCGGGCGGGTTCTTGAATCCCATGCAGACAGTTCGCAAAATGCTTTGCGGGTCTCTGCCTTGCTGTTCGTTGACTACACCGTTGATCACAAATGTCGGCGAGCCCTGCACTCCGTATTTTTTATTTTCGGCATCGTCAACCAGAAACAGCGGGTATCTCCCACTCAGATAGGTAGCAGTGTTTTTCAGGTTTGCAGTTATGTTGAATTTGCTGTCTGTTTCATTCAAGCAGCTTTGGAGCTTCTTCTTGTCTATATCAATCGTTGCAAGGCATTCCTCTGATTTCGAGTTGTTCAAAAAGCAACTGAGATATTTGAAATATTTGCTTTTGTTCTGCAGCTGCAGGCAATATTGCAGCTGGTTCTCATAAGCCTCAGTCTCCCCATGCATTATGTAGCTTACGAAGCGTACATTCCAGTCGACCTTGTCGCCAAGAAGATCAACGACAGGCAGCATCCCTTTTTGCATCTGGATGCCGTATGGGCAGTAGCTCATCACAAAAACCTCGACTTTTGGCTTATCCAATTTTTCGATGCAGGAAATGTCTGATTTGCATTCAGAGTCCTGGCAGTCGGTTGCTCCGTTTTTGTCATCATCGATGCCATTTCCGCAAATTTCTGCTTCAGGGTCAAACTCTGAGCCTATGCGCAATGACAAATACTGCCCAGCCTCGTCAAGAAATTGGGCAAGCTGCGCATAGCTGGCAGAGGACTTGATTGTCGGCTCGAAAAGGAACAAAGGCAGGTATTTGTCGCCTCCTGATTGTATATACAGCGCCTTTCCTTTCGAGTCAGAATAATCATATTGCTCAACATCCAAGTTTTGAACCACTGACCGAAGCTGTGGCAATATCTGCTCAACCAAACCTGCACAATCTGCGCACCTTCGGTCGCTTATGATGTAAAGCTTGATTTGCTGGCTTGCCTGCTGTGTGGATGTGGGCGCAGACGCTTGCAGCTTTAGAGCTGCCACTGCCTTCTCAATGCCAGTGGCGGAAAGATAAACTGAAGCAGAAATCAGGATTGCCGCAAGCAATATCGCTATGCCTATAACATATTCTCCTTTTTCGATGTTTTCTTCTTTTGGCGCCATCGTTGCACCTCCTTTGGCAGATTTTTCTCTCAAGATTTTTAAACCCAACTACAAGACAAAAACTTCAGACATAAACATTTTTATTATCAAATACAAATTTCCTTATATGATAGCGATTTCTGCTTTCGACTTGGTCCCCTCACAAGCAAAATATCTAGAGTGGCTGATTGCCAGCGGAAACGGGGCGTACGCCTCCTCAACAGTCATAGGCATGAATAGCAGGAAATACCACGGCATTTTGGTGGCGCCGCTGGGTGGCAGCAGCAGCAACAGGCACGTGATGCTTTCAAAGCTGGAAGAAGAGGCTGTTTTGGGGGAGAAAACATTTCCACTTTCAACCAATTCTTACCCTGGCACTATCTACCCAACTGGATACAAATTCCAAACAGGCTTCAGCTTCCACCACCACCCAACTTTCTACTATTCAATCGACAGCACCAAGCTTGAAAAGTCGGTCAGGATGCTTTATGGGAAAAGTACCGCAGTAGTCTCCTACCGCGTTGTTTGCGGCGAGGAAGTGACGCTGAAAATCTCGCCTCTTCTTGCGCCGCGGCAAATCCATGCTGACCGTGGGAAAAGCGATTTGGACTTCACCACCGAAAAGGCAGGCTTTAGGATTAACTCTCCTGCCAATATGGTGATATGGGCGCACGAAGGGACGGTAAAGAGCAACCACCAAAAGTACTATGACATGACATATGAGATAGAGAAAGAAAGGGGCTACTATTATACCGAAAATTTGGCTTGTCCAGGCACAATTGAACTAAAGATGGGTCCAAAAGAGGAGGCGCACATTATTGCTTCCCTTGAGGATGTGGAAGTTGAGGACGCCTTGCGCATTTTGGATAAGCAGGCCGTCCGCTTTGAGCACCTCAAACTCCTGTTCAAAAAGGCAGCCGGCATAGAGTTGACTGATTTTGCAGAAAGGCTGCTTATCGCGTCCGATGCTTTTGTGGTTGCCACCGAAAAGCACAAAGGCATAATCGCAGGCTTCCCCTGGTTCAGCGAATGGGCAAGAGACGCAATGATAGCGCTGCCAGGACTGCTTTTGTGCACCGGCAGATACTCGCTGGCGCGCGAAGTGCTGCTTTCATGGGCAAGGATGATGCAAGACGGCCTAATCCCAAACTTCATCGATGAGAACGAGTTTGCCCATTACACCTCTGCTGATGCTTCTCTTTGGTTCATAAACGCAGCAAAGCACTATCTTGACCACACGCATGATGAAAATTTCACAAGAGAGCATCTATGGAAATACATTCGCCAAATAATTGCTTCTTATGTGGAAGGCAATCGGCTCGTCCGGATGGACCAGGATGGACTGATTTATGTTGCAGAGCCTGCCTCCACTTGGATGGATGCAAAAGTCAACGGGGTTGCGGTGACGCCAAGAAAAGGCAAGCCTGTCGAGATAAACGCATTGTGGTACTCCGGGCTTTCGTTTGCGCTTGAGCTGGCGGAGAAGTTTGAAGACAGGAAAACTGCCGATCTGATAAGGCAGATAATCGATCAGGTTGAGATGAATTTCCAGAAATTTGTTTCAACTGAAGGTTGGCTTTTTGATGTCATAGAGCCAAATGACGCATCTTTCAGGCCAAACCAAATATTTGCAGTCGCACTTTCAAAAAGCCCCCTGAACAGCTTGCAGCAAAAATATGTGTTCAACGCAGTGCGCTCGAAGCTTTACACTCCGCTGGGGCTCAAGACGCTTGCAAGCGATGACAGCCGCTATTGCGAGAATTACCGTGGCGGGCCGCAAAGCAGGGACTGGGCTTACCACCAAGGGATGATATGGCCCTGGCTGCTTGGGCCATTTTATGATGCCCAGCTGAAAGTTTATCCCGGAAGCCATCCGCAAATCCTGGCATCGCTGAAGCCGATTGCCGAGAAAATGAGCGAAGGGTGCATAGGCAGCCTGCCTGAGCTTTATGAGCCTTCCACTGCAAAGCCAGCAGGGGCGCCAAGCCAAGCATGGAGCGTTGCAGAAATATTGCGCATCTATGTGAAAATCAAAAGAGAGCTTTTGGCAAAAGAGCAGCTCCAGCAAAAGATATCACAATAGCTTGAGATGGCGGACAAACTTGTCCACTTTTTCTTCTGGAGCAGGGCCTGCCGCAAAGCAAGTAATCGTCCCAGGCTCAAGCTGCGTGTGCCCTGCATCTTGGACAAGCGCGCACGGGATTTCTTTTTTCATTTTTTCGTAAAGCTCAAGAAGCTCGCCCAAACTGGCTACTTTGAGCACAATCTTTTTTTGCCCCTCTTTTTCCCATTCGTTTACGTATTCCCTATTGTGCTTTTCTGCCATGCGGCATGCCAAAAGCGAGGCATGCGAAGCTTGCGCTGCAAGCTTGCCCCTCCCCATCTTCAGATCCGAACGCACAACAATTGCTTGCTTGAGCCCCATTGCATCCACTTGTGCAAATAAAAAATATGTTGTATTATTAAATACTATGCAAGATGGCCAAGAGCTTGAAAAGATTGCAAGGCAAATCGAAAGCATCTCCCAAGAAAGGCAGCAGCTGGCAAGCAAGCTGCGGCAGATCCAGCAGCTTGAGAATCTGCTTGAAGAGCGACTTTACTATAAAGTTGAAAGCATGCGCATCGATGCGAAGGTTGCTGCAGTGGACTGCGGGATTGTGGGCGAGGAGCTCCACGGGTTCGATTTCCTTGTATGCCGCACTGCAGGCGTGGTGTTTGAATACGAGAATGGCTCTCCAAAAAAGCACTCTTATTACCCTTCTTCGCTGCCAAAGGCGCACTATGATGTGATGGGAGGGCTTGAAAACTACGAGATTGCATGGCACAAAGGGCTTGTCAGGCTCAAAAGCGAGCTTTCCTGCGCGCAAGAGATTGTGGCGAAATTCCAGCCCGACTATCTTCTTTTGGACGGCTCGATTGCCCCATTGGTCTCAGACAAGCCAAACGAAGAGTCTGGCCTGTTCAGCCTCTACCAAGAGGTAGTGCAGCTCTACAGGAAGCTTTATGAGCAATGCTTCCAGAGCGGATGCACTCTGTGCGGAATAATCAAGGACAGCAGAAGCAGGCGCTTTGTTGAGCTGCTTGGGCAGATTGATTTTGCAAAAGAAAAGCTCCGCAACGCAACTGACAGCTCCTTTCTTTTCTTTTTGCTCAATGAAGGAGAGCGCACCGCAGCTTTCAGGTATTCTTCTTCTCCCTCAAAGCATCAAGTGCTTAAAGATTTGGGGGAATGGGCAGAAAAAATCGCGTCATTTTACCTGAGGCCTGCAAAAGAAGACCGGCCGCTGCGGGTTGAATTCCTGGCAGGGCCAAAGACATTTTCCCAGATTGCCTCCTTTGTCCATTCTTTGTCTTGCTTGCACAAAGCCTATGCATACCCTGCAATCCTTATCGAGGCAGACTTGAGGGCAGCCCTTGACCCTGAAGAATTCGAGCGCGCCTACAGCAGGCTTTTTTCACGGCTCAATTCAAACCCGCTGCTTTTCAGGCTTAGGAGAAGAACCCGCCCATTCCGCTAAGGCTTATAACTTGCAGCTCCAAAAGAAACCCTATGAAGTGGATAGGAAGGCCGGTCGAGCAAGGAGAAGAATATGAGGTTCTGGTTGAGGCAAAAAGCGCAAGAGGGGACGGGATTGCACATATAGAAGGCTTTGTCATCTTCATCCCCGGCGCGCCTGTAGGTCAAAAAATCAAGATAAAAATAAAAACTGTCAAGCGGACTTTTGCAGTTGCTGAGATACTATAGCCATTTATTAATCTTTCTGTTGCACTAAGCGAAATATTTAAAAATAAATTCAAAAAAAAGCTTTCCATGTGCGGCATAATTGGATATGTTGGCTTCCGAAACGCTTCGCAAGTGCTTTATGAGGGTCTGAAAGCGCTCGAATATCGCGGCTATGACTCTGCAGGAATTGCAACGCAGAGGCAAAAGAAAATAAAGGTCATAAAAGACAGCGGAAGGATAGAGCAAATCCACTCCAAGTACAATTTTTTGCAGCTTAGCGGTCAGGTTGGGATTGGGCACACAAGGTGGGCCACGCACGGGGGAGTCACAAAGCAAAATGCTCATCCGCATTGTGATTGCAAAAAAGAGGTTTTCATCGTCCACAATGGCGTGATTGAGAATTTTGATGAGTTGAAAATGAATTTGATTGCTGGCGGGCATTCTTTCACATCCGAAACTGACACCGAAGTAATTGCGCATCTGTTTGAAGAAGAGCTAAAAAGTACAAAAAACGCGGCGGATGCGTTTGCCTCCGCAATCTCCAAGCTTTCGGGAAGCTGGGCTATTGCCGCAATGAAAAAAGGCCAGCAAACGCTTTATTTGGCAAGAAATGGGTCACCACTGATTATTGGAGTTGGCAGAGGAGAGATGTTTTGCGCAAGCGACGTGCCTGCATTGCTTCCATATACCAAAAAAGTCATCTACCTGGAAAACGGCGATAGAGCGATTTTGACCAGCGGCAAATGCCTGATATACAACAAGGAAGGAATGCCAGCTGAAAGAGCAGTCCATTATGTTGAGTGGACCGCCCAGATGGCAGAAAAAGGCGGCTACCCCCACTTTATGCTCAAGGAAATTTCAGAGCAGGAAGAAAAAGTAAAAGAGGCGCTTGCGGCAGATGTCTCTGCAGCGGTCCAACTTTTGAAAAACCAAAAATCTTTCTGCGTTGTGGCATGCGGCAGCTCCTATTATGCTGGCCTTGTGTTCAAGACAGCATTGCAAGCAGGCACAGGGACAGTGGTGGATGTGATCATAGGCTCGGAATTTGCCAACTTGTGGTCTGGAAAAGACAAGGTAGTGGTTGCAATCAGCCAGTCAGGGGAAACTGCCGACACGCTTGCCGCAGTGAGGTTTGCGAAAGGCAAGGGGGCAAAAATAATTGCAATCACGAATGTCGCAGGAAGCTCGCTTTACCGCGAGGCCGACGCAAATGTCTTGATTGGAGCAGGGCCAGAAATCGCGGTGGTGGCGACGAAATCATTCATCTGCCAGCTTGCAGTCTTGCTCAAAATTGCCCTTTTGCTCAGCGGCAAAAAGGCACAGCTTGCAAAGCTGCACGGCTTGCCTTCAAAAATCGCCCAGCTGATGAAAAGCTCTGAGGAGATAGAAAAAATCGCTTCGATTCTTTGTAAGAGAAAAGATTTCTTTTTCATCGGAAGGGGAATGGCTTTCCCTGCCGCATTGGAAGGCGCACTCAAGCTGAAGGAGATCACCTATTTGCATGCGGAAGCCTATCCTGCAGGAGAATTGAAGCACGGCCCGCTTTCGCTTTTGGATGAGAACGTCGTGGTGGTTGCTCTTGCTCCCTCCAGCCAGAATCTCCCAAAAATGCTTTCCAACATCCAGGAATGCAAGGCAAGAAATGCGCAAATCGTCATAGTTTCAGACAGCAAAGAGGCATTTGAGAAATCAAAGCTTTGCATCAAGCTTCCGCCCTGCGAAACCGAAGAAATCCCCATCGTTTATGTAATTCCTCTGCAGCTTCTGGCATATTACATGGCAACAAAGCTTGGAAGAGACCCGGACAAGCCAAGAAACCTTGCAAAATCAGTCACAGTCGAGTAATTGTTCATTTCGGAGCAAGCATTATTAACTGAGCATGTGCATTTTGTGGTGGTGGTTTGGTGGTATCGGTCAAAAAATATTTCACTTGCAAGTGCGGAGCGGCATCCTCATTTGAGTTTGCCTCTGAAATGCTGGTGGATGAGGTTGCCGTGTCAGGAAGATGCCCTTCCTGCCTTGCAAGCATTCATGTAAGCCTATCCTCTCTGCTTGGTTTTCAGCCTCCCCAATCAAGCCAGCCTAAGCCTTCTGAGACTGCCACAAAAGAAATGACCGAAAATATCGAGCAGGCAGTAAGAGATTTGTTTAAGTATTAGGCAAAAGTCACCACTTGCCTCTGCCTTGCCTTTTCAAAGCCGCCCTTCTAGAGGGTCATTCTTCAGCCTTGAAATTCCATCTCTCCCAACTTTTTCCTCTAACAATTGAAGCGCCTTAACTGGGTCAACTGCCATCTCTTTTGTGACTTCAAATGCAATCTCGTTCAATTTCTTATCTTCTGCTCTTTCCAATTTAGTAATCATTTCATCCAATTTTCTTGAAGCAGTCGAAGAAACTTTTTTCTGGAATTTTCTGATCGACATCATCACGAATATCGCTCCAATTACTGGTATTGGGTTAGAATAGATGGCATTTCCTGCCATCCCAATTATTTTCCCAATATCCCAAATAACCTTCCCAATACCTCCAAAGAACCCTCCTTGCGCCATGCCGACTACAAGGTCAGCACCTGCAAGCACTCCTGCTGCAATCAATAGGGGCTGTTTTATTATATAGTAAGAAAGGCCAATCTTTTCTGTTATTTTCTTTATTGCACTGTACGTGTTTATTTTTTCTTCAGTAAGCTCGTTTTTCGGCTTAAAGATTTTTTCAATTATCGTCTTGAACGACGCAATCGCCACAATTACTCCTGCAGTTATTAGCGGATTTGCAACTATCCAACTTGATGCGCTCATAAGAGCGTTTTGAATGACAGAAAATCTTCCAGTGTAAAGAAAGTTTCCAATCCCTCCTGCCGCAAGACCAATTATGCTTGCTTTAACTCCAGTTGATACAATATCTGGATTGACAAAAATCGACAAACCAGTTTTAACATATTTACCTGTATTCTTAATATAACCTTTAATTTTTCCAACTTTCTCCTTAATATTCATTCTACTTTTCAGAGATTTCTTCTCGATTTCTTTTTCTTCAAAACTAACCCAACCCGAGCCAAAATTTTCTTCTGTCCTCTTGTCCTTCTCTTCTCCCTTTTCCTTACCCAAAAAACGATTAAAGAATGTGCTGATCGAGTTTTTCAGATTGCTATTGTCCTTCTCTTCTCCCTTTTCCTTACCCAAAATACGATTAAAGAATGTGCTGATCTTAGAGTTTTTCAGATTGTTTACTTCAGTATCATTATTTTTCCCCCCATTCTTCTGAAATACATTCATCTGTTTCACCTCATATTTTATTGTGGTAGTAAATATTTAAATATGTATGGTATCAAGATGCCCCGCTTAGCTGCAAAAGAGCGCCAATATGCGCTCGACAGCTTTTGTGTATAAAACATTTAAACGTTGTTAGTGTATCCTCTCTAAGTTGTTATTTGTGTTTAATTCTGGCAAGACAAAATACGAATGGTGCTTTTGGCTTTCTGAGTTGAAAAAAGTGTTGCACAGGCGGGAACTTGAGCCAACAAGATTCCTAGCCTGGCAAATCGAATACTTTTTAAAGTTTTTTTACTTATCATTTATGCTCGGAGGCGATCAGCATGCGATGGATGATATTCATTGTCCTCGGCTTTCTTCTGTTTGCAGACACTGTCTATGCCATAACCAACGCTACGCTTTCCACGCAAGTAAATAGGGCAAGGTGGACAGGCACAGCAGGCGCTGCATCCAGAGTGACTGAGGGCGGCAACATTAGCAATGTCAATATTTCAGGCGTAGTCCAGCTTACCACCAAATGGGCGGACTTCTTTGGCACAGTTTCAGGCGCAGCAATAAGGCTTCAAGACTCAGCAGAAAACATCGTCTATAGCTGGGCATACAGCACTGCAAATGGGAGTGGAGAGGTTTGCCTTTCCACTGCAAGTGCTTTCCCAGGTCCAACACTTTCAGGAGCCAACCTTTCTGCAATGAACACCCTCTGGAGCCTTGGAACAATCGACAATGCTACAAACACTTTCAACACGACAAGCTCAATAAATATCTCTGGGCAGCTTATTTCAGGTGCTCCAGCTTCTAAGCTGCAGGGGAGCAGCAGCTTCACGGTGGTTGCCCTCTTCAATGGCACGACAACAACAAAGAACGCCTTTGCTTTCTGCACCAATCTCAACAACACAGGAAAGAACTATGCAAATGAAGGGGTGCACTATGAAATCATGGTCCCAACAACCCCAAGCGCAGTTGAAACCTATTACTTCTACATAGAGCTTGAGACATAATCGCCATGTTTTTATTTTTTTTCTTTTCCAATCTCTTCGGGAGGGTATAAATGGGTAGGTTGTCATTTGTTTTAGCTTTTTTCATTTTACTTTCTTTTTCTTTTTCTGCCTCAATCGTTGCAATAAACTCGCATGACGGAAGAGATGTGCTTTCTGGCATTTTTTATGCGGCAGTGAAAGGAATGCCTGTGCGCTTCATGTCTCAGTCTTCCTCCCCAGAGATTTTTGT
The DNA here is from genome assembly GCA_026413765.1 of Microcaldota archaeon. Classification (GTDB taxonomy): domain Archaea; phylum Micrarchaeota; class Micrarchaeia; order Anstonellales; family Anstonellaceae; genus UBA10161. The sequence goes on along the minus strand of JAOAKI010000008.1, from coordinate 6,616 downwards.
TGTTAAGATAGGCTCGAACCAAGCAGTATTTCTTATACAGTCGGCAGACGCACCGATTTCTGGTCTTGTTGAAAGCGAATTGAGGGCACAAAACAACCAAGTCGAGCTTTTCCAATCCACTGACGGAGGCAAAACCAATCTTGAGCTTGCAAAGCTTTCTGGCGCAGACAGCTTCATTATTGTTGACGCATCTTATTCTGACAGCGCAATCTCAGTGTTGCCTTATGCGTATGCCAAAAAAGCTTATGTGATTTTGGCAAACTCAGATAACCTGGAAGAAGTAAAAAAAATCGTTTCAGGCAAAAAAATCATACTTTACGGCTATCTTGAAAACAAAGTCCTGCAAGAGCTTTCACCTCTTGCTTCAAAAAGAATCGGCAAAGGAGAGGACAAATACGAGGATAATGTTGCCCTTGTGCGGGAGATGCTTTCAGAGTATCCGGCTGAAAGGCTGATAATGTCGGATGGGGCATCGATCGAAGACGGAATGGTTGGGCCAGTGCCAATCCTTCTTAGCGGGCGCCTCGTGCCGCAAGTCACTTATGATTTCCTCAAAGAGCAAGTCAAGGCAGGCAAGGTGGCAGGAGTTCTTTTAATTGGGCAAGATCTGATAAATCCAGTCTATGACATGCGCGAGAGGATGAGAAATGAATTTGCGCAGGAAGGGATTTCCAAATCGATGAGCGTGCTTGTGAAATTTGCGCAGGCATTGCCGGCAACCCAGTCAGGAACGCTTGCGCTTGATGTTTTTATTCTGCCTGCCTACAAGCCCAATCTCTCAATCACTGATGTTTTCTACGACAGTCGTGCAAAAAAGGTGATGGTCGGTTTGGAAAACAGCGGCAGCGGACCACTTTATTTCAATGCTGAGGTAAAAATAAGGGTCAATGGGGCTGACTTCAAGATTTTTGGCCAGCCGGAAACAACTCTGATTGAAAGAGGACAGTCATTTGGGCTTGAGTACCCATTGGACCTATCCTCTGTTTTGGAAGGCAACATAACTGCAACCGTTCTTGTCAAGTTTGGCAGCTCAAAGCGCTCGCTTGAGGAGTTCAGGACTTTCACTGGGAACCTCCTTTCGGTTGAATATGTGGACAAAAGCAACCTCTCGGTCCGCAATGCAAAATATTTCCCAGAAAAACAGACCCTTTCAGTCTCAGTTAAAAACAACGCGCAAGAGCCTGCCTTCTTCTTTGTCCAGCTTACATTAGTCGACGAATCGAATATGCCGATGAAGATCACTGCCGCATCAATCAGGCAAATCGAGCCTTATTCGATGGTCGTGGAGGAATTCCCGCTGCAGCTTTCTCAAAAAGAGCTTGAGCTCAACAAAGAGATAGCCGTTTCAGTAGATTATGGCGCAAGGAGAGGATTTCTGACCAAAAAAGCCACCTATTCTGTCCAGCTTGAGATAGAAAAGCGCCAGGCAGAATTTGGTGTTGTTGAGTTTGCCTTGCTGGCAGCGTTGGCAATAGTGGTTGTTGCAGCAGTTTACTTTTTATTTTTCAAGAAAGAAAAGAGGAGGCGAGGTAGTTGATTTGAAGCTCGCCGCAGCCTTTCTCTTTCTTTCTTCTATTCTCTTTGCTGCAAACATTTCCACAGAAGGCGGCAATTTTACGAATGCATCGCTTGCTGTCCAAGCGAAAAATTCAAGCTGGCATGCAGTAGTTGGACAAGCTTCGCTTTCGGCATTCAGCTCACTGACGATCAACGCAATCCCTGGCCAAGTCTCTTACAAGACCATAGGGACAGGGGGATCAATGTGCACTGAAGGAATTGAAATCCTGAATATTCTTTTTTCAAATTCCTCTGGGATTATTTATAACGCAACAGCAGGCAATCTTTCTGTCCTCGAAGAATTCATAAACGACCCTGCCCAGGGCGCATATGCGACATTTACTCAGAATTCAACTTTTCAGACTGCAAGCTTTGGGATGCTTACGAACGTGCCTACTGCATATACTCTCTCACCGATGCCCAATACCTTCAAGATGGGATTTTTGCAAGACACTGCAGGAAACCTTGTCTTCATCATGCCTGTTCTTGATGACCAGCCTGGATTTGATGGAATGCTTTATGATTTCCAATTCATGCTTCCAACAAAAAATGCCACGCCTACCCTCTACTTTCTTTCTGTCGACCTCAAGTGCAAGCCTTTCTCAGGTGGCGGCGGAGGCGGTGGAGGCGGCGGTGGTGGAGGCGGCGGTGGAGGTGGCGGCGGAGGCGCTGGTGGCGGCGGAAGCGGACCCAGCGCAGCTGGCGGCGGTGGAGGTGGCGGCTTTTCTTACACTCCGCTCCCCTCGGTTGACATCGAAGTCAATCTCGGAGGAGGCATCATCTGTACTGTCAATGTGCGAAGGAGCCTTACTGTTTCGCAAGACTATTCGGTCCTTATCACTACTTTGACAAACAAAGGTGGTCCGGAATGCACAATGTATGACTTCGTCTTCCAAGACACGATTCCGCCACAGTTTGCGCAGATCCAAGAAATCACTTTCAGCCCTCCTTACAACTCAATCAAGGGCTCCACCGTATTTTTCATTTTCCCTGTCTTTGCCCCAGGCGAGTCGCGCAGCCTTACCTATTCTATAAACAGGCAAATTTCCCAATCCAGGGTGGAAAGCTTCTCAATCCCGATAATACTTTCCGCCAACCGAGGAAATCCATTTTTGAACCTTGTTCCGTTCAACCAGACGCAGCAGCCACCGCAGACTACTCCCACTTGCGTTGTAAGCATATATTGCGAGCCTTGGGGTCCTTGCGGAGAGGATGGCTATCGCACTCAGCACTGCTATGATGTGTCAAATTGCACTACAATTGACTTTTTCAATGTCGAAAGCTGCAGCCCTGAGCTGCCTTCACCCGCCCCCCCACAAGAGCCAGCTTCGCTTGCACAAATTTGGCGCCAGTTGGAAAGACAAATTTGCAAAGAGTTTCCTTTTATCTGCGTAGCGCAAAGGCCGCCCTATGAGCTTCTGCTGCTTTCGATCACCGCCTTGTTTGCGCTTATTGCCCTGGGCTTGGCAGTTGGAGGCAAGAAATTCTTCGAAAAGAAGTACAAAGAAGTCGGCGCCGCATTCGAGCCAGTGCGGCCTCCTCTTGCCCACAAAGAGCTTAAGTTCAGGGAGCAAGAGCAAGCAATAGACGCAGAATACGAAAGGTCGCTGCAATTTGAGGAATCTTCTGGCAAAGAAGAGGAAAGCCGCCCGCCCTCTCGGCAGCCAAGATGGCATGCCAAAAAAGGCATCTCCATCAAGCCAATCTTTCCTGAAGAAAAAAAGAGAAAATAATACGTCTGAGAAATCTCGGCATATTTATAAACCTTTTCTGAGTTTTAATAGCACAAAAAAGGCTTTGGGCTTGCCTTTTTTGCTGCCTTCAGGTGCGGGAAAGTGAGGGGTAAGATCGACCGTTTTTTTATTCTCTTGGCCTTATTTGCAATACCGCAGTTGCTCACCTTCCAAAATCTGCCTGATGATGCCCAACAGCCAAGCGCATCCTCAACCACTGCAAAAGCAACCGACTGGTTTTTGCTGCAAGTCAACTACTCTGAGTTTCTTGAGCCAGACTTTTCAAATCTGGTTTTGCAATCAGAGGAAAACAAGACTCTCAATTTCACCTTCGTCGAAGTCATTCCCGGCCAAAAAGCGCTGCTGAATGTCTCTGCCTCCCCGCAGACTGCTGTTTTTGTTCTTGCCAAGTCGGCTGAAGCTGCCCTGAACTTGACTCAATCTGAAAGTCTGCTGCCTTCTGAGCAAGCAGAGCAGAACCTCTCTCCAAGCCAAAATGAGCAAGAAAACGTATCTTCCTTTGTGCAAGAAAATATTGCTTCGGAGAACCTGACCGCACCCAACATTTCTTTTGACTCTTCTTTGCTTTACTATAATTTTTCAGAAGACCCTCAAGCAGCCCTCACTCCTCTCTCATTCAATGTTTCTTATTTCAAGGGATTGGAGCTGGACTTTTCAAACCTTGGCGTCCGCTTGACCACCGCGCAATCCAGCTATGTCGTGCCGCACATCATACTTTCTTTAAGCCACGGCGTTTGGGCTTTGATTGGAATTCTTGTCCCCCCAACTCCCTATTCGCTTGATTTCTTCGCTTACAATCCTCAGCCTCCTGCTGCTGAGTTGAATGTGACGTATTTTGCGGGGCTTGAGCCTGATTTTTCCAACCTCAAGATACAATATGTAAGCCAGGATGGCAGCCGCCAACAAATTTCTTTCAAAATTGCCTCTTTTGCCCCTTCAAAGTGGGCAATCGTGCTTCCCGAGCGGATGCCTTTGCCTGCCGAAAATGTGGAGTTTTTTGCGGAAAACAAAAAGCCGCGCTTCAATGTTGTTTCGCGCGGAAAATACACTTCGATAATTTCGTTTGGGGAAGGCAAAGAAATTGAGATTTCAAACGAACTTTTGGAAAAGCTTGAAAGAAACGAGTCGGTCCGCGCGATTGTCAAGACAAAGAAAGGCGCAACTATTTCGCAAGCAATTTCTGCAATTCATACGCCCCAAAGCACCTATTCCTCAAGCGCCAATCATGCAGCCCCAAAACCAATCGCATCATTATTTTCGAAATTGAAGCCGCTATTTTCCCAAATTCGCCTTGCGCCTGCGGGGATGATTAGGCTCCAAGAAGCTGGCTCAGAAATCCCGCCTGAAAAAGCCAGCGAGAAGGCAGCAGAGCCAACCGAACAATATTTTCCTTCTCTTGCGCCGCAAGAAGAAATAATCCTGGTCAAGTCAATACCAAATTTCGATTTGCAAGTCGTGCAAATTGATGCCGAAGACCTCTCACTCCTTGCGCTGCTTGGTGCAGAAGAGATATACGAGGACAAAATTGTCACTGCCGCACTTGCTGATTCCATCCCCCTTGTGCGTGGAGATGTTGCCCGCAGCGAATTTGGGCTTGATGGCGAAGGAATTGCAATTTGCTTGCTTGATACTGGCGTTGATTTTGCCCAGCCTTCGCTTGGCGGGCGCGCAATTTCAGGCTATGATTTCGTCGACAGCGACGAAGACGCTTCAGATGACAATGGCCATGGCACATTCATGGCTTCAGTGATCCATTCGATTGCCCCCAACGCAACGATTGTTTCGGTCCGAGTCCTTTCGACAAACGGGCAAGGATGGGCTTCGGATGTAATTGCAGGGATTGACTATTGCCGCCAGCTTGCGAAGGGCGGCTCAATAAAAATCTTGATGATGGGCTTTGGCGGCGGCGAGTATTCTGAGTTTTGCGAGGCAGACCCTGTCGCAGAAGCTGCGGCAGCCGCAGTTTCAGAAGGTATTTTTGCAGTCGCCTCATCAGGAAGTTTCGGCGACAAGCGATACATCACCGCTCCTGCATGCTCGCAAAGCGTGGTTGCAGTTGCCTCCACAAGCAAAAACGACTCGATTTCAGAATTTTCTAACATCAACCTGCTAGTTGATTTGCTTGCCCCCGGCGAGGCAATCACTGCAAGTGGTCTGCAGGGTGCTGAGACTCGCTCAGGAACCTCGATTGCAGCATCGCATGTCGCGGCAGCAGCAGCGCTTCTTTTGCAGTCCGACAGCTCGCTTCTGCCTTCTGAGCTTGCCTGGCGATTCAAATCAACCGGCGTCCCCATCGAATACAACCATTCTGGGATCCTCGTGAATTTCAGCAGACTAGACATCTACAACGCCATCATCAACAATTCCACATTTGCACCGCAAAACTTTTCCATCAATGCCACAAACCAGACATTCAATTACAGCTATTTTGTCGATAAGCTTTACTTTCCTCTTGATGTGTCCACAAAATCCGAAAAAGGCATCACTATCACGCTTGAAGACCCCTCTGCGATCATCATGCCTTGGGGGACCTACCACTACTATCTTGTCCGGACACCTGCCTTCAGCCAGCCAATTGAGCTTCTGCCTCAGCACATAATCACAAGCGGCCCAGCAGTGCATCAGGTAAGAATCTACCCAGTTGTGCAAGAAACAATTGACTACTACACGGTAAGGGAAGCAACGCAAGCGGAAGGTGCAGAAGGCATCCAAACAGAAGAAAAAATCAAAGCAAGGCATTCTTATCTTCTTTCCGAGCCTTCAACTTCGTTTGAGTTCAGCCAAGAGCACCTCAAAGGCGGCCAAGCAACCTTCATTCTTGAGCTTTTGACGGACAATTTCGTTTCCGGCACATTCAACATCTCGCTTGGGGACATCCAAATCGACCCCAACATCTCATCTTGTGGCGCACTCTCATCTCCAAACACAGTCTATACACTCAACCAATCGATCAGCGCATCCGGCTCTTGCTTTTCAATCACTGCAAGCAACATTACCCTTGACTGCCAAGGCTACTCAATCACAGGAACCAACGCTTCAAGCACAGAAGGAATTTTCTCCAACCAGCCCTACACAACAATCCGAAATTGCAGAGTCTCAAATTTCACGCACGCAATCCGCCTTCAATATGTCTCAAACGCAACAATCACGAACACCACTGCAAATTCCAGCCAGCCAAATGGCTATGGCATCTATCTTGATTCCTCGACAAACACTTCCATCTCATCAACAACAGCAGGCTCTTTCTCTTCCTATGGCTTGCATTTGCTTTCCTCCTCCCAAAACCAAATCTCAAACTCAACTTT
>JAOAKI010000014.1 GCA_026413765.1 Microcaldota archaeon | reverse complement strand
CATCCCACGCTTTTAAGGATACAGTCAGTCCAGCATTTGTCTTTAACCCTTACCGGCGGATTTCTGACCCGCCTAAGCTGAACATTGGGCGCCCTTGTTTCCTTATCGAGGGCGTACCGCCCCAGCCAAACTATCCACCTGACCCTGTCCCTTTCGGTGAGCAATACAAGCGCTGCTGAATGGTGTTACAACGGCGCCTATTTGCACCCCGAGAGGCGCAACATAGCGGCTCCCATTTACGCTCCGCAGCAACGCTCGTATCACAAGATCAGGCTATAGTAAAGCTCCACGGGGTCTTCGTTTCCCCCTAGAAGTCCTCTGCATACTCACAGAGTAGTAAGTTCACCAGGTTCCAGCTAGGGACAGCGGGAGGCTCGTTACGCCCTTCATGCAAGCCACCAATTAAGCGGCGAGGTATTACGCTACCTTAAGAGGGTCAGAGTTACCCCCGCTCTTTGCTGGCGCTTAAGCCCGTTGGAACAGGCTTTCACGTACCAGTAGTGAGCAGGCGTCACCCGCAGTACTAATCGTTTCCGATTGGCTGCGAGTTGTGTTTTTGGTAAACAGTCGACCTCCCCTTGTCACTGCGACCTGCCCATCCTTGCGGAAAGGCAGGCATGGCTTCTCCCGAAGTTAAGCCACTAATTTGCCGAGTTCCCTTAGCTGAATTCTCCTGACACGCCTTGGCTTGTTCTGCCAGCAGCACCTGTAATAGTTCTAGGTACGGGTGCACAGGATCGGTCATGCTCCCTTTTCATGGGCTCCAGGGATCAGGATGTTTTGGGCTCTTTATGCCTCTTCTCCTCACAATGAGACTCGAAGGCATTATGAGCTTTAAGAGAAGTCTCCTCCTCCACCCCTACCCCAAAGCGTCAGAAGCACAACTTGCGTTGCCGCGTCTACCTGTGCAGGAACGGAATTTTAACCGTTTTCCCTTTCGACAGCTCGCAATTAGCTGCTGTCTTAGGACCGCCTAACTCTGAGCTGAAGAACATTGCCCAGAAACCCGTGTGCTATGCGGCGTCCAGGATTCTCGCCTGGATATGCTGTTACTAATACCAGGATATTCATAACTGGCCAGTCCACAGGACCTCACGGCCCTGCTTCTGCCCAACCAGCTCGCCCCCCTACCAGTTGCCCTTTTGGGGCAACTCCGCAGTTTCGGTACCAGGCTTAGCCCCGATCATCTTCGGAATGTGCGATCTAGACTGGTCCGCTATTACGCGTTGTTTAAAGGATGGCTGCTTCTAAGCCTACCTTCCAGCTGTTTTAGACCGGACACTCCTTTTGGATTAGCACTTAGCCTGAATTTAGGGACCTTAACTGCGGCACCGGTCGTTCCCGTGATGGCCTGCTAGCTTACCCAGCAGAACCCGACTCCCGACTTCTACGGTGGATGCAGATTCGGAGTTTGACAGCAAGGTGACCCCTTTCGGAGCCAGTCCTTACGATCAGTGCTCTACCCCGCATCCAACCTCCATCGAGGCTGTCCTGAGGGACATTTCGAGGGGAACCCGCTATTGCCGAGTTCGATTGGACTATCACCCCTAAGCGCGCGTCACCCGAGCAGAATATACTAGCACCGGTTGCGGTCCTCCACCAACCGTCAGGCTGGCTTCGACCTGCGCTCGCTTAGTTCACATCGGCTTCGGGTCTGATGAGTGTGACTGATCGCCCTTTCGGACGACGGGCCTTTCTTTCGATGCGCCCACTCGCTTTCGCTTCGGCTTTCGCCTCGCCACACCACATCAACTCCCTGGCTCTTGCTTCGAGAAGAACGATGCAACGCTGGTATGCCTGCCTTGCTTCCAGCCTCTCGACTGGTTGCTTTGGCAGTCGTGCCCTTCCACGCTGCATCAACCTTTCACCAATCAGTTTCAGGTTCTTTTGACTGTCCTTTCGGACTCCTTTTCAGCGTTCACTCGCGTTACTAATTCGCTATCGGTCTTCGGTTATATTTAGCGTTGGCGGTTAGTCCCGCCATCTTCATGCCCAATACCCAATGAGCACTACTCTTGATTGCTTTGCTCCGCTTCCATTGATCTACGGGGCTGTCACCCTCTATGGCGCGGCTTTCCAGCCGACCTCGAATCTGGAAACGGATGCGCCGCCCACATCTGCAGCATGTTGCCATGCTACATTCGGTTTGCGCTCTTCGGCTTTCAGTCACCCTTACTCACCGAATCCCTGTTGGTTTCTTTTCCTCCCGGTACTAGAATGTTTTAATTCCCGGGGTATTCTGTGCCTTGCGGCACTCCGCCCGATCTCCGGATCAAAGGATGCCTGCTCCTACCCGGAGCTTTTCGCAGCTTGCTACGGGGCCGTGATACTACCGAAGCCTAGCCATCCACTGATTGGCGTAACATGCATATCGGTGAACTTCAGTTGCTTTCTTCATACTCATGAAATACATGCATTTCTGCATGTAAGTTGCCCGCGAAGGCTAACGCTTCCCCAAAAAGGGGAACGCGGCATCATCACTGCAAAAATAGCGGCCCAAACGCGGTGAGCCTCCCTCTCACCGCAAAAATAAGCGGTGGAGGTGCTTAACACTCAAATTGTTGTATGCATCGCAGCCAAAACACCTCTGCTGCTAATGTCAGGGCTTTGCCCTGATGGTTGCGGCTTTTTATTAGGAAAGAATGATTTAAAAAGATTTTCTTTTGTGGCAAGCTGTCTTCCAAACAAAGTGCGGCTTGCCAATCTGGCGGCTGCAAATGAGTCTGCTGACTGCAATGCCATTTTGAAAAAGTCACTCATCTTTTTTCTTTGGGTCAAGTGAAAGCAGGATTTTTTGGATCTTGTGCTCTTTTGTCTTGATTAACCCAAACGTAAGCCCTTCGAGAAAATAGCGGTAAAAAGGGCTTGGAGGGACAATGAGTGAAAGCTCGCGCTGGATCGTTATTTTGGCGTTGCCTTCTGATTGGACCACTTTGGAGACAAGCTCCTGTGCATCTTTTTTGCCAATGAATTTTTCCAGGCGGGCAATTGCTTGCGCGGGGGAAATGTTTTGCTTTAGCTTGGGCATAAAAACACTTGTCGCAAAAAGTGATAAGAACTGTTTAAAAAACTTTGTTGTGGAAGCAAATAAAAATTAGAGCTGCCAAAAACGGCTCGATGCCAAGCAGAAAAATACCCAGGTGCATGAGCACTCAGCACCCAGACAATGTCAACTCGCCTTTTTTTTCAGACAGCGAAATAGTGGCAGGCGAAACCGAAATAAAGGAAGCCTATTATGTGTTTTCGCATTTGGGAATTTCCGAGCAGATGTGGGACTGCGAAGGCAAAGAGGTAGACAATTACGTAGTTGAGAAGTTGCTTGTGCGCTATCCGCAGTTTTTCTCCGAAAATGTGCTTGGGAAAGACATATATCTTACTTTGAGAGTCCCGAACCCAAATGTGGAAAAGACGCAAGGAAAAATCCTGCTTGAAACGCTTGAAAGCATACCAAGAAGCTATGACATAGCGATTGCTGCAGGCAGCGATTCTGCGCCCATTTGGGAGATAATACTGCCGATGTGCACCTCCGCAGTCCAGCTCGATAGGCTTTACGAATATTACAAAAAAATCGTGGTCGGCAAGAAAGCATTTAGGATAGCGGATGTGACGGTCTCTGAATGGGTTGGGGATTTCGGCCCGCAGGAAATTTCGCTTATTCCTCTTGTGGAAGACAAAGATTCTCTTATTGGCGCAGACAAGATTGTTGGCCAATATCTTCAGAATAAAAAGGTGGAATACCAGCGGGTCTTCCTTGCCCGCTCAGACCCTGCATTAAATTATGGCTCGCTTGCGGCAGTGCTGCTCAATAAGCTTTGCTTGCAAAAACTGCACCAGCTTGCAGAAAGGACATCGGTTGAGATTTACCCGATAATCGGCGTCGGCTCTGCGCCTTTCAGGGGCAACCTGAAGCCAACAAATGTGCAAAATTGCCTGCGCGAATACCCTTCGGTGCAGACGTTCACGCTCCAGTCATCTTACAAGTACGACTACCCTGAAAGTGTTGTGAGGAATGGGACGGAAGAGATAAACGAAACGAAAAGGAGAAACCCTCTTCACGTGGATGAAGAGACGATAGAGCAGATAACCCAAAAGACAATTGCCCAATACCAAAAAGAAGTAGAGGCGCTTTCCCCGCTCATAACCATCCTTGCAAAATATGTGCCTTCAAGGAGAGCAAGGAAATTGCACATCGGGCTTTTTGGCTATGCTCGCTCAATGAGAGGCATAACGCTGCCGCGGGCTATCCCTTTTTGCGCTGCGCTTTATTCTATCGGTCTGCCGCCCGAGCTGTTGGGATTGTCTGCTCTCAACCAGCAGGAGCTTGACAGGGTGCGGACGCTCTACATCGCATTCGACGAGGACATTTCAGACTCGACAAAATACGTCTGCAAGCAGAACCTGGAAAGGCTGCCGGGCGGCGTGGGGCAGAACATACTTCGCCTGCTTGACAATTTTGATTGCAGGATTGACGAGGATTATTCGGAAGCTGCGAAAGAAGTGATGGACATTGCACTTTCTGACAACAGGGCGCACCTGACAGACGCGATAATCAAGACTGCCTGGAAAAGGAATTTCCTTGGCTAGCCGGTTGCGCTACTTTTTTAAAGTAATGCGCGCCTATATCTGTGCTCTTTTTGACAAGAGCCGATGAAAATCCGCAATTGCGGAAATGAGGTGAAAATGATGAAAAGCTATGTGAAATTTGAGACACCAAAAGAGGTCCAAACAAAGGCATTGGAAGCAGTCAAAGTGGCGGCAGACACAGGAAAAATAAGGAAAGGAGCAAATGAGGCTACTAAATCGATTGAAGCAGGAAATGCGACACTGGTGGTAATTGCGCAAGATGTTGACCCGGAAGAGGTGGTCATGCATATACCAATTTTGTGCGCTGAAAAGAATGTTCCTTTTTGCTATGTGGCAACAAAGAAAGAGCTTGGGACCGCTGCAGGTCTTCCTGTTGCTTGCGCGGCGGTGGCAATCGAAAAGCCAGGAAATGCCGCTGAGCTTGCAAGAGACATCATAGAAAAGCTTGCAAAAGAGGGGAAATACGAAGCAAAAAAGCAAGAAATGCCGATGAAGCAGCCTGAAGCAGAAGAGGGAAAAAAGGAAGAAGCAGCGCAAAAGAAGAAAGGAAGGACAAAAAAGAAGGAGTGATGTAGATGGCAACACAACAAGACAGCGCAGTCCCTGTCGAAGTCGTTGAGATAATCACAAAAACTGGGATACATGGGGAAGTTTATCAAGTGATGTGCAAGATTCTGGATGGAAAAGACAAAGGCAGAGTAATAAGAAGGAATGTCAAGGGGCCTGTCAAAAAAGGAGACATAATACTTCTGCTTGAAACCGAAAGAGAGGCAAAAGAAATCAAAGCTAAATAAAGGTGAAAAGGATGGCAGTGTGTTCGTTTTGCAACAATCCACTTCGCCCAGGAGCAGGGCTGATGTACGTTTTGCGCGACGGAGTGATCTTTTCTTTTTGCTCGTCAAAATGCAAGAAAAATCAGCTGAAGCTTAAGAGAGAAGGCAGGCTAACCAGATGGACAAGCAAGGGATTGGTTTTGGAGAGCCAAAAAAGCGAAGAGCAAAAGAAGGAGTCAGCGCTTGCGAAAGAGATTGAGCAGAAGTTGAAAGAAAAAGAGGAGAAAAAGAAAGAGCAGAAGCGGTGATTGTGTGGATCGCACATTGATCATACTGAAGCCGGATTGCATACAGAGGGGGCTGTGTGGAGAGGTGCTTTCAAGGTTTGAAAAGAGAGGATTCCAAATTGTTGGGCTGAAAATGATAAAGCTTGAGCCAAAAATGCTCAAAGAGCACTATGCGCATATTGCAGACAAGCCATTTTTCCCAGGAATTGAAAAGTTCATGTCCTCCACTCCAGTCATTGTAGCAGTCATAGAAGGCAAAGAGGCGGTGGACACTGTAAGGGCAATGTGCGGCCCTACAAACGCAAGCAAAGCGCAAAGCGGAACTATAAGAGGCGACTACGCTTTGTCTATGCAATGCAACATAATTCATGCTTCAGACTCAGCTGAAACTGCAAAAAAAGAGATTGAGAGGTTTTTCGCACCGCACGAAATCTACAGCTACCGAAGGCTCCTTGATGAAGTGACTTATTCGGCAGAGGAAAAGAAAGGCTAAATTAGCCTTCCTTTTTTGTCCCAAAGACAAACATGTAAATTACTGCAAGCGCAACCAGCGCCAGCAGGAGGACAATTGCCCACCAGTTGCTTCCTATTGCACCTACCAACGCAGCAGAAACGCTGTCGGTTATTCCTCCCAATGAAAGACCAACCTGCTGGGTTCCTTGCGTGGCTGCGATAGCCACTGGAGCAGGGATGTTTGCAACCATTTGGTCAGTTATTTGTCGTCTGAACGAGTATTTGAAATGGACGGTCTGCCCTTTTTGCGCATTGAGTGGCCATTCAAAAGCAAGAATGCCTGCTTGCGCAGAATCGACTTTGCGAGGCGCCTGCTCGAAAGTTATCTGTTGCATGTTTGAGACAATTGTGTTGGGGATGAAGTCCCGGACTGTGATGTTTTGTGATTCGTTTGCCACATAATAGAGGTCTATTTGGGTCTCATAGGTGACATCTGAGCCAACTGTTATGCGATAGACTCTGAACTCTTTTGAAAAGCCGCCAGTATAAGTGACTTTCTTGCTCAATATTGTCTCTTTGCTTGGGGAAAGCTGCAAGGTGATGTTTTGTGGGTTTTGCAGGACTTCTTGGCTGCAGGCAGGAATAGTGAAGTCTGCTGTCGTCTGCTCTGATCCAAGTGAGACGCGGATCTGGTATGCGCCTATTTCGGAAGGCACAAACGACAGTGAGGAAGTTGAGCTTATTGTGTTTGTGTATACTTTGCTGAATTTGTTTTGTGAGTAATAATACACATCAACTGTTGCTTTTGGCTGGCCAGAAGCATTGCTCAGATAGCGGACGTTTATCGTCACTGGGTTGTTGACGCAGGTGGCGCTGACCCCTATTGATGTTCTGAACCCTCCTCCGCCACTGCCGCCCCCGCCACCGCCTCCACCTCCAGTCCCGCCTCCGCCACTGCCGCCGCCCCCAGTGCCGCTAGAGACTGAAACTGGAACTGAGCAAGAAAATCCATTTCCTGATGCAGTGATTGTGCCTGAGCCTCCAGATGAGCCTGCGCTGAAAGTGGCTCCCCTTGAGTTTCCAGAGATTGTGCCAATTGTGCTCTGCCAAGAAATCGGCGGGCACTCGTCTTCATCTGTTTTTCCGGTTGTCTGCGATTTTCTGTAGCAAGTTATTGAAAGCTTCTGCGTTGAGCCTGCTGAAAGCGAAAGCGAGGAAGGAGAAATTGTGCAGCTCCAGCTAACAGAATCAATGACTGAAATTTGAAATATGCGTGTGGTGGAAATTTGGCCTAGAGAGTCTGTGGCACGAATTCCGAAAGTATATAGGCCGGCTTTTGTGGGCGTTCCGGTTATTTGCGCTTTGTTGGCTCCTGAAGAAAGAAAAAGCCCTGGCGGAAGAGCGCCCTCCACAATCGACCAAGAGTAGGGAGGATCTCCGCCGCTTGCTGTTATTTCCCCAGAATAAGATTTTCCAACTGTTGCGACAGGCAGATTAGCATCAATCACATTTGGTGGCGTTGTTGCTGATGCGACAGTAAACGTGCTGTATGCAGTGCTTGCGGAATTTTGGTTGGGAGAAGCATCTGTCGCTTTGGCATAATAGACATAAGAGCCGCTGTTGTATCCAGAAATATGCTGGCAGGGGGAAGAGCTGCAGGATTTTACTTCTATAAATGGGTCATGGCCGCCAAGCATGCCTTTTGCAACATAAATTTTGATTGAGGATATGCCGCTTGGGTCGGATGCGAAAGCTGTTATAGTCACCACATTCCCAGACACAGTGGCAGAGGCAGAAACTTGCGGGGGAGTTGTGTCTCCGCTTAACACAAATGTTTTTTCAGGCGAGATTGCCTGGTTTGAGTTTGGAGAAGCATCAGTTGCGGTTGCATAAAAAATGTAAGTGCCGTCGCTATCACCGCTTGTGTATATGCAAGGTGAAGAAGAGCAAGATTTCACAAGCTGGAATTGCGCCTGCGTTGATTTCCTCAGATAAAGCTTGATGGATGCAATCCCGCTTGGGTCAGAAGCCGAAGCAGAGAGGGTATAAACGTTTCCGTTGACTGAAACCGAAGTGGAAAGCGATGGAGGAGTCACATCTTCAAGAATTGGCTCCTCTTCAGGAATGACATAGGAAAAGCTTGCTGCCATCAAAAGAAGCAAACATGCAAACAACGCACCTTTCATATCAGCACCTCACGCTTACTTTTTTTGACACAACAGCTTTATATAGATTGCACTGAAAGTGCCTCGCATGAAAAGCCAGTTTGACGCAATCGTTGTCGGTGGAGGTCCGGCAGGAGCAAGCTGCGCAGCTTTGCTTGCCAAAAAAGGCTGCGATGTCTTGCTTTTGGAAAAAGAAAGATTCCCAAGAGACAAGCCTTGTGGTGATGCAATTGGCGGGAAAGCGATTTCAGTCCTGCAAGAGCTTGGGCTTGAAAAGAAGCTGCAAATGATCGGGTTTCTCCGGAACAACGGGGTTGTGTTTTCTTCTCCAGCAGGGCATGAAGTCGAAATCAGCCTGGAGGGCGCAAAAAGGGAATTTGCATGCGGATATGTATGCAAAAGGGTGGATTTTGACTTGCTTGTATTTGAACACGCAAAAAAAAGCTGCACTGCGCTTGAAGAGATGGAAGTGGTGGATTTGGTTTTTGAAGGCAAAAAAGTGGCAGGCGTTGTGGCAAAAAGCCGCCAAGGAAAGGAATTTGAATTTAGGGCAAAGCTTGTCGTAGGAGCAGATGGCGCAAACTCCACTGTGGCGCGAAAGACGGGGTGCTTTTCATACAATCCGCAACACATGTGCTCCGCCATCAGAGGATATTTCAAGAATGTGGGGGGCTTGACTGGCAATATAGAGATTCACTTCTTGCAAGAATGCATGCCTGGTTACTTTTGGATATTCCCGCTTTCAAAAAACAGCGCAAATGTCGGAGTGGGGATGCTTCTTTCAGACATATCGCGCAAGAAAGTGAACCTTTCTGCGCTACTGCAAAAGTGCCTTCTGCATCCGAAATTTGCAGAAAGGTTTGAAGGCGCAAAGATGGATGGGGAGCTTGCTGGCTGGGTGCTTCCTTTGGCTTCTGCGAAAAGAAGGTGCGCAGGCAACGGCTTCATACTCTTGGGTGATGCCGCATCCCTTGTTGATCCGTTTTCTGGCGAGGGGATTGGGAATGCGATGAGAAGCGCAAAAATTGCTTCAGAAGTGCTTGGTGAAAAATTGGCAAGAGACATCAGCGAAAGCGATTGCATAGCTTATGAGAAAGCGCTGTGGAAAGAGATGGAAAAAGAGGTAAGCTATAGCTACACGATGCAGCGGCTCGGAAGACAGCAGTGGCTTTTGGACTTGCTCATAAAAAGGGCAAAGCAAAAGGAATGGCTCCGCAAAGAGCTTGCCTCGATGATTGCAAGCAAAGAGGCAAAAAAGAATGCGGCTGATTTGCTTTTTTACCTGCGGGCTTTGCTTTTTTAGGGCTCAAGGAAAAGAAATTTCTTTTTGCTGATCTTGACTTGCAGAAAATCGGACTGGGAAAGCTTTGAGAATACTTTTCCGTCGACAAAAACGTCCGCCTTCTGCATGCCAGCCAGATGGAGCCTGCATGGCAAAGAGAGGATGATTGGCTTAAAGCTTCTGCGGAATGGGCAGATTGCCACGATTTGGTATTTCGAACTTTCTTTGGGCATCTCTTTGCCGCCGCAAGAGTAGCAGTAAGCTGAAGAGCCGGTTGGCGTGGAGAAAATGACGCCGTCAGCCCGAAAAGCATATTTCCTCTTGCCGACAAATAGCTGCAGCTGCAAAAGCTGAGGCTTTGAGCTTCGTGCGCCGACTTCGTTGAGCGCTAAAGGCAACCTATATTTTGCGATTTTTGCCTCAAGAAGGATTCTTTTGCTTAATTTGGGTTTGAGAAGGACTCTTTTCAGTTTTGCCTTCCAGTCCGCAAATGTCGCTTGACATATGAAGCTTGTCTGGCTGCCAATCGAAAAGAAAGGAATCCCATAGTATTTTTTTGCAAACAGAATTGTGCCGTCGCCGCCAATCGTGATCACGATCTGTGGGTTTTTTTGATTTATCTTTATTTTGTTTTTCTCAAGGAAGTTGCGGACCTGCCGCGCGGTCGCTCTTGCAGCATGTTTTTTTGGGTTGAAAACAAGAGCAGCGCTTTTGACTTTCACACAAGACACCTACACATTGAATTTCTTCACTATGAATCTTCTTGAAGGCAGGGATTGTGCGCCTTTGCGAAGGACTTTTGCGGCTGCAACCGCATTCGCAAATCGCACCGCCTCAAACAGCGAGCGCTTTTCTAAGATGCCTGCGATGAACCCTGCGCAAAATGCGTCCCCTGCGCCAAGCGTGTCAACAGGCTTCACAACGAAAGGAGGCACATCAAACGACTGCCCGTAATTTGTCTTGACGATTATTTCTTTTCCACCCTGTTTGATCAGGCAAACCAGACCGTATTTTTTTGCAAGCCTTGCAGCCTCGGACTCTTCCCTGCTTGAAGTCAGCGCGAATAGCTCTTTGCGGTTTATGATCAGGAAATCGCAGCGCTTGAGGATGCTTGAAAGCTGCCTTTCCCCCAGGTGAGAAGCTGCTCTGCCAGGGTCAAACGAGATTGGGAGCCCAAATGAGTAGGCGATCTTGCTTGCAGATTCAAGAAGGTGCTTTGCGCAGCCGCTCAAATGGATAAATTTTGCCTGCCTGATGTAATCCTTGTCAATTGCGCGCCTTCGGTCAGAGACGCCATAATCCTCAATTATCCGAACTTCGCCATGCGAATCGATGATGATGACTGAAAGCCCGCTCATTCCTTTGAAGACGCGCACTTGAGAAGTGTCGACTTTGAATTTGGAAAGCTCCTCCAGAAGGAATTTGCCATGCCTGTCTGAGCCGACGTTCCCAATCACGCCAGACCGAAAGCCAAGCTTGCTCAAATTGACAGCGATGTTGGCGGCCGAGCCTCCTCCGCCTGCCTTTGGGTGCATGCGCATTACAGCGGTCTGGTCTGGCTGCGGGAATTCGACAACATAATTTCTTATGTCGTAGATGATATGCCCTACTGTGACGACTTGCGGCTGCATGAAAAGATTGCTTCGCTGCACATTTTAAAAGTTGCCATCAAAAGCGCCAAATATGGATGCTGAAGGGAAGCTTGGGGAAGAGCTGGGCGAAAAGCTGGAGGAAGAGATCAGCAAGAAAATTGAGGAATTTGGCGGCCTCCTTTCAAGAGAAGCCGCTATCCGCCTTCTGTGCAAAGAAAGAGGGATTGCAATTGATGGACTCATCTTGCTTGCAGAGGCAGCAAAAACAGTTTTGCCATTCAGCTTCAATGCAACCGTCAAGAGAGTATTTCCTGTGCAATATTATCCAGGCAGCCAGGATTGCTCGGTCCGCCTGCATATCTATGACAAAAGCGCGGAAGCAACGTTGGTCTTGTGGAACGAACAGGCAAAAATTGCGCAACAAATTTGCCACCAAGATGAGATAGAGGTTAGGCGCGCTTATTTCCGCGGGGGAGAGATTTGGGTAGGCAAAGGAGGAGAAATAAAGATAGTCAAGAGGGCGCCAAGGCTGCAAGTGGACCAGCTTACTGCAGGGATATGCAATGTGGAAGGGCAAGTTGGCGAGATTGAGCCTGACTATTTCTATATTGACAAAAAGACTGGAAAAGAAAAAAAGATGTCAGCATTTCAGCTTTGCGGCAAAAACGGATGCAGGCGTGTCGTCATCTGGCAGGAAGATTTCGACTATTCGAAGGCCGGCATTTCAACTGGGGATTTGGTGGTTCTAGACAATGTGCTGTTCAAGAATGGAGAAATACATTTCAATTTCAATTCGCGCTTGATAAAAAAGGGGGCAGAAGAGCAAGGCGAATTCAAATACGTGAAAGTTGAAGGCCAAGAGTGCAAAGTTTGGATTGGCAAAAGGCAATTTACTATGAAGCTTGGGCAGCTTCTTTCTGTTCTTGGGCTGAAAGAGGTTGAAGGCGCAGAGGCAAAAACGCTGATAGAGCTAAAGGCAAGCTGGCTTGCAGGAAAAAAAGTAAGATATGTTGCGCAAAATGAAAGCCTTGTCTGGCTTTCAGAATAGGCGATTGTTGAAAAAATGGAAAAAAGAAAAAAAGAAGGTGTGCTTAAGAGTAGAATTTCCCAATCAGGGGATATTTGCCGGTTTGTGTTTTTGGCAAGCCTCCAATACTTGTGTAGGAGATCTTGACATCAAACTCGTAAGTGCCTCCGGCTGAGCCGCTGCCTGCTCCAGAAAGCGGGATGACTTTTTGGTCGCCTGGGGCAAGAACGGTTGGGGTTGAATATGTTGCATTGCCCACAGTGATGTTGGTGATTGTCAGTGTGCCGCTTGCGTCTCTGTTGGTAATCACGATGCTGCCGTTTCCGGAAGAATCAAAAGAGTGCTCTATAATGCTGAATGGCATTGCCTCGCCTCTCCAATAAGTGTTTGACTGCGTTATTTTTGCGTCTGAGGCAAGCCCTGGGAAGAACCCGAGCAGCGCAATTGAAACCAGCGCAATAATCAAAACCACAGCAAGCAAGACAAGATACTCGGTTGCACCTTGTCCTCTCATACGAACGCCCATCTTATCCCTCCATCAAAATTTTGGCATAATTACTCTTGCTCCATCATTCGGAAGTAGAATATAAAAGCTTTTCTCATCAGATGCGCCAGGATTAAATAGTATGGCACAAAAAAGTAAAGCATGCAGAAGCTGACTATTTTCATTTTGGCATTGCTTGTGGGGGCTGCATATTGCGGCTATACCCAGAAACTGACGGTCCAAGTTTTTGACCAGAGCTTAAGGCCTGTTGAAGGGGCGCAAGTATATGTTGAGCACCAGCTGAATTCTGTCGCTGGATATGTGAAAACCAAGCCAAAGCTCACTTCAGCCAATGGCACAGTGGAGATAGTCTTCACTAATTGGGAAGAAATCAAATCGCAAACAAAATACACCTACACGCTTTATGTGAAATATGGCTCCGAATTGAAGACCGCAAATTTGGTGGTGGATGACCCCCCTATTGACCGAACTTACAGCATGCAAGTGACTGCATATTTTGCAGTAGTCAGCGTAAGAGACCAGAATGGAAAGCCCCTGCCGGCAAAGGTGACTATTGGAAACAGGACAATAGGCACTGACACAAACGGAGATGCGATTTTCCAGCTGCCACCCGGCAAATACAATGTGAGGGCAGAGGTTGAAAATACTGTCCGAAACGCTGATTTGATGCTTGACAAGGACAAAGCAATAACGATCACTATCCCAAGATATAGGTTTGAGCTGGAAGTGGTCGATGACTTTGGATTGCCCGTCGAGGCGGTTGCTGAGCTAGACAATCAAACAAAAAAGGTAGAAGGCGGCAAGGCAGTCTTTGAAAACATCACAAATGAAAATCCCCATCTTGTTGTCCGCTACAACGAAAGCTTCAAAAAAATGCAGCTGAGCCTCAAGACTTCAGACAGGATGCAATTGGTTTTCGACAAGACTCCGCCGAAGATAGCGGAGATGCACCACCGAATCCAAAAAAATGGTGAAGTGGTGGTAAACGTCTATGTGCAGGAGCCTGGCCCCAAGGCAAGCGGAATAGCAAGCGTGGTCCTTTCGTATGAAATCCAAAACAAGACTAGCTATGTGCCTGCATATACGATAGGATACAACACTTTTGAGGCAAAGATACCTCCTGCACCAAAAGACACGATTGTCAAATATCTCGTAAAAGTGACAGACAAGGAAGGCAATAGCGGAACCGCCAGCGGGAGCTATGTCATTCCAACCGAAAAGAAGCCTGCCGAGGAGAAAAAGAAAGAAGAGGGGATTTTGGATAAGCTTGGGCTAGAGCATTATGTTGCAATAGCTGTTGTGTTGGGTTTTGTGGCATACACCATCATGTATTACAGAAGAAAGAAGCGGGAGAAGGAGATTGAGGAGGAAATGGAAGCTGCTCGCTTGCCGCCATCCTAATATTTTTTATGCTTCAAAAGATAGGATGCAGGGATGGCGGAGCCAGGTTTAACGCGCCAGACTCAAGATCCCATTTGCTTTTGCAAAAGGGCAATAAGCAATCTGGTGACTTTAGGTCATCGGGAGTTCAAATCTCCCTCCCTGCACTCTCATTTTTTTGCGATTTTAATGAAATTGGCATAGATTTGGCTGCCGTATTGGCTGTGCTCAACTTCTGGGTGAAAAAGGCACCCATAGATTGGCCGTGAGAGAGATTTGAAAGCGTGATTTGAGCAGTCTTTTGAGTGCGCAAGAACCTGGAAGCCTGGAGTGTCAACTACCTCATCG
Source organism: Microcaldota archaeon (assembly GCA_026413765.1). Classification (GTDB taxonomy): domain Archaea; phylum Micrarchaeota; class Micrarchaeia; order Anstonellales; family Anstonellaceae; genus UBA10161. The sequence continues at coordinate 88,663 of JAOAKI010000014.1, read as the reverse complement.
TTGTGGCTTGCCCATACAGTGAAGCGGTCAGGCAAGCCTTCAAAAATCTCATTGTGGAAATCGACAAACAGCTCCACCTTGCCGTATTCTGGGGTTTTTGATTCTCGTGCTTTGCCCCCAAAAAACAACCCGATGAATTGCTGCCCTGCGCAGATTCCCATGATGGGATTTGTGAACTCTTTTAGGTATTTTGCCGCGTTTCCAGTTTGGTTTGCGTCCCCCAAAGCGATTCTTATTGCGCCCCCAGAAAAAATAAGCGCGTCGAAAGCCAGGATTTTTTTGACAGGCGTCTTGACAGGCACTATCTCAGACTCTGCTCCCAAGTATTTGAGAGTGCGGTGGATGCGATGCGTCCATTGCGACCCAAAATCAACGATTGCGATTCTCATAGCTATTCCCACTCAATTGTCGCAGGTGGCTTGCTTGTTGTGTCATAAACCACTCGGTTGACCTGCCGCTTGAGCTGGCGTGTTATCCTGTTTGAGATGGTCTCCAGAAGCTCGGCTGGAAGGGGAGAGGGTTTGGCAGTCATTCCGTCTATGCTTTCGACTGCCCTTATTGCAACTGTATATCCATAAGCCCTTGCGTCACCTAAGACGCCCACCGACTTCAGCGGAAGAAGCACTGCAAAATATTGCCAAGGGCGCTGGATTTGGCCGCTTTGCGCGGCTTTCTCGATTTCTTCTTCGACGATTGCGCATGCCTCACGGATGATTTGCAGCTTCTTTTTGCTGACTGCTCCTATTATGCGGACTGCAAGACCGGGGCCAGGAAATGGCTGCCTATTGACTATCTGCTGGGGCAATCCAAGCGCAGATGCGACTTTCCTTACTTCGTCCTTGTAGAGCTCCCGCAGCGGCTCAACCAGCTTCATGCCCATCTTTTTCGGCAACCCCCCAACGTTATGGTGAGACTTGATTGTGTCTCGGAGTCCTGCTCCTGACTCAATCCAATCTGGAGCAATTGTGCCCTGGACCAAAAATTTTGCCTTCCTCTTTTTCGCCTCTGCCTCGAAAACTTTTATAAAGAGCTTCCCGATGATTTTGCGCTTCTTTTCTGGATTTGACACGCCTTTGAGCGCAGAAAGGAAGAGGCTGCTTGCATCAATTATCTGGACGCTGACTCCTGCCTTTGACATCAAAGCCTGCACATTTTGTGCTTCATTTTTTCTCATCAGGCCGGTGTCCACAAAAATGCAATGAACGTTGTTTTGGAGGGCTCTTGTTGCAAGAGCGGCTGCAACCGAAGAATCCACTCCGCCAGAGACAGCAATCACAGCAACATTCGAGCCTACTTTTCTTTTTATGTCTTCAACCGACTCTTTGATGAAATTTTGAGGGTCGAACAAAATGCTCACCTTTTGTGGCGCTTGTGCTTGCCTTTTTTGAGCACCTGCCACAGCACGACAACTGTTATTGCCATGAAGATAAAAATCATGCCTGCCGCCAAGCCAAAAATTGCAATGCTTGCTTGGCTTTCCTCAGCAGCTTCGGCTTTGGGCTGGCTGCTTGCCTGCTCTTGCACAGCTGGAGGCTGAGCTATGCTTGGCTTTTCATCCTCTTGGATGAAAAAAGTATAGTTGATGTCTTCATAAGAGACAACATATGTTCCTGCTTCTGCTGCATTGAAGAATGCTTGCCCTTTGTCCGATGTTGTCAGCTCAAGGTTGCCTGCAGGGGTCTTCACAATGATTTGCTTTCCTGGCAGTGGGGCATTGCCTACTGAAAGAGTGACAGTCACTTTCGAGTATTTCTGCATGTCCGAGCTCACAACCAAGGTTGGCTTTGCAGGCGCGGTGGCGTTTGCTTTTGGCTCTTCTGCTGGCTTCTCCTTTTCAAGGAAAACATTCAGCTCATTAAATTGGCCTTCGAATATTTGCTGCTCCTCTTCCTTTGAGACAAAGCCAGGTGCATCAAAAACAAACCTATATTCGCCTTCTGGGAGATATTGGATGAAAAAATAGCCGTCCTTGTTTGGGGTGTTGTCTGCCTTGCTGCTGAATTTCTTTACCAGCTTTTGGCCCGAATAGACCGATATTGAAACGTTTGAGAAATTCTGGGGGCCTCTGATTTGCCCGTAGATGCCGCCGTAAGAAATTTGATTGCGCAAAAACAGAGTAATTTCTGTGTCCTTTTCGACGTTCAAAAGGTTCACGTGTGTTGGATAGCCGCCTCTCTTCAAGATGACAAAATAGCTTCCAGATGGCACTTCGAATGAAGCAATTCCGTTTTTGTCTGCCTTTTTTGTAAAGAGCTCAACACCGTCGTGCAGGACAGTAACGTTTGTGCCTACCGCAATGGTGTCTGGGAGAAGCAGCACTTTGATTGAAAGGTTGTGCGACTGGACGAGAACCGACATTGCAAGCAAAAACACAAAGGCAAGCCTTACCACGCAACCACCACGAAAATCTATTCTGCAACCAATAAAAGGCTAGTGCCTCCAGCACGAAACGCTCTGGCTTGCTATCGAGCCGTTTGCCCACACTGGAAAATGTATGGAAAGCTTTTCCTGCCTTTCATAAGAGCAAGTGGAAAAGTGGCTTGCCTGAATGCAAAGACCCGAGAGAAAGGACGCCTCTTGTAGCATTGACTCAAGCATGCGCTCTTCTGAGAATGCGGAGGATTCGACCAAAATCTGCGCGACATCCAAGCAAAGAAAGAAATCTGACTGGCTGAACTTTGCTGGCGCAAAAAATTGCACAATTGCCAGGGCAGACAGCAAAAGCAAGAACGACAGGCCTGCTTCGAAAGACATCGCAAATGCTTTCATGACACGCACACCACCAGCTTGGAGACCTTGCCTGAAAAAATGAAAAGCCTGGAAGTGCAGAAAAGCTGTTTCCCTTTGCTTCCTGCCTCTGAAATGAATTCTTGGTCGCCCACATGCGCCTCTGCCCTCAGATAAGAAAGCCCAACCTGCTTCCTTATCTTTTCACAGCCGAAATCAAACTCCCCTTTTTTCATTTTGTCTAAAATGAGGAAAGATATGCGGGCAGAGGCAGCAGACATTGAATAAGAATCCGCATAGGATGAGAATCCTTCCGAAACCAAAAAAATTATCGAAGAGAAAGCAAGGTAAATCATGAGGGCAAATAATAATGCAAAGGCTGCATCGAACGAATAAAAGGCCTTCGAGCTATTGGGCTTGCACATAGATTGTCCCATCCTGACCCACTGATGCGTTATGAAGAAGCTTTTGCCTGATTTGCGGGTATTTCGGCGAGAAGACCGAATCGCCTTGAACGGATATGTTTGTCAGATTTTCCTGAAATTGGGCAAAGACTTTGCTTGAAGCTGCGCTGTCGAGAAGCAATGCTGCGTTTGAGAGACGGATCTTTTCTGCGCTTGCCTCTATTTGGTAAACGAATTTGCCGCAAATGCCGTTTGCATGAAAAAACAGCAGTGTGATGCAAGAAAGCAGCAAGGCAAAAGAAAGAAGCGCCTCAAATGAGGCTTGGCCAAAATATTTTTTGCACATCAAAAATCAACCTCAGCATTTGGAGGCATTTTGAACGCAACTCCTGCGCCAAGCGGTTCTGAATAAAGCGAAAACCCGAACGATGAAAGCTGCACCTTCCTTTCAGCAAGACCCACATGGATGCTGTGAAGGCAGCTTCCTGCGGAAACCTGAACAGTGCTTGCTGGGCTAAGCGCTTTTCCCGCCTTTTGCATTTCTTTTGATGCATCTGCAAGCTGCTTGGCGGAGGGGAAGCCGCACCAGATGACCACGTCAAAGCCTTCTTTTCGAAATTCTTCCTCCAGCTGTACAAGCTTTTCATGCACTGCCCCTTTAATGTAGAAATACGGCTCTTGGTCCAGTGCGATTGCGGCATAAAGCGCCTTTTGCGCAGATGCTGAAACCGATTCCATGATTGCGGTCCTGACTGCAAGCTCCTGAACCCGCAAAAGATGGTACTTCTGAAATGCCTTATCTGGCTTTTTTGCTTCAAGCGCAAGCGCGGATGCAGCAAGCAAGGCGAAAAGGAAGATGGAGGCTAGCAAAAAAGTGAAGACTCCTTTCTTGAAACTTGCATCATGCAAGCTCTTCCACCAGCTTGACAATATAATTTGTAGTCTTCTCAATGTCGTCAATAGCGCAGACTGCGACATTTGAGTGTATATATCTTGTCGGAACATTGATCGAAATTGACGGTATGCCGCCCTTTTCCCCGTAGACTGAGGCTGCGTCAGTTGCGCCCCCTTCAATCACTTCAATCTGGTAGGGGATTTTGTTTTTCTTTGCGACTGAGATGCATTTTTCCTTCATGATCGAGTCTGCCACGTTTCCGCGGCCGCCAGCCTCAACAAGGCAGATTGCGGGCCCCTTATAAAGATGAATCAGCGCCTCGTCTTCGCTCATTTCGGGGTGGTCGCCTGCTATTGCGGTGTCGATTGCAATGAATGCGGATGGCTCTAGGTTGTACGCAGCAATCATTGCCCCCTTGCCAAAAGTCGAGACTTCCTCTTGCGCAGTGCCAACCAAAACGACGTTCCTGTTTTTTACTTTCTTTGCAACCTCAAGCAGGATGTAGCAGCCGACCCTGTCATCGAGTGCTTTGCCTGTGATGAGCTTGTTGTTCAGCACTTTTGTGCTTATGTCAAAGCATATTGGGTCGCCTATTCTGACTCCCATTTTTTCGACTTCTTTCCTGCTTTTTGCGCCAATGTCAATGAACAGTGACTTGTTGTCTATTGCCATTTTCATGTCTTCTGGCTTCTGCATGTGAGGCGGCTTGCTTCCAATGACTCCGTAGATGTTGCCTTTTTCAGTCTGGATGACTACACGCTGATTGACTAGGACTCGGTTGTCAATGCCGCCAATTTTGATGAATCGGATGAATCCTTTTTCGTTGATAAATTTCACGAGCATGCCGATTTCGTCCATGTGCGCGCCAAGCATGAGCGGCTTCTTTTTTGCTGCAGGAGAGTGAGCAATGACATTCCCGAACCTGTCAATCTCCACCCTATAGCCCAATTTTTTGAATTCCGATTCCATCAATGCTGCAATCTCTTTCTCGTGCCCAGGAACCCCGAAAGATTCCGAAAGCTTGGAAAGCAGCTGGATATTTATCATAAGACCACCTTAGGTGTTTGGTAGTTCATAAAATTAAAAGAATTATACTTGCAGCTTCATGCCGTCATAAGCAACTTCCACTGAGGGAAAGATTGCCCTTGCCTCCTCAAGCAGGACAGTTGGGTCGCGGAAGCGGCTCGAAATGTGCGTAAGGATAAGCCTTTTTGCGCCTGCTTTTTTTGCCACCCAGGCAGCGCCGGCTGCAGTAGAATGGAGCGAATCTTTCGCCTCTTGATCAAACTCTGATGAGAAGGTTGCCTCATGGATTAGCAAATCCGCTTCCTTTGCGGCTTTGGCAAATTCAGGCGAAGGCAGCGTGTCACCTGAATAGGCTATTTTCTTTCCTTTCTGGACATAGGTGACCTCTTTGAGGCTGACTTTGCGCCCGCCTATTGGCAGCTGACCTTTGCGGAGTATCTCGGAGAACATTGGGCCCTTTAAACCCAGCATGTGCGCCTTCTCCTCATAAAAACGTATTTTGTCTTTCTCTTGCAGTATGAATCCAAGCGAGTTTTTTGTATGAAGCACCTTTATTGCGCGGACAAAAAACTGCCCAAAATCTGCCTCAAATCCTGGCGCTATCTCCTGGACTTTGGCAAAGTCGTGCAGTTCGTATTTTGCCTCAAGCAAAGCGCTTGTTCCTTTTGGCCCAAAAATTTTCAATTCGTTTGTCCTGCCATTCAGCGCCATCGTCTCAATCAGACCGAAAACTCCCAAGCAGTGGTCAAGATGCAGATGGGAAAGAAAGATTGCTGAAACTTTCATGTAAGAGACGCCGTAGAGCATCATTTGCCTTTGGGTCCCTTCCCCGCAATCAAGAAGCAGAAGTTGCCCTTCTTTCCTTACTGCAATAGCAGGGAGGTTCCGGTGCACGGTTGGGTTTGCGGAAGAAGTGCCAAGCATCACCAATTCGAACATGGACAAAATAATGTGCTAACTGATTAAAAGCAATTCCTAATCCTTCGAATTAAGAAGATAAGCGCCTGTCACAACAATCACAATCAGAAGCGCAGTGATCGAGATTATTGGGTTTTCCCTAAGATAGTCAATTGGGTTTTTGTAATCGCCATGCGGCTGCAGGCTGCCAAAAAAGTCGTTGGACGTGCTGTTTGGCTGATTTTCTATATTGGTGAGGTTGATTGTTATTTTTGGCATTTCGAAAGCTGGCTGCGCAGAGGCAGGACTGGCTTGTGCAGGTTGGATGTTGCTGACGATTTCTGATTCTATCTTCAGCATCAATGTATCTGAGGAATTGAGGGAAGGAGCGACTATCAGCACAGGCACTGTCGCTTCAAGGACTGAGCCTTCGAGGCAGGTTGCGTTTGCCAGCCTGCAGCTAAGGAATACCTCGCGATAGCTTCTGTTTTGGCCATCCTCAAGAAACTGCACCCAGCTTGAAGAGGAATTCAGCATGACTTTCACGGTGATATTGGGCGATTGGAGCTTTTGCAGCGACTGGTTTGGCACTGCCCAATAGACCCTTATTTGCCCAGAATATGGCTGGTTTGGGATCAAGCCTTCTTGGGCAAAATCGTATTCATATTCTATCAGCTTGTCAAGTGAGGACAGCGTGAGCGATATGTTTTGCACAAAAAGGGTATAGAAAAACAGCGCAGCGCCGCTGAAAATGCTTTCCATGGTGTGAGCAACTGCAGAGAAATATTTAATCTTGAGCGTATATCCTGCGCGACCGGAGCCAGCGGATGCTGCTTTTGTAAAAATCGCGTATGTCGTCAATGTCGTAAAGTAGCATCAGCGGGCGCTCCAATGAAAGGCCCCATGCAAGGACAGGATACCTGTTGCAAAGCGGGATTGAGACTTCTGGCCGAAAGATCCCTGCGCCCCCAAGCTCTATCCATTGCTCCTTTTTTTCAAAATAGACTGCAATCTCAAGCGAAGGCTCGGTGTAAGGGAAATAAGATGGCTGAAAGCGTATCTTTTCAAAGCCTAGCCTGCGGTAGAACTCCTTGAGGCAGCCAAGAAGGTGGCGGAAGTTTGCGCCTTCCCAAACAACGATCCCTTCGACTTGGAAAAACTCTGCCAAGTGCTTGTAGTCGGTTGCCTCATTCCTGAAGACCTTCCCTATGCAGAAATATTTTTTCGGCTGGCTATTTTGGCAGTGGTGGTATAGGTAAGAGGCAGAAACTGCGGTGGTATGTGTCCGCAATACAGGGCGGCAGGCAAGCTCCCTCTTCCATACCCCTCCCCAATATCTTTCATGCACTTTTTTTACTCTCTGAATCAGCTGCTCGTCTGAGGGGAGAGGCTGGCTGCCTTTCAGATAGAATGTGTCGGCAAGGTCTCTTGCTGGATGGTCTTGTGGCTGGAAAAGCGCGTCGAAATTCCAGAAGCTGGACTGGATTTCAGGTCCCTGCATTTCTTCAAAGCCCATTTGCGCAAAGATCATGCTTATCTTTTTGCGCAATTGCGAGATGATATGGCGGCTTGCCGGGTGCGGTATTTCGACGGGGGCATCAACATCATAGGGGCGAAGCGAAACTTTCTGCCAGCTTCCAGAAATGAGCATCTCGCGCGAAAGGGCGTTTATCTGCCCAAGCGAGGAATCTTGCGGTGGCTTTGCAGCAGTGGGCTCAAGGAAGACCGTTTTTAGAACTGAAACTTCAAGCAGTTTTCTTTTCAAAAGCAGCTGCTTTTGTGATGCATCTGCTGGCTTGCCCTCTGCGATTGCTTGCAGCAACACCCTTTGGCTGTATTGCCCAATGTTTTCTGCCTTTGGGAAAAGCAACTGCTGGCGGACCTCAACCCACCCATTCTTGATTGCCCAAGGCAGCCCGATGCTTTTTTCCTCTTCTGAAAGATCTGAAACGCTTGCTTTTTGCTTTGCCTTTGCAAAAACTTTCTCTTCCGGAAAGCCTTCTGAAAGGAAGCGCTTTGCGTCTGTAGTGAGGGTGAGCTGCTCTTTTGGCTCAACAGAAATTGACACAAGCCCTTTTTCCTTCAAAGATTGGCCAAATGAAAAAATAGAGTCTTCCGGAAGGCCTGTTTCGGCGGCAAGCTGGGAGACGCTCTTCCTTTTGTCAAGATAAGCAAGAATCTTTGATTCTATTTGGTGAAGCATCATAATCACTGCCTTTCAATCTTATTCAGGAAATAAATTGTGGCTGCTACAGAAGATAGAATTATTAGTGCAGCAAGGCCTTGCGGGCCAAAAAACAATGTCAAGACCGAAGTTTGCGCTTCCTTGAAAAACTCTATCACTTCGGTTTCGAGAGGAAATTCTATTTCGAAAGTGAACTGGAATTTCGAAAGCATCTCTCCTCTCCAGTTGAATATCCTGCTTTGCCCAACGTAATAGCGCAAGTTTGAAGTGTAATCGTACCTGAAATTGGAGGCTTGGTCTGCGATGTTTTCAGGGATGGCTGAAAAATAGATTCTGTCTGCAAGAGGCGGTATCGCAAATGTGATGTTGGTGTTTGGCGGCAAAAGCAAGTCCCCTGATTTGGTCCTTTCAAAAGAAAGCGCATCCGCCTCTATTGAATATTTGGCGGTTCTCGGCTTATACCAGTCTACCTTTACTAAGCCCGAGCCTTGCTTTGAGGCAGGAACATCGTAAGCCAAAAGAAGCGTGGCATGGCACAAGTTCACATATAGATTGCATCTTTCGACAGGCTGAGGCACTAAACGGAGATTTCGTATATCTGCATATGCTCTGCTAATGTGGTGCCTCAACTCTGCGATGCCCGTCTTTGCTCTCCAGGTGGCAAGGTCGGAATAGATTGAGCGCGTGTCTTCATAGAATTCTTTGAGGGAAGAGTTCATCATTATCGCAAAATGCTCCTCTACGTTTGCGCTGCCGTCTTGGTTTATTCGGATGAAGACTGACAGAGAGCGCAGGCTGAAGTTCGAAGAAAACGCAACGCTTGCGAAAAGCAATAAAAAAAATGCCACGGCAGCTGTGGCTTTAGTGAATCGCATATAAGACTATTGGCATTATGTATTTAAATTTGCGGCGTGTCAAACCCATCGTGAGGGCAATAACCTACCTTGGGCACAATTGCTTTGAAATAAGGCTAGGCAACATTGTCAGCCTATTTAGTCCATCGGTTGCCGAGCAGATAGGGCAATACAGAAGGCTTGTCAAGTCCGCGCTGGTTCCAAGGAACGTGAAGGAATGCGACATGATCTTTTTGCCAAATGAAGAACCCGCAAATTGCGAGCCAGAGACAGTAAAGGAGATAGCCGAAAGGTGCTTTTCATCGGTAATAGCCCCAAAGCCTGCCCTTTCAAGGATAGATTTGTCAGAGAGGTTCAAGATCGAGGTTCATGTGCAGGACAAATTCACACTGAAAGGCATTGATGTCGAGGTGATAAAGGCGATACATCCGCAATCGCAATATCCTGTCGGCTACTTGTTGAAGGGAGATGGATTAAGCATCTACTATGCAGGCGACACTTACAGCTTTACTGACATGGGAAGGATACGCTGCGATGTCGCGATTGTGCCTATCGGCGGCGGGGCAGTTATGGACCCTTTTGCGGCAAGCAGCAGCGTCAAGGAAATGAGACCCAAAGTTGCAATACCCATGGGGTACAATACATTCGACAAGATAATGCAGGAGCCAAATGAGTTTGCTGACGATTTGGGAAGCACGACAAAGGGGGTGATTTTGAAAGTTGGTCAGCAATTGCGGCTTTGATTTTTATTATTTTGCATTGCAATTCAAAATGAGGTTGATAGCATGATAACAGCGATAAAGATAAACCGTGTGGAGGCAAGGAGGAACAAGGAAGAGGAGGTAGTTGGTCTCAACATCAACATAGGAATAGAGTCCCTATCTGTGAAAAACAATATGGTGGAGATTGGATTTACATATGCTGCATCTTACATGGATGGTGTTGGGGAACTGAAGATGGATGGAGTTGTCTATGCAAGCGAGGATGCAAAGCTTGCAAAAGAGATTAATGACCGATGGGTAAAGGAAAGAAGACTGCCTGATTCTTATGCGGAGCTGATATTGAACGCGATCAATTATGCATGCGGGACAAATGGGACGCTGGTTGTGCGCGCAGTGAACCTTTCGCCTCCTATCATGCCACCGAAAATCCAGCTTAGCCCTACGCCTCCTTCCCCGCAGCAAAAAAAGACCTAGAGCCTTGCGCCAAAAGAAATCAGCTTGAATGCAAGGATGGCTTCTTTTAGCGCAAACGCTATTGAAGGGATAGAAAGCAGAATCGCAAGCGAAGAGGGCACAAAAAAATAGCCTATACAATAGGCTGCAAAAAGGAAGAGAAAGGTTGCTGCTGCCGCTGAGTGCACAAGGATGCAGTATCTGGCTCCATTTGCCGAGCGGGAGACCATTTTCGCAAGAGAAGAAAATGATGAGCTGAGGTTGACGAGGAAAAGGGCTGAACAAAAGAAAAACAAGACAAAAACAAAGATGAAAAATGAAGAAAGGAAGCTGAATTGGGGGCTTTGGACCAAAAAGATGCCCAGAAAAAACAGAAGAGAGCAGAGGGCAAAAAGGACGCTGTTTTTTGAGGTTATTGCAAGCTGCTCCCGTGTAGAAACGCCAGTTGTGCCTTGGGTAATAGAAGGCAATTTTTCAACAACTCGATAATATTTCGATGACTCGACGACTGCCTTGCGCATGCCCAAGATAGTCATCCTGACAAGGCGCATGTTCTTGATGAGAAGCTGGGGGCTTATGTTCAGTAGCAAATTGTAGATTTCGTTTTCCCTGCCGATCGTCCAGGTCGACACGAAAGAGGAGACCAATATTGCGAAGGCAAAACTTCCAAGCATGTAGTGTGGGACGATGTTGCTTGCAATCCCGTGACTCAAAAGAAGCAAAGAAAGCTCAGAGACGGGCAGCAAAGCGGTGGAGCAAAAGCTTGAGTTCCTTCCTGCAAAGCCTGCAAGATAGGAAGAGATGCCTGCTGCAAAAAACCGTACAGCCACTGCTAAGAAAAGAAAGACCGAAAGCAAAAAGGGGTTGGAAATCACTGAATACAGATCTATCATAAGCCCTATTGAGAAAAAGAAAAACGACGCAAAAAGGAAATTGAACGGCCTTATTTTGTCCTCTATTTTCCTAGATTCAAATGAGCCTGCAATTGTGCTGCCTGCAAGGAAAGCACCGACTGAAAACGACAGCCCGATGACATCTGAAATATAGCCTATCATTAGCACCCAGCTTACCGTGCCCAAGATCAAAAGCTCGTCTGAATGCGAGATTAAAGAAAGGAATTTGGAGATGAATCTGGAAAGGACGACGTAGGCAAAGACGAATGTGACCAGAACTTTGACCAAAGAGAAAAATATGTTGTATTCGCCTTCAAGCGAAGGCCATGCAAGCAAACCAAGCAAGAAGACCGCAATGAGGTCCTCGATGACCAAGATGGAGATTATGAAGGGCACTTCGGGCCTCCTTATTTTGCCTGAAGACTCAAGCAATTTGATAATGATTGGCGTGGAAGAAAACGAAAGCGCAACTGAAACCAGGCTTGCTGTCTGGGCGGGAAAGCCCAGCAAAAGCAAAACAAAATTTGCAATAAGATAGGTGAATCCTACCTTTATGGCGGTGGCAAGCAAAATGAATGGCCCTGCCTGCGCCAAGCGTATTACTGAAAACTCCAGGCCTATACCAAAAAGGATCAGGGCCGAGCCTATGACAGCAAAGACTCCAACAGTGGAGATGTCAAAAATAATGAGGTTGCTGAAGCTGAAATCGCCCCATTTTAGCTCGGCAAGAGGAGAGTGCGGCCCTATCAGCATCCCCGCAAGAAGAATCCCTAGGATGAGAGGAAGGCGCAATTTCTCAAAAAGCAGAGCAAAAAGCATGATAACGCTGACACTGATGCCTACCGCAAGCGCGGGCTCCATAGTTGTGGAAGTTGGCTATGAAGCTTTAAAAACAAGAGGCAGCGCTGATTTTTTAGCAGTTGACTTGCGTTCCTGGGGGGGCAAGGTTAGTTAGGATTGAAGGGGCAATCACTGCTATCAATATTCCTATGAGCGCCCCTGTAAGGCAAGAAGTTGCCCAAACGTTTGCCCTTGCTCGGGTTTCTGCCCCCATCATCTGCCCTGTCGCATAGATAACTGCGGCAAGAAGAACCATCGTCATTGCCGCCACTGGAATCAGGTCCCTCACGCCAACACACAGCTGCTGCAAGGCGTCCTTGAGCTTTTGGGTTGGTTGCTGAGATGCAAATAAGATGGATGAGAGTGCAAGGAATATGAGAAACACTAATCTCAAGGTACGCATTATTCCACCGATTTCCTTTTATAAAAACAATTTTTAAACTATAAAGGTTGAACGCTATGCTGATGAAGATAAAGCTGGATTTGCGGAAGGATGCGCAGGGGAATGCTTCGCATTATTTTGAGCTTGCAAAAAGCATAGCCAAAAAAATTGAAGGGGCAAAGGAAGCTTTGAGAAAGACGCAAGAAGAGCTTGAGAAGGCAGCCTCGTTGCGCAAAGATGAGAAAATCGAGCCAAAAATGAAAAGGAAGAAAGAATGGTATGAAAAATACCATTGGTTTTTCACTTCTGGAAAACGGCTGGTTTTGGCTGGGAGAGATGCTGCCCAGAACGACCATCTTGTCGCTTCGGTGATGACTGACGGCGATTTGTTTTTCCATGCAGACATACAGGGCGCACCTGCCACCATTTTGGTTGATGGAAAAAACGCTTCCGAGCAAGAAAAAAAGGAAGCCGCGCAATTTGCGGCGTCGCACTCTTCTGCCTGGAAGATAGGGGCTGCCGCAGTCGATGTCTATTGCGTGCAAAAAAGCCAGCTTTCAAAGACAGCGCACAAAGGGTATGTGGGAAAAGGCGCATTTGCGATAGAAGGGAAGAGAGAATGGTTCCACAAAACGCAGCTTGCGCTTGCAATTGGGTTGGATGGAAAGAGGGTTTTATGTTTGCCTGCTTGCCACAAAGATGCACAAACGATGCCGATTGTGATTTATCCTGGCGGGGCTGAAAAGGGACAGGCTGCAAGGCAGATTGCAAAATTGCTTGGCGCGGAGTATGAAGAAGTTCTTGCGATATTGCCTTCCGGCAACATGACGATAAGGTGAATCTTTTGCTCAAAAAAATAGCGCATGAGACTTACCTGCTGAGTTTTGAGGGTAGACTGTGCAGCAACATCTATTTGATAGAAAACGAGCTTGGGAAAATCCTGATTGATGCTGGAGATGAAAAAACAGAAGTGCCTCTTGAGCCTGATTTGTGCATTTTAACGCATGGACATTTTGACCACACGGGCGGCGTCCGCCCTGGATGGAAAAATGTTTTGCTTCATGAAAAAGAGTTCTCGTTTTCAGGGCCTTATGTGAGGATTCCGAAAAACGCAAAGCCGAACCCGATGAAACCATTGAAATTTGGAGCCCATCTTCTTGAATTTTATCATACTCCCGGCCACACTGAAGGAAGCATTTGCATATATGACAAAGGCACTGGGCTTTTATTTTCAGGCGATACGAAGTTTGCCGAAGGGATGGTTGGAAGAACCGACTTGGGAGGGAACGAAAAGGCCTTGCTTGAAAGTTTGGCATTGATCGAAAAAATACCCTACCGTCTTCTTTGCCCAGGCCACGGAAAGTTGGAGTGGAAAGATGGCTGACATTTCAGCAGAATACAAAAAGAGGAAGCAGCAGATAAAAAAGAGGCTTGCTGAGTTCAGAAAACTTCAGAAAGCCGGCGCAAAGCGCCTTTTTGAGGAACTGGCATTTTGCATGCTTACGCCCCAAAGCAACGCATTGCTTTGTGACGAGGCAGTCAAAGAGCTCAAAAACAAGGGTCTTCTTTTTGAGGGCAGCGAAGAGCAAGTTGCGGCCATACTCAGGGGAAAGGCGCGATTCCACAACAAAAAGGCGCGCTATTTGGTTGAGGCAAGAAAGCATATTCGAAAGCTGAAAAAGATGACTTTCCAGCAGGACAGCAAAAAAGCCCGCCAGGCGCTGGTAAATACGATAAAAGGGATTGGTTTGAAAGAGGCAAGCCACTATTTGAGGAATGTCGGAAGAGGCGAAAAGATAGCAATAATTGACAGGCATATCTTGCACAAGCTTTCAGAATACCAGGTAATAAGCATGCCTCGCTCGCTGACAAAAAGAAAATATGAGGAAATAGAGCAAAGGATGCTTGATTTCTGCAGAAGAAAAAAGATACCGATGGAAGAGATGGATTTGCTGCTTTGGTCAATGCAGACGGGCAGAGTCTTTAAGTAAGTGTTGATAGCTATTTAAGTTTAACAATTGTTATTTTTGCATGTTGCCATGCTCAAAAGTCTATTGGAAGATACTGCCGGCTATCTCAAGGCAGCTGGCGATCGGGATGGAAAAGCAAGGCGCAAAGAGAGAGTTTATTGCAAAGGTCCTTGGGACTACCGAGGCGGCAGTATCCCAATACATAAGCGGCAAAAGAGGCAACTGGCGGATTTCGCAAAAAGCGCGCCAAGCATGCCTTGCGCTTGCAAAAAAGCTGGTGCAAAAGGGCGCCAAGGCAGGCAAGGTCGATGTTGAGATTGCGAAGATAATCGCGCTTGCAAAAAAAGAAAGCCGAAAGGCAAAAAACCCATGCCTGATTTGTGCAAGGTGAGAAAGGATGGCATTGCTTTCGCTGAGAGATGTTGAGGTTTCTGTCGGAGATTTGAAGATAGTCAAAGGCATCTCCCTTGATATCAACGCTGGAGAAGTCCATGTGATAATGGGGCAGAACGGCTCTGGCAAATCCACCCTTCTTTCTGCCTTGGCAGGCCACCCCAAATATAAAGTCAGCGGAAAAGCGGTCTTTGATGGGAAAGATCTTTTCAGGCTGAAGCCGCATGAAAGAGCATCACTTGGGCTTCTGATGGCATTCCAGTCGCCCAACGAAGTTCCAGGCGTGCCACTTGCTTCTTTTCTTCGCAGGGCATATGCCGCAAGGTTTGGCAGGGAAATCTCGCCATTCGAATTTGAGAAAATATTAAACGAGAAAATGGCGATGCTTGGAATGGAGGCTGCTTTGGCAAAGAGAGGGATAAACGAGGGATTTTCTGGCGGGGAAAAGAAAAGAAGCGAGATATTGCAGCTGGCGGTATTGGAGCCGCGTTTGGCGCTGCTTGATGAGCTTGACTCGGGACTTGATGTCGATGCTATTTCCAAAATCTCAAAGATGCTTGAAAAACTGATAACCCCGCAAAGCTCTATGCTTATAGTGACGCATTATGCGCGAATATTGAAAGGGTTGAAGGTGGATGCTGTGCATGTCATGAGGGACGGCAAAATCATCCTTTCAGGTGACCAGCGCCTTGCCCACAAGCTTGAAGAAGAAGGGTATCAGTGGGTATACAGAAGCATTTGAGGTGTCAAGATGGATGAAAAAATCCTAAGCGAATACGGGAAAGATGCGCTGCTGCGCCAGGAGCCCACAGAGAACGACAAGCTCAACGTTGCCTATAAAGCAAAGCACCAGGGGCTGACATTAGAGCTTGTCAATGAGATTTCTGATGTTAAAGGCGAGCCAGATTGGATGAGGAAGAAAAGAATAGAATCCTTCAAAATTTTTGAGAAGAAGCCCATTCCAAAGTGGGGGCCTGACCTGGGCGGCCTTGACTTCGGCAGCATAGTGGGGTTTGTGAGGCCAAAAGGAAAAGAGGGCTTTGCGGTCGCAGAAAGCTGGGATAGCGTGCCTCAAAGCATAAAGGAGGTTTTTGAGAGACTTGGCATACCGGAAGCCGAAAGGAAATTTTTGGCTGGTGTTTCGGCGCAATACGATTCCGAGGTTCTTTACAAGAAGCTCAAAAAAGAGCTTGATAGCCTCGGTGTCATTTTTATGGACATGGACAGCGCGGTGCAAGAATACCCAGAAATCGTGAAGAAATATTTCATGACAAAATGTGTGCCTCCGTCTGACAACAAGTTTGCCGCGCTGCACGGGGCATTTTGGTCAGGAGGCAGCTTTGTCTATGTTCCTGCAGGAGTCAGCGTGCCACAGCCGCTTCAGATATATTTCATGATGAACTATCCTGGATTTGGGCAGTTTGAGCATACGCTCATAATCGCCGAAGAAGGAAGCCAGGTCCAATATATTGAAGGCTGTTCTGCGCCCCATTACACAAAAAATTCTCTCCATTCTGCAGTTGTGGAAATATTCGCAAAGAAAGGAAGCAGAGTAAGGTACACCTCGATACAGAATTGGAGCAAGAATGTATATAACTTGAATACAAAAAGGGCGATTGTCGAGGAGAACGCAATCATGGAGTGGGTATCAGGGACGCTTGGCTCTGGCACTACAATGCTTTATCCTTGCAGTGTCCTTGTAGGAAGAGGAGCAAGGGCGGAGCACCTGTCAATTGCGCTTGCAGGAGAAAAGCAAGTAAAAGACACTGGCGCGAAAGTCATCCATTTGGCAGAAGACACGTGCAGCAAGGTGTTAAGCAAAAGCATATGCCGTTTTGGCGGCGTTGTCAGATACCGTGGGCTGGTGCATATTTCAAAGAAAGCGCGAGGCGCAAAATGCAATGTGCGCTGCGACAGCATGATGGCAGACGACATATCTAAAGCTGAAACTGTCCCTGTGATGGACATCAGGACCAAGCACGCAACAGTAGGGCATGAAGCCTTCGTAGGGAGGATTTCGGAGGACCAGCTGTTTTATCTGCAAAGCAGAGGGATAACGCAGGAAGAAGCTTTGGCGATGATAGTCCGTGGCTTCATAGAGCCCATTGTCAAAGAGCTGCCTTTGGAATATGCAGTTGAGCTGAATCGCCTGATAGAGCTTGAGATGGAGGGCTCGGTCGGATGAATTCTTTGCCGATTGAAGAGCAGGTTCGCCGAATTTCCTATTTCTTGGGCGAGCCACAGTGGCTGCTTGAAAAAAGGCTGCAGGCAGCCTATTTGCTGCAAAAAAGGAAAGGAAAGGCGACGATAGTTGATTTTGAAATGACAAAGGGAGAGGCTTGCATTAGGGCAAACTGGAGTGGCAACTGCGCAGTCGTTTCTATTGAAGAGGCATTAAGGAGGGGCGGTGCGCTAAGGGAGCAGCTTGGCGCGCAGATGCTCAGCTATGCGCCAGACGACTATCTGCTTTCGTTTGCTTTATTTACGGATGCTTTCGTGGTGGCGGCAGGGGAAGGCGAATCCAAAATAAGCATCCGCATCTGCGAAAAGCCGCCACAATATTTCGCTAGCTTTTTTCTTTTTGAGGACGGCGCTTCATCCCAGATAGTTGTCGAAAATCTATCTGGCTCTGCGCAGCTACAGGAAGCCAGGATGTTGGCAGTGGGAAACGGTGCGTGCGTTGAGGCTTTCTTTGTGCAGAATGAGAAGATGAGCAGCAAAGCTGAAAGCGGGATGCTTGCGGTGATTGGCGAAGAAAGCAAGCTGAAGATGGCCAGCTCAAATATAGGCTGCGCTTCCAGGAAAGAGGAGGAAGCAATAGTGCAGCAAAAGCAAGGCAGCCGCTGCGAAAGATATGAGATATCGGTTGCAAACAAGAGGCAGAAAATAGAAAGAAAGGTGCGCCTCTATCATCTTGCCAAAAAAACGTTTTCAAGAATGGTTCTGCGATATATTTCCGCTGGCTCATCAACAACACGCATTCAAGGAGGAGTCTCGATTGACCACAGTGCCGCAGAGGCGGACACGCATTTTGCGGCAAATGCCCTGATGCTATCAAATCGCGCCTTGTGCCACATCTCGCCTCAGCTTTATGTGCACAACAACCAGGTTCTTGCAGGGCATGGTTCAACTGTCTCGACAGTGGATGAAGACCAGCTGTTTTATCTGCAAAGCAGAGGAATAAAGCCTGCCGAGGCAAGAAAGGCGATTGTGGAGGGGTTTGCAGGCGAAATATTGAACAAAATTGGGGAGTTTTCCAAAGAAAAGGCTGAAAGAAGCGTCTCGAAGGCTATTGAGGCTGCATGCAAAGGTGTGGGCGATGATTGACGTTGAGAAAGTAAGGCAAGATTTCCCCATCCTCAAAAGAAAGGTAAATGGGAAAAAGATAGCATATCTTGACAATGCAGCAACCACCCAAAAGCCGCTTGCGGTAATCAATGCGATTGCAGAATACTACAAAAGCAGCAATGCCAATGTGCATCGCTCCGCGCATTTTCTTTCGCAAGAGGCAACCGAGCTGTACGAGAATGCGCGCAAAAAGGTTGCTAAATTCATCAATGCGGACGCAAGCGAAATCATATTTGTAAGAAACACTACTGAAGCGCTCAATGCGGTTGCGACTATGGCCTGCAGCCTTGCTGCGAAAGAAAAGAGGGGCATCCTGCTTTCGAAAATGGAGCACCACAGCAACATTGTCCCCTGGCAGGCAAAGGCAAAAGAGCTTGGAATAGAGATTGATTATGCAGAAATTTCGCTTTCTGACTGGCAGATTGATTATGAGGATGCGCAAGAAAAAATGGGCAAGCAGCCTTTCATTTTCTCGTTCATTCATGCCTCAAATGTTCTTGGGAGCGCAAATGACGCAAAAAGGCTTTGCAAAATAGCAAAAAAAGGCGGGGCTTACAGCTGCGTTGATGCTGCGCAAAGCGTGCCCCACCTGAAGGTAGATGTGAAAGAGATTGGGTGCGATTTTCTTGCGTTTTCAGGGCATAAGATATGCGGGCCGATGGGAATCGGGGTTCTTTACATCAGGAAAGAGCTCCATGAGTGCTTGCCGCCATTCTTGTTTGGAGGGAACATGATAAAATCAGTCACTCTCCAAAAGACAGAGTTTGCGGAATCCACGAAGAAGTTCGAGGCTGGTACTCAAAATGTCGCAGGCGCAATTGGGCTTGCAGCCGCAATTGATTATGTCCAAAAAATAGGGATGAAAAATATCCAGCGGCATGCCCAAAAGCTTGCGGATTTCTTTGCGGAGGAAATAGGGCGCATCAGCCGAGCTGAAGTGTACGGTCCGTCGCGAAAAGAGATTGGGTTGGTTTCGTTCAACCTCAAAAAAATACATGCCCACGACGTGGCAGAATTCGCAAACCAAGAGGCAATATGCATCAGGGCAGGGCACCATTGCGCTCAGCCGCTTTTGCAGCTTCTTGGAACCGCTGCCAGTTGCCGCGCAAGCTTTTATCTTTACAACACCCAAAATGAGGCAGAACGGCTGGTGGATGCCGCAAAGAAATGCCTTGCGAGGCTTGGATAATGGAAAACGCTGACTTGTATAGGGAAAACATAATAGAGCATTACAAGCGTCCACGAAATTTTGAGAAGCTTGAGGATTTCTCGACTGAAGCAGAGGAGCACAATCCATTGTGCGGCGACAGGATAAAGGTGTGGATAAAAGTTGAGGGAAAGAAAATAGCAAAAATCGGCTGGCAAGCGCAGGCGTGCGCAATATGCACTGCTTCGGCTTCCATGCTTTCTGAAAGGGTCAAGGGAGAAAGCCTGCAGAATGCAAAAAAAGCAGACAAAAGGCTTGTCTTGTCGCTGATTGGGATAGACCCAGGCCCTGCGCGGCTTGGGTGTGCACTTTTGCCGCTCAAGGCTTTCAAGCTGGCGTTATACAAATATCTTGCAGAAAAGTGAGATTATGGGGGATGTCGAGTTTGGGCCTGCAGGCATACCTATTGCCATTTTGGAGAAAAATGGGGATACAACAGAAGGCGTAATGTATTGCAGGAATATTGGGCTTGGAGCGATGGAAGTGGAGTTTGTATACGGAGTGAAAATGTCGCAGCAGGCCGCAAAGGAAGTAAGGACGGCTGCGGAAGAAAACAA
Source organism: Microcaldota archaeon (assembly GCA_026413765.1). Taxonomy (GTDB): domain Archaea; phylum Micrarchaeota; class Micrarchaeia; order Anstonellales; family Anstonellaceae; genus UBA10161. The sequence goes on along the minus strand of JAOAKI010000014.1, from coordinate 68,910 downwards.
AGTGCGCCTTTCTTGCCATGCTCCCTATTACATAAATTGCTGCGCAAAGGAGGAACACAAAATCCAGGCAAGCATACGGCATATCGTCTCAAGCGCGCAGGCAGCATTTTGGCTTGGCGCCTCGCCAGTAGTGATTCACAGCGGCTATTACATGGGAAGGCCGCAGCAAGAATGCAGAAAGCAGGTGATTCAGACCTACCAGCTTTGCTTGGATAGGATGGAAGAGCTCAAAATAAGAGGGGTTGCGCTTGGAGCAGAACTTACCGGCAAGCCGTCTGCCTATGGGTCGCTTGATGAAATAATTGATCTGGCAGAGCATTTTGGGATAGATAAGGTGATGCCTGTCATAGATTATGCCCACTACCATGCAAGAGAAGCAAGGCTTGAAAGCAAAAGCCAATACGAGAAGGTCCTTCATGAAGTCGAAAAAAGGCTTGGCTCAAAAGCGGCGAAAGATTTCCATTGCCATTTTTCAGGCATTGAATTCACGCCAAAAGGCGAGAAAAACCATCTTGAAGTATCTTCAAACTCCCCGCCGTTTGAGCAGCTTGCAAAAGCTTGGAAAGAGAATGGCTGGAGCGGGAGAGTGATTTGCGAATCCCCACTGCTTGAGAAAGACGCCTTGAAGCTCAAAAAAATTTACGAAAAGGCATGACATGGTAAGGCGCATGTGCAGGGGAAACATGTTCTTGATTGGCTTGCAAGTGAGGCTATTTTAAACCTTTTTTGCGAAAATAGCAACCTGTCTTGCCTTTAACTTAAATGGTGTCTTTATGTATTACGTACTGAAATGCAGAGACAAGATTCGCCTTCCTCCACAGTTTTTTTCGATGAAGCTAGAGGATGCTTTGACGCAGATATTGCGCGAACAGTATGAAAGAAGGGTGGACAAGGATGCGGGAATAATACTTGCTGTCTGGAACGCAAAGGCGACTGGAGATGGCTTGGTTGTGCCTGGGGACAATGCGGCTTATTACGAAGTTGAGTTTGAAGCGCTGACATACCTGCCACAAATTAACGAGATCGTCGAATCTGAAGTATCCGAAGTCGTGGAGTTCGGAGTATTTGTGTCTTTGGGCCCTATAGAAGGGCTTGTCCATCTTTCGCAAATTGCAAATGACTTCCTCAACTACAACAAAAAGACGATGTCGTTCACTGGGAAAGAAAGCAAAAAAACGCTTAAAAAAGGCGACCGCGTGTTTGCAAAAATATCGACCGTTAGCCTCAAGCCAAGCATTCCAGAATGCAAGATTGGGCTTACGATGAGGCCCGAAGGTCTTGGCAAAGACGAATGGCTGGTTGCAAAGGAACAAGAAAAGAAGAAGGAGGAGAAGAAATGAAGGCTTGCAAAAAATGCAAACTTTTAGTTTCTGAAGAGGACAAATGCCCTATTTGCCAGACAAGCGAGCTTACTGAGAAGTTTTCTGGCCAGCTGATTGTGATTGATCCGGAGAAATCGCAGATTGCACAGAAGCTGGGCGCAAAGCTGGCTGGGCGATATGCAATAAAAATTAGGGAAAAGTGAGTTTTATGGCAAGCAAGAAAAGAGGCAGGGAAAGGCTAGTCACTTGTGCTGCGTGCGGCAGGACAATGCCTAAAGACAAGGCAGTCAAATTCAGCAAGGTGAACGTCTTCTCAACCGAACTGAAAACCAATGAAGACGTGAAGGCCACCACGTTCATAGAAAGCTATTACTGCATTTCGTGCGGCAAGCATCGGAAAATATTTGAAAAGCTGAAAAAGAGAGCTGCTCTGCAAGCAAGCAGAAACGTAAATTTCAGACCTCCAACTGACAGATGGAATTCCGGGCCAAGATGGTAGGCAATTCCGGAGGGGTCATATGGCTGAGGAGAAGCTTGTTTTTGAAGGCAGGGAATATGTTGGGTTGAGTTTCCCGCTTGGCAACGTGCCTTTGCTGATTGTGAAGGCAAAAAGAGGGTATGTGGCTTGCGGCTACATCTCAAAAGAGGCAGCAGAGAAATATGGCGACATTGCCGCATTTGTCTCGGGGGTAAAAAATTTTGACGAATTTTTCAAAGCCAAGATAAAATCTTTCACAAGCTGGGCAGACGATTTGGGCATCAGGGAAGGAATGTCGGTAAAAAAAGCTCTTGAACTTATGGACCAATAGTTTCCGAAAGAGCGACTGCTTCTCTTGCAAGCCTGCGTGCGCTTGCTGATTTGAGCTCAGAAAGAGCTGTTTTTATGAAAGAATCGGTCTTTTTTCCAAGCTGCCTGTAGATTAGCGCCTGGAAAAGGAGGTCAAGTCTGTCTGCATCATGGCAAAGCTGCATGATTTTTGGCTGCAGAGGCAAATGTGGGTCTTTGGCCAGGAAGGTGCCGCTGAGAATGTCGGATTTCGCCTTTTTATAGTCTGCAGAGACATAGCTTTTTTGCCTAAGCGACAGGTCACCCGTCAGCGCCTCGTGCAGATCGTGAAGCAGGACGCTGGACAGGAGCGCTGCTTCCTCTTTTTTGTCCAGCTTTTCCATGCGCGAAAGCACAAGTGCGATGAAGCTTGCGCCAAAAGAGTGGTCTGCGACCGATTCCGGCAATTCCATCGCCTCAAGCCAACCTGTGCGAGGCAGCCTTTTGAGCCTTAATGCATGAAAAATCGCCAGTGCCGATTTTTTTACTGCAGACTGCATTCATTCACCTGCCTCGATGATTGTGAAGTTTTTCTCTATGATTTTTTTCACGTCAGAAGGCGGATAGCCTATACGTATCAAGCGCGTCCTCCCGCGCATTCCTGCTCCCGATTCAACAGTAGTAATGAGACCCAGCATCTCGAGGTCGTTTAAGTACTCGCGGTACCATCTTGCAGAGCGGCGCGGCTTGCGGTGCTTGCGGGCGACCTTGCAATACTCCTCATAAACTTCGCCAGAGGTAAGGAAAAAGTCGTCCTCCTGGTCTTTTTCGCCCAAGCGGCTGATTTTGCTTTTGTCAAGGGAGAGGTTGGCGATCGCAAGCAGCACCAGCTGCTGGTGGTCAGGAAGGGTGCAGATTGCATCGAAAGCAACATCCCTATCAACTGAGCGGCGGGCTTCTTCGACCTCTCTGTCTGTTATTTTTGTGGCGCCTTTCTCATCTGCGATTTCCCCGGACTTAATCAGCAGCCGCAATGCATAGCGGGCATCTCCTGATTCCTGCGCTGTGATGGCTGCGATGAGGTTTATTGCAGGCTCTTCGATAGCGCCTTCCTTGAACCCTAGCTTTGCCCTCTGCGCAAGGATTTCCTGGAGCTGAGGGGCAGTATATGTTGGGAAAACGAATTCATTTTCGCAAAGAGAGCTTTTTGAGCGCGGGTCAAGCTGGTCCTTGAAGGAGAGCTTGTTGGATATTCCGATGATTGACACGCTGCCTGACTGAAGCTCATCGTTTGAGCGAGTCAGTGTGTAAAGGAGGTCGTCCAGGTCTTTGACCATGTCAACCTCGTCAAGGACAACTACCAGGTGCATCTTGCGCCGCATTATCTCCTCTTTCATTTTTTCGTAAAGCAGAGCCAGCCCAAAGCCCATTGAATCCACATCTGGCAGAAGCTCTTTGGTTATCTTCTGCACAACTCGATAGCGCGAATTGTACATCCTGCAATTGACATACACTGCTTTTGCCACCACGCTGGATTGTTGCTGGTTGTAAGACTCGAACTTTGAGATGACGTGCTTGACTGATGCCGTCTTGCCTGTGCCTGTTTTCCCGTAGATGAACATGTTGCGCGGCCTTTGGTTGTTGAACACTGGCGAAAGCCCTTCCATAATCTTTAATATTTCCCCTTCCCTGAAGGGCAGAACCTCGGGCACATAATGCGGAGAAAGCACGTTCCTGTCCGCAAAGACTGTGGGCTTAGAAAGGATTTCTGAAAATGATTTTGACATGCTGCACACGCCTACACCTGCTTTTGGTTGGTAAATACAGCAAAAAAGCATAAAAGATTTTAAAGGGGGAAAAGGCAGAGAATAATAAGCCTTATTAAGCTATACTTCGAATAAGGAAGGTGCCGACAATTTGAGGTGAGAGGATGGGCATACTTGAAAAGATAACTAAAAGCATTGGATTAAACAAGGAAATAAACCTTGAGGAATACATGAATGCTGTTGAGATGGAAAATGTCGATGTCCTTCACGAGGCTGCTGATTTCTATGTAAAGCCAATTGCTCTTGAGAGCGAAAACGACGTGAATATAATAATGGAGGAGCTTAAGGCAAAGAACATAATCCTTTTGAATGTCAGCCCGATGAGCAAGCAGCCAAACAAGCTGAGGCAGATTATCGACAACATAAAGATGCATATCACAAAAATAAATGGAGACATTGCCAGGATTGACAACGACAAAATACTCTTGACTCCTTCGAAAGTAAAGATTGTGAAAAGCAAGAAAAAGTAGTGTTCATTTGCTTTCAAGTTCGCGCAGCGCTCTGCGCAGCACGCCCAGCAGGGTGGCGCATTCCTTTTCAGCAAGCATTGATTTCCCAACTAGCCGCCTGAAAGCTACTTTTGTTTTGTTTGGGTTCCGCAGTTGGCGCGCATATCTGTCAACGAGGCTGAAAAAAGCGCCAAGCAGCTGCTCTTTTGACCCCTTCTGCGCCGGCAAAAAGCTTTGCAAAGGAAGGTCGGAAAGCTCATAAAGCACAATTGCTGCCGCATGCGAAAGGTTCAAGACAGGATAGGCAGGGTTGGAAGGGATTGTTGCCAGCAAATCGCATGAAGATATATGCTCTTCAGAAAGGCCGGTGCCCTCGTTCCCGAAAAGAAGGGCAATTTTTCTTTTTTTGCTTTGCTTGATTTTGCTTTTGAGCTGCTTTATTGAGATTGGGAAACGGAAAGTCTTGTGCCAATGCCTGTAGAGAACACCTGTTGTCCCGACAACCAGATCGCAGCCTTTTGTGGCTTGTGCAAGTGAGCTGCAAACCGACGCATTTTCAAGGATTTCGGATGCGTGCTTTGAATGCTTTATTGCTTCTATGCCGAGGTGGTCGCATTTTGGATTCACTAAGAAAAGCTCTGAAAAGCCGAAATTTTTCATTGCACGGGCAACTGCGCCAACGTTTATCTCGTATTGCGGCTCGACAAGAACAACCCTGAATCTCTGGTAAGGATTAGGCATGCTTAGTCGCCTCCAAGAGGGCAATCTTCTCAAAAAAGAAAGACTCTTGGGAAACAATCTTGGCTGGGCCTATTTTGCTTTCAAGCAGCTCCTTTGTTTTTGATATCCCATCAGAAAGTGAGCTTGCGACTACTGCGACTTTTCCTTTCGGTGCAAGGAATGCATTGAGCCCTCTGACAAATTTTCGAATTGTCCTAAGCCCGTCTTTTCCGCCGTCATAAAAAAAATTCTCTGCGCCTTTGAGCTTTTCGCTGGCAGATGTCGGAAGGTAGGGTGGATTGAAAAGTGCAACATCAAACGAAGATTTTGGCAGAAAGCTGAAAAGGTCTGAAACAAAAAATGAGCAGTTTGCCAGGCTGTTGTTTTTGGCATTCTCTCTGCTGCATGCCACTGCTTGCGGGCTTATGTCCGCTCCGATGACAATGTTATTGCGGTCGGCAGCTGCAGCAGCAAGTGCCGCAATTCCGCATCCGCAGCCCATGTCAAGGATCCTTTTTCCTCCAACTATAGCTGAGGCGTAAGTTGCAAGCAAAAAAGAGTCCTCGGCTGGCAAATAGACGCCAGGATATACAAGGAAGGACAGGCTTTTGAATTCTATCTTCTGCATAGCGGCTGCCTCTTTTGTCGCCTTAAGTCAAAAAGATTTTCGCTTTTTCTTGCCTGCTTCATGGATTGCAGATGAAAGCTGCTTAATTTTGGCTTCTGGGTTGCCTTTCTGGATTGCGGTGCCCACCTGAATTGCGTCTGCCCCAGCCAAAACGATTGATGACGCTTCTTTGGGAGTGCGGACGCCGCCGCCGACAATATAAGGTATTGAGATGTTGCTTGCGACTGCTCGAACCATCTCAAGCGGCATATGGCCTGTGCGCGGATTGCTGCCGCAGTCGGTCAGCACAAAACGATGGCCTGAAAGCTGGGCAGAGAGGGCCAATGCGGCAGCTATATGCGGCCTGTCGCGCGGCACAAGGTTGGCGTCTCCAACGAAGCCCACTGTTCCGCCTGGCTCAACCACTATATAGCCTACTGGCAGGGCTTCTAATCCGAGCTTCTTGATTGAAAATGCCGCAAGCATTTGAGCTTGGCTGATCCAATATGGATTGCGGCTGTTGAGCAACGACATGAAGTAGACTGCATCGGCAAACTTGCTTACTGTCGCGATGTTGCCAGGGAAAAGCACAACGGGAACGCTTGCTTTTTCTTTTATAAGCTTGCAGACCACATCAAGAAGTTCGCCTTGGGCGCCTATGCTTCCACCAACCAATATCAAGTCTGCCCCTGCCTCTGCGGCGCTTACGCCGGTCTTGGCTGCCTGCTGCTCAGAGGCATAGTCAAGTGGGTCTATCAGCGCAAACAAGAGCGCGCCCTTGCGTTCCAGCTCCTCTTTGATGTATTTTTCAGTTTTGCCTATCACAAAACCACTTGCTTTAATGCATGCCTTTTGGCTTTATATATATTTATCATTTCTGCAATCCCTTTCGAAAGCGCAACTTTTGGGGCCCATTTCAGCTCTTTTTTTGCTTTTTGGATGAGGAATGCGCGGTCAGCGGAAAGCTGGCGTATGTTTTCCAAGTCGAAATCAAGCTTTTTGCCAAAAAAGGAAAGAAGCTTGGCTGAGGCAGAAAGCAGATGAGGGTTTACGTGCCTTGCAGGTGGAGGGACATCGAGCAGCAAGGATGCAAGCTGGAGAATTTGCTTTTGCGTCATCTGCTCTTTTCCGACTATGTTGTATGCGGCGCACTGCGGTGTTTTTGCCTTAAGCGCGCACAGAAATGCAGAGCAGACGTCGGATATGTGCACAAGTGGAATTCTATTGTCGGCTTTTCCCAAGAAGAACATCTTGCGCCTTGAAAGAAAGTCCAGGACAGTGAAATAGCCTTCTTCAAAGCCAGGCCCATAAATCATGCCTATCCTAAGCAAAACGATTGGGAACTTGCCACAATAGCTCAAAGCCTCCTTTTCTGCGGCAAGCTTGCTTAATCCATAAGGAGTTTTTGGGCGCAAAGGAGAGGATTCCGAAATCTGCCCTCCTTTCGGCGCATCCCCATAGACCGAAATAGAGCTTGCAATGACTGCCTTTTTTATTGTTGATGGGCAGCTTGCAAGGAGGTTCCTTGTTGTAAGCACATTTGAGGAAAAAAGCTTGTCGTATGGGTGGTCCCCGACCAGCCCTGCTGCATGGACAACAAAATCTATCCCTTTGAAGTCCTCTTCCGAAAGCTGGCTGCGGGAAAGATCGCAGACGACTGCGTTTCTGTAAGATGGATTTTGCTCCCTCAAAACTGGCCGAACCTTGAAGCCTTTTTTGGCAAGCGCAACCAAGAGTGCAGAGCCTAGCCTGCCATTTGCGCCGGTGAGGAGAACGGATGCCATGGATGAAAAATGCAGAAGCTCTTTAAAATTAGAGCGCAAGAAATGCTCATGCTTTTGGTGTTTGAAGGCATTGATGGCTCGGGAAAAGGCGCGCAAATAAAGATGCTGGCAGAATACCTCAAGCAGCACCGAATAGGATATCGCTTGCACAAATACCCCACAAAGAAAGCTAAGGAAGCTTTTGCTCATCTTTCAGGCAAGGCAAACGTTCCGGCACAAAAACTGGCCGATGTTTTTGCGAACGACATAATGCAAGAGCAGGCGAAAGTAGACAAGGAGATAAAAGAGGGCCTTGTTGTCATTTGCGACAGATATCTGCATTCCACTCTTGCCTACCAAGGCGCTGAGATTGGCTATGCGAAGCTGAAGAAGAAGATAGGCGCGTTGGGGGCAAAAAGCGCAGATTTGGTTGTCTTGCTGGACATACCACCAACAGTCGCAAAGAAAAGGAAGAGCATGCAAAGGAAGCCAGACAGGCATGAGAAAGATTTGGAGTTTCTTCATTTTGTGCGAAAAAACTATCTGAGAATGGCAAGAGAAGGGTTTCTTTCTTATAATTGGGCGGTTATCAGAGGAGATCGGCCGAGAGAGGAAGTTTTTGCGAATGTGCTGGCGCATATTGAGCCGCTTCTGACCAAAAAGATCGCATAAGAGCTTCAAGTTCCTGCCTTCTCGCAGCGAAGCTCGGTTTTCAGGTCATAGCGCTCTGCGATTGCGCCGTCAATCCCAAAGCCATAGATAGTCAGCCTGATGGAGTAAGTGTCAGGATAAGAGCCTGCCCCGCCGTAGATTTTGACCTTTTTGGTGGCTTTCGCGTTTGGGAGGGCAATCCCGAGACGCACGCGCCCCTTTGAAAGCTGCCTGTCAGGTGCAAGCGAGATCGCCTCTGGCACAGAGATGTCGCATTCTACCCATCTTGGCTCATTGCCTTCATTGCGCACGGTTATTTCCATCTCAACCTCATTTCTTATGTATGCTGTCAGTCGGATCGGATAAAAGTGCGTGGCTGGATTGAGCATAAGGCAATTTTCACGTTGGAATTTTTAACTTTTGGCGCGCACAGCAAATCTATGGAGATTCCAGAGGCGCAGCTGATCAGGGGAGAGTGCCTCGTGCGGGACTTGCAGTTCTCAGAAGAATTGAAATTGACGCGCAAGGGCCTCATCCGATATTTGGCGCTCTCGCTTGGGCTTATCTATCCAAACGAATCCAGAACCGGGCTGCTGGAAGTCCTTGAGGCTCTGCTGTTTTTCCATTACAAAAAAAGGGAGACCCACGGCGACCCAGATATCCACCAGATAATCGAGAAGGTCCGGCAAATAAAAAAGGAGGAGCCGAATCCGAAAGCTATTAGATACCATTTGCTGCAGCTCAAGAGGCTTGGGATAATTGAGCAAAAAAAGAGGCGCTACAGGTTTGTGCTTTCGCCTATGCAGGAAAATGACGATCTGGCTGAGGGGCTTGCTTACGTGTATAGGCAGAGATTTGATGCCGCATTCGAAAAAATAAGGCGGGCGCTTTCGCTTATTGAAAAAAGCTTCTAAAGGATGGCGGGCTCAACTATTGGATTCTCTTTGTCGAATGCCACTCCGAATTTTTGAGTGCCGTTTTTCCTCAAGTTGTCTTTTGCAAAATCAAGCATCATCTTTTCGAGCGTAAGCGCCTTGATGGCAGAATCTTTGCTTTCTCCCCTGTAAAACAAGTTTTGCCCGATGTATTCCAAGAACGCGTTTCCGTTGCCATCTAGGCGAAAGTCGGCTGTTCCCATCAAATAAAGTCCTTTCGGCTTTGGAAGGAGCTTACTGATGGCCAAGGGAAGTGGCGCAGAGTACACCAGCTGCCCTTCTTTGACCAGCCACATGCCGGGGTCTTTTCTTTCAGACAAGAAGAACCTGAATTCGGCATAATTGCTGCTTTTAAATCTGGTTACGACCAAGAATGTTTGTTGCATAGCCTGCTGCATTTGAGCCATTGCTTGCACCTCCGTCAAGCCAAGAACACTGCTAGAGCGGGTTTAAAAGAGCTGTGTGCCATTTGAAACAGAAAGTTCCTTTTGGACTATATTGAATCGATGAATGAGAGGAAGACGGTGGCAGAAAATATGCGATAGAATTCGATTGCCGCAACCGCGGAGACCAGGATAGAAACGAGTGGGTAGATTATGAGGTCGGTCTTTGCGAGGCTGATTGCCCTCAAGGTGGTTGAAAAAATCGGCTGGAGAGCGTCTGAAAAGTCCTGCTGCGCCATCTGGCCAATCTTTGCCTTGACTTGACCTGGCGAGTCAAAATCAAGTAGTGGGATTGAAGCAAAGGTTTGGTTGAAGCGCTCGGTGTATTCGAGGGCTTCTTTTGATGCGTCAAGAACTTTGCTTGACTGGAAGGCATGCAAGAACAGCAAAGGATAGACAAGATAGGCGGAAACTGCGATCGCCATCACCGCTGCGCCTAATTTTCGCGTGGCAAAAAAAGATCTCAATATTAGGCCTGCCGGCAAAAAGAAAGCCAGCGCGGAATCTTTTATTGCAAAGGCAACCTCAAGCTCAAGTATGGCGAGAGCAGAAAGCGAATGCATTTCGAACGCCAATGACGAAAGCTGCTGCGAATAGGAAGAAAGCGCAAAGAAAGGCGCAAAAGATGTTTCTGCTATTTTGATGTTCAGCGTCCCGACCATGCCTGCTATCTCTGAAGACCTGGAAATGTGTATCGCAAGGCGGTTGAACGAGCTGGAGTATGCGGAAAGGAAGCAAGCATAATAGGAGAAAGGCGAGCTTGTTGGCTTTTCCACTTGCGCGCATTGGGGAATGTTGTGCGCAGGAACTATTGAAGAAGTTGCAGAGCTCAGCAAGGCTGCAAAAGAGATTATCGCGCCAAGCATTGCTGCGGAAATTATGCCTTGCGCAATCTCTTCTGCTCCAAGGAGCCTCAGCCTCCTTACGCCAAAGCCCAAGCCGACGCCAAAAAGAATGCCGCCTAAAAGTATTGAGATCGTAGCGGCGATTATTGCTATGTCAAAGCTGCCAACGCTGTTTTGGAAATCCTGCAAAAGAGACATAAAATTACGATTTTGTGATATGCGCAACTACTGCTGCTCCCAACGCAGCAAGAATGCTGTCAACGACAGCCAAAACTGCAAGGGCGACAAACAACAGCAGAGGCTGCAAAAGGCTGAAAACAGAATTTGGCGGGGCAAAAAAGCTTGCAAGAAGCGCCACGAGCGACGAAATTGAAGAGCCAAGCAGCCCAGCAATCGCGCCGACAGCTGCAGCAGACTTGAGCGAAAGAGGCCTGTTCCTTACGCGCTCAAACACAAGTGCTGAAAGTGCCCCTGTCAGAGGAGGAATGACGCAAGTCAAGGGAAGAAAAATTAACGCCATGTTATTGTCCTTAATGAAGAAGAGCAGACCCAAGACAAGGATGAAAAAGCCAAAATAAACCAATCCGCCAATCGCGCCTGAGACAAGATACTCTGCTGCAGTGCGAGGCAGCCCTTGAGGAATGAAAGACAGCAATGACTGTTCAGCAGGAGGCTGCTGTTTTATAGCTGGCAAACAACCACCCAAATTCTGAACAAAAACAAAATATAAAAAGCTGCTTATGTGCCCTATTGCTGCTGCGCGGAAGGCTGCGAAGGCTTGGCTTCTGCGCTGATCGAATCGCACCTTTTGACAAATTCGTCCAGAAGGAGTGCAAGCTGCAGACCTTTTTCTGTCAGCCGATAATACTTCTGCTTCCCTTTCTTTTCAGCCGCCACAACGCCGAATTTTGAAAGCTTCTGAAGAACAGAGACCACATAGACATAAGAGCAGTTTGCACCTCTTGCAAGCTTTGAAGGGTACCAGACTTGGTTTGTGTCTTTCAGCAGAAGGACGATCGATGCTGGCTTGGCCTTGATGAATGTGGATTTCATTCGAATTCCTCTGGCAGGAATGTTCTTTCGCAATGCTTGCAGCGTAGTTTGCCTCCTTCGACAAAAAAGGTTGTATGGACATGCTCGAATCTTGTGATGCATCTTGGGTTCGGGCATTTGAGCAAGTCGGAAAGGACTTTGGGCAGGACGACCTTGTGCTTGTCAACCACTTTGCCCCTGCGGATTATATTCATTGTTGCGTTCGGCGCAATCAGTGAAATCCTGTTTGCAGTTTTTTCGTCCACAAAGACGCCCTCAAGCTTGACGATGTCTTTTTTGCCAAGCTTCTTTGATGGGACGTTGATTATAAGCGCAGCAGACTTTTCTATCGGATATTTTGCAGATATGATCTGCAAGACTTTGATGCCCATGCCTGCACTGATATGGTCCATCACAGTGCCTTCCTCTATTTTTTTTACCATCAGTGGCATAACCTCAGCCTCTTATGCAGCGGTACAGGACCGCCATCCTAACCGGCACTCCGTTTTTTGCTTGCTCAAAATATTTGGCAAATTGAGTAGAGTCAAGCTCGGGAGGTATTTCGTCGATTTTTGGAAGCGGGTGCAGGACTGCAAGGTTTTTCGGCGCGTTGGACAGAAGCTCCAGATCAACACGGAACTCTTTTTGCATCCTCTCCGCCTCATATGGGTCTGAAAAGCGCTCTTTTTGTATCCTGCAAACATAAAGCACGTCGCATTTTGCTAAATCTATCTTCGATGTCTGCGTTGGCTTTGCGCCAAATTTCTCTTTTACCTCTGAAATGATTTCTGGGTCGATTTTCAGCTGCTCTGGCGAGCAGAGGGTAACTTCTGCCCCAAACATCGAAAGGCCATAAAGCAGCGAGCGCATTGTGCGGGCGTGCTTCAAGTCGCCAAGCAGCGTCACATTGAGGCCTTCAATTTTGCCTTTGAGCTTGAGTATTGTATAAAGATCGATGAGTGTTTGCGTCGGATGTTGGTTGCCGCCATCGCCAGCATTTATGACGGGATTGGATGCCAAATCTGCGGCAAAGCGTGCTGCGCCTTCCATCGAATGCCTTATGACAAGGGCATCTGCATAGCCGTCCATCATCCTGACAGTGTCCGCAAAAGTCTCGCCTTTTGCAGTAGAGCTTGTGGAATGGTGGAAAGTCAAGACTTTTGCCCCCAGCCTTTTGGCGGCTGCTTGGAAAGACATGTTTGTTCTTGTGGAGGGCTCAAAGAACATGTTTGCGACAATGCAGCCCTTAAGCAAGGAGAGCTGCCCAGAAGAAAGCATCTTCTCCATCCTTGAAGCTTCTTTCAGATACAACTCGATTTCTTTTTTGTCAAGGTCGCGGATAGAGATCAGATCTTGCATCCCCACACCAAGAGACTATGCCCGCTAAAATTTATAAAAAGAAAGCTAGGGCTGCTTTTCTTGGCTTGCTTTCGGTATTTGTTTCTTTGGCTTCGGCTGCTTCATTCCAGAGGAAAACGCCCAGACTGCAAGTGCAATGAACAAAAGAGAGGCAATGCCAAGGCCGACAAGCCTGAAGTCGGTTGGTTGCGCATTCCTTGAGACAATCGCGTTTGCCGCTTTGATGACTTTCTCAGAGAGCGCAAGTGAATCCGCATACAAGGCGTTTGCAAAGAGCTCCTCGGACTTTGAAAGCTCCTTTAGAAGCATCTCTGCCTCTTCTTTTTGAGCTGTTTTGTTTGCCTCAAGAAAGGCTATTCTTGCCACCTCTAAAGAGGAATCGGCGTTTGATTTTATTTGGCTGAGCATGGATTGGAGCTTACTTTCAAGCTCAAGAAGAAGCGTAAGGGAGGCGTTTGCTTCTGAAAGGATTTTTTTGCCATCTTTTAGCTTGAAGGCGGCGGCAAGCTTTTTGGAGGCAGCTTCCAGCTCCTCCGAAGCAGCAGAAGGCGTATAAAGCAGCTTGCGTCTGCTTTGCGAGGTGAGGGCAAAATATTGCTGGGAATAGTTTGCGATGAGCGTTTCGACTTTCTGTTTTTCGGCTGCAAATTTGGCTTTTATTTCTTCTGCTTGGCTGATTTGCTCTTGCTCTTGCTGCTGGCTGAGCTCTTTTAGCTTCTTGAGCTTCGCAATCGCGCTCAAGGAAAGCTGAAGCGAGGAGAGGTGATTGCCTTGGGAATAAAGCAGGTGCGCCTTCTTTATGTCTTCTTCAATCTCAGAAAAAAGCAGGCTTTGGGTGGCTGCTGTCTTGGCTTCTGACAAGGAGTCTGCCGCCTCTGAGGCCGCCTTAAAAGAAAGAGAGGAAAGCGACAGCCGGTATTTCTCTATGCGCTTTCTTAGCATGGCGGTGGCTGCGTCGGATTTCCCTTCCTCAAGCAATTTCAACGACTGGTTTTGCCCTTCTTGCAGATCAAAAAGCAGGCTGGAAAGCTGAGCAAAATATGGAGAATCATAAGCTTGGATAGAGGAGAGGGCCTCTTTTGCAAGAGAAATTGCTTCGATTGCTTGCGTGTTTTCTTTTTCAAACTGTTCTTCTTTCGGCTCAGGCAAGCTTGGGCGAGAGCCTATTTGCGAAAGCAGCGCAAGCGCTTCCTTTGTTTTGTTTTGCTGCAGCAGAAGTTTTGCGGTTGAGAGAAGCTCGGCATCTTTTGAGCGGTTGTGGTAAAGCACTTGCAATTCCGCCTGCATGAGCGCATCTGAAAGCGCAGCCTGAACGTCAGCAATCTCGAAAGAGACCAGGAATTTTGGGGCAGAGCTTTGCAGTTGGAATGAAAAGGCGGCTGATGTCCTGCCAGCATAGGACAAAAACGAGATTTTAGAGGGTTTGTAGAAATCAAATCCCTCAACTGAAAAATTAGTGGCAGGGAAAGGCTCTGAAAGAGTTATTGAGAACTCTTCGCAAGCCACAGAAATGTTTTGCACCTCCACGATATAGGATATTTTGTGCTTGCCGCTTTCGGTAGAATGCACGCGCTCTTTTTGCGCAAGTGAGAATGGCTTTGAAAGAAGGAACCTGACTGAAATCGTGTGCTGGCCTGCTGGCAAAAAGTAGATTGGGCCTTTCAGGCTGCCATCAGATTGGTAGAGCCGGTAAGCTCTTCCTGAAATATGCGCATATGCGTCCTCAACTTGCCCGTCGACTTTTTCATCTAGATAAAGAGTTTCTAGGTCCGACTTGGAGAACACCGAAATTGCCCTTTCCACCCATGCTCCTTCGGGCGATGCCACCTTGCATTTTTCAGAAGAGGAGATTCGCTGCGCCGGCTCGTAATCTTTTTCGAATTTGAGAATTATGTTTTGGTATGCCGAAACCGAGGGCAAAGTGATTGTCGAGCCTGACTCTGCCCCAAATGCATCCATCACATTTCCAGAGACGATTTCAGAGGAATAGACAGGAATTGTCGTTTTTGCATGGAATGAAATTGGGGAATTTGAGGCAAAAGGGGAGGGATTTACGGTGGAAATCGTAATTTGCGCCCTTTGCTTTTTTCCCAAAATTGGGCTTGGCAGCAACTCAAATGCTTTTGCATTTTTTGAAAGCTCGAAAGAAAGGAATTCTGGTATTTTCCTTTGCGCGTCAAGCCTTGCCTTTGACAATGACTCTTGGATGCTTTTGAGCTTGCCTGCCGCCCTCTCCAAATCCAGCTTGCATCCGGCAAAATATGCAGAAAGCTGGTCGAATTCAGGCAGAAGAAGCATGGATTGCCTCCGCAGAATAGACACATCCTCTTTCAAGGCGCAAAAATCAGCCTCCAGCCGGGCGGCTTTGGAAGAAAGCTGCTGCAGCAAAAATTCTTTCCTGTCTGCCAAAAGCTTGCTGATTTTTTGGAAAAGCTCGCCTGTGTATGAAGAGGAGGAAGAAAGCAAGCTTTGCAGCTCTTTGGCTTGCTGCCTTTCGTATTCGACATCAAAGCCGTCCTTTTCCAGCGCGTCCAGAAAGCTTGCAAAAGAATTGAGCTGCTCAAGAAGGCGGCTTTTGGAATCTGCAGAGCCTGCATCCGAAGAAAGCACGAGGGCGGAATCGGCAAGGCGATAGGCGGTAAAGTAGGCTTTGTATTTCTTGCCTAAGGTTGGCTCAAGCGAAGCTTGGCTATAGGCTGCTTTTGCGTCATTTAAAAGGCTGTTTGCCAAGATAGTATTGTGCGAAGCCGCAAGCGAGGCAGGAGGCTGCAGGGTTTCCTGCGCTCTCTTGATTGTCCGGTCGGCAAGGGTTTGCGTGTTTTCAACTGCAAGAATGGCGGAGGCGTGCACAGAGGAAAGGGAGGATAAAGCATTTTCTGAAGTCTCTGCTGATTCTTTGGCAAGGCTTATTGCGGATGCAAGATAGTCTTTCATTTTTGAGGATTTTGCTTCTTTTGAGGCTTGGAGAAGCCTGCTTGCCTTTTCATATTCGCTTTCTGCCTGAACAAGGCCGCTTGCAATCCCAGAAAATTCCTTGCCAACCGAGACTTCGCGCAGCTGGGCTGGCTGGGCATCAGGTATAAGATGGATATCTTGTCTGCGCAACTCCTCAATCTTCAACGAAAGACTAGCCAGCTTGTTTTTTGCTTGGAATTCTGCTTGCAGATATTCGTTTTCCATTTCTTTGTATGCTTCGGAGAGGTTTTGGTAAAGCCCGATAAAGACAATAATCGAGGAGTTCTCTTTTCCGCCCGCAAGCTCGAGGTATCTTCCGAAGCTGAGGTTCGAAAAGTCGGGCAGCTGAGGCTTGCTTGCAAAATATTCAGCGATGCTGTCTGAAAGCTGCCTCTGCTTAAAGCAGAAAGGGGAGAAAACCGATGCCTTCGATTGTGCATAGAAAAATGGCTCTTTTGCGACGCCGCTGTAGGCGGGGCTGCCTGCGCCTGCAAGCTCCAGCTCATCATAAGCTTTCTGCGCCAAAAAAGCCGCTTGGATTGAAGCAGAGTTCAGCTGCTCATAAGCATCTGCGAAGTTCGAAAGAGCTTCCGCATAATTGTTTGGGAAGGTGGTCGCATAATAGTACGCTTCGCCTGTTTTCCAAAACTTGTAAAGCACCACCATCTCGAAAATAAGAGGGGAGGTCGGAAGAAAAAATACCCCTGCCGCAAAAAGCGCAACGTTCTCTGCGGAATATTCAAATTCTTTGGCAAGCTCTTTGACTTTCAGCATGGAAGATTGGGCAGAATAAGAGGCCTCTTTGGCTGCAGCCAGCGCTTCTGAGGCGCCTTGAAGGCCCTTTTTGATTGGGAGGAGCTCTTGGTTTTCTTTCAGCCCATAAGCTGAGCGAAGCTCATCCCAGCTTAGAATTGAGGCGTTGTCTGCGCCCAGGCTCGGCAATGTTTTTTCAAACGACAACGAGTAGATGCGCGAAAAACCAAAGTTGTAGATGTATGGGTTTGAGGAGACATAAGAAGGAGAAAGCCAAAAGCGCTCAAGAGCAGAAGGATTGATGCAATCGCTGAAACGCTCTGCTGAGAGGCATGAAAAAAATAGCAAAAGGATGAAAAGCCTCTTCATATGCCACCTATCCTAGACTTTTTACACGAGGGGAGAGAGGATGCGCACATCTACTTTCCCTCCCGTCTTTTCTTCCACTGCTACCTTGAATTTTTCCGGGTCTGCCGAAAGCTCCTTCAAGTAATTGTAATGTATCGGGATTGCCAGCTTGGGCATGATTGCCGCAGCTGCTTCGGCTGCCTCAAGCTCATTCATCGTGTAAGTGCCTCCTATTGGAAGAAGGGCGATGTCGCATTTGTAGCCTTTCATTTCTGGTATGAAATCTGTGTCTCCGGCAAAATAGGCGGACGCCCCTTTGAAGCGCAAGATGAAGCCTGCGCCGCTTCCTTTCGGATGGAAGGGCTTGTTGATGTTGTAGGCATGGACTGCTTCGACCACTACACTGCCTATCTTTTCCTTTTGCCCAATCTCAATCAGCTTGCAAGGCAATTTGCAGCCGTGCCCTAAAAGGACTGTGCTGGGCTTTGTGATTGAGGGGGCCGCAACGCAGTGGTCAAAATGGCCGTGAGAATAAAGGATTGCGTCAGCTGGCTTTGCGCCTTTTGGAAGGACGAAAGGGTCGATATAGAAAGTCAGCCCGTCTCCTTCCAGCATTACAGAAGCATGGCCAAGCCAGGTGATTTTTACCCCTGAAAAGGCGGTGCTGCTTGCCATATAGGGAAAGTAAACAAAGAGTTTTTTTATCCTTCGCTTGTAAAAAGCCAATGCAAGGTGCAAGCATGACACAGGAGATACTTTATGATGCAATCGTTGTTGGAGGCGGGCCTGCTGGCTCGACGGCAGCGACATTTCTTGCAAAGAAAGGAAGGAGAGTGCTGCTGTTGGAGAAGGAGAATTGGCCGAGAAACAAAACATGCGGAGATGCAATTTCTGGAAAATCAGTTGGTGTCTTGCGCGAGCTTGGACTTACTGATGCGCTTGAGAAGGCCGAGCATGGTGAAGTAGTCGGCATCACTTTCTCTTCTCCCAATGGCACTGTTGTGACTATCCCATTCAAAGGCAGCGATGGCCAGATTTCAAAAGGATATGTTTGCCGGCGCATGGTGTATGACAACATTCTTTGGGATAATGCTAAAAGACTGTGTGATTCTTATGAAGGAGTTGAAGTGACTGGCCTGGTAAAGGAGGGCCAGAAAGTGATAGGTGTGCGCGCAAGGGACAAGGCAAAGCAGGAGATGGAATTTAGAGCTAAGATTGTGATCGGCGCGGATGGCGTTGCTTCTGTTGTCGCAAGAGAGACGCGCGGCGCGGATGTGGATCCGCAGCACACGTGCATAGCATATAGGGCGTACTATAGCGGCATAAGCGGGATGAATTCGACTCTTGAGATACATTTTGTGAAGTCGATTTTGCCTGGCTATTTCTGGATATTTCCTTTGGAGCACGGAATCGCCAACGTTGGGGTCGGCATGGTGATGAGCGACATGAAGAAAGGGAATGTCAATTTGCAAAAGGCAATGCTTGACATTATCAACAATAACCCGCTTTTCAAAAGCAGGTTTGCAAACGCAAAGCAATTGTCGCCCATAAGCGCATGGTCTTTGCCTTTTGGCTCAAAGAAGAGAAAGGTTAGCGGAGATGGGTTTTTGCTGGTTGGGGATGCGGCTGGGCTTGTGGACCCGTTCTCTGGTGAAGGGATTGGAAATGCTATGACTTCTGGAAAAATTGCTGCTGAAGTTGCAGATGAAGCGCTTTCTTTTGGCAGAACAGACGCTGAAATGCTTGCCAAATATGACCAAAAGCTTTGGGCGGAGATAGAAAATGAGCTAAAGCTAAGCTATGCGATGCAGAAATTGGGCAAGATAGAGTGGCTTTTGAATTTTGTGATAAGCAAGGCTGCAAAAAGCCCAAAGGCAAGAGAAGCGATTGCAGGCACATTCACAAACGAAGAGGCAAAGAAAGAGTACATCTCGCCGCTTTTTTACTTGAAGCTTCTCTTTTCGTAGCGCTCATTTGTTCTTTTTCTCTTTCCTTTCGATGATTGCTATTTGGTCCAATGTCACTGTGTCGTCGTAAGCCTTGGCGGCAAGACTTTGCTTTTTTTTCTTAAACTTTTCATTTTCCTCTTGGACGCGCTTCTTGAGCCTTTCAAGCTGCTCTTGTTTCCTCTTTTCGTATGCGGCTTTCCTTTCTGCAAGAACTTCGGCGTATTTTTCTGAGCATGCCTTGCGCACCAAAGCAAGCTCGTGCTCAAGCACCTTTATCTCCGACAGGCGGGCCTTGAACAGTTGCTGCTCTTCTTGAAGCTTTTTTCGCAATTCATCGACTTCTTTGTGCCTTGCGATCTCCTCGTTCAAAAGTCTGATCTTTTTTATCAACTCTTTTTCTTGCTTGGGAGTATACGCTTCGGTTGCGATGGAGAATTCGAGTCTTTCTACTTCCTCAATCAGCCGCGCTGTTTTTTTGCCGCCTTTCCCTGAGATTTGGCTTTTGAGCTGCGCGATGTTTTTTCTTGACTCAGCAAGCAGTGGATTCTTTTCTTTGAGTTGCTGTATGAGCTGCTTTCTTTTCTCTATCAGTGCTTCAAGCTCTTGCTCTTTTTGGGTTTTTGGACGAGATTTTGGCGGCGAATCCGCTGGTGGTTTGGCTACCTCCTGAGAAGGAGGCTGCGCAATAGTGCGAAGCCCCTCGGGCAAATCTTCCAGCCGAAACTGCTTGTCTTTTTGCGCCTCTTCCAAGGAATTACCTTCTGTTGTTTTTTGTGTTCATTTATATAGAAACATTTATATATTAGACCCCCGCAAAACAAATCACAGGACATGCCCGTCTTCTGTTCTGTCTCAGACAGAAAACTGGTCGCCTTGCCTGCGCTTTTTTGGCGCAGGCCTACTTTTATTTTCTCTTCGAGCGAATCATTTATTACGGTTTAGCTGCAAAAGCAGCCATTCCCTGGCTTGCCAAATCAGAAGCAAGCCCACGATTGCCGCAAGGCGGACGATTTTGTCTTGGCTTTCAAGCAATAGGAAGATCAAGAAAGCTGCAGGCAAAAGCAAAACAAGCCTTGCAGCAATCACTTGCCCGGTTTCCATATCTTCATCTCATAGCATTTTGAGCGTCATGTCGATCATCCTGTTTGAGAATCCCCATTCATTGTCGTACCATGCAAGCGTTTTTGCCTGTTTGCCGATGACTTTTGTGGATAGGGCGTCAAAAATTGAGCTTGCTGGATTGTGGACAATATCTTGCGAGACGATTGGGTCTTCGGTGTATTCCAAAATTCCTTTCATCTTGCCTTCTGCTGCCTTTTTGATTGCCTTGTTGATTTCCTCTGCGGTTGCCTCTTTTTTGAGCATGCAGGTGAGGTCGTTAATAGAGCCTACTGGGATAGGCACGCGGAGAGCAAGGCCGTCCATTTTTCCTTTGAGCTTTGGTATGACTTCTCCGATCGCCTTTGCCGCGCCGGTCGAGGTGGGAATGATGTTGATTGCGCCTGCTCGAGCTCTCCTGAAATCCTTATGATAGGCGTCCAAAATCAGCTGGTCGTTTGTGTATGCGTGGCATGTTGTCATGAAGCCAGATTCGATGCCAAATGAGTCGTCCAAGACTTTTGCAACAGGCGCCAGGCAATTGGTTGTGCAAGAGCCTATCGAGACGATTTTGTGCTTTTTCTTGTCAAACTGCTCCTCGTTTACTCCGATGACAATTGTCGCGTCTGCGTCGCCGCTTTTGCACGGCGCAGATATCAGCACCTTCTTTGCGCCCGATTGAAGGTGCTTTGATGCGCCTGCCCTGTCAGTAAACGCCCCGGTGCATTCAAGCACCACATCGACATCCATCGCTCCCCAATTTATCGTGGACGGATCGCGCGATGAGACTGTTGGTATTTCGTAATCATTGATAATAAGGACCCCAGTCTGCCCTGGAACTTTCTGTTTTCCAGAAATTGCCTGCCCAGAAACTTTGCCATTGAATTGGCCTTGCGTGGAGTCATATTTGAAAAGATGCGCAGAAAGCTTAGGATCATGCGTGTCGTTTATTGCCGCAATCTCAAATGCTTTGCCTACGAGTCCGCGCTCGAAAGCTGCGCGAACTACAAGCTTGCCTATCCTTCCAAAACCATTTACCGCAATCTTTGGTGACATTTTCACACCTCCTGAAAGTTCTACATGCAGGCTAATTAAATAATCGTTGCATAAATACCTTTTGATGGAGACGGTCACAAGAAAGGCGATGCTGATAGATGCGGATTACAAAATAATAGACGGAAGGACTGCAGTAAGGCTGCTGATGAAAGGGAGGCGCTTTTTTCGTCTCTATGACTTTTACCTTCCTTATTTTTACCTGGATGCCCCGCTTAGCGCAGAAAGCCAGATAAAGACAGTTTCGATAGAGGCAGAGGGGAGGAAGATAGCCCCTGTGAAATTAGAATGGGTCAAAAGGAAGGTATTTGGCAAAGAGCGGAATTTGTGGAAAGTGTATTGCCAGCAGCCTGCGGATGTTCCGAAAATCAGCAAAGCGTTGCCTTATCCTTCTTATGAGAATGCAATACCGTTTGGGCGAAGATATATGATAGACAAGGGGCTTGCTCCTTTCACCACTATTGTGTATGAAAGAAGAGGAAAATTTTTGGTTTCAATAAAAAAGACGGTCGATAGGAAAACCTCTTTGCGCACAATGGCTTTTGACATAGAAACATACAACCCACAAGGCGCTCCAAGGCAAGACCAGGACGAGATTATCATGATAAGCTATGAAGTTGGGCATAGTGGTGAAAAGAAAGTGATCACAACCAAAGACGTGAAAAGGGATTTTGCAATTGTCTGCAAAGATGAAAGAGAGATGATTGCGAGGTTTTTGAAGGTGGTGAAGGAGAACGACATTGAGGTTCTTTTTGGATACAACAGCACTGTCTTTGACTTGCCATATCTTAAAGCAAGGGCGGACATAAATGGCTTGGATTTTTCAATAGGAAGGGACGGGAAGCCGTTCAGAATCAAAAGGCATGGAATAAGAACTGTCGCAAAAATCGCGGGCAGAATACATATTGATTTGTATCCGCTAGTGCGGTTTATGGGGTTCATAGGAGCTTTCAAGGTGAGCAAATACAGTTTGGAAAATGCGTACGAAGAGCTTACCGGCAAAAAGAAATTGATGGTTCAAAAATTTGATATTTGGAGGATGTGGGAGGATGAAGAGCAGAGGGGCAAGCTTGCAGACTACTCGCTATTTGATGCCCAAGCAACGATGGAGATCGGAAAGATACTCTTGCCGCTTGAGATAGAGATGAGCAACATCACAAGGCTGCCTCTTTTTGACACCGTGAATGCGACCGCTGGCCAGCTTGTCGAATCTCTCCTGATGCACAAGAGCGCGCAAAGGCAAGAGATAATACCAAACAAGCCTGACGATTCAGTCATTCAGGAAAGGGAGCTTGGGCCGATCAAAGGCGCTTTTGTCAAGATACCGCAGCCTGGCATTTATGAAAACATCGTGGTTTTTGACTTTCGCGGCCTATATCCTTCGATCATCACCTCGCACAATATAGACCCTTTCACTTTGAATCCTCCTTCCTCGGTGCCGGATTCGGAATGCTATGTTGCCCCTAATGGCAGCAGGTTCCTCAAAAGCCCAAAAGGGCTGATTCCTGCTGTGCTTGAAGAGCTGATAGAGATGAGAAGCAAGCTGAAGGCCCAGCTGAAAAACATGCCCAAGGACACGCAAGAATATGAGATTCTGTTTGCCAGGGTGCAATCGCTGAAAATACTTGCAAATTCCTATTATGGATATCTTGCCTATCCTCGTTCAAGATGGTATTCCAGAGAATGCGGCGAAGCGGTGACTGCATGGGGAAGATACTATATCCAAGACACGATCCGAAAGGCAAGCGAAGCAGGATTCGAGGTTTTATACAGCGACACCGACTCGGTTTTTCTTTTGCTGGGCTCAAAGAAAAAAGAGGATGCGTTTGCGTTCATGGAGAGCATAAATCGCCAGCTCCCAAAGGACATGGAATTGGAGCTTGAGGGATTTTATCCGCGAGGCCTTTTTGTCACAAAAAGAAACGCCGATGCGGAAGGGGCGAAGAAAAAATATGCGCTGATCGGGCAGGATGGTAAAATCAAAATTCGAGGCTTTGAGCTTGTAAGAAGAGATTGGTCAAATATTGCCAAAACTACCCAAAAGAAAGTACTAGAAGCGATATTGAAGAACGGAAGCAAAGAAATGGCAGTGAAAGTCGTCAGGGAAGTAATCGAACAGCTAAAGAGCGGAAGCGTCCCCATAGAAGAGCTTGTGATTTATACGCAACTGCGCAAAGATCCTAAAAAATATGACGTGATATCTCCCGAGCTTTCTGCAGCAAGAAAGGGGATTGCTGCCGGCTTGCCTATTGAAAAAGGAAGCGTCATTGGATATGTGATAACTAAGAGAGGCGCGACCATTTCAGAGAAAGCAACGCTTGCTGAGCTTGCGGAAGACTATGACCCGAATTATTACATCCAAAACCAAGTCCTTCCGGCTGTGATGAAGATACTGCAAGAGCTGGGCTACTCGAAAGAAGATCTTAAATTCGGCGGGGAGCAGACAGGGTTGTCTTCATTTTTCTAATAAGGAAACAAGTATAAGAAGAGATCGCCGAAAAGCAAGGCAAAAAGAAGGCCAAAAAACAAGTATGGCAAAAAGAATGGCATCTTTGTGTAAACCGGGATTTTGGATAGGTTTGCTTGCCTAAGTTTGATTATTTGCTCTTGCGAAAGCAGCGGCTTGAGACCCAACGATTTGACAAGCACAGGGTCAATTCGCTCGAGCGCAAGTACATCTTCTTCCTCAAGCTTGTCAGGAGGAAGCTCCTCCACCATAGAGGCTTTGATTTCTTCTTTGAAGAACGAAAAGAAGAGCAGCGAAAGAAAGAGGAACCAAAAAAGCAATAGCAGAAGCGGCGAGAAAGGCGCAGGAAAGAGGGATAACGCCTGCATAAACACTGTGAAGGACAGCAAAAGAAGCATTGGGCCAAACGCCCTCTGCAAAGAGAGACGCACTTTCCCTTGGATGACTAATCTTGCCGCATAAGGCAAAAACCTAGTCAGCATGTGGATAATGAATAATATGCTTGCAGGAAGCAAGACTGAAAGGATGAAAGGGTAAAAGGTTGTTTGCTTGGGGGCAAGAAAAGAGGAGGAAAAATATGGTATGCAAAGTGAAATTGAGCTTAAGACAAACACGTCTGCTCCGCCAATCTGGCCCGCCTTGTAAAGAAGATAGGTGATTGCGAAGACGGCTATGCCGATTGCGAAAGCATAGATTGAGGCTTGGCTGTAGAAGATCAAATTGACAATCACTGCGCAGATGGCAAAGCTGTAGACGAGCTTGTTTGGGACCCATTTGTTGCGGAAAGCGTCAAAATAAGCGGCAGCGGCAGTAAAGACGACTGCGATTGCGATGCGCACTTCAAGCCCTGGAAGCTCGGCAGGTAAATTTTCCAAAAGCATGGGGATAACAGGAAGACAATTTATTTAATTTGTTTTGACTGTTTGAAGAAAATAATCGTGGATGCGCACTACATCAAGCTCATCGCAATTTGCACTGCAGCCGAGGTGGGAAGAAATGCTTGGGACCGTTCTTCCGCCATCTGATGAGATAAACTCTTTGATGTAAGTTCCTGCCTCGGCAACAATGTGCAGCTTGAGCCGCCCGTCCCCCAGGCAAGAAGCAGAAATTGACAGGATTTTCCGCTTCCTTTCCAAATCCGAGCGCCGAGAAAGCACTCTGGTAGGAGTTTTTTGATAAAGCAAGACTCCTGAAAGCTCTTCGGCTTTTTTTGCGTCTTGCTCAGTGAGCGGCCGCGAGGCGCTCACCAGCGCGATATATTCCTTGACAAAATGAGAGTTGCATACTACGTCCACAAACCCCTTGTTGACCGCTTTCAAATCCGCAATGCGGATATCGGAGTTTAGGTTTGCAATCGCAGATTGCAAATCAGCCTTTCTTTTTGCGGGACGCACAAGCTCAAGAACGAATGGGCGGCCGTTCCCAAGGCAGCGCACATCCACATCTTCCCTTCCGCTTGCATGCAAGATGAAATCTTGCGCACCAAAAAGCTGCGCAAGAGGCTTGCCAATCGCCTCTTCGACAGAGGGGAAATTTGCCCCAATGTTGCCGCATTTTTTGCAGCCTTTGCCTCTGCACTCTTTGCAATACCATCTGCTTTGGCAAAAATTCCTTGAAAGCTTTATGTAGTGCCCGAAAAAAAAGATGTTTGATGGGTAAACGTTGCAGGACTGGCTTGAAAAATTGAATTCAAAAACTGCGTCGGGAAAGCGAGGGTCGTGCTTCTTGTTCGTGCTTCCCAAAAGCAATGCGATGAGGTTCTTGTTCAGGATATTTTTTACTGAATTGAAATTGCGCGGCTCAAAAGCATCCAAAAGCTGCTGTTCCCTCAGCGTGCACTCTGAGGGCACCGAAGAGGAGACCGCAAAAGTCTCCCACTCGAAGCTTTTGGAACGGGCAACCGCATCTGAAACCAGCTTTTCTAGGCTCAGGAACGCTCCACGGCACAGTGCGCACTCTGCGCCAGCAAGTGCCTCTTTGAATGCCTTGCGGTCTGAAAAGCATTCTCTGCAGTATCTGCACAGTGGAACTGCCATGCAAAGAAAAGAATCAAAAAAAAATTAAAGCAGCTTGCAAAAGAAACATAAACATTTAAAGCTTGGGCTGCAAGCTCTCTGCAAGACGAAGGTATTATAAATAAGTTGTATTAAAGAAAAAATGGTAAAACGTGGTGTTTATAGGGTGAAGGCGTATGCCTCGTGGAAAAAGGATCGTGATTGAGAAAGTCATCAAGGATCCGATGATCGTGAAGCTCAAGTCGATGAAGATTTCTGACATGAAAGCAAAGAGGGCAGAAGTTGAAAAGGAGCTCCACGAGAATATTCAGGAAATTGTCAATAAAGCAAAAGAATTGCATGCCCAAGACAAGCTAGAGAAAGACAGGCTCAAAAACTTAGGCCTTTATACGATTGACGAGGCTTATGATGAGCTAAGAAGGGGAGGAATTGACATTTCTTTCCGCGCCTTCGGAGGGAGAGTGGAAAGAAAATCGATATATTCAGAAAAGATAGGAAACAAAAGGGTCATACCAAAGCCGGTGATAAATGACTGGATTGCGCTGGCAAACGAGTTTTATACTGTCAAGCAAGCATATAATGAGCTCAAGAAGTATGAGAAGCTCAATTTGAGGGCATTCATTGGCAGAATAGAAAAAAATGCTATTCCTTCTTTGAAGATTGGCACGCAGCGCTGGATACCAAAAGCTGCGATTGAAGGGCTCATCCACATTGCCAAAAACTATTACGACGTAAGCCAGGCGATGGAAGTCTTGGCGCAGCGCGGGATAAAAATAAAGAGGAACGCTTTTGAGAGACGCCTTGACAGGAATCGCATTCCGCACGAAAAAATTGGCGGAAGGAGAATAATTGCAAAAGAAGTGCTTGAGGAGCTGATTACAAAGGAATTGGCGCTTGCCCGCACACAAGGAGAAGGCGTCAAGTAAGCCCGCTGAATTTCGACAAGTCGATGTTTGCGCCTTTTAGCATCTTCTCCATTTTCTTTCTCAGCCCGCGGTTCTTCTTGAATTGGTTAAATAGCGCGCTCATTTTTTCAAACTGGTCAAGCAAGTCTTTGACGTCCTGCTCGCTTGTGCCAGAGCCTTTTGCGACCCTCAAAATCCGGGACTTTTGCTTTCTGAAAAGCGAGGCGTCCTCCCTTTCTTGAGAAGTCATCGAGGAGATGATTGCTTCGTATTTTTTCATTTTGTCTTGGCTTGCTTGGAGGAATTCTTTTGGCATGTCGGAAGCGCCAAGCATAGATAGCACATCGGAAAGTGGGCCTAGCTTTTTTGCTGCCTTCAGCTGCTCATAGAAAAGCTTGAGGGTTAGCTTTTCTGGTGCTTCTTGGCTGGCAAGCTTTTCTTCTTCGGTGACTTTTTTTATTTTCTCTATCAGTGTTTGGATGTCCGGGAAGCCAAGGAGCCTCCCTACGAATTTCTTTGCGTCAAATGGCTCAAACGCGTCGAGCTTTTCGCCTGTCCCTATGAAAGCGACTTTGGCTTTCGACGCCGCGACTGCAGAAAGTGCGCCTCCGCCTTTTCCGCTGCCGTCCATTTTGGTGACAATCACTCCTGAAAGGCCGACTGCCTCGTGAAACTGCGCGGCTTGCTTTCCTGCAACTTGGCCTATATCGGCAGATACAACAAGGAATTTTTCGTCAGGGCTTGCGATTGACGCTATCTCTTTGAGCTGCTCTATCAGCGAAGGGTCAAGCGCGTTTCTGCCGGCTGAATCGATGATTATCACATCTTCTTTCCAATGCGGCATCGAATGCTGCAGAATTTTTTTTGGATCTTTCTCATTTTGGATGCCAAAGAATGACGCTCCTGCTTGCTTTGCTATTTGGGAAAGCTGCTCGAAGGCAGCAGGCCGGTCGCTGTCGCAGCAGACTAGCGCAACCGAAAGCCCTCTGCTTTTGTAAAAATGTGCAAGCTTTCCTGCTGTCGTTGTCTTTCCGCTTCCGTAAAGGCCAAGGAGCAGTATTTTGTGGGGCGAAAGGCGAGGAGTATAGCTTTCGCCCATCATGTTTGTAAGCTCCTCGTAGACAATGCGCACGACGTGCTCTTTGAGCGATAGCCCTTCTGCAAGCTTCGTCTGAAGCGCTCTTGTTTCGATTCTTTTTGTGAGCTCGAAAACTAAGCGTACATTCACATCGGCAGATATCAAAGCGCGCTGAATTTCGCGGCACAGCTCTTTGACTGCCTTCTCGTCTACAAAAGAGGCGCCGGTGAATTTTGCAAGGGCTTGGCGCAAGCTTCTGCCCAGGTCCATGGATTAGCAAAGGAAGGCAAAGAAATTAAAGAGGGATGGCGCGGCGCTAAGTTTTGAATGAGTAATAGGCAGGAACAAGCTCGACAAGGGGTGCAGGCAAGACTTTCTTGCCAATCAGCGGAACTGCGTATTCCTTGAAGAGTGGCACATTCAGCAAGCAGCCGTCAGGAGAAAGATATTCTTGCGGCATCTCTCTTTTTCGAATCCCTACCATTACGAGAGGGAGCAGTGTCGTCTTGGTGATTGCGCCTGGCTCGAGCAATGCAACACTGCCTTCTTCGAAGCCATCAAGCGTGTAGTTGACTGCCTCTTTGCCCACTAGCCAGGCATCTTGCGCGTCAAGCTCAGAGTAGATCAATGGGAAGCTGCGCTGCGGATAACCAAGCGTGGTTGAGCGGACGTCTGCCTTGATTTTTGATTTTACTGCGTTCACAAGAAAGTCCCCCAATGAAGTGCCTCTGCTGAGGCTGATTCCTCCAAAGTTGTCCCCTACCACACTTTCCCCTTTGCTTTCAAGGATGTATTTCAAGAGAGGGACTCTCTTTGTTGATTGGTTTGAGGAGACTGTAATTCCTATGCCCTCAGAAACGATGACCAACGCCCTGCCAAGCTTGCTGTAGATTTCCTCTATTTTGCTTACAAGCGAATCCAAGAAGTGCTGTAGGCTGGAATATTTTTGTTCTGGTAGGAAGAATGCATGCGGCCCGTCATCCTCCTTGTATTTTGCAAGCGATGCTGCTGCAGAAAGATAGCCTGCGTCTTTGCCCATGCAAATGACAAATTGGATGCCGCCTGTTGATCTGTTGTCTGCTTCGATGCCTTGCACCGCATGAGCAACAAAGAGAGCTGCGCTTGGAAAGCCTGGTGTGTGATGATGCCCTTCAAGGTCATTGTCGATTGTTTTTGCAAGATGGAAAGTTGCCAATTCGTAATTGCGGGCTTGCGCAGCTCGCTGAAGCTGAAGGCAGACGCTGGCGGTGTCGTCGCCACCAATCAGGTAAAGGTAGCGAACATCGTTTTTCTTCAAAAGTTCCACGAGCTTTTCTGGCTCGCCTTTCTCCTCGTTCAATTTTCTTCGTGCAGTTCCAGAGATTGCGCCTGGCTGCTGCGCGATTTTGTTAAGCAGATCTTTTGGCTGTTTGGAAAGGTCAAATACTTGCGGATTCTTTTCATCAAGAAGTCCGCGAAGGCCGAACTTAGGCGAATAGATTCTCTTTGCCTTGCTCTTTTGCAAATGCAGCACAAGAGAGCAAAATGTTTGGTTCACAACGCGCGATGGGCCACCGCCAAATGCGACGACCGCTGCTCCGGAATTCAGTTGACCCATAAATACCCCCTCTTTAAAACTAATTAGATATTTTTAAACAGTTTTCGGAAGCCTTGCGCAGTTGGCAGCTTTCGTCGTAGATATATTTATAAATTCTGCCGACGAAGAAGACGACGAGAATCCCATGCCTATTTTGGAGGTGTTTGTAGATGGGACAAAAAGTTGGAACTGAAAAGATACAACGCGAAGAAGGGTACCTCTACTACATAGGGAAAGACGGCTATGTATGGAAAGCCCCGATGAAGCACAACAAAAAAGGAAAGAAAGCGCGCGTTGGGACTGAGAAAATCACAAAGCAAGAAGGGTATATGTACTATCTTGGAAAAGATGGCTACGTATACAAGGCAAAGCTGAAGAATGCTTGAATTTTTTTTCTTCGGCCAGCCTCAATGCAGGCTGGCCTTCTGCTTTTTGCGACGATAAAGATAAAAATCGCAAATATGAAATGTGAAACATGGGTTGTAGGGCAGAGTACAGCGGAAGCCGTCTTGTGATGGATTGCCCGACGTGCGGCCTTGGGCTTTCTACGCCGCAGTGCATAAACTCGCACTTGAGAGTCTTGTCCAATCTTTCGCGGCCTTGGAAGACTATGCGATATGAGGAGGAGATGCTGGTTGACTTGGATGAGGAAAGATCGTCGGTTTTGCAAGAATATGCAGGGCTGATAAGGCAGGTTGAGGCAATCATGATGGATCCGAAGATTTACGGAAGGCCTGAGGACGACTACTACCTGCAGAGGAAAAAAGTGCTCAAGGAGTTTTACGATTACATGTTCATGAACCCGCTTGTTGCGGTTCGAGTGCTCAAGGAATACAATGAGCCTTATCCGCAGAAGGCGCTGTTCGTGGAAGGCTACCGCACTTTCCAGGCTTGGTTGAACGGGATACTTGATGCCTACACAAAATCGTCGTTTTATCTGCTTTGCCAAAAGACAGGAGACTTGCGCTCCGCTTTCCTTGCTTTGCTTGGTCTCAAAAGCGCCCTTGTCCTGCAAAATATCATGCTTTCAATACCAAAGGATGCTGTCGAGCTTCCAGGCCCTGAGGCAAATTACGAGCTGCCATACGGCTTGAAAGTCAAGATATATGATTTGCCTTCTGGAGAGGCGCATCTTTACACTATTGAGGACCCGGTGATAGAGCAGCTTCCTGCGCAGCTGCAAGAAATGCTCAGGAATGCTATCCAAGAAGGGATGAAGGAAGTCAGACAAACAGTGGATTATGCGACAATATTTGACGAAAAAAGCAGAGAATACGCGCAGAAATTCATAGACAAAGCCACTCTTGAAAAGATACCAATAACGCAGGAGCAGGCAGCCGCAATGGGGAGAGAGGCTGCTGCGTGGGTGTTTGGACTTGGGTCGCCCATCGAAAACATGGCGCTTGACAAAGACAACATAACCGACATCTACATAGACGCGGAAAATTCGCCAATATACGTTGAGCATGCTAAATTCGGCCTCTGCCATACGTTGTGGAGATATAATCGTGAGATGCTTGAGAACATGTTCAAAAACATAATCGCATCTTCGCAAGGCGGAAGGAAATTTGACAAGAACACACCGGTGGTGGATGTGGTGCTGACCCGCCTTGCGATGAGGTGCCACCTCCAAAGGCCGCCTGCGACATTTGGCGAGCTACAGGCTGCGCTGCGCGTGATGAGGGATCAGCCTTTCACCTATCCGATGTACTTGAGACTGAAGTCTATGAGCCCGTTTTTTGCGGGTTATGATGATGTAATGGTTTCTTTAGGTTGCTCAGAGGCAGTCCTTGGGCTGAAAGGAGTTGGGAAAACCGCCTTCACGTCCGCAAAAATAGCTGCCATCGGGACAAAAAAAAGAATATTGCCGATACAGGATATTGAGGAAATTCCGACGAAAGCGTACAGAAAGAGGGGATTCCACATAGGAGCAGTGCAAGTACAGTCGTCTGAAGTAGAGGATGCTGGCAGGACTCCTGAGCTTGATTTGGTGTCGATGACGAACGCCGCTTTGCGCATGGGCGATGCGTGCGTGATAATCAACGAAATACGTTCAAGGTTGGCAATACAAGGAGTCATAAACATGCTCAACACCCAGCCAGGAATCTTCCTTCTGTACAACTTGCATGCGCAATCACTCAAAGATGTGCAAGACAGGCTTGAATTGGTTTTTGGAATACCTGCCGCGTCGATGTATTCAACCGACAGATACACCTTCTTGAAGAAAGTGAGGTTTGGGCGGAAAAGCAGGATATACAGAATGGTTGGCCAGCAATATGAAAGCGACAGTGTTGAGCACAAGTTTGTGCCTGTCTTTTCGCTTGAAAGAGGGCAAGATGTGCAGACAACAAAGCTCAAGTGCCTGTTTTTGGACATGCCTGAGGCAGAATTGCACTCCCTTTCAGGAATAGATTTGGACAAAGTTGCCAGCGGGCTGAAGGTGAAATTCGTCCCGCCTGCTTTGGCAAGAAGGGCAGAAGAGACAGGCATTCCTCCTGCGCAATATCTTATGGAGGCATTCTTCAAAGGCAAGATTTATTCGCAGATTGCTGAGGCGGCAGACAGATATAACCATCCGCAGTTTGTTGAGCTGGACTTTGTCATTCGATGCACAAAAGAAGCAAACACCTTGCTCAAAAAGCTTGAAGGCGACGGGAACGAGATTGACTGGAAAGAGGCGGACCGAAAGTGGAAAGAGATTTTCCAGGAGCTTGTCAGGAAAGAGCTGCAAGAAGCAAAAATTGAAGAGGAAAAAGAGAAAGCAAGGAAGAAAAAGACAAAAGAAGGCTAGTTGGCTGAATGGGCGCAAGCGATTGCGAAAATAGGCAAAAAAGCAAATGAGAGCTTAGAGTCTTTCTCCTAGCTCTTTGAGGAAGTCATTCAATGCAGAAGGAGGAATCGATGCGCCGGCAGCGATGTTGTGGCCTCCGCCGATTCCGCCAACCGCCTCAGAAGCACCTGAAAGCGCAAGCCCCAAATTTAAGCCACGCTCGACGTGGCTTTTTGACGCCCTTGCCGAAATTTTGATGTTGCCTTCTTCCTCCAAGGCGATTCCGATTATTGGCTTTGGCTTTCCGGCAGGAAAAAGCATACCTATGACTACGCCTATGATTGTGTCAGAAATCACTCCCCTACCATCCAGGAAAAAGAATTTTCCAAAATCTTGCAAGTTCTGCTGCGCGAACGCCAGCCCGTCCTTCAAGTGTTTTCGGTGGATAGCCAAAAGCGCCCTCGCCTCTTCATATGCTCCCTCTTTTCCAAGGCAGACATCAACTCCAAGCTGATATCTTCCGTTTCTGCCGCACGCATTGACCAGTGTCGAAAAATCCGATGCATCAAAAAGCTCGGTGTTTTGCGGCCGCGACAAAAAAAGGTACACCTCGCCGACAAGCTTTTCAGCCAATTCAGCAGAAATCCTTTCAGAAACTAGCTGCGCAAGCGCAGAAACCAACCTTTTCTTTTCTTCTTGAGTCAGGCTGTAGTAAGTACGCCAGCCTTTTTCATCCTTTAGCGAGATTCCCAGCTGGGAAAGAAAAAAAGCAGCTGCTTCATCATTGCCTGTCAAGCCCGGCAGATAGGGGTCGTCTGCATAGGCAAGGAATTGTATCAGCGGGCGTGAGGATTTCCCAAACAAGCGCAGGTCTTTCTTGACTTGGACTTCGCCTGCCTTTTGCGCCTCCAAAAGCATTATCCTGTTGAGGCTTTGGAGAGGATATTGGATGTCGCCCACTGCGCCCGTTATGCCCAGGTCTGGCATCCTTCTGAAGACAAAATATGCGCATGCTGAAGCGGAGGCATGGCTGCCGCCATCAAAACCAAATAGGTGCGGGTTGGCTTGCAGGTGCTCTTTCGTTTGTGGCTGATGGTGGTCGATGATCACAACGTTTGATTTTGAAAGCTCTTCAACTGAAGGCGAGCTGCTGCCCAAATCAACAAAAATTATGTCTTTTTCATGCTTGAGCGAAATGATGGTCTGCTGGTCGATTCTTTTGACCGTAAGCATTCGGTAAGGCTTTTTTGCTGACTCGAACCACGACGCTACGATTGCGCCCGAAGTTATTCCGTCGCAATCGTAATGGTGGACGATCAGCGGGTTTTGCATTTTTGCTATCGCATCGAAAGCCTCGCTGCACCTTGAGAAAAAAGCTTGTTCGTTGCCCACGCTAGGAGTTTAACAGTAGGCGTATAAAAGGAATTGCATTAATTGATTCATGCGGCCAATGCCTGCGGAAGACGTGCAAAAGAAGCTAGAGGACATCCTTGCTGTCTTTTCTAGGTCGGAAAACAATGAGCTTGCGCACATAAACCAATTCAGAATAATATGCATGCGCACCGAAGGCTCGAAAGCAAATGCTTATGCGCGAATATGGAATCTCCCGAAGATATGGCAGGTGGCTTTGTCGGTTGGGGCATTTTATATCATCGAGGTGGTAAGCCCGCACTACGACAAGCTGCCTGAGGAGGAAAAGACGAAGGTTCTCATACACGAATTGCTGCACATACCAAAAAATTTTTCTGGCGCGCTCAGGCCGCACAACGGCAGGATAAAAATTGACAGGAGAAATGTTGAAAGGCTTTACAAGATATATTGCAAGCAGAAGTCCAAGGAAGGCGAAGTGCGATGAAAATAGGATTGGTTGGGTTAGGAGCGATAGGAAGCCATATCGCAAAAAAGATGAAAGAAAAGATAGCCTGGGTTGTTGACGTAAGGGATGTCAGCAAGACAATGAAAAAGATTGGGCTAAAATGCCCTCTTTTTGCCAAATTGCCAAAAAAATGCGGAGGCGTTGAGCTGGTGATTGAGGCTGCAAACCAGAAAGCAGTTGGCAAGCTTGCAGGCTGCCTGAAATACTCGGATTTGATGATACTTTCTGTCGGCGCCCTTGCCAAGCAGAAAATTTTGCAGAGAGTCGAAAAATATGCGGAAAAATATGGGCATCGCGTCTTGATTCCTTCTGGCGCAATAGGCGGCCTGGATGCAATTGCTGCAGTTGCAGCGGAGGCGCGCGAAGTGGTGCTTGAGACTGCCAAGCCGCCGCATGCGCTTGGAAGGGCAGATGCTTTCCGGACGGTAGTTTTTGAGGGGAATGCGAAGGATGCTTGCAGGCTATTTCCCCAGAATGTAAATGTGGCGGCGACGCTTGCGCTTGCAGGCGTGGGGTTCAAGAAGACCAAGGTGAGGATAATAAGCGATCCTGGGCTGAAAAGCAATGTCCATCGCATCACTGTCGCTTGGAGCGGCGGCAGGATGGAATTTTTGTTTGACAATCTTGCCTTCAAGCAGAACCCGAAAACATCCGCGCTTGCCGCCTATTCAGTGATAGAAAAGATAGAAAAGCAAAGAAAGCGGATGCAGATTGGGTGAGCATGTGATTATTGGCGCTATGAACAACCCAAAGAAGGAAGTCGCAGAGCAGATTCACTTGTTTGGTGAGAGCGGATTTGATTTTTTGGAGCTGACGATTGAAGCGCCAAACGCCTCCCCGCAGAAGCTTGCTGCCGCAAAAAAAGAGATAAATGATGCGCTTTCGGCGTATAATTTTGGAGTGGTTGCGCACTGCCCGTGGTATTTCTCAGTCGCGCACCCATACGCATCAATACAGAAGGCGACAGTGGAAGAATTCAGGCGAGCGTTTGAGAGCGCGGCGCTTTTCGGCGCAAAGAAAATCACTATCCATACCGAATGGGCGCCCTATATAGCGCCAGAAAGGCAGGTGCTGGTGGCAAAGACGATTGAGACAATTGCAACTTTGCACAAAATAGCACACGACTTGGGGATTGCGCTGTTGGTGGAAAATGTCAGCGAAGCCTCTTTCTCTTTGGACGATTTCAGGAACATGTTTTCGGAATTGGAGGTGGGGATGACGCTGGATGTTGGGCATTTGCTGATCGAAGGCGAAGGCAAGATAGAGGAGTACATAAGGCAGTTCAAAAAGAATATCCAACATATCCATCTGCATGACAACGACAAACGCAGGGACCTTCATCTTCCAATCGGCGCAGGAAAGCTTGACGTGCCAAAAACAGTGGCAGCAATAAAGGCATTCTACGATGGAACAATCACTCTTGAAGTCCACTCTGAAGACATTGATTATCTGAAAATAAGCAGGGACAAGCTTGAAATCTGCTGGTATGGAAAAAGAAAGCATCTGCAAGACAAAAAATACAGGTCGCTATGATTGCCAGGCAGCGGTTTTGCCGTGGCGCTTGTGGACGCAAGCTGCAAAGAATTTCATTTAGAATTGCTGAAAAGCTTTTGCAGCTCTGCCGCATCCACACGAAGGCGGTATTTTTGCATAAGCTGCGCGAAGCCCAAGCCTTCTTTTTTCACCAAGTTTGCAAGCTGCTCACCAGTTATTTTCCTGAGCCCTAGCTGCTCGACTGCCTGCTTGACGGTAGTTTTCTTGTTACACATGTGCCTCAAAATGTCAGCAGCGGCTGCTTTGACAAACAGCCCTTCTTTGAACGCAAGAAAGAAAGAGGCCAGCTTTTCCTCGTCAAGCTCTTTGGTGTTCACCCCTTCCCTCTTGAGCGACTGCAAGGTGTTCGTGATTGTTGATGCGGCAAATGATGGCTCAACGCCATTTTGGACTGCAAAGGCAAAAACCGCCAGCTCTGGCTGAGGAATTTTTGGCTCGAAAGATGGATTGTGAGATATGGTGTCTTTTTGCTGCCTCAGCTGGGCGGCAAGCTCAGGATTGAGCAGCGAAATTAAGGAGTCTATCTCTTTTTGGGCTTCCTCCAGCTTCAGAAGCGCCTCTTTTGCCTGCTGCAGCATTTCAGGCGAGATTATTATTGGGGGCAGATCGGTTTCTGGATACATCCTTGCTTTGCCTGGCAGCGGCCTCATGAAAGAAGAGGTTCCGTCAGGATTTGCCTTTCTTGTCTCTTCTGGAACCCCAAAAACAGTTGCTCTCTTCCACACTTGGAAAAGCGCGTCTTTCACTTTTTGCTGGTCCCCGAAGCACAGCACAAAGGCGTCTTTTTGCGAGACCGAAAGCGCTGCCTTGACTTCCAGAAGCTCGTCTTCAGACACCCCATAAGAAAGCAGGTCTTCGTCCGAATGCAACAGGCCGCGCAAGCCTTTGAGCCTTGCGTAATCTGCAAGCTCGGTTCCATATCTTCTGCCTGGAGCTATCTGCTTGCCAAGCAATCCTGCATGCATGGGCAGCTTCATGCCAAAGACTTTTGCGCCGCTGCCGATTGCCTTGCTGATCATTTGCGAGCCGGTTTGGCTGAAAATGTCGGTCAAGTCGACAAATATTGGCTGGAATTGCTTGTCATTCAGCCTTTCTTTGGCTTCTTTTGAAATTTCTATCAATGCTGATTGCCTTTGCACCTCTATTTCGATTGTTGTGGCTATCAAAGAAAGCTCTTGGACCCCTTTTATTTCAACTCTTGCTCCGCCAGGAACAGATATGTTGAGATCTTGGCGGATTGTGCCAATGCCGCGCTGCACAAGGCCGGTCTTGCGAAGAAGCGTGCCTATCTGCAAGGCTGCTTCTTCCGCCTGCTTGCCAGATTCGAATACCGGCTCGGTTGATATTTCTACAAGCGGTATGCCCAGCCTCGAGAGGTCAAACTCGTTACCTTGAACAATCCCTGCGCTTTCTTCCTCAATGCAGATCGTTTGGATGCCGACTTTGCCAAATGATGTGGAAACGCTTCCGCCTATCCCGACAACCGCAGTCCTTTGGAAGCCAGAGGTGTTGCTGCCATCAATCACTATTTTCCTCATGACATGCAGCTCGTCAACGATTCTGCTGCCAAAGAGGTGGCAAAACACAAGCGCCGCATGCAGCGCGTGCGGATTTATGCTTGCAGGTGGCTCTTCGTCCGCCTCGACAAGGCAGCTGTAGCGCGTTGGCGCTTTATAGACAATGTTGCGCTGGCGCATCTCCTCAAAGAGGGCAGCGCGGTCAACCTCGTCAAGCTCGGAGCGGACGGCGTGCAGTTTTCTTGTGAATGAGACTTCTTTTTGCCCCATCTCATCGGCAGATGGAGAAGGGCATCTGCAAAAAAGCTTGCCTGCCGCAATACGCTGGTGTATCTCTATGCCGCACTTCATAAAAACACTCTAATATCCTGTAAGCTCGCTTTTTGGAGAAATTTCTCCAACTAAATTCATCTCCATCAATTCTTTGACTTTTTTTGGATTTTTCTCATGCCCAAGCACCCACATGAGCTTCACATACGCTGTTTCTGGGGTCATGTCGCATTGGTGCCCCATTATTCCTTTTTCCAAAAGGACTCTGCCGTTTGTGTACACGTTCATGTTCACGCGCCCGTAAATGCATTGGGAAGCCAAATAAACCGCGACACCTGAATCCAAAAGCGCGCACACTTCTTTTAAGATTGGCATTGCCAGAGGGTCATTTGACAGATTTATCGGCAGATGCCCAAGACCTGTGCCAACAAGCACCACGCCGTCATAAGAAGAAAGCGCTGCGATTGCAGAAGGCTTGATGCCGGGGTAGATGTATTGTATGGCGACGTTTGTGTTGAGCTTTGTGTCAAGCTTGAAATCAGAAGTTTTTGCGCGGCTTTTGCACAATTCAGAAATCTTTTCAACCTTGCCTGAATCCAGGTGGATGGTTGCTGCAGGAGAGACGTTTATCGAGCGGAATGCATCCCTTCTGCTAGTGTGCATCTTCCGCGCCTTTGTCCCGAAAATCAGGCTGCAGCGGTCATCCGACAGTCCTTCGTGCATGCAAATAAAAACTCCTGCGAGGTCTGCCTTTGCGGCAAGAATGGCGGCAGAAAGGTTGATTGGCGCATCTGAAGAGCCGCGGTCTGAGCTCCGCTGGCTGCCGGTGAGGACGATCGGGCAGGGCGGGCAGATAAGCATGAACGAAAGCGCGGCGGAAGTGTAATGCATTGTGTCTGTGCCGTGCGTTATCACTACACCTATTGCGCCTTCTTTTATTGCAGAATGGGTCTCTTGCGCTATTTTGACCCAATGTTGCGGTGAGAGGTCTTCTGAAGCCACTGAGAAAAGCATTTTTGGAGCTATTTGGTCTGCTTTTGGGATTCCTGCCAGAAGCTGGCTGGGGGTAAGCGCGGGGTAGACCGCCCCAGTGCGATAGTCTATCCTGCTTGCGATTGTCCCTCCGCAACTAAGAAGCGCGACTTTCTCAGAAAATTTTTGCTTTTGGCTTTCGTGCTGCGTTATGGCTTCCTTCTTTGCGGCTTTGTGGATTATCTCTATTTTTGAGATTTTGCTTATTTGGATGCCGATGTTGTATCCTGAATCGAGCTTCAGGGTGATAAACTCGTCTGATTTTGCCTGCCTTGGAAGAAGCATTCCGCAGTAAACCGCATCCGAGCAAATTACCCGTACTTCGTCGCCTTCTTTGGCGCCAAACTGCTCTGAAATAGGCTGCGCGCCTGTTTTTGGCTTTGGCATGGAGTGTTTTAAGAAATTGAGAATTTAAAGGATTTTGTGCGTTGATAAAAGACATGGGGCTGGAAGACAAGCTGCGGCTGCTTGAAGAGGAGCTTGCCAGGACGCAAAAAAACAAAGCTACCGAGTACCACATCGGGCTTCTGAAAGCAAAGATAGCAAAAATCAGGAGAGAGCTTGCAGCACCGAAAAAAGCAGGAACAAGCTCGGTTGGGTTTGATGTCAAGAAAACTGGGGATGCGACAGTGGTTCTGATCGGGCTGCCATCGGTCGGGAAGTCTACTCTTCTGAATGCGCTTTGCGGGACAAAAAGCAAGACTGCGCCTTATGCTTTCACCACGCTCAACTGCATTCCTGGCGTAATGGAGCACAAAGGGGCTAAAATACAGATTTTGGATTTGCCTGGGATAATAATTGGTGCGCACGAAGGCAAAGGGCGGGGAAGAGAGATACTTTCGGTCGCAAGAAGCGCAGACCTTGTGCTGATAGTTCTGGATGTCTTTCAGCCTGCTATTTTGCAAAAAATAAAGGAGGAACTTTGGGAAGCAGGCATTCGGCTGGATGAAGAGCCGCCGAAAATAAGCATCACAAAAAGGGCAAGGGGTGGAATCGAAATCAGCTCCACCGTGCCACTTACGCATCTAGACAGCAAGATGATTGCAGCAATCCTTGGGGAATATGGGCTGCACAATGCGATTGTTGTTTTCCATGAGGACGCTACTGTTGACAGGCTAATCGATGCAGTGGTTGGAAACAGGAAATATATCCGTTCGCTTGTCGTGCTGAACAAAGTGGATATGGTGACTGAGGAATATTTGGCAAAGCTGAATTTCAGCTATCTGCCCGTGTCTGCGGAGAAAGGGACAAATATGGACAGGCTGAAAGAAGAGATATTTGCGCGCCTGCAATTGATAAGAGTCTACACCAAGCCAAGGCTGGATAGGCCGGATTTGAGCGAGCCGTTGATGCTCAAGGTGGGCTCGACGATAGAGGATGCATGCAAAAGGCTGCATAAAGACTTGCTTTCCCAGTTCAAATATGCGCTTGTGTGGGGAAAGTCGGCAAAATTCCCAGGGCAGAAAGTAGGACTTTCCCATGTGCTGCAAGACGGCGATATATTTTCAATAATAAAAAAACAGTAGGAGAGGCTATTTCTTTTTGGATCTTCCAAGCGGCATTGTGAAATCAATCAGTTTGAACTCTTTGCCTTTTTGGATTCCGTGAAGCAAGGGCGCGCCATTTTGCGAAGAAAGTGTATAAGAGGTGAAGTCTTTGCCGATTGATATTGTCATCTTTTGCTTTCTGCCATGCAGCTCAAATTCAAAGCTGAAGATGTCCTTCGCGTTGTCGTGCGCAACTTTGATTTTGTCTATCTTGTCCCAAGCTATGTCATTGGGATGTGGAAATTTTGCCACCATCAAAATGACCCTATTGTGGCTTTTTGTTGTTGGTTTTTAGACCCTTGTTGTTGCAGGGATACACATTCAGCAGGGAGTTGCGAATAGGCATCTTTAAGTGTGCGTTTCAGCTCGTAGAAATGCGGGTCTTTTGAGGTTATTGTAGTAGTCATCTTATCGCCTGAATCATATTTTGACAGCGCATGAATTTATAGCTTTCTAAATTGCGCCTATCTGCTTTCCTGCAAGGACGGCTGCGACCATCAGGGAGACGATGTTGAGAATTTTTATCATCGGGTTGAGGGCAGGCCCTGAGGTGTCCTTGAAGGGGTCGCCGACAGTATCTCCGACGACGGCGGCCTTGTGGGCTTCTGAGCCCTTGCCTCCAAGATTGCCGTCTTCTATGAATTTCTTTGCGTTGTCCCAAGCTGCTCCAGCATTTGCCATGAAGATTGCCATGAGCTGGCTGACAAGTATTGCCCCTGCTATGAAGCCGCCGAGAGCCTCAAGGCCAAATGAAGGAGGCGCCCCAAACAAAAGCGGCCCAGCGCCCACTGCTATCGGAGCAAGCACAACGATTGCCGCAGGCAGCATCAGAGAGTTGATTGCTGCTTTTGTGGAGATGTCTACACAGGCTGCGTAATCAGGCTTTTTCGTGCCCTTCATGATTGCAGGGTCTTTGAATTGCCTTCGGACTTCGCTGACGACCAGGTTTGCTGCCTCGCCTACTGCCTTCATGGTAAGAGAGGAGAAAATGAAGGGTATTGCTCCGCCGATGAGGAAGCCTGCAAAAACTGCGGGTATTGCGATGTCGATTTTTGTAAGGCCAGTTGTTTCAAAGAAAGTTGCAAAGAGGGCAACCGCAGCAACTGCTGCAGAGCTTATGGCAAAGCCTTTTGTCACAGCTTTGGTTGTGTTGCCTACCGCGTCCAGCCGCCCCATTCTCTTCTTGCCTGATGGATGAATACCAGACATCTCGCCAATTCCGCCCGCGTTGTCTGCAATCGGCCCAAACGTGTCCATTGCCATTATGAAGGCAGTTGTAGAAAGCATGCCCAAGCCAACTAGTGCAATCCCCAAATATCCCAAGTAAGTGCCGTAAAAGCCTGCAAAAACTGCCAGCGCGACTACAACAATGCCTATCACTGCTGACTCCATGCCAACGCCGAGCCCAGAAATCAGGTTTGTTCCTGCTCCTGATTGCGCCGCAACAGCAATAGTCTGAACGGGCTTGTTTTTGGTGGAAGTATAGTAATCAGTTATTGCGATGATCAGCTGAGTAACCACGAGCCCAAGCAAGAGAGCAAAGAACACCCTCAAATCCGCAAACCACAAAGAGATGGCAAGGAAATAAGCCGCCTGCAAGAAAAGCGAAAGAAGGAAGCCTCTTTTCATAGGTTCGAACGGATGCTCGTCTTCTCTTTGTATTTTGACAACAAAAGTGCTCAAAAGGCCCAAAAGAAATGCGCCGCCTGCGACCAGCAATGGAAAGATTGCACCATTGAGCCCAGCCAACGTCGCTCCAAGAACCATAGCGGCAATTATTGTCACAGTGTAAGATTCAAAAACGTCTGCGCCCATTCCTGCGCAATCGCCCACATTGTCCCCAACATTGTCAGCAATTGTAGCTGGGTTTCTTGGGTCGTCTTCTGGGATGCCTTTCTCTACTTTTCCAACTAAGTCAGCTCCCACGTCGGCTGCTTTTGTGTAAATGCCGCCGCCAACCCTCATGAAGAGAGCCAACAGGTTTGCTCCAAAACCAAACCCTATCAGCGCCTTTGCTGCTTCTGAAAGAGCTGCTGAGTTTGCGCCTAAGAGGAAAAAGGCGCCAAAAAATATTGCTGAAACTCCAAGCAAGCCTATCCCAGCTATCATTGCTCCGCTTACCACCCCTCCGCTGAATGGGACGCTTAAGGCGTCCTGCATCGAAACCAGCGAAGCCTGGGCTGCACGCGAATTGGTTCGTACTGCAACATACATGCTTATGTAGCCTGCAAGGGCGGATGCAAGCGCGCCAAAAATGAAAGCGACTGCGACGGGTGCGCCAAGGAAGAACAAAAGCCCAAAAAACAACACTGCGGCAAAAACAACAATTGTTTTGAACTGTCTTTTCAGGTAGGCGTCTGCGCCTTCTTGAATAGCTTGAGAGATCTTCTGCATTTTTTCGTTGCCTGGGCTGAGCTTAAAGATTTTTCTTGCAAGATATGCACCGTAAAATATCCCCAACAGCGCAAAAGCAAACGGCAAAATGAATGAGAATTCTGGAAGGTGTATGGAAAGAAAAATGTCCTGGTTCACTAAACCACCTCTTATATGAACCCTAATTTTGATTTGCCTTTTAGCGTGATGACCCCCACACCCAATTTGTTGAGCTTCCTGTGCAACTCAACATCGTTGGTTGCTACTGACACCTCTTTATTTTTTGAGCAATATTTAATAATCCATTCATCCGCTTTGCCGCCAGAAGCAATCACACGGATATTGAATGGTTTTTTCATTTTCTCCAAGCAAGCTAAAGCAAACCTTGCAGCAGCAGCCTTACGCCCTTTCTTTTTTGAGAGCCTATGAACTTCGGAAAGCACAACCGAAGGCACAAGGATGTGGACTGGGCCGTTGGAAATTATGTTAAGATGGGAATAAATGTCGACTTTGTATTCGTAATGGGAAAGAAGAAAGCTGGTGTCAACAATTATTTGCATGGTGCAATTTTGGGCTTTGGCTTTTAATTCATTGCACTTTTAAAACGTTTTGCGCCCTTGATTTTCATGAAAAAAATTTGCGTGCTTCGGCTTGGGCACAGAAGAGTGAGAGATCGGCGCATAACTACCCATGTTTTTCTTGTTGCGCGAGCGTTTGGCGCGCAGGAAGGCATCCTGAGCGGCGAAGAGGATAGTAATGTTGTGCAAAGCATAAGGAAGGTAGTGGATTTGTGGGGTGGGGATTTTCAGTTGAGGTATGAAAAAGATTGGAAAAAATTCCTAAATGAGCGCAAAAAAGAAGGTTGGAAGATTGCGCATTTGACAATGTATGGTGAAAATTTTGAAAGTGTAGCAAAAGCGGTTGAAAAATGTGTTGTGGTGGTGGGCTCAACAAAAGTGCCGCCAGAGATGTATGAAATTGCGGATTGGAATTTAGCAGTGACGAATCAGCCGCATTCAGAAGTTGCTGCGCTTGCTCTTTTTCTTGATAGGGTTTATGGTGGGAAGGAATTGGGTTTTGAGTTTAAAGGGAAATTGAGGGTAATCCCTTCAAAAAA
Organism: Microcaldota archaeon; assembly: GCA_026413765.1. Taxonomy (GTDB): domain Archaea; phylum Micrarchaeota; class Micrarchaeia; order Anstonellales; family Anstonellaceae; genus UBA10161. The sequence goes on along the minus strand of JAOAKI010000014.1, from coordinate 25,939 downwards.
AGGAAAATGTGTGGTTGAGCAAGAAGGTGTGCATTAAAGTCGAAAGGCGTGTAAAAAACCACTAAATGCATATATAAATAATTGGTCAATTTTTTCTTGTGGTGGCGCATGTCTAGCAAAAAAACAAAAAAGAAGGGTATTAGTCCTAAGCAGAAGGAAATTGACGAAGAAGTGATAAAGGTAAAACGAAATAGCTACTCAAAGAAGCTTAGATATGCGGTGCTTGCAAGCGCGCAAATCCGCCAAAAGCTGATTGAAATGGGGGGGGAGAACACAATTGATGTTATTAGGGAATTTGACAAAGATATGACGGATGAGGAATTGGCAAAGAAAATTGCCGTCAAGGCAAGTGATGTGAGAGTTGTTTTGAATCGCTTGCATAGCTACGGCCTATTCACCTATACACGAGTGAAAGACAAGGATAGTGGATGGTACACTTATGTTTGGAGATTGCGCGAGGACAAATTAAGAGAGTTCGCACAGCCGCAGCAGGAGATGGGTGAAGTCGCTGAAGAATATGAAGGTGAGATATATTATTGTCCTTCTTGTCAGCCTAAAAAATTCGTGACTTTTGAGGAAGCAACTGTTGGAGAATTCAGGTGCCAAAATTGCGGCAAGGGTCTGGTTTTTTTCGAAAGAAAAGAGGAGTAATTGCAAAGCCTTTTAAGTGCGTCATATCGTATATCAACAAATAGCGGGATAGGGTAGCCTGGAGTGCCCGCTGGGCTCATAACCCAGAGACCAGTGGTTCAAATCCACTTCCCGCTATTTCCATGCCCCCTTAGTTCCGCTATTTAGTTTTAGTCTTCTTTGATGATGGCGTGCTTGAAAATATGTAACCATGGTTACAAAAAATCAAAGTAAAAACAAAAAACAAGAGAGAAAATAAGAAAAATAGTGGAAGTTTGGGGGTAGGCGGCAATCAACCTTCATCTGATCCTAAAGAAACCGAGCCCTTTGAAACAACAACCACATCTTCAATTGACTTCACACTTTTGTAAAGCACTGAGCGGTCGCGCAGAATTCTTTTTGCCTCTTCTTTGGAAACAGAGTTGAGCGGCTCCATTGTGAGCCTAATAACTTCACCTTTCTCTAAATCAAGCAAGACTTCCTGTACTCTACCCAAGAACTTTCCACCGTCAGTGTAAATATCCATTCCATAAATTTTAGACACTTTTATTGTCATGAAAATCACCCTTCGCGTTTCTATCTCGGTTTTAATTTAAAAATCTTAGCGCTGCCTTGACGTTATATATTCTGCTAGGCGGCCAAGAAGGGTGCGCCCGCTGCCGTCTGGCAGGTCCTCCAATCTTCTTTTTGCAAGCTCTATCCTTCTTTTTGCTTCCTGGACTGCGCATTCCACTGCGCCTGAGCCTCGAAGCAGCAAAAGCGCCTCTTTCACCTCTTTAGTTGTTTTCTTCTTCTTTTTCAAAATCCAAATCAACCTATCCTTTTGTGCGCTTTTGAGGCGCTCTAGTGCTTCGACAACAATAAGCGTGCGCTTTCCTTCAACAATATCTCCCCCTATCTCTTTTCCATATTTTTTCTCATCCCCAATTATGTTCAAAACATCATCCATTATTTGAAAGCCGGTGCCGATTCCCATACCAAACTCATACAATGCCTCTACCTGCCTTGCAGATCCGCCACCTATTATTCCTCCTACTTTGCACGCACCAGCAATCAAGCTTCCAGTTTTGCCTTCGATCACTTTGTAATAATCTCCCCGCTTCACATCCCAGTTGTCTTTCCAATACCAGCCAAGCTCAATTGCTTGCCCTTCAAGCACGCCTGTGAATGAGTTCAAAAGCTCCTCTTGGGCAGTCTTTGCATTCTTTTTTATCAAAAGCGCCTCTTTCCAAACCAACATGAATAATCCGTCTCCTGCATTCAGAGCAAGAGGGACACCGTATTTTATGTGCATGCACGGCCTGCCTCTCCGAAGAAGCGAACCGTCTTCAATATCATCATGTATCAAAGTGAAATTATGGAATAGCTCCACCGCTGTTGCGGCATGGAGGGCATCTTCTGCTTTGCCTCCTACCGCTTTGCAGGACGCAAGACAAAGCGCAGGCCTAAGAAGTTTGCCTTTTATACTCAAAAACTCAGACAAAATTCCATAAACTTCAAATGGCTCTCTCTTCGCTTTGAAAAGCCCATCCAACCTTTCCCTTACAGGATAAGTAAGTTGCGCAATCTCCTCTTCAATTTCCATTCCAAACCCTCTAAAAATTTTTTCTCCTATATTATTTACGGGCCTATAGCTCAGCTTGGTAGAGCAGTGGACTCTTAAGGCTTTCCAGAGGCATCCACCTGTCGTGGGTTCGAATCCCACTGGGCCCGCTTCACCTAATCATTAGTCTGATTCTTTGCTTTTTTGGACAACTCTCGGATCATCTCTTTCAAGAGCTCCTCCTCAACTTTATCAATGCATGAGTAATATTCTTTGTTTTTCCTGAAGCTGCAGTATCCTTCAATGCAGCCGCAGCTGAGGTTCTTGAAGCACGAAAGGAAAGGAGAGCTTTCATTCTCAAACGGCCCTTTATTTGTTGTAGGCACGCAATATTGGCCTTGATTTCCTGCAACATAACAATCTTCGTCGCGTTGACAGTTTCTCATCATTGCTCTTTTTTCAAGTTCCGCTCTCCTTTCAGCCTCTCTTCTTTCGCCTTCAACGGCCGCCTTAAGGCACGCCTCACCCAAACTCTTGTTGGCTAGTTTTTCACAAAGCGTGCGGTTGCCTGTCTGCCCAACCACTACTATGTAGCAGTCGTCTTTCAAAGCCGCAAGGCCTTCACATATTGTCGGGTCTGGCTCCACTTCAGCAACAACAAGCACGCATTTTTCTTGCTCGCTTTTTTCCTCTATCATATTGCAAATTTTGCTGTCTTTTTTCTCTTTTGCCAATCCTTTTATGCAAGCCCACTTCTCCTGCCCTGCTAAAGAAAGGCATTTCATTTTCCCTTCATAGTCCTCTTGCGCCCTTTTGATAAAAAGCAGAAACTCGTCACCCTCGACATTTTGGCTTGGAAGCTCAAATTTTTTGTTTGTCTGCGGCTCAACCTCTTCATACATCCGCATAAATTGGTAGCGCGCAAGACCAATCTTATAGGATGCTTTGCTTTTGACAAGCCGGCCCGTCCTTTTATCTACCCACCTTTCAACTTTCCAGTCGCTTACTTGTGTCACTTGCGGGTCCTGCGGCGAAATCCCTAATGAAAGAAGCGTCTGCACTGTCAAGTTACGATAATCAAGCTCATATTTTATTTTCCAAGTTTCAAACTGCCCTATCTTCTCCTCCTCAATCTCACCAGCAAACTTTATGGCGCCGTAGTCTATCAGCTTTTCAGTCAAGCGCTTGTTCTCTCTTGCATCATCTTTTGTCGGTATTCTTGCAAGAAGGCCGGCTGCGGCCGCTTCGATTTCCTCATTTGTTTTGTCAGTGCAGCGCGTCTCATTCAAATAAGTTGCGCAAACAACTGTCGTGTTGTTGGCCGTTCTGTAGACTTCAAATTTCCCCCATTCGCTTTCTTCTTTTACATATGCCCCCTCTTGGTTCTTTATCACCACATATTCTGTCTTCACACCATTTTCCTCGTCATAATACCTCATATAAGGCTGCTCAAGCTCGATGTCCTTGTCAAGCGCTGCAAGCAGAAGCTGCGCCGCCTTCTTTTGCTGTTCGGTCATTGTTGGCGGCGCTGGCGGCGTTTGCGTATTTGCGCCCGCTTCTTTTTGATTTTGGAGATAGTAAACGCCTGCGCCTATCAGAACGACGGCTACAGCTAAAAGCAAAACATAAATCGGCTTGATTTGCATTTTTTCACCCTTCCAAAGCTATCTTCCAGCCACAACTTTTATTACATCTCCGTTTCTGAGGGCATGCTCTGCCCCAATCCTAACCTTTCTTTTCACATCAATAGCGCATATAAAACTGGAAGCCAATTCAGTGTGTATCAGCGCAGCAAGTTGCCTTGCAGTCGTCCCTTGAGGTACTAAAAGAGCATCAGGCAACACCTCTCCTTTGTGGTTTGTGCATTTGTGCTCGTCTTCTACAGGATAGACAACAATTGCCATCAGCTTGCGATAGACAACATAATCAATTATTTGCTGCACACCTGTGCCACCATTCTTTTTCATCAGCGCAAAAATCCAGTCAAGCGCCTCCATCTGCCTCTCATCTGCAGCCCCTTTTATGCTGAAAGTGCTGTCTCCCGGAGTGTATTGCACAATGCCGCGCATGGCTGCCTTTCGCAATGCAAACTCTGCCGCTGCGCAGCATGGGAAAGCCTCCAATCCGCGCTCCTTTGCTTTCTGCAAGTTCTTTTCTGCTCCTGGCAAATCCATCTTATTATATGCGACCACGATCGGCATCCTTTCGTCAACGAGCGCCTCTGCTAGGCGAAAAAGGTCGGTGCCTGCTGGAAGGCCGCTTGAAATGTCCAGCCCGCACCTGCGTGCTGCATTCGCAAGCATTGCCTCGGTTATCTTGAGCCCGCTTAGGCTCTGCGCAGCCTCTTTGGAGCTTGCATGCTTTTTGCGCTCCAGAATTTGGCAAATCCACCACGCAAATTCTTCCTTCAAGAACTTGACTTCTTCAAGCGGGTCTTGATCTGCCGCAGGATTCCCATACAGGTCGGTCTTCCCGCTTGCGTCAACCACCTGTATCAAGGCATCCGCCTGCCTTAAGTCATCCAAAAACTTGTTTCCAAGCCCCTTTCCTTCGTGCGCCCCCGGCACCAAACCCGCCACATCAACAATGTTTACTGGAACAAGTCGGGTCCCATTCATGCACCGACTGCAATTTTGAATACCCAAAGAAAGGTGGGCGCACTCCGCCCTAACGTAAGTGACCCCTTTGTTTGGACTTATTGTGGTGAACGGGTAGTTTGCAATCTGCACTTCTGCTGCAGTTGCGGCAGCAAAAAAGGTGCTTTTGCCTTTGTTTGGCGCACCGACTACTCCAACAAGCATCCCTTAAATCTCTGCGCCTGCATTTAAAATGCCTGCAGCGTCAGGGTATTAAATCATAGCTTGCTATTTTTAGCCTGATGCTAAGCGCGCATAAGCCCGCCTCGCTTTCCGAAATAATAGGAAACACGCAAGCAATAAGCCAAATTCTTCAGTGGGCGGAAAGATGGCAGAAAGGCTCTCCGCAAAAGCCCCTGCTGCTTTGGGGTCCGCCAGGGACTGGCAAGACCGCTATAGCGCATGCGCTTGCAGCCCAGTTCGGCTGGGAGATGCTCGAGTTCAACTCCTCTGAAAACAGGGACGAAAGTGTCATCAAGTCGGTCGTTTCTGCAAGTCTCAATTTTGGCTCTCTTTACGGCAAAAAAAGGCTCATCTTGATAGACGACGTCGACGCTATTTCTGCAAGCGAAGACAAAGGCGGAATATCTGCGCTTGCGCCTATCCTTGCGTCGCCAGCACAGCCCATCATCCTGACTGCGCTTGACTTATATGACAAAAAGATACAGCCGATTCGAAGCGTTTGCCAGCCAATTCAGCTTAGAAGAGCATACCCATCCACAGTAGCCAAGTTCCTTTCAGGCATTGCTGCAAAACACAAGATAAAGATAACGCAAGAGCAAATCTCAGCGATCGCCTCTAATTGCGCAGGAGATGTCCGCGCCGCCCTCAACGACCTTGAGGCAAGGAATTTCAGCTCGGCAAGAGATATCCAGAAGGGAATTTTTGAATCGCTGCTTCAAATATTTTCGGCCGAAGATTATTCGACAGCAAGGAAAGCCGCTTTTTTTGCTGATGTTGACCACGATACGCTGAAGCTGTGGATAGCCCACAACATCCCCATTTGCTATTCAAAGCCATTCGAGATTGCGGACGCTTATGAGAGCCTCTCAAAGGCGGATGTTTTTGACGGCAGGATAAGCCGCAACCAATATTATGGATATCTTAGGTATTCAACCGACCTTGCCTCCTGTGGAGTGGCCGTCGCCAAGCTTGCGCCAATCGCAAGCTGCAGGCTTGAGTTTCCTTCGTTTCTGAAAGAGATGAGCGCCACCAAATCAAAACGCGCCCTCAGGAAGTCCATCCTGAAAAAGGTCGGCAAAGCATGCCACTGCGGTCCTTCAGCAGCGCAATCTTACCTGTGGATTCTTTTCCCGCTTGCGGCGAAAGGCAAAATTCCGCCCGAATTTGGCTTTAGCGAAGAAGAAAAAGAATTTCTTTCGAAGTGATTGCATGCTTGCAGAATATAAGAAGAGGAATATGTTTTTCGAGCAAGATTCGAATCTACACAGCCTTTTTGTGGAGGCTGGGTTTGGCTTGCTTGCCTTTGGCGACCAGACGCTTTTCCACCCTCTCGAGGCAGCATATCTTGTAAGCATAGGGAAGACTTCATTTGAGGGCAGCACGCTGGAAAGTTTTGTCAAAAGGCAAGAAAGGAAAGACAAGCTGTTTCGGTTCGCGTTTGCAGTCTATTCGCATATACGCTCAACAGGAAGGCAAATTCGTCTATTTTCCAAAAGCTTGAAATATTTCCGCGTCTATGCGCCTGGCATAGGGAGGGACGAGGAGAGGCCTTCGCATCTTGTCTGCCTTTTGCCTGGCAGGGAGCCGAAGCTGAAGTCAATAGAAGAGGAAGTGAAAATCGCACATCGAGCAAGAATGGAGTTGATTGTGGCGTGTGGAGACCACAAAAGCTTCAAATTCTACAAAATTTCAGTTTATAATTTTTAGGCGAGCCTTATGCAACACTGCCTCACTTGCGGCGTAGAGGTCGAAGAGTCGGATTCTGCTTATTACCCAAGGGGAATGCTTTGCATTCCTTGCTATGTCAGAAAAAGCGCAGAGTCGGTCGCATTCTGCTCAAGGTGCGGAACGCGCATTCGCTCGGAAGAAATCAAAAGAAAAAGCAGCCAGCCCTATTGCAGCTATTGTGCGGCCGAGCTTGAGCGCAAAGAGCTCCTACCAAGATGCAGGTTCTGCAACCAAAAAATCGAGTCTTTCCAGGAAAGAATAAAGCTTGCCGACCAGTCTCTTTCCCATACGCACTGCGCAGCAGGAAAGAGAATCGAGGTTTTTTGCTCGTTCTGCAAGAAGAGAACCGAGCATTTCAAGATTCTTCCTGGCGGCAGCATAATCTGCCCTCTGTGCTACAGAAGCGAAAGCCAAAGAAGGGATTTTGGAGGCAGGTCATCGTTCGTCGCCGTCCTCGTCCGCAGGCTCCTTGCAAGATAACAGGTTTTAAATTCGACTGCTACATAAGCTTATGGTCGCCTCTAGCAGCCAAAGCTTCAAGCTGCTTGTCAGCCAAAACTGCTCATACTTTTTCAAAGCAAACATCGAGCTGAGATCGTTCCCTGACAAGGAGAGCCACATATTCATCCACGATATTAATTCGTATCGTGGCGCCAATGTGCAAGTTTTGCATCGCTGCTACCCAAAACAGGACAGCTCACTTTTGCAGCTCATGCTCATCGGAAAGACACTATCAAAAATCGCAGCACGCGTTGAGGCGGTGGTTCCCTACCTTCCATACGCAAGACAAGACAAAATATGGAAAGAGGGCGAAGTGCTTTCCGCTGAGGCAGTGTGCGCTCTTTTGGCAGACGCTGGCTTCAGCTCGCTTGCGACTTTCGATTGCCATTTCGTGAAAAAGCCGGGAGAAGTGACATACGGCGGATTGCGGATACGGAACTTCACGCTTTCTGAGGAACTCGTCAATTATTTCAAAGCAAAGGTTCCGGACGCCTTGTTCATATCGCCCGACAAAGGCGCAGCCTATCTTGTCAACGAAATAGGCGGCAAAAGCATGACAAAAAAGCGCGGAGAATACAAAAGCCACAAGAAGCGTGCAGTCCGGCCGGTGGAAGAGCTTGATGCCTCATTTGATGTCAAGGGCAAGAACGTAGTCATCTTGGATGATATGATCGCAGGCGGCGGGACTATGATCAAGGCGGTGCGCGCAGTCCTTGCTCAAGGAGCGCGTTCGGTCTATTGCGGCTGCACCCATGGCCTGTTTCTTGGGGACGCCTACACAAAGCTGCAAGAAGCAGGGGCAGAAGAGATAATTTGCTCCAACACTATAGCCTCGGAGGCAGCGAAGATAGATATCCTTCCAATCATGAAGTCCAAAATTTTGGGGAAATTCTAGTATGTGCGGCAACCTTGCTTGCATGCGCATGCTTTCAGGGCAGTTAGCCTCAAGGTTCTTGCCTTCGAGGCCGCCAGAGCCGCAGGCACAAGCGCTGCTGTCACCACCATCCAAATCCATCTATATCGGCAAAACAAAGTTCCTGCATATCCCTGTTTTTTGGGATCCTGCAAAACTTCTCAACCCTCACATTTGCGTGGTTGGCATCACAGGCTCTGGAAAGTCTTACTTTGTCAAGACATTCATCACAAGAGCAAGGCTGGTCTTTCTTGCAAATGTATTGGTTCTCGATTGGTCGGGCGAATATGTCGACTGGGTGCGCGCATCGGGAGGGAAAGTCATATCATTCGGAAAGCAAGGTGGCATAAACTTGCTTGATTTGGGCGGGCTTTCGGTCCACCAAAAAATCAAGCAAGTTGTCCAGTCACTTGAGATTCTCACCGATCTTTCCTCTTTTCCTTCGCAGAAAAGGATAACCGAGGAAGCAATAGAGAAAGCATACAAAAGGCGAGGCAAAAAAGGTGCGCATCCTACTTTGCGCGACGTCTATTTTATCTTGAGCAGATTGAAAGAAGAAGAAGCAAAGGAGGCAGCATACAGAATCAAAAGCCTGCTTTTGTCTTCTGGCGACTCATTTGTCGTCCAATCGATAAGGATGGAAGAGCTATTTTCTGGCCTGGTGTGCGTGGACCTTCATTCGCTTCCCTCCGAAAATCTCCGAAGCCTTGCCGGACTTGCCATCTTGCAGTTTGTCAAAGAAAAAATGCGGCTGCACGCAGTCCAAGAGAAGGCAATACGGCTGTTTGTCGTGTGCGACGAAGCATGGAAAATAGCTTCAGACGAGCGCTCTGATGTGGTTGCAATAGTCCGCGAAGGGAGGAAATACGGGTTTTCGCTGATAGTTGCCTCTCAAAATCCCACCGATGTCCATCGCGCAATTTTTGCGTCCGCTGGCACGGTCTTGGCGTTCAGGCTGACAAGCGCTTCCGAGAGGGAATATTTGCGCACTTCGCTTTCCTATCCTGATTTTTTTGAGCGGCAGTCCAATCTTCTTTCGTTGGGGCAGCCGCTTGTGCACTTTGAGTTTTCCTCGCCGCAGCCGCGGCACGGGACATTCATTTTAGAAAAAGTCGAAGGTGAAGAGCCGCTGATTTCGGTTTATATCAGGGGGGATGGGATGATTTTGGAGTTCGAAAAAGAAGAGCTGCTCAAAAAACTAATCTCTTGCGGGCTTTCGGACAAGCATGCAAAGCTGGTGCTTTCTGAATTTTCCAAGCACAATTACTCTCTTTCTGCGCACCAATTTGCCTTGCTGCTTGAAAAATTCGGCTATGGCCGCGCCTTTGTGATATCTGTTTTCAGGGAGCTTGGCGCAACCGAAAAAGAGATACTCTCGGTTTTCTCATCCGCAAAAAAAGGCAGCCAAGCGGTTGTCTTTCTTGGCAAAAAAGGTGGATAAATGGAGCGCAGTGTGCCTGGCAGTCCAAAGCTTGAGCGGTTTGCCATAAGCGCAAAGGGCGCGCGCAACTTTGAGCGGGTCGCAGGCCAGCTTGCAGCGCTCGGGTTCGACGAAATCTCAGCCAGCAAAAACAAATTGAGCATTTTGAAAATACATACAAAGGACTTGCTTGGCAAGCCAGTCTCTTTCTCGAAAATCTCATTTTCGCCAAACACCGCGGAAATTTCCTATTCGATTCCGCATGAAGCAAAGGCTTCATTTTACCATGCTCAGGCATGCCTCCTTTTCTTGCGGATAGCCATGCTTTTCCCTGGAGTGAAATTGGATGCGCAAGAGTTGGCAAAATTCGCGCTGCCTGTGATTGAGGCTTCCCCTCTTTCCTCCCAAGAGACGGCCGCTCTCCTTGCCCAGCTGAAGCAATGCCAGCTGCAAAACCGGGAGATTTCCGAAAGATTTGAGAAGCTGCAGCGCCAGTATGAGAAAGAGGCGGCGCTTTCTTTGCAGCAACAGCGCAAAATCGAGGAGCTTGCCCGCAGGCTCGAGCAACTTGAGGGCATTTCAGATGAGCTTCTGGCAGAGCTTGTCCTCGAGTGGATAAGCTTGCATAAAGGAAGCTTCTCGCTGCTTTCGTTCTCCAGGCACCACCGCATAAATCCTGCCCGCGTGCAAGAGGCGGTAAACAAACTGCTTGCCAGCGGGGCAATCGCAAAAGCAGGAGAGAAATTCCGTGCCCAAATGCCCCTTGGAGATTATTTTGAGCTTCGCAATAGCTTGAAAGACAAGCTTGTTGAGTTTTTCAAAAGCGCATTCAAAAAGAAAAGCTAGCCTTTTTTGCATGCTGGATTTATGCAGACTTCAATCTTTTTTCTGGCAGAATACCAGCTGACAGTTGGCATGCCGCAATGCTGGCACTTTTTGCCGGTCGCCCTTATCTTCACTTTCTGCGGCAAATTGAAAGCAGCTGTGCAGGACGGATAATTTGTGCATCCGACAAATTGCCTCCCATCCTTCATTTTAATTATCCTCAATTTGCCGTTCTGGCAAGAAGGGCAGTCGCCAATCGTGTTTTCTTGCTCTTCCTTGCTTTTCAGGCCTGAAAGCAACACGCCACCTATTTTGCTTTCTTGCGCCTCAAATCCAGCAAGTATCTTTTTTAGGACTTCTTTCCCTTTATCGATCGCCTTCTTTTCGTTTTCGCCATCTTTTATTTTTTCCATCTCCTCTTCGATTTCGCGCGTCAGCTTTTCATCAAGAATTTGCGGCGCAAGCTTCGCAAGCAAGTCATAAACCGCAAGCCCAAACGGAGTCACCTTTATGCTTTTTCCGTCGATATAGCCTCGTTTGAACAGCGTCTCTATAATAGTTGCGCGCGTTGCTTTGGTCCCCAGCCCCCTCCTTTCAAGCTCAGCCACCAACGAGGCAGTGGTGTATCTTTTTGGCGGCTGGGTCATTTTTTCCTCTATCCTGAAATCCGAAAGGAGGACGCTTTCTTTTTCCGCAAATGGCGGCAGCTCTTTTTCCTCCAATTTCACATAGGGCCGATAGATTCTCATCCACCCTTCTTTTTTTGTTTTCACGCCCATCGCAACATATTCTTGCTTTCCAGACTCGATTACAACCTTTTGGGACTCCCTTATTGCAGGCTCTTCAAAGCAAGCAAGAAACCTTCTTACAATCAAGTCGTAAAGCTTGGCTTGCCTTTCATCCAAGCCAGCAGGGACCTCGCCAGTAGGATGGATGGCAGGATGCGCTGGGTCGGTTTTTTTGCCTTCAGCAGGCTTTGTTTTCCCTTCTTTCAGCAAAACGCTTGCTTGGCGGTAAGCTTCTTGCTTTGAAAGCGCCCACAATATTTTTTTCAAATCAAGCTTTGCCGGCAATTTTTGCGAGCTAGTGCGCGGATAAGAAATCAATGCGTTTTCATAAAGCTGCTGCGCAATGTCGAGCGTGGCTTTTGGGTCAAAGCCAAAAACCTTGTATGCCTCCAGCTGCAAGCTTGTCAAGTCAAAAGGAGGTTCGCAGCCGCTCTGCTGCTCTTTCTTTTCTATTTTTTTTACTATTCCTCTCTCAGAAGAAGAGGCAACTGCCGCCTCCGCCTCCTCCTTCTTGAGATATCTGCCATGGGCATTCTGGAACTCTATGCCCTTTGCTTTGCACCACACTTCCCAATATGGCTGCGGCACAAACGACTCAATTTCGCGCTCCCTTTTTGCCAGGATGGCAAGAGCAGGCCCTTGCACTCTTCCAATGCTCATCACTTGCCTTGCGGCGCCAGCCTTTCTTATCGAAGCCATCAGAGCGCGGCTGAGGTTTATGCCATAATACCAGTCAAGGATGTGGCGCGCTTCGCCTGCAAGCGCATTTTCAAGGTCCATTTCACCACGCTGCCGCCAAGCGTCCCTCAACTCTTCTTTTGTGAGAGTGGAAAACTTCATTCTGCTCATGCGCTTGCTTTTGCATGCAAAGCGAAGGACATTGTAGCCGATAAGGCTTCCTTCAGTGTCATAGTCGCATGCGCATATGTGCTCTTCTGCCCCCACTGAAAGGTTTTTTATCGCCTCAAGGTAGGCTTTCTGGTATTGTGCATCTTTATCTACTTCGTAGCTTGGGACCCATTCTACATCAAAAACAGGATACGACCAGCCCTTTTCTTTCTGCTTTAAGGTGTAAAGATGCCCAACTGCCGAAACAACAACTATCTTTTCTTGCCCTTCTTCCACTTCCCAATAGCTTACATTGCCGAATTTTCTCTTCTTTGCTTTCCCCAAAGCCAGCGCGACTTTTTCAGCCGCATTTGGCTTTTCGCAAACAACGAACTTCATATGCTTGCCTTTTCCAACAATTGTTTATTAAAGCAAGCCTTGCAAAGACTTTTAACAACAACCAGCCAATTCTCTTAAAGGGGTGAAGCGATGAAAGCGCAGCTTTCAGCTGAGATGCTTATCATTTTAGTGATCATCTTGGGCATCGCTGTCTTGGTCGCCACCACAATGCTCCGCTCTGCGAACAAAGCCGCCGCAACCGTCGAGCAAAAGGCAGACAAAATCATGAACATGAGCGATTCGGCGGCAAAAGGGCAAAAAGGCGCGTTCTGTGTTTCGGATGAGGACTGTGAAAGCGGATTTTGCGACCCATCAGCGAAAAGATGCTCCTGAGGCAGGCCTCTTGCCTACTTCTTGCTGCAAGGGGCAGCTTTCGCTTGAGGCACTGTTGGTGTTCGCTGTTTTCCTTGCCGCTCTTTCGCTTTCTTTTTTTGCTATCCAAAAGCTGGGCCAGCAGGTGCTGGAGCGCGCAGCCTATGAAGCCCACCGTTACTCATTCATCTCGCTTTCAGCTGCAATCGATGACAGTTGCCTTCTTGGCAGCGGCAATGTCCGAAGGGTGAAGATGGCAAGCGGAGGCGGAATGCTGCAGGCAGAAGGCAAAAACTACACTTTCATTGCGGAAAATTTCGCCGCGTCAGGCCAATCGAAATGCCCAATAATCTCCCAAGGAAATGCGACAGGCGAGCTGATAATAGAAAACAGAGGAGGCACTATCTTCGCCTTCCCTTCAGGCAATCCCTAGCTTTCGGAGCAGCTTCTGGCATGCTTTTTTGTCTTTCCCATCAAGCATGAAGAATTGCGCCCCTGCCTTTTTTGCGCAAATCGCATCTTCTTTGTTGTCGCCCACAAACAGTGTCTTTTGCGGCCGCACCACAAGCTTTTTTGCTGCAAGCAAAAGCATTTTTGGCGAAGGCTTAGGAGGAGCATCTGCGCTTGTCATCACGCATGAGAAATATTGTGAGATTCTGAATTTCTCAAGCACAAGATAGGCGCTTGCCTTCCGATTCGTCGCAATTCCGAGCTTATATTGTTTTGATATTGCCGGAATCTTGCTGACAAGAAACAAAGGCTTTATGAGCCTAAGGTTTTTTCTTGTCAGCTCTGAAAGCCTTGCAAGCATCTTCTTCAAAAGCCCGGCTTTTCTCTTCAAGCTCGGAACAAGTGTTATAAGCACAGTCTCTGCGCTGTGGGCGGTTGAAAGGCGCTCAATCTTTTTTTTGCTGACGCGAAACCCAAATTCTTCCATCAGCAAAAACGTATTCAGCACAACCGCTTTCCTTGAATCTGCCAGAACGCCATCTATGTCAAACACTACGGCATCAAATTCTCCCGCCATATTTTCATCCTGTTCTTTTCAGCCTCCTTGTCTTTGCACAAAAGCACAACGCGCGAAAGCTCGTGCTTGTCGCTTATGATATAACCTGTCATCTGCGCCAGTTGCTGCGCGATTTTTTCCACCTCCTCAATTGTCAGCATGCTTGAAAGGGAAAGGCCTCGCTGTGGCAAGCGAGCCCCGCCGACATAAACCATGCTTTTGACCTCAACATAGTGCGGCTGCGCAACCATTATCTGCCTTGCATAGCCTTCAAGGTCGGAATCATTCACTCCTCGCGTAAGGGTCATGCGCAGCACTGTCCGCGTTTTCTGGCTTATCTTTGGCATGAGCTCAAGCATTTTGAGGTATTTTCTCCAAAGCATAGGGCTTTTTGGGCGAATCGCCTTCCTGTAGACTTCCTCGTTTGGAGCCACCATCGACACATAAAGCTGAGTCGGATATGTCTTCCATTTCTCAATCCGCTCTGGGAAAGTCCCATTGGTCACAAGAAAAGTGGTCATTTTTCTTTTGTGGAATTCTTCGATAAGCCTTTCCAAATGAGGATAAATCACAGGCTCCCCTGTCAAAGAAAGCGCAACATGCAGCGGATTGAGCGCTTCCTCATATCTTCTTTTGTCCACTTTTGGGTTGCCGCCATATCCTGAAATGATGCTTTTTTGCGCCTCTACAATCCAGTCTGCAATTTTTTCAGGCTCGTCCCACTTGAAATGCTTTGCTGGCATGTCCTCAAATTTGAGGCTCTTTTCAGGCATTATTCTCCAGCAAAAAACGCAAGCGTGGTTGCAGAAAAGCAGTACAGGCGTGCACTGGATGCACCTGTGCGACGCTATCCCATAGAACTTGCTTTTATAGCATCCGATGCCGCCCGTCAGCACAGAATGCGTCCAATGGCATATTTTGGCGGCAGAGTGCTCGCCTGCAATATGGTATTTTTGCCTAAGCAGTATTCGCAAGACTTCATCAGGGATGCTTTTGTTTTTTTCCCTGACCTTTTCGAAATATTTTTCCCTCCCCTTTCCTCTTGCCATCGTTTCCATCTCTTCTTCCACTCTGTTATTTAAACTATCTGCTCATTTTTTTGTGCGACAATCTTCCGCCGGCAGTTTTTTGAGCCCCGACGGAGGTGCAAAAAATGTCCATCCAAATCCTGTTTGACCAAAAGAAGAAGAGCCTTTCAGTCTCACAACCGGAGGCAGTCTCCTCGCTGGTCAATGGGCATTATGGATATATGAAGAAAGGCACGCTTTATCTTTTCCTGGAGGAAGCGCTCTATCTTATGGACATCAGGAATGCAAGGTGCTTCGACAACGCGCTCAACGAATACAAGTTCAACCAGCTGGCAGCCAATTTCAAGGGCAAAAAGCAAATGGCGCGCTATTTCACATACAAGGATTGGCGCGACCGCGGCTTAATAGCAAGGCAGGTTTCAGAAATCTGCGAGAAATACTCGCAAAACAGCTCAAAAAGATATCCAATCAACCCGCTTTCTCTTGACAAATATTCTCTTCTTGCCACTTTCTATCCAAACGATTTATGGGCCATAATAGATGACGAAGCGGCGGGCAAGGAGCTTTACGAGCGCTATTGGTTTGGGCAATTTGGCTCTTATAAAGCGGAGCAGCGCGGCAGGCTCTCCAAACTCGATGCTTATGAAACCATTTTCCTGATGCGCCATGCGAGCCTCAAGCTTACGAACGCATCCGAAGAAGATGTGATTCGCGCAGCGAAAAAGAAGCACAAATACTTTGAGGAGATGTACGAAGTGTATGAAGATTGGCGCACCAAAGGTTTCGTCCTCAAGACAGGCTTCAAGTTCGGCACTCATTTCCGCCTCTATTTCCCTGGCGCCTCGCCTGTGAAGTCGGGCAAAGAGTGGGTGCACAGCAAGCACGTGATCCACTGCTTCCCGCGCGCCTCGAAGCTCTTGATTTCCGAGTGGGCAAGGGCAATCCGGGTTGCGCATTCGGTCAAAAAGACGTTCGTGCTTGCAATACCTGGAAAGGCAAAATCAAAGCAAAAAGAGCCACGCGACCAGTTTTTCACCACTCTTGATTTTCTTTTGTACCATCGCAAAGGAAGCGCGGCCGAAAACCCCAAGACAGGCAAGCCAAAATACCTGATGTTTTCGCTTTCAGAAGAGGAATATTTGGGAGGAGAAGAGCTTGCTGAAGCAATCTCGCAATGCAGACGAATCGGCCTTGAGCTATTGCTTGCAATTTGCGACCGCGAGACTTCTGTAACCTATTATGCGGTAAAAAGAATAGAGCTTCCAGGCTCGCGCTACGAATATTATGAAATTGAGTGGGTTCAGCCATAAGCTCAAGAGAGCGCCTTTTGCAGCTTCTCAATCAGATGCCTATTGCCAAAATAGACGGGTATTCTGGAATCAACATCTTGCCTGTAGACCTCAAGCAAAGAGCCTTCTTCTGACCAACTTGCTCCCCCCGCCTGCTCCCATATCAGCGCCAACGGCTGCGCCTCATAAACCAGCCTCAATTTGCCGGCAGGGCTTTTCTTTGAAGAAGGATAAGCAAAAAGTCCTCCCCTGTGCAATATCTGGGAGAAATCGGCAACCAGCGTGCCGCTATACCGCACCTTCAGCTTTTCTACCCTGAACAAGTCTTTCGCAAATTTCAGGAACCTTGGGTCCCACTCGAGAGGGTCGCCTCCAAGCCCAAAAACTTCGCCTGGCTCGGGCACTTTTATGTTTTCTGCCAAAAGCAGAAATTTGGCATTCCCTTCAGAGTCATAATGCTTGACAAACTCGTGCGACCCCTTTCCAATGCTGTAGACGAAAGTGTTCACTGGCCCGTAAAGCTTGTAAAATGATGCAAGCAGCCTTTTGCCAGTCTGCGGCAAATCCTCGGCATAGACGCCTACAATCGAGCCAAAGGCGTTGTTGGTCACGATGTTTGAAGAGCCATCAAGCGGGTCAAGCGTGACAAAGAAAGGCGCATTTGCGCTTGCAATCAAAGGCTGGCGCAATTCCTCAGAGTAAATCTTTGCCACAAGCCCAGTCTTCACAAGGCTGTCGCACAAATAGCCATTCACCCACTCGTCAAGCTTTGCGACCGCCTCCCCATATTTGTTCTTGTCCCCCAATGTGCCTCGGAGATATTTCGGGAAATGGTGCTGCGCGTCCAGCGATATGTATGCAAACGAGCTGATGAGCTTCCTTAGCCTTTGGTCCTCCACATGCCTTTCCAAATGGCTCTCAAGCGTCTCGACTTCCACTTCAATCCCTTTCACTCGCCAAATATTATCTTCCTAATCTCCTTTGCCATCCTCAGCGGCTCCTCATGCTGCCAGACATTCCGGCCGACAGCAAGCCCAACCGCCCCCGCAGACATTATGTCTCTGACTTTCTGCAAAAACTCCGCCTCAGGCTGCTTGCTTCCGCCCGCTGAAATCACTCTGCATTTGCCTGCTGAAGCAACCACCCATTTCATCGCATCTACCGAGCCTGGATAGTTCACCTTCACAATGTCTGCCCCAAGCTCGAGCGCCACCCTTGCCGCATATGCGACCATCTCTTTTGACTTTTCTTCTTTGACATATTTGCCTCTTGGATATGCCCACACGACGCAGACAAGCCCAAAATCGTGCGCTTCCTTCTCTATCGCTCCAAACTCTCTGAACATTTGCGCCTCCATAGGGGAGCCAACATAAATAGTATATCCGATTGCGTCTGCCCCCAAGGCAACCGCTTCTTTTACTGTCGCCACAGGCGGCGAGTATGCCTCGTCTTTCGGCACTATGTTGGTCTTTCCGTTGAGCTTGAGCACTAGCGGCACTTTGCCAGAATAGTTTTCCTTGTAGTGCTTGGCGATCCCTTTCTGGACCGCAAAACCTGTAAATCCGCCTTTGCTTGCAATTTCACACACATATTCTGGATTTATGTTCCTTGAGTCAAAATCAGTTGGACCGTGCTCCATTCCCTGATCCATCGCCAAGATCAAGACTTTGCCATCCTTGACAATTTTCCCCAAATGGACCTCGTTTGCCCTCATCCAAAAGCACCTCAATGCTAAAAAGCATGTTGAAAATTAAAAAATCAAAGCCCCAACAAGCAGGCTTTTGGCTAAAGCTTTTTAAATTTGAACAGAAGAACATTTGCAGGATAAAAGGTGAGGCTCATGGTAAAGATTGTTCTTGCAAAGCAGCTGGCAAGCAAAAAAATCATAACAAACGACGGCGAGGAGCTCGGGCGCCTGATAGATCTGGAGATTTCCGAATCTACAGGCAAAATCGAGAATCTGCTTTTGGAGCCTAATCTGGACAACCAGACTGCCCGCCGGCTAAACAAGGAAGACGGGCTGATTGTGATCCCATATTCTTCTGTGCTTGCTGCCTCCGACCACATTATTGTGGACAAAAAGACAATAGGATAAAAGAGGTGCTTTGTTTGGAAATTATTTTTTTCGGTCTGCTGGCATTTCTTGGCATCATCTTGCTTTTTTTCTTATTCACCTACAACTATCTGATCACTTTGCGCAACCGGATTGACAATGCCTGGTCCCAAATCGATGTTCAGCTCAAAAAGAGGGCGGATTTGGTCCCAAATCTTGTCGAAACTGTCAAAGGCTACGCAAAGCATGAGAAAGAGCTTTTCAATGAAGTGACGCGCGCAAGGGCAGCTTCAATTTCTGCCAACACCGTTGCCGAAAAAGCCCAAGCAGACAACATGCTTTCCCAAACACTCAAATCGCTTTTTGCGGTCGCAGAAAACTACCCTACCCTCAAGGCAAACGAGAATTTCAGACTTCTGCAGGAAGAGCTTTCTGGCATTGAAAACAAAATCGCCTACGCAAGGCAATTTTACAATGACAACGTGCTTGCATACAACATTGCGATTCAGTCTGTCCCAACCAATATTGTCGCAGGGATGTTCGGCTTCACTGCTCGCGAATTTTTCAAAGTCGCAGAAGAGGAAAGGCAAAACGTGAAGGTGAAGTTCTAGCGCCATTAGTGGTGAAATGGTCTCATTTTATGACCGGATAGAAGAAAACAAAAGAAACTCAGTCATCCTTCTTTTTTTCATATTTCTCATCCTTGCGATGCTGATTTTTGCAGTCAGCATCCTCTTTTTTGAGACAGACAGCCCGCTGTTTTTTCTTCTTGCGGCCTTGCTTTCCGCATTGTATGTCTACATTGTCTACAAAAACTCAGCAAAGATACTTCTTGCAGTTGCAGGCGCAAAGCCTGTGAAAAAAGAAGACTACCCCTATCTTGTGAATGTCGTTGAAGGGGTTTCGATTGCCGCAGGCGTCCCAACACCGAAAATTTACGTCATAGAGGAAGAAGGTATAAACGCATTTGCGACCGGACTCACACCGCAGGACTCAGCGGTTGTTTTCACCACGGGCCTGCTCAAGAACCTAAATCGCGCCGAAATAGAAGGTGTTGCCGCCCACGAGATTGCCCATATCCAAAACATGGATGTGCGCCTTGCTACAATTGCGGTCGCAGTAGTCGGGCTCATTGCGCTTATTTCAGACATCATATTGCGCAGTCGCTTGCGGCTCAGGTCGGCGCGAGGCGCAGGTCCGCTTGTGTTTGTGGCGCTGCTCATCATCATCCTTGCCCCATTTTTTGCGCTGATGGTCCGGTTTGCCCTCTCCCGCCAGAGAGAATATCTTGCGGACGCAACTGCCGCAAAGCTTACGAGATATCCGGAAGGCCTCGCATCTGCGCTTGAAAAAATCCAAAAAATAGGGTCGTCTGTCAAAGCAGCAAGCGACACAACCGCCCCCCTTTATTTTGCGTCGCCTCTCTCCTTCAAGTTTTTCTCGACCCACCCGCCTATCGAAGAGCGCATCAAAAGACTTCGCCAAATGTGATCAGCACCGTTCCCACTTAACACCTACTTTTTCCAGCATCTCTATCAGTTTTTTTCTTGCAGCGCTGCCCATCCCTTTCCAGTCAATCAGCGCGCCTTCAGCCGCAGGCAGATTTTTTTCAATTGCTTGCCGCACCCTCTGCTCATCGATGCCAAAGCTTTCAAGCGCATAGCCAGAAATGATATGACCTATCGCAATTTCTCCATCGATTATTTTTGGTGCAAATTTTGGGGCATAATGCGAGCCTCCAAAACCAACATATACAGCCCATCTGCATTTGTTCCTTATCGCAGCCAGGATGGCCCCAGCAACTATTCTGCCTGCTTCTTTGTTTTTCCATGCAGAATCAGTGCTGCCTATCTCAGCAAACATCACAGGGACGTCAAGAGAAGGCCCGTGATGGTCAACCTCGACATACACTTCCCATCCAAGCCGGCTTGCAGACAGCCTTTTCATCTCTTGCGCCGCAGCTTTGATGCAGAAAGGAAGCGAAATATTGAGCGCAAAAGGCTTCCCTCCAAGCGCCGCCTCGCCCCAATTGCCGGGAGTGTGGACGGTCAGGCAATCTTTGCCTGACTCGCTTCGGTGGGTGCTTGCGAAAATATAATAAGATGCAGGATAGGACGGAACAATCTCAACGATGCTTCCCTCATATTCGACCAAATCGAAATCAGGGCCAGACCAAACGCCGCCGCCCTTTTCCTCCAAAACCTCAACCTCAAAAATCGAATCGCGTATCGTGACGCTTGCAGGGTTGGTCTTTGAAACCACGACGGCTGGCCTCATAACGGAATAAGCAAAAATATCTTTATAAGCAAACCCTGCGTTTTCTTTCTGTGGTCTGAATGGGCGACGAGGAACTGATCAATTACATTCTTCGTTCGCGTGAGCGCGGCAGGACCAAAGAGCAAATCATGCGCGCGCTGTGTTCGGTCGGATGGAAAAAAGAAAAAGTCGAGGCAGCCTTCCGAAGGATAGACGACCCCAATTTCCTCCAGTCGCAAAGCCTGCTGCAGCCGCAGCAACAACCCACACCACAACCTCAGCCTTCATCGGTTATGCAGCAGACTTCAGCCTCTGCTCAGCAGCCAACAATGCAGCCTGTGCCGCAAGCGACCGACAGCCAGGCACAGAAGCCAGCCGCGCCTTCGCCACAGCAAGCAGCACAACCCCTCAAATCCCCCCTCAGCTTCCTTTCAAACCTATTCAAGAAGCCTTCGCAGCATGCCGCTCCTCAGCAAGAAAGCAAGCCTCTATCTTCGGTTGAGCAGGCCCAGACACAAAAGCAGTCCTCATTGCAATTTTCGCAATATTCCGCAGTTCCGCCTTGGATTGCGACTACTCCGACTGTCACAATTTCGTTTTCCAGCCAGCAGCCGCCGCCTTCATCTGCCCTTCCGCCACAAAAGCAGCCACCTCCGCCTCAAAAGCCAGGAAGCGAGGAGTTTGCCAAAAACCCCGCCTTTTCCAATCTGGCGGCCGCAATATCGTCAATTCAGCCGAAAAAAAGCGCCCTCCCGCTTGCCCTTGCCGCAGTTGCTTTGCTGCTGATCGCAGCTTTCTTCCTCTTCCAGCAGCAGTCAGAAAAGCAGCCAGAGCAGCCAAGCTACATCAACTTATCCAAACTTGAGGCAGAAAAGAAAAACGCCACTAAAAACGCAACTACCCTCAAAAAGCCCGTTGTCATCACCCAACCTTCACCAAACGTCACAAGGCCGAACGCATCCGCTGCGCCAAGGGCGCAAAACAAGACCGAAACGCCCAACGTTTCAGCCCAAAAGAACACCACCACTCCGCCTTCGCCGCCAAACCAGACAGAGGCAAGAAACAGCAGCCTCCCTGCTCCTATCCAGCAGTTTGCAAGCTATTCGCGCTACAATTCAAGCCAAGGCTTTCCGCCATCAAAATTCTGCCAGCAGCTGAACGCCGCGCTCTACCGCGTGCACTATATAGAGTTTGCTGACACTGAATGCACGCAGCCGAGGGGTGCGCAAGGCCACGCCTACCCGATGGACTTCCCTTACGCTTGCGAAGAGATTCCTTGCTGCTATTCTTACAAAACCGTCTCAAGGCTTTATGACTGGTTTGAGTGCGGCCATTACAGCTGATCTTTTTTCAACCCGAAAAGCTCTTTTCCTCCCTTGTTGAAAAGAAGCGGCTCATCGCTTGACTTTGAGAAGTGCGCCTCAACCACTTCCCCCAGCACTATCGTGTAGTCGCCTTGCGTTGAATAATATCTCACTTTGCACTCAAGGTTGGCTGCAGCATCCGCAATCAGAGGCGCAGAGATTTTTTTTGCCTTCATGGTGGAAATTTTTGTCTCTGCGAATTTGTCGATGAACTTGCCTGAAGTCATGCCGCACAAAAGCACCTGCTCCTTCATCTTCTCGGTTGGCACCGCGACCGCAAACTCAAGCGAGGTGCAAATCAGGTCAAGCGTCAGCGAGCTGTTTGAAAGAGAAATCGCCAAGATTGGCGGCTTTTGCGCTACTGGCATAAACCATTCCACTGCAGTGACATTCGATTTTTCGCTTGTCGCCGCAGTGACAAGCACAACCTGCCTCGGATAGAAAATTTCCCCAAACACAGATTTCTTTTCGCGCTAAACCAATTTAAATTATTGCGCCGAAATCAAGACATGCGCATCCTGCTTGCAGCACTTTTGGCTTTCCTGCTTTTCGGGTGCATCGGCGCGCCTGTCCCTTCGAATTGCCAGGGCCTGCAGGCAGATGATTTCGCAAGATGCATCTATTTCGAAGCGGTATCCGAGCAGAACCCTTCCTACTGCTATCATATTGCTGACCTGGACCAGCGCAAGATTTGCCTGCGCGATGCGATTGAGCCTTCAGCAAAAGCCGCGCTGAGCCGCGCTACGCCGCAACAGAAAGAGCAACTGTTTTCCACGCCGCCTGCCGAGCCAAAGCCAGCTGCTTTGCCTGAGCTAACCGAGCGCCAGCCAGAATGCCAAACTGACGAGTGCATCAGCCAAACAGCAATCACCCAGCTGAATATCTCCGCTTGCAAGGCAATCAAGAGCCAGTCCGCCAGAGACGTTTGCATCTACACGATAGCAAGAAAGACAAAGAACCTCTCGTTGTGCGACAGCTTCGAGCCTGGGACAAAAGAGGCAGACTTGTGCAAGTCATACGCCAAAGGCGACTTAAAATAGCCCGTCTTCAAGCTCATCTTTGTCTGCAGGGCCAAAGAAATCCCACCAGAAGCACTTCTTCATCTCCTCCCCTTTCAGCCTTGCAACTTCGCATCCAAGCGCGCCGCTGACAATCACCGCAAGCTCTTCCGCCTGCGAATTCACGCGCGCAATCGCCTCCTCTTTCGTCATCCCCGAAGCAGTCGTTGAAATGTAAAATACCACGTCAAGCGGGGCTTGCCCAGAAGAGAGCTTCTCGATTTGCCTACTCCACATTGCTATCTCCCTTTTGAGCTGCGCCCTCTGCGCGCTTTCTTTCTTACCAAGCTTTTCCAGCTTGCTTTCCGCAATGCTTCTTCTTGCTTGCGCCTCCTCTATCTCATTTCTCAAGTCAAGCGGGCAGACCATGCAAGACAGCTTGAAAGGGAAGCCGGCGCTTGAGAGCACTCTTTCAAACATCTCCGCCATCACTTTCTTTTCTTTGTCGTCTTTCTCGCTTGCAGACTCGTAAAACCTCACCGCCAAAAAAGCGGTCGAAACGAAGTTCCAGCCGGATTTTCCTACTATCACATCTTGCGAAGGAGGAATCTCAAAATTGTGCCCAACCTCTATGATGTTTGTCCTCTTGGTTATCGCAGGCACAATGGCATAGCCATATTTCCACAAAAGCAAAGAAGCAAAAAAGCAGGCTGCCGCAAAAGCGGCGGCAAGCGGCGAATTGAAAAAGAGGGCAGCCGACAGCGAGAAGAATCCTCCGGCAAGCGCAAGCACAGTATAGAGCCTGTTTTCACCTTCCACAATCGGTTTTTTTTATCAAAAATTAAAATCCTTGCCCGGCGCGCGCTTGCGCGCACAACAATTTAAATGCGTTGCTGCAAAACGAGAGCTTACAGCAAAAGGGGTGTTTTTTATGAAGCCAAAGCAGACTGAAAATTTAGGCATTGAACCGAGCGCAAAGCAAACCCAAAAGATGAAAAAGGATTTCATGATGAGGCATCCTGGGCTTGATGCAAACCTCAGAATTCAAGAAGCCTTCGACAAGCTCAAGAGCGGCAACCAGCGGTTCATGCAAGGCAAGCTCAGCCAATGGAATGTTGCAGAAAGAAGGAAAGAGCTGGTAAGCGGTCAGTCTCCTTTTGCGATGATTGTCGATTGCGCAGACTCCCGCACAACTCCTGAGTTTGTTTTTGATGCAAGGCTTGGAGACTTGTTCATAGTCAGGAAAGCGGGCAACTACCTTGAGCCAGGCGACCTGGGCTCTTTGGAGTATGCAGCCGAGCACCTCAAAGTCCCGCTTCTTGTTGTGATGGGGCACCAGTCCTGCGGTGCAATTAAGGCAGCCTGCGGCTCTTCAACCGCAGAAGGCAACCTCGGAGCAGTTGTCAAAGCACTGCAGCCTGCAGTCCAGGCGGCAAACAAAGACCCAGAAAAGGCTGCGTTGGAGAACGTCAAGCTGCAAATCCAAAAGATACGCCAAGAAAGCCAAACAATCCGCAAGCTTGAGCAAGAAGGCAAGCTGATGATCGTTGGCGCCTACTATGTGCTTGAAAGCGGCGAAGTGAAATTCTTCACCGAAAGCTAAATCTGCCCAGGCTTGGATGTGCAAATTTTTTAGATTATAAAGGCAATTAGGTTTAGCTGCCTTGCGGCAAAGGGGGTGTAGAAATGAAAACGCTTGACGATTTTGATTTCAAAGGCAAAACAGTCTTTGTGCGCGTTGACTTGAATTCGCCTGTTGATGAGAAAACAAAGAAGATAGAGCCTTCTGCGCGCATCTTTGCCCATGCAAAGACAATCAAAGAGCTTTCGGATAAAAAAGCAAAAGTTGTGGTCCTTGCGCACCAGGGAAGGAAAGGGGACAGCGATTTCATCTCGCTTTCCCAGCATTCTTTGGTCCTTGGCGCAGCATGCAAAAAGCCTGTGAAGTTTGTCGATGATGTCTGTTCAGAGAAGGCAAAATCCGCAATAGCCTCGCTTTGCGAAGGGGAGATACTCTTGCTTGAGAACACAAGGTTTGTTGACGATGAGACCGCATACAAAACAATCGAGGAAAATGAGCAGGCAACAATAGTCAAAGAGCTTTCTTCATTTTGCGACATTTTCGTTCTTGACGCCTTTTCGGTCGCGCACCGGCCGCATGCATCAGTAGTCGGCTTCTACAGGAAGCCCACAGCAGCGGGCAGAATCTTGCAGCAAGAGCTTGATGCGCTAAGCAAGCTTTCCAAGCCAAAAAAGCCAGTGGCATTCATTTTTGGAGGCGCGAAAGTAGAAGACTCGATCGGAATCCTTGAGCATTGGCTTGAAAAAAAGAAGCTGGACTATGCCCTAGTGGGCGGCGTGCTGGGAGAGCTTTTCATTTTGGCTTCAGGAGTCGAGCTTGGCAAAACAACCGACTTTCTAAGGGAATCAAAAGCGCTCGAATACCTTCCTTCAGCAAGAGAGCTTCTGTCAAAATACAAGCGCAAAATATTCTTCCCACAGGACGTGGCGCTTGATGCAAATGGAAAAAGGAAAGAAATCCCGCTCTCAAAGCTCCCTTCTGACTATCTGATTTGCGACATCGGCAAGAAGACCGCCCGCCTGTACAAAAAGTATATCCTGAAATCAAAGACAATCGTCATGAACGGCCCAGTCGGGGTCTATGAGAAAAAAGCTTTTTCTGACGGGACAAAATCAGTGCTGGCCGCGATTGCCTCCTCCAAAGGATTCTCAGTGCTTGGCGGCGGGCACACACTCTCAGCAATCTCGAAATTCCGCATAAGCAGAAAGAAGATAGGCTATATTTCGCTTGCAGGCAAAGCCCTCATAGAGTATCTTTCAGGCCAAGAGCTTCCAGGGATAAAAATATTAAACCATAAGGCAAATTTATAAATAACCAGACGCACAATATTTTAGGTGTTTATTATGCCATTTGCAGCACCGTTTCCAGACCCCCAGCTTCAGCTTCCAAATTATGAGAAAAAGCTTTTCCACAACTATCAAAACAAAGAGAATATTCTGGCAGAGTTCAAATCATTTTACAATAACATAAAACTTTCAAATGACCAGCAGGCGCTTGGATTGTGCAAAGCAGTTTTTGAGCACTTTGGAGATGCGGAGGCGGCATCCAAAATTCAGCTTTCGGACAATTCAGATTACAACTTTTACAAAATATATCTTTCTATTTTGTCTCTCAATCCACCGAACCTCACCTATAAAGGTGCAATCGAAATAACAAA
>JAOAKI010000007.1 GCA_026413765.1 Microcaldota archaeon | reverse complement strand
AATCCTCCTTGCTTTGCTTTCTGATAAGGCCCAAAATAGAATTTTTCGAATTTTTCTTCCTTCTTTAAGCTATTCATCTGAACACCACTGTGTTAATTATTAACATAATATGTTTTTTAACATTTTGCTTGGGGCAGTTATACTGCCGCCATGCTTCATACTTTTTATTAATTTATTTTCTTAGTTTTACATGCGCATTCCTAATTTGCTGGAGAATTGGGAAACAGCTTATTTCGGCTTGCTTGTGCTTGTCTCGCTTTACGCGCTTGCGTCTGGGCAATACAGCATCATTTCTTTTCCTGCGGCAACTCTTTTCAGCCTTATTGCGCTTTCTGTGCTGGCATCAGGCTTGTATGCAGTGATCTTCTTTTTTGCAGGACTTAGACCTTCGCTTGGCGCCATCTATTTCTCCTTTATCTTTTCTGGAATCGTATTTGCAATATTTCTTTACTTCTTGAATATGGCGCTGTCTATTTACGACGTTCTTGATGATGGCACCAAAGCGTTTCTCTCCTCTATTGAAGGCAGCGTTTTGTTTCTCATTAGCCTCGGCATAATGATAAATAGCCCATCGGTGAACCTGAAAATTTTCTCCTATGAGAAAAATGACGAAGAAAAGCAAAACGCGTCAGCCAGGCTGCGCTCCTTTTTGTTCGGCTCGCTGTGCAACAAGCTTCTATCAAGCTCTGTTTTGGGGGCGATTGCGGCAATCTCGCTTTCCACCATCCTGATGCTTTTTGGCAAAGACAATGTCAATATATGGCACAGGTTCTTGGCAGCTTTATTATTTGCCTCTATTTTTGCCCAAAATATCCAAAGTTGGATAAAAAAAGCTGTAAGCCCAATTATCCAGAAAAAAATCAGCCAGAAAGCCTTAGATGAATATATCGGCATTTTCTTAGTTTTTGCTTTTTTCATCTTGTCATTTTTTGTTTCAATCATTTTTTTCCAGCTTTTCCCAGAGTCTACAAAAACACAGCAGCTTTCAATTGCAATTTTTTTGACCTTGCTGCTTTTGTTTTTCCTGCATTTTGCAAAAATCCCGAAATGGTATTTCAACGCTGAAAACGAAGCTCCTCCTGAAAGCCAAACCAGCCCAAGCTAGCCTTCAAGGCCGAATCCTCACCCTATCTCTTGGGAACAAAACAGCCTCGCGTATATTATGCAGTCCGCAAACCTTCATCGTCAGCCTGTCAAGCCCGATTGACCAGCCTGCATGCGGCGGCGCGCCGCTTCTGAATGCATTTATATAAAATTCGAAATCTGCAGGCTTCAGCCCTCTTTTCCTCAGCTGTTCAACAAGCATCTCCGCGTCATGCACTCGTTGGGCTCCGGATGAAATCTCCAGCCCTTCATAATTCAGGTCATACGCATGGCATATTTTTGGATTGGTCTTGTCAGGCATCGAATAAAATGGCCTGATGTCGGATGGCCATTCCAAAATGAAATATGTCGAATACCCAAGAATCTCAGAGATTTTCTCTTCAATTGCCCTCGAAAAGTCTTCCCCCCACCTGAACTCTATGCCTTCGCTTTGCAATTTCTCCACAAGAAAACTGTAGGTGTGCCGCGGGATGCTGGAAGGGATTTTCAGCTCCCTCTGGAGTATTTTCAGCTCTTCTTCGCACTCTTTCTTTACTTTTGCCAGGACGTAAAGGACCACTTCCTCAAGCGCGTCTACTGCGTCTTTGGCGTCTGCGAACCCAATTTCCATATCCATTTGGTATGCCTCGTTCAAATGAGTCATCGTGTTGTGCTTTTCTGCTCGAAAAACAGGAACAGTCATGTATACCTTGTCTAGCCCGCCAATTATTGCAAGCTGCTTGTAAAGCTGGGGAGATTGGACAAGGAACGCCTCTTTTTCGAAATATTCGACGCGGAAAAGCTCTGCGCCTCCTTCAGTTGCCGCACCCACGATTGTTGGTGGGTGCAATTCAATTGCCCCCATAAGCTGGCATTTTTCCCTGAAAGCCTGCGCCAGTCTGCTTCGGATAGCAAAAATCGCGCGCGTTTTCGGCCTTCTCAAGTCAATATACCTGTAATCAAGCCTAACATCCAGTTCGGCAGGCACATGCTCAGTGACATCGATCG
This sequence comes from Microcaldota archaeon, assembly GCA_026413765.1. Classification (GTDB taxonomy): domain Archaea; phylum Micrarchaeota; class Micrarchaeia; order Anstonellales; family Anstonellaceae; genus UBA10161. Next base: position 17,855 of record JAOAKI010000007.1, on the reverse strand, counting down.
GCAGCTTTGACTTCACCTGGTTTAACACTGTGATCTTGGATGGAATAAGTTCGCAGCCTGCTTCTGCTATGCTGCTTTCCACCACTTTTCCTTCAGCACAAATTACCGTCTCTTTTGGCAAATCCATTGCCGCAAGCACTTCATCAGATTCTCGCTGCGCTTTTGCAGTCAGCTGTATTATCCCTGTCTGGTCCCTAAGCTGCAAGAATCTCAATTTGCCCAAGTTCCTTGTTTCATGTACCCATCCTGCGACTTTCACTTCTTTTCCAACCAATTTTCTTGCTTGTGCAATTGAGCATGTCTTGTACATTTCAGCACCGATATTGGTTGCGACACAATTGATTATAATATTTATTCAAAGACGATCTTTGCCTCTTCCTCAAGAAGCTGCGGCAGCACTCTCTCAAGAGTCTGAAGGTCAATTGGCACTTTTGCAAAATCTTTTTTCGCAATCCTTACTTTCGTGTATTCTTTCCCTTGGCAGAACACCTTGTTTATCCCAAGAAGCCTTGCAGGAGCAATCAAATCCGCAACTGTCTTTTTTTTGTCGCTCTGCGCCTGCGCAATCCTTACTTTCTTTCCTAATGCCGCAGAAAGCTCACCAACAACTTTTCCATCCTTGCCTATCAAAAGGCCCACTTCACCTTCTGTCAGAATCAGCACGACTCTTCCCAAGTCAAGAGCCTTGGTGAAGCTAGCATTGCTTATATTGTGCTTTTCATTTATCTTGTAGAGGATCTGCGCAACTTCAAAATCAAGCTGGCTTATCTTCCCTGTCTGAAGTTTCTGGCTGCAAGAAGGGCAAAGTTGGCCGTTTTTGACATCTTGCGCGCAGACAGGAGTTTTCATCCTTCATCACCTGGCAAGGGGTGATGGAAACAGGAAGAAGGATGAATCACTTGACCAATTTTATCTCTATTGCAGAAACCTTGCTTTTTGTCCCGTCTTCGGAGTCAAGCTCCTCTGTCTTGGTCAGGATATTGCCCACTTTTACATCAGGGAGGAATCTGTTGCGCACGATTTCAGCGACATCGACTGCGTGCGATATCAGTTTCCCCCTTGCTTTGATATAAACTTCTTTGGCGCCGCCGTTGAACTGCGTCACCACCGCAAGAACATATCCCATCGTGGATTTCTTTCCAATGTATATGACATTGCTGTCTTTTTGTTGCGTAGCCTGTTCCATTCATTTCACCTCGCTATTTCAATCCCCTATTTCTCCTGTATTCCATCACCATTGCCTCAAGGTCGATTTTTTCTGCATCCACATTTAAAATCTCATTGCTTTCATTTTTTTGAATCTTTTCTTTTCCTCCTGCCTCGTTTTGTTGGCCCTGCCTTTTTGTTCTGTTTAGCTCCCTTAGGGCACGTTCAAGATTGAAGCGCAACCTCCGTATCTCGCGGTCTTTCAGCAGTGCCTGCCTTGCGCCATTTTCGAGCAATTTCAATCTCCGCTCTAGCTCTCTTTTTTCAGATTCAAGCCGCTCAACCATCGCCTTAAGGTTTGCGTTCTGCCTGGCAAGAAGCAAAACCCTCTGCTTCAATTGCTCAACAGATGGCAGCTGCTGTTTTTGCATCGCAGGCTGCTGCAGCGCAATCGTCTCTTCTTGCGCGGCAAGCTCAAGAAGAGCATCCTGCAATTTGTAGCCCTTCAGCACCAAGTGCTTTGCTTTTTCTTTCTCCTCGCCTTTCAGGTCCTCCAGGCTGTCAATCTGGCGCAATTTGTTTGCGTACGCCCTGAATGCAAGAATGGCAGCCGCATAGGCGTCGCGCTCGTGCGAATTTGAAATCCGCGTGCTTCTTGTGGCTTTCCTTTTTTCGTCTTCCCTTATCGTCCTGTTGGGCAAAAATAGCCTGCAGGAAAAATATGATGCAATTTTGTGCGCAAGCTCAGGGGCAGGCTCGACATCGCAGGCTATAAGCGAAGGGGTCCCATATTGCTGAATTCTTGCTACCACTTCCCTGCTTCCCGCCCCGATTAAGCTTCGGACTGCGACCTGCCTGCCGTTCAGGTCAAGCACCGCCAGTCCCACAGTTGCGCCAGGGTCTACCCCCACTATTATGTATCTTGCCAAAGCCCCACCGCTAATCTATTCCTTTTTGCCCTATTTTCTTCTTCGATATCGCCTGGTGCAAAATCACATGAGTTTGGCGCTCAATATTTTCTTTCACAACGACTCCAGCGTCAATCCAGCAACCATCCCCTATCATTCTGCCGGGCATCACTGCGCTCAGCACCCCCATTTTTGTGTTGTCGCCGATTATTGCCCCAAGCTTTGTCCGGTGGGTGTCAATCACCACATCGTTGACGAGGGCTTTTATGTTACCTTCATCAAACCGGAAGTTCGCAATCTGGGTAGCTGCGCCAAAATTGCAGCCAGAGCCTATTATCGAATCCCCAATATATGTCAGATGCTTTGCATTGACATGGTCAAATATTATGCTGTTTTTCACAGTGGTCGAATCCCCAATGTCGCAATCCCTTCCTATCGAGGTTGTGCCGCGGATGTATGCATGAGGCCCGATGTGTGTGTCTTTGCCGATATAGACGTTTCCTTCAATTACCGACTCAAATATCTCTGCCCCGCTTTCCATTATCACTTTTCCACGTATTATTGAATTGTCAATCTTGCCTTTTTTTTCTGGAAGCTTTGAGAGCAGAAACTCATTTGCAGAAAATAGCTGCCAGGGCATGCCCATGTCAAGCCAATAATGCTCAATCTCAACCGCCTTAGCGCCAAGCAAAATGTCAACAATCTCATACTCTCCGCGCGGCGATTTTCCTATCGCGTTTATCTTCTTGAAGACCGAAGGCTCAAAAACATAAAGCGAGCAGTTTGCCAGATTGCTTTTTGGGTTCTGGGCCTTTTCCTCAAAGCCCACAATCTTTCCATTCTTTACCAGCGCAGTCCCATACTCTTCTGGCTCATTTACTTTATGGAGCGCAACAGTAATTTCCCCTTCTGCTGCGCCTGCAAGCTTTTTCAGCGCCCCTGCCTCAGTAATAATATCTCCTGCCACCCCGAAAAATACATCGGTTGCAAAGCTTTCAGCTTCAGCAAAAGCAGCCGCAGTCCCATATTTTTCTCCCTGCTCAATGAATTCGAGCTTCAGCTGTGGAATCGGGTTCTTCTCAAAATATTGCGTGATTGACTCTTTTTTGTATTTTACAACCACTGCCGCTTCCCTTACCCCTACCAAAGCAAGGTTCTCAAGCACATGCTGCAAAATCGGCTTTCCTGCAAGCTGAATCATGCACTTGGGGCGCGTGTAGGTGAGAGGGCGCAGTCTTTTTCCTTCCCCTGCTGCAAGTACAACTGCTTTCTTTATGGCCATGCTATTGTCTTGCCAAGTTAATCTTATTAATGTTCTTTGGCCAAGCTTTCGGGTCATATTTATGGCAAAGTTGATGTTTTTGAGGAAACCGGCCATCTGTCAATCTCATAAGCAGCAACTACCAGAATGTGGCAATGCTTGTGGTTATCTTGCTTTTGTTCAATGCAGCTGTGGGGCATAAGGTTAGGCGCAAGCGATTTTTTTGGCAGCTTCGAAAGCAGCATCTCTTATTTTCTGTCAGGAGCATTCTTTCAAGCTCTTTTTCTGATGTAGGGCCTTTCATCATAATGGTCATCGCTTTTTTGGCCCTGGTTGCCATAGTGGTCTTAAACAAAAGCTGGCAGAGCCAAATCAAATTTGCATCGTCTGCGCAAAAAGACATTGCTAGTCGCTTTTGCAGTCTATCTTCTTGTTGGAGCTTGGCGCGGCGGTCTACTCTGCAGCCATATTTTTAATCTCGCCGCTTTTGGTTGATATGCTATTGAAGGAAGAAGGATTTTTGCAGTCCACAAAAGATTCAGCCTCGTTGGTCTTGAAAAATCTAGTTTCCATTCTTTATGTTCTGGGCAATTTGTCGGTCTTTTACGCAATAGCCTTCATCATTCAACTGTTGCTTTTTTTCTTTTCACAACGCAAAGCTAATTTTGCCTCTCTATTTCCTCCATAATCATTTTTTCTGCCCGCTGGATAATCTGGCGCAGCCGCTGGGATGTCTTTGCCTCGCAAGTCAGCCTTATTGCAGGCTCGGTTCCTGAAGGCCTGATCAATACCCATCCATCCTCAAAGTCATATCGCAAGCCATCAATAGTAGTGGCCCTCCCTTCAATATCTGCCTTTTCAAGAATTCTCCGCATTATTGCCTCTTTTTTGTCCTGTGGGCACTTGTACTTTCTCCTTTCCATATGGTAGCTTTTTATCTGCGATGCAAGCCTGCCAAGGCTGCCTTCCTTTGCGTAAATTTCTGCAACAAAAAGCGAGGCAAGAAGGCCGTCTGCGCAAGGAAGGGCAAAAGGAAAGACATACTCGCCGCAAGGCTCTCCGCCAAACAGCGCTTGCTGTTTTTTCACCTCTTGCGCAACAAAAAAGCTGCCGACAGGCGTGATGCTTATTGTGCCGCCCATTTTCTCCACAATCTCTCTTACGCAAAGCGAAGCCTCAACCGTGCTTACTACCACTTTCCTTTCGTTCTTTTCTGCTTTTTGCAGGAAATATCTGCAAAATATGGCAAGCTGGACATCTAAAGGAAGAACATTGCCCTCCTGGTCAATTGCAATTGCCCTGTCGCCATCCCCGTCGAATGCGATACCAAAATCGCACTTTTCGGCAACTACTGCTTGTGCAGCCTGTTTTAGTGTTGACTGATTTGGCTCAAGATTTCGCGTGAATTTGCCAGGCATGTCGCAGTTGAGTGTTGAAACAATGCAGCCTGCAGAAGACAGAAGGCGAGGCGCAAGCTGGTAAGCCGCCGCATTCCCGCAGTCAACCAAAACCTTTGGCTTTTTTGCCATTATCGTGGTTGTGTCGACTTTTGAAAGCAAGAAATCCAGATATTGACCAGAATAGTCTGCTTCAGCAAGCTGGCCGATTTTTTTCCATTCGACAGACTGCTCTTTGGATAGCTCATTTTCAACTTCTTTTTCTTGTTGTTTGTCGAATTCTGCCCCGTCGAAAAACAGTTTGATTCCGTTGTATTCTGGCGGGTTGTGCGAAGCAGTAATCATTGCGCCGCAGCATTTTTCTTTCCAGCTTGCAAATGCAACCAACGGGGTTGGTCCCACTCCTATGTCTATCACAGAAGCTCCTGCATACATTGCCCCAGACGCAAGCTGGCTTGCAAGCACAGGCGAGCTTGTGCGGGTGTCTCTGCCTATTGCAATTTTTTTGTATATCCTCCCTATTGCATTCCCTACGCTAAAAGCAAGTTGAGGAGTGATTTCTTTCCCGTAAATTCCTCTTATTCCTGATGTGCCAAACATGCCTTTGATGTTGAGAATTAATTTTTTAAATTCAAGCGCCCTAAGCTTCAGCAATGAGCGTAGACAAGATATCAATAAGCGGGCCGCAAACCTCTGCTGGAATCTTAGGGATTACTTCGAACACCAACCTCGGGGGATGGAAATTCAGCCCAGTCGGGGTAGTGATTTTTGCCGCCGCGTTCATCTTGGTTGTCAAAATAGCCCAGCTTTTCCTGGTCAGAGGCTAGCAAAAAGCTCCTCTGCCTTCTTTGCGACCTTTTTGGTGTTCTTTTCCTGGCAGATGACAAGCGCTTCAAGCCTTCTTATTTTTTCAAGCGAAGCCACCAATTCAGAGCATTTTGAGATAGGCATAAGCCCTTCGTCAGTCTTCACGTTTATCGAGGTCCCAAGCTTGACGCTCGGAAAATCCACAAGGACATCGCATCCGCACAAAGAAGAAAGCCTCTCCTCGATTTCTTTTTGCATCTGGGCAAGCTCTACTTTCGGGCTGGAATAGGCTTTCTTGTAGAGCCGGCGATAGGCAATCCCTTCTGCATAGGGCCTGCTTTCTTTTGCCTCAAGCAAAGCTTGCAGCATTTGCGCATCTGTCATGCCAAGCGCATCTTTTGGGCGGATATGCCCGCCTTCTATCGCAAGCTCAAGCGCTCTCTGCAGCATTCTGTTTGCAATTCTTACTGTCTTGTGCAAGTAAACAGTAAAGAACATGATATACCTTGCAACCAGCAGCGACTCTGCAGCCTCCAGCCCTCTCTCTTGCAAGACAAGCTCTTTTTCTGAGAATTCAAGGCAGCTGGAAAGGCGGTCTGCGTCAATCACTCCGTATGCAACCCCAGTGTAATGCGAATCCCTCAAAAGGTAGTCCATCCTGTCTGCGCCTATGTCCGCGCTTATTATCTTCCCAAGCGGGCCATTTTCCACATTCGCTATCTTTTTTACGCAATACTGCTCACTAATAATGTCTTTTATTTGTCCTTCCTGAATCATTTTTCTGCCTATCTTCTCATGGTCGCCTATATAGGGGGCAAGGATTGATTCGCCTTCATGCGAAAAGCAAACATGACCTATGTCATGCAAAAGCGCAGCAACCCTGACCATCTGTGTCTCTTCCTTTTCAAGGCGAAGCTCACGGCATATTTTGTCTGCAAGGGCCATAGTGCCTATCGAATGCTCAAACCGAGTATGATTTGCGCCTGGGTAGACAAGGTAAGCGGCAGCAAGCTGCCTTATTCCGCGCAACCTCTGCATTTGTGGGCAGTCTAATATCCTTTCCTCAAGTTCTGAAATTGCGACACTTCCGTGAAGCGGGTCCCTTATTTTGATCATCCAATCATACCTTGATATATCTGCCGCCATGCCTTTCCATCGCCTCTCCTTCGTTGCACAGATGTACTAGGATGCAACGGCAAGCAGATGGCAAAAGCTTCAGCTCGGCTGAAATCTCGTCGACCGTCTTCTCCTCGTTTTTAGATAGTGCGCTCAGTACTTTTTTTTGCCAAGCTTGGTAGAATCGGTGGCTTATCACGTAATATTTTTTGTCAAACCCTTTTATGCCCCTTATTAGCCCGCTTCTCATCTCTTCAGAATATTTTTCCCCAAATTCTGCCGCCTCCTTTTCATTTTCAATCACAGCCCAGCCGCTTTTTTCAAACTGCTCAATAGGGTGTTGGGTTTCTTGCGTTGCGGCGGCTGCCTGCTGCTCTTTTGCTGCATTGAATGCAGCATCCGCTACAGAATAGACGCCGTCGGGGTATTTGCTGTCGCGAAAAATATGGACTACTCTTTTTTCGATCAATTGCTGGAGAACTTTTTTTTCTTCCGCAGAAAGAATCTTGTCTACCTCTTTTGGAACCCTTTTTTCGAATTTTATCCCCACCAGTTTTGACAGCACTTCTCTTTCCTTCTGGCTCAGCGAGATTGATTGTGCAGGCGCCTTTGCCTTGCTTTCAATGAATCCTTTTAAAGTCAGCAGATAGGCCCCATCCCTTAGAGGAAAAATTTCGACTTCGGAAGCATTTGCAAGCTCGGCAGGAACTCCGCCAGAAAGCAAAATGCCATCTTTTGCCTTCACAACTTTTATTGCCAAACAAACCACCTAGCGAACCAGCTTTTTTTTCACCACTTTTCCGCCTGGCTTTTCCTCGCAAAATATTTCTGCCTCAAATCTCTTTATTTTTGCAGAAGGCGAAAGCCACATGTCCGCTGGGAGCCCTGCCTTTTGGCACAAATGGGAAAGGAACTCCTTTTCATTCCAATTCCATTCAACAGGCACTTGAGGCAAAAGAAGCCCTGATGCATAGCCATATTCGATTATTAGCCCATCTCGCCCAACCTTTATTTTTTTTGGATATTCTGCAGGTGAGCTGACCTTGATTTCTTCTGGAACTGTCAAGACGCTCACCTCAACGATGCATCTTGAGAGCTCGCCTAGCTCAAGCGGCGGAAACCTTGGGTCATCAAAAGCAGCAGAAAGTGCACAGTCGACAGTTGCCAATGCAAGCTCCTTTATCGGCAGCGGATAGCCAATGCACCCTCTCAGCTCTTTTGTCGGGTACTCCTCTAGCGTGACAAACACTCCTCTTTTTTCTGCGAATACTGCACTGGTTTTTTCCGGCACCGCCTTTTTGCCTTCCTTTAAATATGTCTCTATCGCATTTCTTGCGAGCCGGACAAGATAGGCGCCCTCCTCCAACGTCAGCGGCATTTTCACACCTCCTTATCTTTCTGCACTTAATTTTAAAATGGAAAGCGCCTATTTCTTTATGGACTTCGTGGACCAAATCATTCAAGTCAAAAAGCCCACGCAAAACCTCATCAGCTCGCTTGCGGAACAATACTCCCAGATAGCCTTCAAGTTCGGATATTTCGAAGCCCAATCCCCTTGCTGGCTTTATTTCCTAAGAAAAGACGGCTCTTCTGCAGCGTTCGAAGTCCAGTTTGGGAACGTGTCGGAATTCAAAGCCTCGTTGGCCAAATTGGTCAGCTCTAAAGCAAACCTGTGTTTCTTTGTGACTTCCTCGCTTGCCCACACGCTGAAATTGGAGGAGACAAGAGGACTTCTTTTGCGTAACTTTGAGCTTGGGCAACAGAAATTTGTCTTGATCGATATCGAGAACGGCAGGGCAATCAAAGTCAATTTCGAATGGGAGAATTTTCAAAAGAACATTGCTTCCGCATCTTCTTCTGTCACCAAGCAGCCGCCCGCCCCTCTTTTCAGGCCTGCTAGAAGAAAAAAGCTAATCGGAAGAAGAGGGCAGCACAAAGAGCAGGATTAATTTCCACATAATTCCACTAAATACAAAGATTTATATACTCTTGCCGATATATTATCTGCTGGGAGGATAGCTATGAGAATAATTCAGCTGTTGATGTTTGCATTGCTTGTCTCCGCGCTTTTTGCGCAAAATTACAGCGCGCAATACGCGGTTGAAGACTGGTTCAAAATTAGCCGCACGATAACCCAAGAGCAAGGCAGCCTGTGCATATCCAACGGCATTTCAAATGCATGCATGAATTCAGGCGCAATAGCTCCGCCCGCTCTCTCTTCTCCAAGAACAAAAGTCACTCTCGTTGTTGAGAATGTGGGCAGCATAACAAGAACCAACATCACAATAGGGGAAAATATCCTCTATATTCCGCCAGGCGCAAAGGTTGAATTCTCTCCTTCGCCTTCTGCATCAGATGGCAAGACAGTCTATTGGTCAATACCGCAGCTTGCGCCCGGCCAATCAAAGAAATATTCTTACGAGTTTGATGCAGCGCTTTCTGAGTCGGACACAAAGAGGCTTTCGCCTCTTTTAGTAGTGGCTGAGCCGGTCTTAGTCTACCTTTCTGCGCCATCTTCTTTGCAGGTTGGAAGCAGAATAGACCTTGTCCTCAAGACCATCCACGGCGAGCCTGTCGCAGGAGCGGCAATCGCTGTTGAGTTCGCAGACGGCTCGCGCCAGCTTGTGAAAACAAACAGCCAAGGCATTGCGTCTTTTGACGCCAAAAAGGCAGGCTTCTATACCTACACAGTGGAAGGCTACAAATTGGCACAGCCAATTTCAACAAGCGTGTTTCTAAAAGAGGAGCAAAAAGTTCCGCCCTCTGCAGCAGCTAGCGTCGCAGATAAAGGCTTAATTTCTGCTTTGTCCGGGATTTTCCCTGTCTTTGCCGCAATTTTTGCAATAGCCATAATCGCGCTCATCCTTTACAACTTCATCGTTTCCTCCAAAAATGCAGAAGAGGCATTGCCTCCAGCTGAAAGCGACAAGCCCAAGCAACCCCAACAAGCGCCGCAGCTGAAAGAGGAAGAAATAAAGCAAGTGACCCGAGATATCATTGAAAGCAGAAAAAGGCAGCTGGAGGAAAAAAAGCACCAAGAAGAACCAAAGCCAATGCCTCTTGCGCCAGAGGAAGGAGAAGTTTTTCGCGATGTCGAGCAAGAGCTTCAAAATACCCACCAAGAAATCGACAAGGCAATTTCAGAGCTTGAGGCGCTGAGGCAAAAGCTTAGGCACAAACTGAAAGAGCAAAAAGAAAAAGCAGAAAAAAAGCCGCATCCAAGAAAGCACAAATAATTTAGCCGCAATTTGCCTCTGCAGGCATGCATGGCCCAAATTCGGTTCCGCATTCGTTGCAGGTCCTATAGCCAAAGCTACAGCTGTTCAAACTGCACCCAACTTTCTGGCCAGGAACGCAAATCTTTTTTGGCAAGATGCATTCGCCCCATTTGCCGGCGCTGCACTTCTGCGTTCCACTGCAATTGCCTACGAAGCATTCTCTTGAGCTTTTCTCCTCGCATTCTCTTTTGTATGCCTCAACTGAAATCGAAGAAGAACATTGCTGGTTTTTTGCCGAAATGATGTGCTTTCCTTCCTCTAATGTCAGATTCATCTTGGTTCCGCTGGAATAGTTTCCATAGCTTTTCCCGTCAACAAAAATTTCAAAGTCGTCGCAGCTGGAAAAGAAGGCGATTTCTGCCTTGTCAATTTCAACCGAGGCCAAGATATCAATTTTTCCATAACTCTTGTCTGCTTTTGGCAAAAAAGAAAAGATTGCAAAGGCAGCAAAAATTGCCGCCAAAAGGATGGCGTATCTCATCATCTTACTCACGGCTGGTACAAAAGGCGTGGAACGAGATTGTTTTTCACCCTATACTCGATTTGCGAGACAAGCGACCCAAAAAAGCCCTTCCGCTTTGCTGTTTTGGAGAGAGAGCATTCTCTTGGCTCTCCTTTCATGCCAGCAAGCTCTGCAGCCTTCTTTAGGGCGTCTTCCTTTTTTCCAAGTTCATCAACAAGACCAACTTCTTTTGCCTGCCTTCCTGAAACTATTCGCGCATCCAATATTTTCTCAAAAAGTGGCATGTTCAGCCTGCCTTGCCGAGCCTTTATTATCGCATCCACAAAATCGCTGTAGCTTTCGTTCAATATTCCATACAAGACGTTGTATTCAGCCTCGGTAAGCGGCCTTGCAGGATTGCCTATGTCTTTCATCGCGCCAGTTTTTATTGTCGTTTCGTTATACCCTATTTTCTCAAACAATTTGCTGAAATCCGGCAGAGTCATTCTTGCACCGATGCTTCCTGTAATTGAGTTCGGGTCCGCGACGATGTAGTCTGCCCCAACTGCAACAAAATACGCCCCAGAAGTCCCAATTTCATTTATATGCGCAACCTTTGTCTTGTTGACTGCGACTAGTGCGTCATATATCTCCTTGCTTGCAATCACGCTGCCGCCGGGGGAATCAATCAGCACCAAAATTGCCCGGACATCTGGCCTGTCTTGACCACTCCTTATTTCCTGCGCTATTGTTTTTGCTCCTTTAATCTCATCAAACAGCAGGCTAGGCTCAATATCATCATATATTATCGGCCCTTTCACTTCCACGATTCCAACGCAGCCTTCGACCGGCAGAGATGAAAACCCAACCACGATTATAAATGCGAACCCCAGTAGCAAGGCAACTATCCAAAGATAAGACCTGTTTTGCTTTTGAGCCACAAAAATCCCCCACCATTTTTTCTTTCAAAGCTTAATAAACTTCTCTTTGCAATTTCTTTCGTGGCAGAGTGGGCAATAAAAACGATACTCTTCATACTTCCTGCCTATTTTGCAAACTCTGTGCCAGTCTTGCTTGGCGGTGGGCAGCCTCTTGACGCAAAATTGAAGTTTTCAGACAAAAGAAGGCTGCTTGGCGATGGAAAGACGATCCGAGGCTTTTTCGCAGGCGTTCTTGCCGCGATGACAGTCAGCGCTGCCGAATGGCTTTTTCTTTCCGGAACAGGATTTGATCTATATGATTCATCCCTTTATCTTTATGTTTTTGCCGGCTTTCTTTTGGGTATGGGTACGATGACCGGCGATCTTGTCGGTAGCTTTATCAAAAGAAGGCAAGGGATTGCTCAAGGCAAGCCGTCCTTCCTTTTAGACCAGCTTTCATTCCTTCTTTTTGCCCTCATTTTTGCTTATCCAGTCTCCTCCCATCTTATTTCGCTGCATTCGGCTCTTCTGCTTTTCCTCCTCACCTACTTTGTCCATACTATCGCCAATGTCATTGCCCACAAGCTAGGCCTAAAAAAAGTTCCTTGGTAGGCTACCTTATGTAGCTTAAGTCTTGCTTGGTTGTTTCGACTGGTGGCATGCCTTTGCCAGAGAGAGCCTCCTTTTCTATCTTCCTTGCAAACATCTCGGTTTCTCGAGCGCGCTCGTCAAGCTTTTTCACATCCACATTTATGTCAAGGATTTTGCAGAGTATCTCCAATATCGCCTGGGCAGAGCGCGCGTCAACAAATCCGCCATGGGTCTCACCCATCAGGCAAATGCCGCTCATGTTCCTTATCTTGCCCAGTCCTAAAAGAAGCCCAGCAGCGCCGATGATCGATCCTTTGCTTTCCCCGAATACTATCCCGTATTTTTTGTATTCTTCCACCATGTGCTTGTGGGTGACGATGCCAAACACTTTCGGCGCAGTCGGCATTTTGCCTGTGCCGTAGCCGCCAAGGGTAATTACCATCTTCACGCCTTTCTTTTGCGCATAATCCAATATCTTGCCGCTTACTTCATATTGGGCTTCAGATGTCACTGCTTGCACATCCCCAACCAAAATCAACAAATCATTCTTTTTTCCTTTCACAACGTAAAATTTGTTTTTTATCATCCTCATGACGCCGTTTTTTTGCATCAGCACTTGATGCGGAAAGTGCGGCGAGTAAAGCTCTGCCACTTTCTCCGCTTTCAGCTCTGAAATAAGATAATCTGCAGCAATCTTCCCAACAAGCCCAATCCCTGGCAACCCTTCTATGAGTATCGGGTTTTTCAGCCTCACTTTCTTTTTTTCCACTATAGTAGTCTCCATCATTTGCATCCCTTCATTTTTCTCCGATATTGTGCATATCTGTCTTGCGGGCTGAATTTCGGCGGGTGCGGATTCTTCGTTGGCACTCCACAGTGCGTGTCATCAAGCGTGTATGATGAGCATACAGCGCACCTTCTGATTTTTTTCATTCAATCGATGGTTTTTCAAAACCAGAGGTTTAAATTATTTTCTACCTTGCGTCCTTGAGAATTCCGCAACTGCCCCTTCTTCTTTTGCGGCAGATAATATCTGAGAAGCTGCATCGCTTAGCATCTTTTCAGCAGTCTTGTAGTCGTCTGCCACAACCTTTATCTGATATTTTGGCGCGCCAAGGTAATGTATCGATATCTCTGCTCCTTGCACCGCTGCTGGCGAAAGCTGAAGAATCTTTTTTATCCTGTGGATTCCATCCGGAGCATGCGAATAGAGCGTAAGAAGCCCGCTTACTTCCGCCTTCGCTTTCCTTGCATTTCGTGTCGCAACCTCTATCAGTGCCTTTGCCAATCCTTTTTCAATTTTCAGCCCTTCGATTGCGGCTTGCCCTTTCGCGCCAATTTCTTCAAGTGCCTCCACTAAGCTCCCATATTTTTCGATCAGTGCTTGCCTTGCGCCACTCTCCTCATTCTTTGTTGACTTTGCAAGCTTTAATGCAACTTCAAAAAGCTTAGCCGCCCTCCTTTCTTTCCGGCTTTCCTCAAGCTTTGCTTTTCTTTCTGCGTCAGTCACCCTCTTTAGGGAAATATCTATCTGGTTTTTTTCGACATCCACTCTCCACACTTTCGCAACCAAATGCTGCCCTTCGCTTAGAAACTCATGGATATTTTTTATCCAGCGCGGAGCGACTTCTGAGATGTGGACAAATGCCTCTTTGCCATTGTATTCATCAAGAGTGCAAAAAGCCCCATATGGGACTATCTTTTTCACAGTGACCAAAACAAGCTCGTCTTGCTGTGGTATCTGGCCCATTTTATAGCACCTTGATTACTTTGGCTCCATCTGCCAGCTTCACTCTTGAGCCAGTCGGAGTCGCAAGAGTAGCAGAACAGACCAGGCATTTTACAACTGTTGCAGCGTTCCCAAAGATATTCTGCTCGTTTCCGCAAGCGCATTTTACTCTCAAAAATTTGCTCATATAGGCACCTCACGCAGAAAACTCGAGCTTCTTTTTTGTTCTGGTTCCAATCACTCTCTCTTGCTTCTTTTTGCATTCTTGGCACTCCAAGATTATCTTTTGTCTGACACCTTGCTTTTTGACAGGCACCTTGCCTGCCCTTTTGCCTCCGTGCCCCCTGAGCTTGCGCTCATGCTTTCTTGTCCCAATCGCAAGCGTCCTGGCTTTGCCTTTGGAAGCAAGCTTTCCTTTGTGCACCGTGTGCTTCCTGCAATAAGGACAATAAGTTCTGACTTCTTTTGGATATTTCATCATCCTCTCCTCATTCGACAAGCTCTGCAAGCTTGCCTTTTATCAGCCACTCTGCTTCTTCAGAAGGCAACAGCTCTTCTTCGCCTCCTTTGAAAGGCCCGAATATTTTGCTTCCGCTGCCTCTGTAAGCAGGAACGTCTTTTGTGAATCTCACCTTTTTAAGCTTGCTGGATGAGGGCAGCATATTTTGCTCCCCCTTCTCAAAACCAGACAAAAGGGCGTCGATGCGCTCGTTGTCTTGGCTGATTATCGCACAAATTCGGTCATAAAGCTCGTGCTCTTCCTTCGTCATCTGCTCTACTCGACCAGTGTGGGCTCCGCCGCTTCTAATTGCCTCAAAAAGTATCTTTTGCCTCCTTATTGCCGAGATTTCCTTTATTGTCGCTATCGAATTCTCAAATTCTCTCATCTGCATCAGCGATCTTTCAGTCTGCAGTTCCTTGTATTTGCTTGCAAGGAACTCTTTCACGCTCTCATAAAATTCAGGCGGAAGCCTGCAAAGCCCCGGCTGGGCTTTTTCCTCGCGGACCAGATCCCTCAGCTGCTTGTATGTAATTTCCTCGCTCACAGGCCTCCCCATCTTTTTGGGCTTCAAAAAAAATAAAAATCCTAAGCAAGAACCGCCGCTTTTTTGCAAAGGAGAAATATCGCCGCAGATTGGGGCAGCAGCGCAGTTTCGCCGGCTTCAAATGGCCCAAATGTCTGGTCATCAAGCTGAAATGCTGGGACCGTCTCGCTCATCCTTATTTTTGCCTCCCCTCCGCGAAATACGACTGCATCCTTTAGCGGATCGAACGAGTCTAGCTGGCTAACCTTTTTTGCCGCAAGGCCGCTTCCGCCATGCAGACTTTCAGGCATCCTGATGAGCTTGGTTATGTCTGCCGTCACGTTGGCATCTATATTTACTGAAAGCTCAGGAAGCATCTGTTTGAACTTTTCCTCAAGCTTCCTTTCAAAGCCCACAACTCCGACTCCGCCCCATTCCCCTTTCTGAATGTAGCCAATCAGCCTTTCTTTCTCTTCATTTAGCTTCAATTTTCTTGAGAAAAAGAGAGCAAATGCATCCTCATTTAGCTTGCTGCAAAATGCTTTCGCGAATTTCTCCCCATATCCTCCTGAAGAAAAGTTAGGGCCAAAAAGCTTTTTGCCCTCTTTCCAAAATAGCCTCTCAAATGATACTCCGACTCCTGCAACATAATCTGCAATCTCTCTTCTTGCCTCTCTATCCAGCCTTTTTACTTCATTGCTGATCACATGCACGTGGTAGCCCCTACTGCCAGAGAAATTCACCACCATCTCTTTTTTTGAGAGCCCAAAATCAGCGACCAAAAAATCTTCTATCAAGCGGAGAGCCTCTCTTTTTACTTCCTGCAAGCACCTTTCGCATGTGAATTTCCCGCACTCGTGTGTTTTGGCGTCCAAATCAAAAACCAAATCTGCTCCCAGCCATGCCTTTTTTGGCATGGGCCGCGCATCAGGGAATTGGTAGTAGCTTACAGAATAAGAGATGTAAAAAGGTGCCTCAACTGCAAGCTTTGCCGAAAGCTCCTGGTTGGTGCCGATTTTTATGTGCCTGAATTCTATTTTTCTTTCCCAGCCGCCAAACCCAAACTCCCGCTGGTGCACTTCTGGAACCGAAAATGAGCGGTTTTTATAGTAGCTCATGAAGGCATCCTTCACATATTTTTCCTCTGGGGTCTGCTGTTGCGCAAGCATCTTCAATCCCTTTTTTCAAGGCGCCGCAGTCTGGCTCCGTGGATTTCGTCCTTATAGCGCAGCGGATTGCCGCATCCGCACTCTGCCACGCAAAGACCGTAGCCGTCCATCGTGCTGCATGAAGGCATTGCATATTTTTTTGAGCTTATATATTCGACCTGATAGCGCGTGACTTTTTCTGAAAAATCCGGCGCGCTCCTGAAAATGTCGATTATCTGCTCTGGCTTCATTCCTATAGAGCTAAGATAGATTGCAAGCGCAACCCTGCCAGTATGCGGCACATTGATGTTGAGCGCCAAATCCTCAAGCAATTTCTTGATGCACGGCGGATAATTTTTCTGATCAACCTTTGTTGCGCTAATCTCTATTTTTGGCATAAGCTTGACAATCCTTCGCGCTGCTTCAGCAACTTCTTGCGGAAATTGTGCCTTCACTGGAAGCGAGCTTTCCATTCTTTTCCTGATTGCCTCCTCCAATATCCTTATTTTCTCATGGCTGCTGATAAGCACTTTCCCAGCCTTCAGCCGCCTGTTTGAAAGCTTATAATCATAAGAGCGCGGGCTGAAGACAAGGTAATCCACAACTGGCACAAGAACTCCTTCTTTGGTGCTTTCAAATTTGATTCCGAATTCGGATGCAACCTGGCCTATGTATTCTGGGTGCGCGCTGCTGTCTGAAGCAAGGTATTCGCCTGCCCTTTTTGCCTCCGCAATGCAATATCTATTCATGATATATCTGTTTGCGCAAGCAGAGACAATCATCCTTGACGCTGCATATATTGCCAACTCTTCTTCTTGGGCTTCAGGAAGCTGTGCGACCTTCCTTATCTTTCCAAGCACAATTGCGTCAGCAACTCTTTTTTCTGC
Source organism: Microcaldota archaeon (assembly GCA_026413765.1). GTDB lineage: Archaea > Micrarchaeota > Micrarchaeia > Anstonellales > Anstonellaceae > UBA10161. The sequence goes on along the minus strand of JAOAKI010000007.1, from coordinate 1,200 downwards.
CTTTTCGATTATTTCGGTGCTAAGCTGCAGCCCCTTCTGCGTCACATATTCCTTTGCCTGGGCAGAAAAAGGATAGTGCGAGCAAAACAGCAAGTCTGCCATACCTTGAAAATGCATCGTTTTGTTTATATATTCAAGCATGGCTTTTTGCCACTCTTGATTCATTGCATACAATGTTGTTGGCAATAATTATTGCAGTCTTGATTATATCTAATGCATGCAATTATATTACACCCATAGCCATTGCAATTGCAACACTGCTCGCCAGAACCACATCTTTCATAGACGCATTCTGCATCGCCTGGCTCAAAGCAGCGGCTGCCATCCCAACTGCATCCTGCTGCTCCACAGCTTTGCAGAGTTTGGCAATAGCTGCAAGAGCCAATCGCACAGTTTCCTGTCCCGCCGCTCCCTTCTTTAGAGCAGCGCAAGGCAAATTTTTTTGTGCTTGACTGCCTTTTTCCCTCAAGCTGGCCGCTTCCATAAGTGAAGGCAAGGCTGAACTCTTTCATGCTGTCCTGCGGGCAGGGCGGACCCATCACATTTACTTTCGTGGGCTTGCCGCTTTCCAAATAAATCACGCTGTTTGGTCTATTTGAGCCAAACGAGCAAAACACTCTGGATTGGTTGTCGATTTCAATTTCAGTCAACCTTACAACATCTGGAAAATTATTCGACATTATAAAGACATAGCCATTGCCACTCTGGCCGCAAGCAGATCCTGTGAAGCTTTTTGCGTCAATTATGCTTATCGGCTTTGCAGTTCCCCAGTAAGCCCAGGATTCTGCAATTGTGCTGTCGCTGCTTACCGAAGGGAAAAACCCCAAAAGATAAATAACTCCAAGCGCAATAAGCAGCACCACACCCAAAATTATCAAATACTCAGTTGAAGTTTGCGCTTTCATCTTTTCACGCTCCAGGCCAACACTCATTCATCACAGAAATCCACCTACACGCCGCCGCTTCGAGACATTCTTCCCTAGTTAAGCATTCATAACAATGTCCTAAATATTTGCATCTAATTTCTCTAGTTATAGCAGTACAATAATTGGTTGGTAACCAATAGCAGCCAGCAGCAGTACATCCCATTGGATTAGTGCAGGCAACGCAATTTGAGGAAGAGCATGTGCCAGATGGCACCTGCACCTCGGGCTCTGCGCACCGCAATGCAAGATTTTTTGCTCCTGCCTGCCTTTTGTT
>JAOAKI010000009.1 GCA_026413765.1 Microcaldota archaeon | reverse complement strand
GACCTTTTAATTCCTCCGTTGCTGCCAAGCAATGCAAAAAGCAATTCGCAAGCAAGCTTTTCATTCTTTGCCTCAATCTCCTTTTGGAAGCTGCGGGTTTTGTTGCCTTTCTTGAAACTGCCGCTTACTAAATATTTTGCCATAACACCACCCTAGACTATCCCTAACACATTTGCTGCCCTCCCAATCTCAAACCCTGTGCTTGCCTGGCCGAAAACCGCTCCGCGCGAGTTTGCTACCGCGCAAAGCGAGACGAACGAGACTCCGGTGTTGAGGGTCCCGTTCACGCCCGGGACGCGCAAGGCGGACTGGATGGCGGAAAGCTCTTCTTCTGTGGCGCGGTTGTGCGCAATGAAGCCCTTGTTTGTCGCAAGGACCAAGCTTCCTACTGTGTGGTATTTTGCCACTTGCATTGGGACAACCTCGACTCCAAGGCAGTCCTGGATTTTCTTGAGCTCCTCTTTTGGAAGCAGAGGGTTTGCGATAGCTCCGAAATCGTTTGCCGCTATGTTGTTGCCTGCCGCCGAAAATTGGCTTGCGATTTTAGACACATTCAGCCCCGCCTTCTTGAAAACTTCTGTCTCTTTTGCGCTTGAATGCGGAGGCAGCACGATGCCATTTGAGTTGAGGGCGACAAAAAGCCCAACCATGCCCATGCCTCCGATGCTGCAGCGGATCACTTCTAAGCCCATCTGCGACAGCTTGTCGGCAAGCTTGGGAGAGCAGGAAAAGTCCGCTGCTGCGATTTTTTCGGATATTTTCGCAAAGACGCCTATGTGCGGATTGCCGAAGTTTGATGCTTTGAAAATTGGCATCAAAAAACCCTTATTGCCCTGCCTGCTTTTGCTCGGGTGCTTTTTGCTCTTGCTGCTGCGGCGCACTGGATTTCTCTGCCTCTTTTGCTTTTTTTTCTTCCTCTGCTTTCTTTGCTTCCTGCTCTTTCTTTTTCTTTTCCTCCTCTGCTTTCTTTTTCTCCTCTTCGCCAGGAAGCCAAACCCAAGCAACGCCGTCTTCGCCCTTGACTATCCTGACTTTGATTTTCCTTGGCGGCTTCTGCATCCCATCGCGAAAGACAAGCAAATTAGTTCCTTCTGAAATCCTCACATCCACTGCTTTCATGTGCCTGATGGCAAAATCCTTGATGAAGGCTATCGCGCGCTTTGCCCTCTTTGTGCGCACGCGAAGGTATGCGTCCCCCAGGGGTATATTGTAAATCCTTTCAAGCGTCGCCATAAGATACACCTAATTTGTCCTCTGCCTTTTTTGCGAGCGCATCTTCAGCTTTTGCGTCCTCCAAGACCTCCTCTCAAAATTCTGGACTATCTTGCGGTTGGTCTTGGCGATGACAAAAAGCGGGATTCGCCTGTTCCGCTTTATCATTTTGCCAAGCGTGGCTTTCACTTTTGGAGTTTTTATCTTGCTCATTCGACTCACCCTATGTAGCTTTGCTGCGGCTCTTTCTCGTGCTGCTCCCTTCTTTTCTTTTTCTCATAAGCTTCCCTGTATTCTTGCCACATCCTTTCTGCGCTTTTGCTTCTCAATATCTTGATGACGAGATTCCTTGGCACAGGAACCGACAGCCCTCTGAGCGGGCGGTAATCACAAAGGACAATGTCGCCCTCGCGCACCTGCTTTGCGATTTTTGGCGCAACATCCATTGTCAATATGTTGTCGTCCCACATTCTCATCGTCACCTGCACGCTCTTGTCAGAGGAAATTATTCCTTTTTCTGAATAGGAAAGGACCGCTATCACTTTTCCCGGATGAAACACCAAAACCACCTATTTGTGCTTGAATTCAATTTTCGTCTCCCTTCTTTGAGCCATCCTTGAAAGCAAGGCAAGAATTTGCTCCTCTGAAATCTTGCCCATGCTTCCTCCTGCCTGCGCAACATATGCAAGTGAAGCGACCACTTTCTCGTAAAGCTCTGGGTTTGAGAGGCGCACATTCATCATACGCTCATATGCCTTGTCTGAAAGCATCCTGCGCAGGAACTCCTTTTTTTGCAAATCTGCCTGGATCGCCTGCAGCCTCTTTTGGTAGGCTGCCTGCAATTCCTCTTCATCAGCTTGTGTCACGTCGAAACCTCCTTTGCGACGCTGTCCAAAAGCTTTCTTCCGGCAGAGCTAAGCTGCCTGCCTACTTTCTTTTTCACAATCAATCCGGCAGCCTCAAGCGCCTGCAAGCCCTTGCGGATGATTGCGCCGCCTGCCTTCCTCTTTTTCTCTGGCTTGACTCCCCGGATTTTCCTTCCGCCATAATGCGACCTCAAAGAGGAGACGCCGACGGTGCCACGTATGTATGCGTTCCTTAGCATGGAGGCAAGCCTGATATACCAAAAGTCCTTTTGCTGCGGAAGGCGCTGGCGGTGGCAGCCTGATTTGACCATGCCTATCCAGGGAGGCGCGGCAATGCCCATCCCTTTCAGCTTTTCTGCAAGCTTTGCGATCAGCTTGTTTGGCTTGACATCATAAACCGTTACCATAAATGCACCTCTCATAACCGCTAATGCTGTGCATTGGCAGCTTCGAGATATGTCATGATACCTATATATAATACTTACGCTTTGTTATTTTGCTCTTCCTCAATTTTTTTGGTGCGCTCCCTTTGTTTAAGTTCCTCCTCTTTAAAACGCTTATCACGCCACTCTTGTAAATAATAGAGGGTTAACAGCTGCGCTGCGCTTGCCTCTTCTTTTTTTGAATACACGCGGCTCAAAAGAGAGTTTTCAAGATAACTGAGGAAATAACTGCGCAGCTTTTTAACTGATGTATCATTAGCGTCGCCAGGAGTTAAAAGATTATTGAGCCAGTTTTCTTCAGCAGCATATTCTATTGTGGCGATGCCAGCGTTCAAAATGTCTATTAGTTTATTGTCAGCTCCTGCAGGATGTTGGATAGTTAGACATAGTTGTCCGTCCTTAGAAGTGATAAAGACTTTTGCGCCTGTCAATTCGCAAAATACTGTAAGAAATATTGCCATCGCTGTCTTCTTATTTTCTTTGAGGGCAAACGCACCAAGATCATGATAAAACGTGTTGTATGTGGCTTTCTGCTGTTCGTTCCATTTGCCATTCAAGAAATTCTGAAGTGGTTTGGTTGGGAGTTGTGCATTAGTTTGATATACAAGCTCACTAGAGAATGTAATCCAATCGCGGTATATTTCAAAATTCAGCAATTTTTCAGCAGGCGGGTTTGTCCTTTGAGGAGGTTCGAGAGGTGTTGCGAATCGACTTACCATAATCTACTTTTGGGAAGAACAGTATTTAATGGCAACTGTTTTGCCGCAGCCACAACAGCTGTATTTGGCTGACCTTGTGCGCTTTGACAGTCTGACTTTCGCATTGAGCCCCGGGATGAGCGGAAGGCAGCAGATTTTACAAAAGCGGCATTTTTGCCTTGGCGGAAGCCTGCAGTTGTAGCGCAGAGAAAGCTTCCTTGCAATAAAAACATACCTCTTGGCATAATTGCTCTTGCCTTCCCTAAATGCGATTTCAGCAAGCGAAAGCAGCCGGTCTATCCTCTCATAGACCAGCTGGCGGAGGGAAAATTTTTGCATGGTTATTGGTTAGCTTCCTAAAAGATAAAATAAGATGGGCCCGACGAGATTCGAACTCGTGACCTACAGCTGTCCAAGACACCTGTGCAAGAGCGTGTCATATAAGACTTGCGAGAGGTTTTTCCCTCTTGCCGCTCTGACCAGCTGAGCTACGGGCCCGTATTTTTTGACGCAAAAAAAGATTTAAAGAGCGTGCTTGGATTTCAGCTTTCGGTAAAGCAGGATATTGGCAAGCATTGCATATGGCAAGAAGAAAAGGAAGACGTAAGCTGCCGCAAATGCCACTGAGCCTATGAGCACTAGGTTCAAAAATATCGAGGTTTTGACAAAAAGCCCCAGCGCAAGCGGGATGGCAAGCAAAACAAGCGCGGGAAGCAGCAGCAAAAGCATCGACAAGTAAAAAGCCGCGGTAGGCAGGATGTTTGACGCTACAAGCACTGCGCTTGCAGCCAGCGCTTTTGCGCCGCCCTTTCCATCCGCAACTGATGCGCAAAGGAATGCGGAAAGGAACTTGATTGCTGCAATGTAAAGGAGGCTGCCTGCCAAAGCCAAAAGCAGAAATATGCTGTCTTTCCCTGCGAAGAACCAGGCAAGCGCAAGGAATGCGGCAGGCAAAAGGAACATTGCAGCAGCCTGCGCCAGAAGCGCAAGAAGCATGCTAGTTGCCTTTGAAGGGATGAAAGTAAAGAAAGAAAGCAGCGATTGGGACTTGCCTGCCGAAATCTGCCAAAACGAGTCAACAAATGAGGCAAGGGTGCCAGAAAGCAGCCATGCCAAAAACAGAAGCGAAAGCAGCAGCAAGACAAGAAATCCGCCAATCAGCGCAAGCGAGAATGAAACGCCGGTCGCCGAAAGCGTGGAGAGGAAGCCGAATGAAAGACTGCTGAGCGCAAACAAGGTGATAAGAAGGAAGACTGAAAGCACAAAAAAGGAAAGCACGAAAAGCACAGAATGAGACAGGATGTTGATTGAGTTTTTCCAGAACAAAAAGAAGGCGTTTTTGAGCAAGTCGAATGCAAACACCATTTTAAACACCTCTATCTACAATACAGACAAACAATTTAACTTTATGTGGATGAGCCAATGCAATTTTTAGAAGAGTATTTTTTAAACCCGATTGCGGAGAGGACGGGCTACAACATCGTGAACACTTCAGTCTATGCAGCCATCGCGCTTGTTGCGCTCTATTTGATATGGAAAGTCCTCAAAAGCAGGGTGGATTTCTCCTCTTGGGAATTCGTTTCCGGAGTAGGCGCCTTTGTGCTTTTTGGCTCGACTGCGCGCGTGCTCACCGACCTTGCGGACGCAGGAGCGCTTGCAAAGGCTCCTGGAGAGGTTTATGCAGCCGCAAATGCGGTTTTTGCCTATAGCTACTTGACAGTCACGCCGGGCATCTACCTTGTGGTTGCTGCGCTGTTTTTTGCAAGCCTTGCAAGCGGGCAGCTGCTCAAGAAAAAAATGTTTGCAGCCTACGCAGGAATCATCCTTTGGGTTCCTTGCTTTCTTCTTGTCTTGCCATTTGCGCATTACTGGCAATATTTCATTTTGGCTGCGCTTTTGGCTGCCGCAGGCTCTGCTGCGGCTTTCAAGGCGCTTGGGAAGACAAGCCTGCATGAGAAGCTTGCTGTCTTTGGGCAGGCGCTGGACGGAGCCGCGACATTTGTCATAATAGATATATTCTCGAAAGAGACAGGCAAAAGCTATTTTGAGCAGCATGTGATTCCTGCCGCGCTAGGCAGCGCCACGCCGCTTGGGTTTTTCCTTTTCTTCTTGACGAAAATCCTGCTTGCTGCCGCGATCGCGCATCTTCTTAGGAAAGAGGCAAGCAGCCAGCAGGAGAGGGATTTTGTCTTGCTTGTTGTTGCAGTCATTGGGTTTGCCCCTGGATTGCGCGACGCGCTGAGGATGCTTGCCGGAAGCTAGATGCCAAAGCCTTTCCGGATATATTCTACCGCAAAGCCTGCCAAAAGTATGCCCATCACTCTTGAGAATATCTCAAGCACTCTTTTGCCAAGAGCAGCCTGCAGCAGAGAGGAGAAATCCAGGATGAAGAAGCTTGCCAGGCATGCGCCGACAAGCGCGACAACAACCGGAACGAGCCCGACCGAATTCGAAAGCAGCAGCGAAGTCAGGATGACGCCTGGGCCTGCAAGCATTGGAACGCCAATGATTACTGTCTCGACCGAGTCGTGCCGCCTTTTTCCCATATCAAGCCCAAGCGCAAACGATATTGCTATAAGAAGCATAAGAAGCCCGCCTGCTATCTGGAAAGATTCCAGCCTGACTCCAATCAGGCTGAGGACAAACGGGCCTACAAGAAGGAAGCCAAGCGCGACGCAAAGCGCAACCAGGCTTGCGATCGCTGCCGCCTGCCGCTTCTTTTCGGCGCTATAATTGCGGGTAAGCAGGACAAAGACCGGAACTGATGAGAAAGGGTCCATGATTATAAAAATTACTATGAATGCATAGATTATCTGGTCAAGCATAAGGTTGGTTTTGGAAAGCAGACTTTTTAACATGTTGCAAAAGAAAAAGAAATGCCGCTCCCATCGTTCAGCCCGGTCAAGGACGCTGGCCTTTCACCTTCATGGGGGAAAGCCGGTAACACGGGTTCAAATCCCGTTGGGAGCATTTTTAAAAGCCTAGTTTGCCAAATGATTGCATGCATCCGCGGCTCCAAAGCCGCATTCCGCGGGTCTTTATAAGCGCCCAAAAAAATCCCGACCCGCACTATCGAGGTGGCGCTTCCTTCCCTCTGCCCTGCCACCGACGACATCCGCAGGG
>JAOAKI010000003.1 GCA_026413765.1 Microcaldota archaeon | reverse complement strand
GTTACCATGCTCATGATCGTCTTTGCCGCAGTAGTTTATGCAGGAGGCCAAATGATGGGCGCAGAGACAAGAGCAAGGGCAAACGTCTGGGCAACCGCTGCCCTTGTTGGCGCAATAATTGGTGTGCTGATACTTGCTGTGGCGCCTCCAGTCTTGTCCTATATGTATAAAGGCACTACAGGTGCGATAGATTTGAGCACATGTTCATAGAGGTGAAAATGTGAAAGCTATCTTGTTTTTCTTTGCTCTTGTTTCCCTTCTTTTTGCAGGGATTGACAATGTGAAAACAGCCATTTCATCATTTTGCTCTGCACTTGTCAATAATATTTTGCCCATTGTCACCATGCTCATGATCGTCTTTGCCGCAGTAGTTTATGCAGGAGGCCAAATGATGGGCGCAGAGACAAGAGCAAGGGCAAACGTCTGGGCAACCGCTGCCCTTGTTGGCGCAATAATTGGAATTCTGATTATTACAGTTTCTCCTCCAGTGCTAAAAGCAATGTACGGTAAAGACATAAGCTGTGTAATTTGTCCTACCGGCCAGCAAGCCTGCGGAGTTACTTGCTGCACAAGTAATCAGCAATGCTGCGAAGGATCCTGCATACCGGCCAGTCAGGTTTGCTCATCGCAGAATTAGTTTTTGCTAATGCCTCGAGACACCACATTCCTTCTATTTTAAAAATTTTACAGCAGTTGCCTTAATCGGTGAAGGTATGGCAGTGAAATTTAATATTCTTGCAAAGCCTAAGCTGAGAAACCCTGTCTTGGTTGAGGGGTTCCCTGGGTTGGGCCTAGTAGGCACAATTGCAGCAAGCTATTTGATCGAAAAGCTAAAAATGGAGCCATTGGGTTATATCACTTCCGATCAGTTCCCGCCGCTTGCAGCAGTCCACAATCGGCAGCCACTCTATCCTGCAAGAATGTATTATTCGACAAAATACAACCTGATCGTGTTTGTTTCGGAGTTTGTAATCCCAATAAGCGTGGTAAACGAGCTTGCAGAAAAAATATACGAATTTGCAAGAAAAAACAAAATAAGCAAAATCATCTCGCTTGGAGGCATCCCAATCAAAGGCGAGCAAGACGAAGTGTACGCAATATCTTCGCTTCCATCGCTGATACCTGCTCTTGAAAAGATACCTTCTGTCAAAATCATCAAGGAAGGCGCAACAACAGGAGTTACCGGAATGCTTTTGGCAAAGGGGGCAGTCGAAAACTACCCAGTCATATCACTTCTTGCCGAATCCCATGAAGGTTACATGGACCCAAAAGCAGCCGCAATGGTCCTGGATGTTTTGAGGACTCTGCTTCGTTTTGAATTGGACACAAGCACGCTTGAAGATGAGGCAAAGGTTATCGACAGCAAGGTGAAAGAAGCGCTCAGCAAGGCAAAATCCGCCCACAGCGAATACAAAAAGGTGCAAGATGAAGCAAGCCTTGGGCAGATGTACGGCTGATAACAATTGTTAAGTAGGAAGCATTTTTAATGCTCTTATGCAATAAACCTTCAGCTTCTTTTGGAGGTGTTTCTATGGAAGAATACAAGTTGCCCGAGCTTCCTTACGCATATAATGCGCTGGAGCCATATATCGATGAGGCGACAATGAGGCTCCACCACACAAAGCACCACCAAGCCTATGTCAACGGCTTGAATGCAGCGCTAAAAAAGCTTAAGGAGGCGCAAGAAAAAGGAGATTTTTCCTCAATACAGCCAATTTTGAGGCAGATAGCTTTTCATGGGTCTGGCCACACAATGCATTGCATTTTCTGGTCGGTAATGTGCCCGCCTCAAAAAAGCAAAGAGCCAACTTCTGGAAAGCTTCATTCCCAAATCGTAAAGGACTTCGGCTCGATGGAATCATTCAAAAAAACTTTCTCTGAGGCTGCAAAAGCAGTTGAAGGCAATGGATGGGCAGTGCTTGCATGGGAGCCAATTGGCAAAAGGCTACTTGTCTTGCAAGCAGAAAACCACCAGAAGCTCGTTGTCCAAGGAAGTGTTCCAATCCTTGTCCTTGATGTCTGGGAGCACGCCTATTATTTGAAATACCAGAACAACCGAGCAGCCTATGTCGACGGATGGTGGAACGTTGTGAATTGGCAAGAAGTTGAAAGGCGCTTTGAGGTGGTTAAGAATGGACTTGGATAAAGAAGTATATGATGGACTCAATAAGCAAATTACCCACGAGCTTGAAGCATGGTATACTTACCTTTCACTTTCTGCCTATTTTGAGTCAAAAACGCTGCTAGGCGCAGCTTTTTGGATGAGAAAACAAGCAGAGGAGGAAATGGGGCATGCAATGAAAATATTCGACTACATCCACCAGAGAGGAGCAAAAGCCGAGCTTGGAGCTCTTCCCAAGCCAGCATCCTCTTTTCCATCAGTCGTTGCAGCATTCGAGGCAGCGCTTGCGCATGAGCAAAAGAACACAGCGCACATATATGCGCTTCTTTCTTTGGCAGAATCAAAATCTGACGAGGCAACAGTTTCATTTCTAAAATGGTTTGTCGATGAGCAAGTTGAAGAAGAAGATTCAGCAAGGAAAAATTTGGACCTTGCCAAGATGTGCGGAGATTCTGCGGCAGCGCTGCTGCAGCTTGATGCGCTCCTTGCAAAAAGAAAAGAAGGCGACTAGCGCCTATCTTAATAGATGCGGAGCAAACAAAAGCACCAACCCTAGGATGAACAGCAGCGCGCCTCCTATTATTTTGCAGTATTTTGCATATTTTTGCCCAATCTGCCCAGAAATCGCGAATGCCGCAAGCCCGAATATAATCAAATCGTCAAGCATAAAGAAAAAGTCATACAATGCAATGTAAAAGTAATATTCCCAGAAAGAAAGGTTGGAGAGGGCAAGCACTTGGGTGAAGACTGCAGGTATCGCAGAAGAGCAGACAAATTCAACCGAGTTAATTATGAAGGCAAGCACTACTATAGCGGCAACGGTTGCGATATTTATCGGCGAGGCAACTATCTCTTCCATTCTTTTGATTATATTCTTCTTTTCGGTCGCATCTCCAACTTTGCAGACCATCTCTCCCTTTGTCACTACGTACTCCCGCATAGAAAGAATCCCGCCCCCCAACGCAACAAGCCCTATGAGAATCGTTACAGGCCTAATGTAGCCTACAAGCAAAAATGCATTCAGCCAAGCAGTCATGAAAAGAAAATAAAGTATTCCAGACGCAGCAACAAAGCTTCCGACAATGAGCCAGATTTTTGTCCGGTCGTTTAGGTTCATAACCAACGCGATCAAATATACAAGGACCCACATTGCGCAAGGGTTGAACCCGTCAACAAGCCCAAGAATTATCGCAAGGACAGGCAGCGAGTAGGCTTTCGGGTCTATTTTCCCAACCAAAGGCAAATCTAGCACAAGCTTTTCTTCTTCCATTTTTTGCGATTCTTTGCTGCTGTTTAGCGCTGCCTTTATTGCCTCCATAATTTTTTTGCCAGTCGTTGCTTCGGATTCGTAGCCTACAAACGACCAATTCGCAAAAAAAGTTGCAGGGACGCCGATTCTCTCTGGATTCAGCCCATACTTTAGCGCAGTTGTCTTGAGCAACGATAGGCCTTGCTGGGTGCTTGCGTCATGCTGCACAATTCTGATTTCAGGAAATTCTTTTGCCAGTTTTTGGTTGAAGGTTTTTTGCTCTGCGCAGTGCGGGCAACCAGGCAAATAAAAATAATCAACCTGCAAACGCGTCTTTGAGACTCCCTGATTTGCTGCTGCATCATCGGCAGGCTGGTAAAAAAGCAAAATTAGCCCTAGCAGCACAAGCCCTGCCACCAAAGCCCTGTTGAAAGGCTCCTTGAAAAACTCTCCAAGTTCGGCGCGTATGTCCATTCCATTAACCTCGGGTCTTTAAAGTAGCTGCCGAAGAATTCAAAAACCTAACTACAAACCTATATGGGCTAGGCTGCATTTAGCAGCTTCAGCCAAATGCCTAGCAAAAGCAAGCTTATTGCAACAACAGCGATTCCATAAATGCTGAACTCCAACACAGGAAATCTCTCACCGCTTTTTTCAGCCCCCTGAAGGATTATTATATTGCTTGCAGCGCCAATAATTGCTATCCCTCCTGCAAGCGTGCTGCCTGCCGCAAGAAGAATCAATCCGACCGACCCGATATTCTCGCCAGCTGCCTTCAGATAAAGAATCACAAATGGCACGTTTGACAATAGCTGAGACAAAATCAGAGAGGAGCCAACAATTGTTGCCGGATCTAACAACTGCCTGCTTTCTGGCAGAAACTGCTGGAAAAAGCCAGAAAGCCAAACTGCATCCATAAGAACAAACATGCCGGCAAAAAAAGCCAGCGTCTCAAAATCAACCTTCAGCAGCGCTTTCCATTCCCTTGAAAGCAGTACCGCAGATGCGCCGCCGGCAACCGCTATCGCCCAGAATGGAAAATCTGGGATGAAAGAGGCAACCTCATTTGCCAGCCTGAGTAAAGAAAGAGCAAGAACAAGCCTAAAACCAGCTCTTGCAGCGCTATAGGTCGGAGTCCTAACTTTTACGTCTGTCTCAAATTTCCGAAGCCTTTTCAGCTGCGGAAAAGCAACCCACAAAATGCAAGCAAGAAAAAACAGAGAGGCTGCGGCTGGAAGCCCAAGATAATAGAGGAATTCTGCAAACGCGCCTGCCTCCATCCGCCTTGCTATTATGAAATTTTGCGGATTTCCAAGTGGCGTTGCCATGCTTCCGATCGTGACTGCCAGCGCCAACGCAAGCAAAAGTGGCTTTGCCGAAATGCCGCTCCTTCTTGCCATCATAATGCAGAGCGGCACTCCAATTATTGCGATAGTGTCATTCAGCAGAAAAGCAGACGCAAACCCAGCTGAAAACACAATCGCGCAAAAAATCACAAATGGAGAAGAAAAGCGGTGTAGCACTTTGTATCCCAAATGCTCCAAATACCAGCTTTTTTGCAAAAAATAGGCAAGCAAAAACATCCCATAAAGGAATGCCATAACTTCCAGGTCAATAGCTTTGAGGGCCTGCTGAGGCGTAATTGCCCCAAGCAAAACAGCAGCAATTCCTCCTGCTGCCATCGCATGCCATGGCGCAATTTTGAGCCTCAAGAAATCACGAAGCAAAATCGATGCAAGCACAACTGCCAAGATGACTATCGAAACAATATTTGCCATAAGACCTACTCCTCATTTAGCCCAAAAGCTCTGAAAAGTGCAGACACGCAAAAAAGCCGGTCTTCATCCAATAGGCTTTGCTTCATTGTCTTTCTTGCTGTCTTGCGGCGAGAACTCTAAATTGTCTAGAATCTCAACCAAAGATGCAGGTTCTTCATAGGTAAAAGGAACGCCTATCAAATCAGCAATTTTTTTTGCGTCTTCTTTCTTAGTCACCAATTCTTCTGTATTGAGTTCTTTGCCGTCATGCTGCTTGAAAATCAGATTGTGTGTGCTGCCTTTTGCTAGCCTGATTTTTTTTAAGACAATTGCAGAAATGCTTGAAAATGGCAACGAAACAGAGCTTTTTGAAGTTACTGACCATAAAGAATACTTTATAGTTGATGTTTCCTTATCTATAGAGATTGAGCGGAATCTAGAAAGAAAGAGAGCAACAGCACATCCAAGAAGAAGCCCAAATGGATACCACATCGGCTCTTTTGTCAGCATTAAAACCACCAACGCCACAAGCAAGCATACTAAAACAGATTGAGATATAACTGAAAAATAATTATTGAACGAAAGAACTTTGGAATCCATTTTCTCACCGTCGCTATTCAAAATTACTGTCTCAATTTAAATATCTTTTTGTCATTTCCAACTCGCTCTTTGTCAGAGAAAAAGGAAGGATTTTTGACAAAAGCAAGCAACGTATGAATTGCCAAACAATATAGCTTTTCTTGAAAAGCCTCATTGCTGCCAAAAAGCTTGTGCTGTAATGCAGGGGGAGGGATTTTCAGCTTATTTCTTTTGAACCCTCGAAGGCCTAAGCCACGGGATATCTTCCGGCTTTTGCCACTTAAGTCCCGCCCATTTAACCGGGCTCTGGTACCCCTGCAAGCTTATTCTATCCATTTCGATTTAAAATTCATCCGGCTTTCATGCAAATTTCGGTGGCAATCTAGCAAAACGTTTTACTTCAGGATGCCATCAGGAAAGCTGAAATTTGGTGCCAAATCTTAGGTTTTTCATTCTTGGGTGAGCCCTCAGGGGGAAGCTGGTGCCAAAGCTAGTGCCAAAAAATCTTGTGTCTTGCGTTCGGGGGTGAGCCCTCAGGGGGAAGCTGGTGCCAAAGCTAGTGCCCCCTAGGGAATGGGCCCGCGCGGAATCGAACCGCGAATCTTCGCTGTGTAAGAGCGACGTCTTAACCATTGCCGAGCCAATGGGCTTTTCGACTACGGGCCCACAGGAATTTTTAGGGCAGTGCTGTATTAAATAATGTGCGCCAAACGCTTTCTTTTTTGTGTTATGAATATAAATTTTCTTCAGTAGAGAAGAGAGTATGGATAAACAGAAATTGCGCGCACATTTCGCAGCCGAATGGGAAAAGCACTACAAAGTAGACGCATTAATAGACAGGGGCTTTTTTAGGCAGAAATGCAAAAAATGCAACCGCCATTTCTGGGCAGTTGAAGAGAGAGAAACTTGCTCGGATGCAAGCTGCATGGGATATAAGTTCATAGGCAAAAAAATGGCAAAAGCACCGCTTGAATATGTTGAGACATGGAAAAAAATCGAGCAATACTTTACCCAAAACGGGCATACCTCGCTTGAGGCTTACCCGACTGTTGCACGCTGGAGAGATGATTTGTATTTTACAATTGCTTCGATATCTGATTTTCAGCCCTATGTCGTTTCTGGAGAAGTCGACCCACCCGCAAACCCATTAATTATACCTCAAGAGTGCATCCGTTTCCCAGACATTTCGAACGTGGGCGTGACCGGCAGGCATTATACTACCTTTGTGATGGTTGGGCAGCATGCTTTCAACACGCAAAAAACAGGGCAATTTTATTGGAAAGATGAGGCAATAACACACGACCTTGGATATCTTTCTTTCCTTGGAATCGATGAAAAGCACCTTGTCTTCAACGAGGATGTTTGGGCAGGAGGAGGCAATTTCGGCCCCTGCATAGAATATTTTGCTGACGGCTTAGAGCTTGGCAATTGCGTCTTCATGCAATTTGAGGAGTTGCCTGGCGGCGGCTTCCGCGAGCTTTCCACCAAAGTCATCGACATGGGCGCTGGGCTTGAAAGGCTTTGCTGGATAACTTGGGGCTCACCTGTCAGCTATGATGTTGTTTTCGGCCCAGCCATACAAAAAATAAAAGATAATGCAGGCATCAAAATAGACGAAAAGCTTTTTTTGGAATACGCAAAGCTTTCTGGCTCTCTTGATGCAGATGAAGCGGCCGGGAAATTTTCTCAAGAGCGAGAAGAGATTGCAAGAAAGCTTGGCATGGACACAAAGCAGCTCATAGACAGTTTTTCGCCCCTATATGCCTCTTATGCATGCGCAGATCACCTCAAAACTATCCTTTTCACATCCACTGACGGGATGCTCCCTTCCAATTCAGGCGGAGGGTACAACTTAAGGATGATTCTCAGGCGCGTCTTTGGCTTTGACGGCGAGTTCTCTTTGTCTTTAGATTATGCGTCAATTCTTGAAGCACATGCTTACCATTTGCGGGACCTGTTTCCCAAGCTAAAAGAAGGCGTGCCAACTGCAATCGCAGTGGTGGAAGAAGAAAGGAAAAAATATTATGCAACCCGCGAAAAAAGCAGGGGCAAAGTCGCTTCAATGCTTTCTCGCGGCAAAGCGCTGACGCTCGAGGAGCTCAAGAAACTTTACGAATCAGACGGGATTCCTGCAGAGCTGGTTGCAGAGGTTGCAAAGGAAAAAGGAATAGAAATCCAAATCCCGGAAAACTTCTATTCGCTGCTGCGAAAAGCGGATGAAACTGGCCAGCCTGCAAAGCCGCCAATCGATGTTGAAGGGATGCAAAAAACAAAGACCTTGTTTTATGAAGGCGTCGAGGAGTTTGATGCCACTGTGTTGGCTGTGACGGAAAAATATGTCGTGTTGGACGCAACTGCGTTTTACCCCGAAGGAGGTGGCCAGATTTACGATGTCGGCTGGCTTGATGGCAAGCGAGTTGTGAATGTGCAAAAAGAGAAAGGCGTGATATTGCACGAAGTTGAAGATGCATCCTCATTCCGTGTAGGGCAGAAAGTGCACGGCAAGGTGGATGGAAAAAGAAGGAAGCAAATCGCGATACACCACACATGCATCCACCTGATTAATGCATGCGCAAGGCAGGTTCTTGGGCCCCACATATGGCAAGCAGGCTCTTACAAAGACGAATTCAAAGCCCATATAGACCTGACGCATTATCGCAAAATAACCCAAGAGGAGCTTGACAAAATCGAGGAGCTTGCAAACTTTTACGTGCTTGCGAACTTGCCAATAAAGACCGAAGTGTTGGGCAGAAATGAAGCAGAAAGGAAATACGGCTTTAGACTCTACCAAGGCGGCGCAGTCCCAGGCAAAGAGCTTCGCGTCGTCTCGATAGGAGACATCGACCATCAAGCTTGCGGAGGCACCCACAATTACAACAAAAGCACTGCTGAGTTTGGGTTTGTCAAAATAGTCAGGAGAGAAGGTGTCCAGGATGGAGTTGAGCGCGTTGTGATCAAGGCAGGGCTCGAGGCTGTCCGCTACATCCAGGAGAGGGAAAGGCTCTTGCGGGAGGCGGCAGAAGCCCTTTCTGTGCCCGAAACGCAGCTTAAATCTACTGCAATGCGATTCTTTTCTGAGTGGAAAGAGAAAAGCAAGGAACTCGAAAAGCTTCAGTCTTTGTTTGCCACAGTGGTTGTGGAAAACGAGATTAGAAAAGCGAAAGAAAGCCAAGCCAGCCGCATCCAGCTTTTGGGCACGCAGTTCTCGCAAAAACTAATGGAAGAAATGGCGGCAAAATTTTCCGAATCAGGATATACTGCCGCAATCTCAAATCAGGAGGGGTTGATAGTTGTGGCTGCCCCAGCTGAAAGTAATGACAATGCGCTTGAGATACTCAAGTCTTTCAATGCGAAAGGCGGCGGAAACAAGACTTTTGCCCGAGGCAAAATCTTTTCTACCTGACCGGCTCATAGTATGGAGCAGGGGAGGAAAAGAAATGCGAGCGCAAGAAATTGGAAACGTGAAACACCAAATATTTTAGATAGCCCCATTTGCGCAACCTACGAAGAGAAACACGGACTTTAGCGTCGCTTGCAAACGCAAACTTGCCAACCTTTCTCAACCTTATTGCAAGGTCAGTATCTTCTCCTGTGACAATCTTGGGGTTAAAGCCTCCAACTTTCATATAAACGCTTTTTTTGCACGCAAGGTTTTCCGCATATACATAAGGAAAGCCAATAAAATTCATCAATTTTGCAAGCGGCTCAAGCAGCTCCATCGCAAAGCGGTCAAGCAATCCACCTCCCAGTGGATAGATCTTTCCCAATACCCAGTCTGCTTTCCCTTCAACAATCGGGCGCGTCAAATTTTCCAGCCATTCTGGGTCAACTTCAACATCCGCCCCGGTAAATGCAAGAATCTCTCCCCGCGCAGCAAGTGCTCCGGTGTGCCTTGCAGCAGCAGCAGTCTTGCAGTTCTTCTGGAAGACTCTTGCTTTGTAGGCTTTTGCTATTTTTGTTGTCCTGTCTTTGCTAAATCCATCGCCTATGATTATCTCATAAGGTTTTGAGAACTTCTGCTGCCTGATTGATGCAAGAGCTGCGCCGAGATATTTTTCTTCATTGTAGGTTGGGATAATAATCGAGACGAACGGCTTTTTCATCTTTTCACCTCAAGACATGCGCATTTTTTTTGCATGCCGCAACTTTCATATAATATTTAGGCTTTGAAGGAAGCCAAAGCGCCCTTTCCGAAAAAATTGTCCTTCCAAGCATTGCCATCGACGAGGATTCGTTTTTTTCAAGAATGCTTTCGCACCAGCCGGCAAGGCCGGACTCCAAAGCAAATTGGCGGCAATAGCGGATAAAAGCTTCCCAGCTTGGGTTTGCTGCAAGGCCGTTAAGCGCAGCTTGCCCTGCTTGGTTCACTTTCCTTTTCATCTGCTCGTCCCATACAATTTGCGCAGTTTTTATCGGTGCAAAGAATGCTATATGCAACCGCTTTCTTTCGATCGGAATTTCGATAGGCTTTTCTTTAAGGTTCCTTCTAAGCAGAAAGCCGCCTATTGCCGCTGCATCCACGCCAGAAAGCCCAGTTCCGCATTTCACTTCTGCATCGTGAGCAATTTTTACGCACTGGGCATAAGAAAGGCCAGCGCCAAGAAGCTCGTTTAGTGCAAGCGACAAAGAAAGCGCGCCAGCCGCGCTCATCCCAAGCCCATACCCTATCGGCAGCCTGCTCTGATGCTCTACTTTCGCAAAAAAGCGGTAAAGCTTTTGGTATTCTTTTATCACTTGCCGCGATACAGGCGCACTATTGGCTCGGCCGTTGATTTTTACGGCCGTTTTGCTTGCTTCATGGACATGAGTGGTCATTCCCTCTTCAAGCGAAACGCCTGCACCAGCCGCGTCTCCTTTACCTATAGTAAAAATTCCAGTAATATAGGCAGGGCAAAATGCTGCTGCTTTGCGCATAAGAAAGCTGGCGCTCTAAACTCATTTAAATATTGGTATTTCAAAAGAAGCTAGTAGAGGGCCCGTAGTCGAAAAGCCCATTGGCTCGTCAATGGTTAAGACGTCTGCTTGACGTGCAGAAGATTCGCGGTTCGATTCCGCGCGGGCCCATTCCCTAGGGGGCACTAGCTTATCACCAACTTCCCCCTGAGGGCTCACCCCCGAACGCAAGACACAAGATTTTTTTAGCACTAGCTTTGGCACCAGCTTCCCCCTAAGGGCTCACCCCCGAACGCAAAACCCAAATTTTTTAGCACTAGCTTATCACCAACTTCCCCCTGAGGGCTCACTCCCTAGGGGGCACTAGCTTATCACCAACTTCCCCCTAAGGGCTCACCCCCGAACGCAAAACCCAAGATTTTTTAGCACTAGCTTATCACCAACTTCCCCCTGAGGGCTCACCCCCGAACGCAAGACACAAGATTTTTTTAGCACTAAACTTCCATCAAATTTCTTCCTGAAAGCTTCACTTCTGAATGAAAAACCTAAGATTTTTTTGAAGCTAAACTAGACTAAACTTCACTTAAAAGCCAATCTCAGAAAGCAAAAACCACAGCTTCCTGGCACGAAAATTTCTGTGGTCTTTTTTGATTGCAAAAATGGCTTAAGACGACTCAAATTTTTTCATCGAGTCTTTTTTGTTTCTTTGCGCTGCTCTTGGAAATATTCATTCCATGCATACTTAATCACTTTCTTTATGAATTCCTCGTCTTTGAAGAACTGCTTTATCATGTAATAGACTGCTTTCCCATCTGCTTTCAGCTGATTGCCTTTCAGCCCAACAAATCCAACACGGTTTATTCCATAAATTGGGTCAAGGCACAAGTCAAGCAAGCTGCTTTGGTTTTTTTCTTTTATTGCGGCTTTAGCTACTCTAATCGTCTCTTCCATCAATTTATGAATATTCTTCCTTACAAGCGCTTCGGAAGACGCATTACCCCAACTGCAAGTCCTGACAAACAGTGTTTTTCCCCACCTTATTTTTGTTGGAGGTGGAAATGGCGGCTTAAGTGTTATCTTAATGGGTGGAGCGCCGACAATCTCTATCTTTCTTCTTTTCTTTTTGAATATTGTTTTGTCCTCATTTAGAAGCTGCTGAAGCTTTCGGAGGCTGTGGCCTGGCCCTTCATGTTTTCCTTTTTGGGGCTTGAATGCTTGCATGCTATCTTTTTGTGGCTAACAAATTTTATGTTTTTGTGTAGATAAGGACACCGCCGGGCCTTCTGAAAACATTGCCAAGCTTGATTGCTGCAAGAATGCTTACTTTTTTGTTTTCTGCCATGTCTGCAAGCCTTTGTGTCACAATGCCGTCAAATACTATCGCATAAATGTCCTGCTCTTCTTCCAAGGATTTTATCATATCTCTTACCGGAATCTCTTTTATCAAAGCAAGCTCGGAGTTGTAAAATCTTGCCCTCAACGTATTTTCAAGCTCATCAAGCGAGCGGAGAAGCTCAGGAGGGACTTCCCTTGGCTGCTCCTCATGCACAGCCTCTTGCGATGCGATTTCGGGTTCTGCCGCAAAATCAGAAGGTATTTCTGGGGCTTCAGGAATTTCGATTTCCCTCTCCCTTCTTTTTTCTTCCTTTTCAAAGCGCTTGCGTCTTTCTTCCTTTTTGACGTCATTTTCCCTTATCGCCCCCTGCTCAAACGGGACCTTCGCCCTCAAGCATTTGATTAACTCCTTTCTTGTCAGTTCTTCAACCTCTTTTCCCGGAGGCGCCCTTGCGACAAAGTCAATGTCAGCCACCCTTGCAAGCTCATTTAAAATAATGTCGCCGCCCCTATCCCCGTCAAGAAAGACAGTGACTTCCTTTTCCCTTGCAAGCTTGATTATTGTGTTTGTGACATTTGCCCCACCGATTGCAATCACATTTGTGATGTCATTTTTGAGCAAATTGATCACATCTGCCCTCCCCTCTACTATTATGATGGAATCAACTTTCTCAATACCAGGACCACATGGGAGCCTTTCAGGCCCATATTCTGAAATCTCTGCAATCTTGACTTCTTCTCTGACCATCTCTGAAATCTCTTTGCTTTCTGGTATTTCGTTGGTAAGCAAGTTTTTCAAGAGGGTTTTGGCTCTCTCTACTAGAATCTTTCTTTTTGCATTTCTTGTGTCTTCAACCTTTTCGATGTTTATTTTTGCTTCGCATGGGCCGACACGGTCGACAGTCTCAAGTGCGGCTGCTAAAATGCATGTCTCAACCATGTCCAAAGAAGATGGAAGCTTAATCTTTCCAATGCTTTTCCCTCCTCGCGGCTGCAGCTCCACTTCAATCCTTCCTATTCGGCCATTTTTTTGCAAGTCTCTCAAGTCAAGCTCGTCACCAAGCAATCCTTCTGTTTGGCCAAAGATAGCGCCAACCACGTCCGGCTTTTCTACCATGCCATCTATCTCGACATTAGCATAAACCAGATATTTTACTGTGTCAATGTATGTTTTACCCATATTTTCACCTTTTTTGCCATTAAACTTTCTTGGCTTCTGAATCTTTTTCAAAACAAGAAATCAGCATCAGTCCTTCCATTCTTTCAGCAAGAAGGAAGGCTCTCGTTGCGAATGCGAAATACTGGCTTTGCAGCCTTGATCTTATGCTCTATATTTTGCATGCAACCCAAATCTCCGCAATTGAAATATGATTCATGTGATGAAGATTTCCTGTTTTGAAAATGTGCGGTGCGTTGTTGACAAGCAGCTCATCGCAACTGCTCCTGCTGCCATCCACGCACAGCATTCAACTTTTATCCCGGCCTATATTTAAACCTTTCTGTTACAAATGAATTTAAGCTTTTTGTCTTAGAAAATGGTTTTTGGTGGTTTTATGTCGTATAAAATGCAGCAGCTAAAGCAATTCTTCAACAATAAGACAATCCCAGCATCAGCTACCAAATACAAGATTTTCCAAACCATCCACTATAAAGGAAAAGATTATGTGGTAGCAGGGAAAGATTACGGCGATGTAGATCGGATTTTCGGAATTAAGGCAGGTCCGCTTTCCACCGTGAAGCCAAAAAATATGGCCCAAAACATGTTCGTTTTGGAGTTAGACAACAAGGAGTTTAAATCCTTCTATCAACCATTCTACCGGATAAAGGCTGCAGAGCGGGCAGCACTGCTGAAAGAATTGAAGTTGCTTTACAATTACCCGCTTTTTTAAAAGGTGGTTGAATGAACATGAAAGAAGCAAGGCAAGCATTCATCGAAAGGAGAATCCCTTTCTCGTTTGATGCACAAACAAGGGCAATAGGGATAACCTACTACAATGGAAGGCCATTGCTTACTACTTCTACAAAGCACGGAAAGCTTCTGCGAATAGTGGGGTTAAGCGTTGGGAATATTGCACTCAACACCGCGCCGCAGCATGCAGACGGAAAAGCATTCATATTGGAAGTTGTCCATGGAGGCTATAAGGCTTTTTACCAATTTCACAGGATAAAAGCTGCAGAAAGAAAGAAGCTTTTTGAAGAGCTTCAAAAGCAATAGGGCGCCTCAATTGCTTTTGAAAAGGTAATAGGCAATGAGCAGGAAAAGGACCGCAATGCCGACTGTTGACCATGGCTGGTAAGGCAGCAGAATCTCCACTTTTACCCCTAAAAACGGCAAAAGCATCTGCATGCCCAAAAGGAACATTATTCCTGCCATAAAACTTTTGAATTCCATAAAATCAAAATAAGCAGAAATAAATTAAAAAAGTTCTTTGAGTTATTTTGCTGGTGAGCATATGGCGATGAATATCAAAGTAAGCGAATGCATGACGGTTGGCGTTTTCACTCTTCCTGCAAGCAAGACAGTTCTTGACGCTGCTCGCCTTTTGCGCAAGACAAACGTCGGCTCGGTCATCATTACCCAAAAAGGAAAAGCAAAAGGAATAATCACTGAAAGGGACATTGTCTATAAGGTTGTTGCAGCAGGCAAAAACCCTGCCAAAACCAAGCTCAAAAGCGTGATGAGCAAGCCCCTCAAAGTCATCCGAAGCTATGATAGTGTGGATGCGGCAGCAGAGGCATTGCGGGTCAATAAGGTAAAAAGGCTGCCCGTAATAGATAAAGAAGGAAGGCTTGTGGGAATAATCACCGAAGGCGACTTGCTTCGCGTCTATCCTGGGATGGTTGACGTCGTCCTTGAGATGCAGCAACTGAGGCAAAGCAAGCCGAACGAAATATTTACTGGTGTGTGCGAAAGCTGTGGCTGCTATGCAGAGGACCTCAAGCGCTCTGGAGGAAAATTGCGCTGCGAGGAATGCATAGAAGAGGAAGAAGTTTAGCTTAACTAAGGAAGCTTGCTATTAGGCTGCCAGAAAGGATGCCGAAAGCAAAGAATCCAAGCATTAGCGGCCAGTCTTTTGCTCCTTCTGGGAGCATTTCGACAACCACCACATGTATCATCGCCCCTGCTGAAAATGCAAGGGCAGCATGGATTATTGCTGAAACTGTCGAAAGAAGCAGAAAGCCAAAAATAGCCGAAAAGGCTTCCACTGCGCCTGAAAATATCCCCCAAAAGATAGCTGTTTTCTTTCTTATCCCTAATGCAGCAATAGGAGCAGCAACCATCAGGCCTTCTGGGAAGTCCTGGACAGCAATCGAGAGAGCAACAAGCCATCCAAGCGAAGAGGAAGAAGCAAACGAAGAGCCTATCGCGAATCCCTCTGGTATGTTGTGCAGCGTAATTGCTCCTGCAAGCTTGATTGCTTTTTTGTGCTCTGAAGGATATTTTTTGCCAAGCACCAGCTTTTCAAGCAAAAAAAGCAAGGCGCTGCCGCCAAGAAAGCCTATTGCAGCGGTGGCAACGTCTGAAGATTGAATCGATACAAGCAGCATTTCGTATGAAGAAAAAGACATCACTCCGGCAGCAAACCCTATGATTGCGATTTTTGTTTTATTTGAGAATCTACCTATAAGCGCAAGGTTTGCTGAGCCAAGCGCAGTGGCAATGAATGCAACAAAAGCACCTGCTAGCAGGCTTCCCAGCGCGTCCATCTATTTTCTTCCAATCGCATCATTCTTATTTGTTGCCTTCTTTCTTATGTTTGATGGCAAGGGCATACAGCAAGGGGGCGCGGGTTGAGCGCGAGCTTCTTCATTTTTTTTCTGGGAATGGATTTGAAGTAGTGCGCTCGGCAGGCTCGGGAGTGAATTCGCTTTCGCCTGACTTGCTTGTTTTTCGCCATGCAAGGCAATACGCTATCGAGTGCAAGGCTTGGGAAAAGCCCTACCTTTCGTTCGAAAAGGAAAAAGTAGCGCAGATGAAAAGGTGGGAGGAGAGAACCGGCATCACTTATCTGATTGCATGGAAGCAGAACAGGAAAGAGTGGCTCTTTTTCCCCATCCACTTTCTTGATGAGCAAGAAAAAAGCTTTACAATTTCGCTTTCAAAAGCGAAATTAATAGGGCAGAAATTAGATGATCTAGTATAGGCAGATGATGACAAGTACGACCCTGAAAAATGATGAGGTGACTTGACTCTGATGCCTTCAAGCTGGCGGGGGATAAAAGCCGATTTTTACAAGCAGTTCCTCTTTCTCTTTCTTTGAAAGCTTCGGATGGCGCAATATGCCATCGCGGAAAATGCGGCAATACTCCTCGTGCTGAGCGCTGCTTCCTTCGTTTTTCTTGCATCTTCTGATATGCTCAGCAGTATATCGGTTCCATGCAGCAAGAATCTGCAGTTTCACCTCCTCACTCATAAAACCACACTTCCCGAATAATTATAGTAGCCTTTTTCTAACTTCAAGAAGGCGTAGTTTCCCTTTTTGTTCAAACATGTTTATATACCTTGCTGTTTGCAGAGTCTAGTTGGGCGCAAATGAGGAAACGCTTTCTATGACTTGGTGATTTGAGTCTGGAGCGCTGATGCGCCCACTTGCTTGTCAATAAGCCTCAAGCTTAGGAAAGCATAAAGCACAAGCGAAAGCGCAGTTACAACCAGTATTGCAGCAAAGCCGGCCATTTCGATTGCAAAGCCAGAGGCTGCCGACGCCAAAAATACCAAGAGCATTCCTGGCGCATGCAGAAGCGCAATGTCGGTGGACTTTTTTTTGCTGTGCCTTGCCTGAAGATAAATTGTTTCTTCCCACACAAGCGCAAGGTTTGCATCCCCAATTGCCATCAGTACAAAAAGCAGCGGGGCAAATGCAGGGTAAAGTGCCATCCCAAAAATCGTGACTGCAAATCCAGCCGCTCCGATGATTGCCACTTTTTTGCTCTCCCACCCATGGTGCGAAATGTATTGCAGCACAATCCCAAAAAGCAAAGCATATATAGCATAAAGAATCCCGATTTCAAAAGGCGAAAATCCCAGCTTGCTGAAAAATATCGGCAGCAAAATGTACAGCATTATCATGTAGAATGTGCTTCCGATAGCCATCACTATCGCTGTTTCGTAAAACAGCCGATCTCTCTTGTGCGCAAGCAAATCATTCCAGCTCACATTCTCTCTTGCGCTGTTTGGCGCATCAAGCGAAAGATAAAGCATAACCAGCGAGATGGCCAGGCAGAGGGCAAAGACGAACCCGAACCCAAATTGCGGGGCAAGCAATGCGACCGAAAGGCACCCAAGCGCAAAATAAACTTGCCTTCCGCCAACCAAGCTTCCAAGTGTGAAATGCTTGTTGTGGGACGCAGAAATTATGCTTGTCCTGTTGACTGCCCAGATAAATGCGCTTCTTGCCCCGTCAAACATTTTCCCTGCCGCAAAGCCAAAAGTGCTGGGCACAAAAAGATAAAGCAGCGACTGCGCTGCATTGCACAGCGCATTCAAAATGTAGAAGACTTTCTCCCCTATTCTGTCAGCAATAACAGAAGAGATTATTCTTGCTCCAAACGAAGCCAAAGGAGCTACTGCAAAAACAAGGCCTATTTCTTTTACATCTATTTCAAGCTGAAGCATAAGCAGAGGGACAGCCAATATTATTGCTCCGCCAATAAACGAATCGAAAAAATTCAGCCAGAAAACCTTGCGGACCACAGAAAGATAAGAAAAGAAAAATTAAAGAATTCTTTCAGCTTTCAATGCCGGTATGGTAAGCTATATCTGACAGCATCCTAGATATTCCATAAACCTTGTTTTTTATCTTTTCATTGAAGCTCTCGCCTTTTAGCTCCTCAATTTCTTCTTTTCTTGCAACAAGAACCTTTGCAATCTCAAGCAGCCTTTTTTTCGTGCTAGCGTCAATTCGGCTTTCATAGCTTTTTTCCACAAAGCACTTTTCTATAACTTTTGCCGATTCAAAAACCACTGCTATGCTCCACCCTACATTCACCCTGCCTCTCAGATTGTTGAGTGCGCTGTGCAGCCTGTAGAACACTACTGGGTGAAGCTGGCCATGCGCCACATCCCTCATCTCGTTTACAATCGCCCTCAGCTCATTTTTGTCAAGCAATATGTTCTTGTCAATACTTTCAGCAAGCACATTCTGCCTAATATGTCCTTGGAAATGCGGTCCAGATCCTCTTATGTTCTGCACGCTGTGCGCCCTGCTCATCTCAGCTACCTCCTTTGAGCTCAAATTTTTGTCCTATCCTTTTTTAAATGAATCGAAATGCCACAGTTAAGCTGGCAATTTGCCACCAAGAAAGCAATTCGATTCTATTGCGCCAATTTGGCGCCATTTTTATATATCATCCTGCCTAAATTGCATTCTTGTGGCCACGGTGGTGTAGTGGTAGCACGGGGGCCTGTGGAGCCCTTAGCCCGAGTTCGAGTCTCGGCTGTGGCCCTCTTTTTGCTTGCCGCGCTTAACTAAAATTGCTCCTTGCGGCAGATGCTTTTGTGTAGAGAAATTTGCAAAGCCTCTTAAATTTCACCTGGAAAATAGTTTGCATGAGGACATTGACGCTTGTTGGGCTGCTTGTGGTTTTTGCCGTTTTCCTTGCGATTATTGTGTTTTCAAAGCCGTCCTATCCGCTGACTGAAAGCGACGCAAAAAAATTTTTTTTGGAGGACCTTAAAGAAAAATATCCGAACGCAGACGTGCGCGAGATAATCGAGATATTATTTTTGACTTCAGCAGACGGGATGCCTTATTACCAGCTGAAGGCAAGAGTAACGCACGGTCTTTATACCCCCTGCCCAGAGCGAATCCATGTGTACTATGATTATCCGCCAAAAAATTTCGTAGCCCAGCCGCCCGAGTATATCACAAAAGGATGCAGCTTTTGTCTGAATGAGCCAAATTGCATAGTTGCTTTCCCAGAAGAGGCTATCATTGCTTCGCACAAATCTCCTGCAGCGCAGCAGATAGCGAATTTCATCAAGTCAAATTCGGACGCAAAGCCTGAAGTGATGGCTCTCTCTTCCTACAGAAATTATTCGGATGTCTGGCTGGTCAAATGGAACTCAATTTCGAGCAACCAGTCTTTTTTGGTCGTTCTTTCCAAAGCAGAAGGGCGCGTTCTTGAAATAGCCTCTTACCCTTCATAGTAATAATATTCGCCTGCTTCTTTTTGCTTGCGGTCCATTATCGAGTCTGCCTTGTTGATTCTTGGCCTTTTTGAGTCCTTGTCTCTCCTTAAAGTTATGCCCATC
Source organism: Microcaldota archaeon (assembly GCA_026413765.1). GTDB lineage: Archaea > Micrarchaeota > Micrarchaeia > Anstonellales > Anstonellaceae > UBA10161. The sequence goes on along the minus strand of JAOAKI010000003.1, from coordinate 42,948 downwards.
ATTGCAAGGAACTTGTTCATCCCTTGCCGCTTGTCGGAAGGAGGAAGGGCATTCCCCTCAACCGATGGCTTTCCTTCAAATATTATCATTCTTGAAGAGATTGCGTCAAGCATCACCAAATCGTGGTCAATCACAAACGCGCATTTTTTTGTGCCAGCGATTGACTGCTGTAAAATAGAGGCAAATTCAAGCCTCTGCTCTATATCCAGAAACGCAGAAGGCTCGTCAAAAAGATAGACGTCTGCATCCGAACACAGCACATAAGCAATCGAGACTCTCTGCAGTTCCCCTCCTGACAGCGAGCTCAGCTCTTTTTCCATCAAAGAAGAAATGCCCATCCTGCGCCTTATGCTTTCAGGCAAAGCCTCTTGCCTGAAAAGCTCTTTCACTTGAATGTTGCTTTCCGCCTTTATGTATTGCGGCTTGTAGGCAATCTTGAAGCTGTGTTGCAGGGCGCAATTGTCCGGCTTTTCAACCCCAGCAATCATCTTGATAAACAGCGACTTGCCGATTGCATTCTCCCCAAGAATTCCGACAATCTCCCCCTCCATGATTGTTCCTGGCTGGGCAGAGAGCCTGAAGCGCTCAAATCTTTTTTCAAGCGCCGGATAGGAAAACTTCACTGGGCTTTTGGTTTGGCTTGCAGAAGAAAGCGAGAACTCTATCTCATGGTCCCTGAACCTGACGTTTTCTTCCTTCAGGAACCCCTCCAGATACTCGTTAATGCCGGCTCGCGCGGATTTTGTGCCAGAAACCACGCCGTATGCGCCTTCCTGCCCATAAAAAATATAGACGTAGTCGGAAAGGTAGTCAAATATCGCCAAATCATGCTCGACTACTACGATTTGCCTGCTTTCTGCAAGCTTTTTGAGTGCAAAGGCGACCGCAAGCCTCTGCTTTATGTCAAGATAAGCTGTAGGCTCATCAAAATAATAAAGCTGGGCATCTTTGCAATAGGCGGCAGCTATTGCCAGCCTTTGCAGTTCTCCGCCCGAAAGCGAAGAGACTTGCTTATCAAGAGTCTCCTTCAAAGAGAAAAGCTCGACAGCCTCAGCTGCCGCTCCGCGCTCATCTGCCATCTCCAGCAGCTTTTTTGCAGAACCTTGGAAGAGCTCCGGTATTTTGTGGATATTCTGCGGCTTGAGGGAAATTTTCAGCTTCTCTTCCAGCTTTTTGAAATAATTTTGCAATTCAGGCGAAAGCCGCCGGATTGCCTCTTTTTTTCCAGCGTCTTCTTGGAATATCCCAAAATTTGGGGCAAGCTGCCCTGCCATTATCTTTATTGCGGTTGTCTTACCTATTCCGTTCCTCCCAATAAGACCAACAACTCCCTTCTGCGGCAATGGCAGCCCATAGAGTCGGAAGGTGTTTATGCCGTATTGGTGTATCGGCTGGCTCATTTCTTCTGCCAAGTTGATGATCGTGATGCAGTCTGCAGGGCATTTCTTTGGGCAAATGCCGCAGCCAGTGCAAAGCTGCTCAGAAATCACAGGGTAGCCTTCAGCATCCACGATTACTGTTTCCTCACCCATCCTTACTCCAGGGCATACCTTAACGCAAATATAGCCGCATTTTTCCTTTAGGCATTTTTCCCTGTCTATAATTGCAATCCGAGTTTTGCCGAAATATTTGCCCATAAGCTTTCTTCATCAAAATTGGAAGATAACCTTATATAATGTATGTGGCATAAATTGGTTAGTTGGTGTTGATTGGGTTGTGGGGGTGATCGCATGCCCGCCATGAAGGAGTCTTCTTCTCCTTTGCATCAGCCACAACCACAAGAGTCAGTAAGGGCGTTCATAAGGCAAAACCCGCTTGCAAGCAGGCACCTTTCACTCTCGAAATGGTCTGAGACCCCATGGAAAATCAACCACATTGTTTCTGAGGCAATCCTTGCGCTCGAGAGGGAATCCACAAACGAGACAAAAAGGCAGCTTGCATTTTCGGCGATAAATAACATGAAAGAGAGAATAAAGCTTGCAAAGCAGCTTTACTCAAAATTGGTGCAAGAAGAAGGCCAAGAAAATGAGTTGGCCGCTAAGCTAAAGCACGACATTTCGTTCATGGAGAACATGTACAACATTATCGAAGCGCAGGTCAATGGCTTAGTCTCACGGCAAAACAGCTGGAAAGCTCGTGTCAAAGACATCGAGCAGCGCTACACAAAGCAAGCCCTTGTCCTTACTCCTTGGGAAAACATCCGCAAAAAGAACCCCTGGATTACTCTGGCGATGGGCGCAGGAGTAGGGGCAGCGATGTGGTTCACGAATGGCTGGAATGCTGCAGTACAGCTGACGCAATATCTGCTTCACCTTGGGCACCAAAGCAAATTCATTCTGGAAAGGATACCTTCAATAGTCAACTTTTTTGTGGCTGCCTCGGCTATCGGGGCTGCTGCATTTGTATTCAGCAAAGCAGCAAAAAGCAAGTTCGTTTATGGCTTTTTTGCAAACATGCGGCAAGAGTCATTTGAAAAGAAAGCCTCGCTTGTTGGCGCAATAAGCGGCGCAATAAGCGGCGCAGTGCTCTTCTTCACAGGGCAGCTGAATGGCATAGTCGAATTCTTTGTCCAGGCTTGGCGGACAATACATCTTGATCAGCAAATAAAGCAATTCATCAATCCTCTTGCGGAATTTGTCTGGAATGTTGGCGGAATGATCTTGTTTGGCTGGGGTGTGAACAAACTGGATAGGGATTCGCTGCTGCGCAAGGAAAAGCTCGCAGATGAGTGCGAGCAAAAGCAGCAAGCAATCGTAGAGGAGGAAAAAATATTTCGGCGCAAAGTGATTGCGATCATCAAGCAGAAGGCAATCTACCTTTCAGCACTTTATGGCTATACTGACGAGCTTGACCTTGTCGATCCGCAAATTTCTGAGCTTGCAAAGAAGAAAGACTTCGCAAAAATCAATGAGATCCACAAGAGCAGGATGCAGGAGATTTTCGGCGCAGAGCAGAAGTCCGACTTTCTTCTTGAGGCGGCAAGCCTTGACTCAAACTCCACTGACGTTGTCGGCTCGGCCGGCGCAGTGCTTGGGGACGGCGGCAGACAGGCATCAACTTAAAGCCTACGATGCAATTTTTTTCCATGAGAATAGGCAAGCAAGACACAAAAGAAGGCTCGATCGTCCTTATCCCTGAGAACGAGGAGGATCTGTGGCATATCGAAAGGATTTTGCAGCCTTCAGACAAAGTCATCGCAAAGTCCTTCCGGCGCTTTAAAGCATCGGAAGGCGATGCAGGTGAAAAAAAGCAAGTGACGATCAAGCTGGCTGCAGAAAAGATCGACTTCTCAAAGTTCTCAAGCAGGCTCCGCGTCACTGGAAAAATCGAAAGCGGCACACCAGAGGAGTTTGTCCAAGTCGGCTCTTATCATACGATTGACATCGAGCCAGGATTTCCTGTCACAATAATAAAAGAAAAATGGGAGCCGCACCATCTTTCGCGCATCAAGCAGGCAGTTGCAGAAAGCAAAAGGCCAAGGATAGGCATTGTTGCGATGGACGAAAACAAAGCAATCTACGCGACTCTGCGGGGGTATGGAGTGGAGTACGAGCTTGAGATTGAGAATTCTGCAAGCAAGCGCAGCGATGATTTTGAGCAAAAAAAGGCCTCATTTTTTGAAAAGATACTGTCCAAGCTCCAGAATTCCCCTGTTTCAAAGATTGTCGTTGCGGGCCCTGGTTTTGGTGCAGAAAATTTCATCAAATTCGCAAAGCAAAAAAGCCCAGAGCTTTCAAAAAAGCTCGTGCTTGAGCACTGCTCCTATGCGGAAAGAAGCGGGATAAATGAGCTTTTGCGCAGCGGAAAAATCTCCAATATTGTTTCCCAAGAGAGGGCAGCAGCCGAGCTTGAGCTGATGGGAAAATTTGCAGCCGAAATCCGGAAGGATTCTGGGCTTGCGGCATATGGCATTCAGCAGCTAAAGCAAGCGGTTTCTTCCTCTGCGGTAGAGGTTTTGATGGTCACTGACGAGCTGCTGCGGACCAACAAGGAGGTTGCTGCTATTGTGCAAGAGGCAGAAAAAAAAGGAGCAAAAATCACCGTTTTTTCCTCCCAGTCAGACGGCGGCAGGGAGCTTGCCGGCTTCGGCGGGTTTGCTGCTCTTTTGCGCTTTAGGATAGACTAGCCTGCAAGGTTATTTAGCCAATACCTTATAGTTGCCCTCATTTTTCTCATACAAATCACTTCCTTTTGGCGGCTCGCTTTTTGCAATCAGCCTCCACACAGTCATGTGGGATACGCCCAAAACATCGGCAACTTCCCTTATGGGCATCCCTTCGACAAAATAAAGGTCAAGCGCAGTAGCAACCTGCTCATCATTCATCTTTTTAGGTCTTCCTCCATTTTTTCTCAATATTAATTTTCGCATAGACTATCACCTTTATGAGCGCTTTGTGCGCTCATGATTTGAAAATCCGGGGGCAAATGCAGCTTGCCAAACCGCACAAGCCCGAAAGCTAATAGCCGATAATAAAACAGGACCTAGCAATTAGCGTAGGCAGAAGAAAAAGATGTGCGCATTTTTCATTTCCTGCCATACCAACCGCTTTTTGTTGATAAGCATATTTATATCTTTGTATCAAAATCCGGCTACTTTATTAAAAGAAGCTGGGCAAGCAACGCTTCGATTTGCAGCATCTCGTTTGCGCCTTCCACCATCCTGAAATTGTATTCGCCAATCTTGTCAATGATTGCAACCTTTTGCCTTTCGCTCACAGAAAGCATATCCACCGTCCTGTACATCTGAAGCAATATGTCTTCTCCAGACATGCCATATTCGATCATAAGCTTGTGCAGCTTCTCTTTTGCTTGGAGATATTTTCTGTTTAGCGCCAATTCCATCATTTCTTTTATCTCTTGCGGCTCTGCCCTGCTTGCAGATTTGTACACCGCATCCGCAGTTATGTGCTTTGAGTGCAAGGAAGCAGCCTGCAGTGCATTTAGCGCTTTGCGCATGTCTCCTTCTGAAACATAGATGAGGGCCTCGATCGCCTTTTGGTCCAGCTTTAGCCCTTCTTTGCCAGCAACCCTTTCAATCATCTCTTTGCATTCCTGCTCAGTCAGAGGTCGGAACCTAAACACCGAGCACCTTGACTGGATAGGCTCTATTATCTTTGAGGAATAATTTGCCGAAAGGATGAACCTTGTGATGTTCACATAAAGCTCCATCGTCCTTCTCAAGGCATTTTGGGCTTCTGCTGTGAGCGAGTCTGCCTCGTCAAGGAAAATTATCTTGAATGGCACTTCTCCCAGCGAAACTGTGCGGGCAAAATCCTTTATTTTCCCTCTCACCACGTCTATTCCACGCTCATCAGACGCATTCAGTTCCAATATGTTCTCCTTGTATTGCTCACCATACAAATCTCTTGCAAGCGCAAGTGCGGCAGTGGTCTTCCCAACGCCAGGAGGCCCTGCAAAAAGCAGGTTCGGCATGTTTTTCTCTTTGACATAGGCTTTCAGAATGGAAATTACCTCTTCTTGCCCTACAATTTCTTTCAAGCTTGAAGGCCTGTATTTCTCTGTCCACGGCATGAAAGAGCCATCCTCTGCCATGTTTATCAGTTGCGACTGTAAATACTTATATAGGTTAGGCTTTCAGATAAGCAAAGGTTGTTATGCGGCCTTTTGAACTGGCTTTTTACGCCATCTCAGCCACGCTATCTGCGGCGTTCTTTTTTGGCCAGCCTCATCTTCCGACTGTCGTTTTTCTTGTCTGCCTGTCTTACATTGGGTCTCATGCAATCTCTTTTTTGCAGCAAGCAGGCATCAAAAGCCCTTCAGCCTTTTTGGTCTTTCTTTGTATTTTGTCGTTTTTCCTAGCCTTTGTTGTGGCTGCCGCAAGCCTGAGGGAGGCCTTTTATCTTTTGCCTCTCCCAATTTCAGTTTGTATTTCAGCAGCCAGCCGGGCTTTGAACAGGTGATGCAGCTTGCACAACCAAGTGGAGTTAGAGCGCAAAATACTTGAATTCTGGGAAAGCCAGAAAATCTACGAGCAAGTAAAGAAAGCGCGCAGCGGCGGAAAGGTGTTCTATTTCTGCGATGGGCCACCATATGCTACAGGGCAGATCCACCCAGGAACAGCTTGGAACAAAGTCATCAAAGATGCAATCTGCCGATACAAGCGATTCAGGGGATTTGCAGTCAGATCTCAACCAGGCTACGACACGCACGGCTTGCCAATCGAAGTGAAAGTCGAGCAGACCCTCAACATCTCAAACAAGCGCCAAATCGAAGAGCTGGGCGTTGAAGCTTTCATTCAAAAATGCAAAGCATTTGCCACCCAGTACATAGGTATTATTTCGCAACAATTCATAAGGTGCGGCGTTTGGATGGATTTCGACAATCCATACATCACTTATACTGACGATTACATTGAGGCTTCCTGGAAAACTCTTGAAGCAGCTTACAAAAAAGGGCTTCTTCACGAGGGCCTGTATGTTGTGCCATATTGCAGCAGATGCGAAACTACGCTTGCAAACTACGAGCTTGAGTACGGTGAGCAGAAAGACCCGTCAATTTATGTGAAATTCAAGTCGCTTTCCAATCCTGGCGAATATTTCATCATATGGACCACTACCCCATGGACGCTGATATCAAATATGGCCATAATGGCTCACCCTATCTTCACGTATGTCAAAGTGAAAGTAGAGGACGAAGTGTGGATCCTTGCCAAAGAAAGGCTGGAGCACTTTCTTGAGCTTACTGGCAAGTCTGCCACAATATTGGGCGAGCTTTCAGGCAAGAAGCTTGAAAAAGAAAAATACGCCCATCCGCTGCAGCACAAAATCAAAAAAGAATATCCGCGCCAAGTTGTGCTTTCTGACGAGTTTGTCAGCTTGGAGGATGGAAGCGGGCTTGTGCACTGCGCACCAGGACACGGTCCAGAGGACTTCATTATCGGCAAGCGTTTTGGCATTGAAATTTTTTCCCCTGTGGACTCTTCTGGCAAGTTCACCAAAGAGGCAGGCGACTATGTCGGAATTGACGTGAGGGAAGCCTCCGCACTCGTGATTGAGGATTTGAAGAAATGCGGCGCGCTTGTGCATTCCTCCTCGGTTGTCCACCGCTATCCGCATTGCTGGAGATGCAAGACCCCGCTCATTTTCATTGCGACCAACCAATGGTTCATTTCGATTACAAAGCTCAAAGAAAAGATGCTTTCTGAAATTGAAAATTGCGAATGGCATCCGCCGTTTGCAAAAACAAGATTCAAAGAGTTTGTCTCCGGCGCACCTGACTGGTGCATCAGCAGGCAGCGCTATTGGGGCATACCTCTTCCAATCTGGAGATGCGACAAATGCAAGCACATAAAGCTGATCGGATCCAAGGAAGAGCTGCCGCCGCTCCAAGAGCTGCATCGGCCATATATAGACAAAATCAAGCTGAAGTGCGAAAAATGCGGCTCGTTTGCTCATCGCATCCCAGATATTCTGGACGTGTGGTTTGATTCTGGCAACGCAGTATGGGCATCTTTGTCAAAGCAAGAGAGGACAAACCCGTCGTTTGCACGGACTGATTTCATAGTCGAAGGCAAAGACCAGACTCGCGGCTGGTTTTATTCCCTTCTCGGATCGGGCGTAGTTTTGAATGGAGAGATTCCTTACAAAGCAGTCCTCATGCATGGCTTTTTTGTTGACGAAAAAGGAGAAAAGATGAGCAAATCGCTTGGGAATTTCGTCCCGCTTGAGGATATTGTTGACAAATACGGCGCTGATACATTTAGGCTTTGGGCGCTTTCCAATACTGTCTGGGACGACTTGCGCTTCAACTGGAACGAAATAAAAGAGGCGCACCGCACTTTAGGGACAATCTACAACCTAGGCGTTTTCCTTTCCAGATTCTACCTCAAAAGCTCAAAGCCAAAAATTGACGCAAAAAAGCTTTTGCTGGAAGACAGGTGGCTCCTTTCGAGGCTTTCGAGCACGATCGTTGCTTGCCAGGAAGCTTTCGAGTCTTACCAGCCGCATATTGCCGCAAAGGCGATAAGGGAATTCCTGCTTGAGGATGTAAGTAGGTTTTACATGAAGCTTGCAAAGCAAAGAATCGATGAGGAAGGCAGCGAATGCGTTGCGCTGAATGTATTGTACACAACAATTCTTGACGCCACAATCTTGCTTTCCCCAATTGCGCCATTCATCTCAGAAAGCATCTACCAGTCTTTCTACCGAAAATATGAAGAAAAGGCTTCAATAAGCCTGTTTGAATGGCCGGCGGCAAAAAAAGAGCTTCAAGACGCGGTTCTTGAGCAAAGGTTTAGCCTGGCAAGGCAAATTGCCGCAGCAATTTCTGCTGCGAGGCAGAAAGCAGGCATACCTCTCCGCTGGCCGCTTGAAGAAGCCAAAATCGTCTCGTCCTCTACTGAAGTTTTGTCTGCTATCGAGCATACCTCCGAGATCATCAAGGGGCTTGGCAATATAAGAAAGATAACTGCAGTAGAAGCGGATCGGCAGCCGAAAACTTCCATTCAGGTTTCTTTCAACAAGACAAAAATTGGGGCAAAATTCAAGAAAGAAACCAGCCTGGTCCTTTCTTTGCTGGAAAAAGCAGACGCAAAAGAGCTTGCTGATTGGTTTGCCACGCAAAGCAAGCCATTCTTGTTGGGCGGAAAGTTTGAGATAGAAAAAGAAATGCTTGAGATTCATGAGACTGCCGCAGGATTCTCGATTGCGCGCTTTGATGGCGGCGTGCTGTACTTGGACACGAAAATCAAAAAGCATCTTTACGAGGAAGCAATGGTGCGGGAGGTGGCAAGGCGCATTCAGCTGATGCGCAAGCAGGCGCAGCTGGTAGAAACAGACAAAATCATGCTTTACTTGCAGGTCGGCGACAAAGAGCTTGAAAGCATTCTGCGCGCGCACATCGGGCAGCTTTCAAAGCAAGTGAATGCAGTTGAGATTCTCTTCCAATCCAAAAGGACGCAGTTTTCAAAGGAATGGGAAATACAAGACACAAAAATCTCAATATCGCTTGAAAAGAGCGGCACCTCAAAATAATATATTTATTCCTTTCTATTTATATCGAGCTGCACAGGTGATTTTTTGATTTGCGAACGCTGTTCGAAGCAATGCTATATGGTCGAGGTTTGCAATTACTGCTCGAAAAAAATTTGCGAGTCGTGCAAAAAATCCGCAAAGAGAGTGAAAAAAGCATCCCGCTTTGTTATTTGCAAAGACTGCTGGGGAAACATCCAAAAGCGAAAGCAATTCAAAGAGCTCTAATTTTTTCGAAAAAAAGTGCGGCTGCCGGGATTTTCCATTCATGTAGCTTCAATGATTAGTTGGCAGAGGAAACCTTGCCCTGCCTTACACCCCCAAACATTTGTTTTCCATTCGGGGGTGAGCCCTCAGGGGGAAGCTTGTGTCAGTTTAGTGCCCCCACCCCCAAACATTTGTTTTTCGTTCGGGGGTGAGCCCTCAGGGGGAAGCTTGTGTCAGTTTAGTGCCCCCTAGGGTTTTGAACCCGGGCCATGAGCTTTTTCCAGCCTAAAAAGGCATGGGAAGCTCAGATCCTACCAGGCTAGACTACAGCCGCACAATGCATTTGTATGTTATCTATTTATTAAAGCTATTCGCAAACAGTTTGTGCGGCTCCCAAAAAGCGCTATTTTTGCTTTCAACTGCAATCCGGATTACATCAAAATAGTAAGCAAAAACGATCTGGAGACTGTCAAATCCGCCTCAAAAAGCCTCTTTTATGCAATGAAAGACTGTTTTTCAACAGGCGCTCAAAGAGAAGTAAGAATCAGCAGACGGCTTGCAAAAAAGCTGCAAAATCTGTTTGTATTTGACAAAAAAACCATAGGAGGGCAAGCAGGAAATGCTGCTCAGCAGGCATCGCTGCTTGGTGTAACCTGTTTCCTTCATACAACTAACTTTGGCAGTGATTTTTTCCTCCTGTTTGAAAAGCCAAGCAAAATTCTTGTGGCTTCCTCTTCTGGTTTTCTTCCCGCCGACCAATTTACTTTCAAGCGGCAATCTTCGGCACACTTTGTGTTCGAATACCCAAAGAAAAATACGCGCTTTATTGCCTCTTTCGATGCTGCGCCTTTGAGCTTGGAAAGAAGCTTTTGCAAATTCATTACCCCAATAATTCCGGACATACCCAAAGCCTTTGTCGGCGGGGTCCATCTTCTTTCATCTGTTTCGCAGCTTGCCGCCTTTGTTTCTGAAATCAAAAGATGGAAAAAGCACAACCCTGAGATCGAAGTTTTCCTTGAGCTTGGGGAATTTTCAAATCGCAAGATAATTGATTTTGCGGAAAAAAAGCTCTTTCCTTGCGTGGATTGCGTAGGCTTAAACGAAGTTGAGGCAAAGCAGCTTTCGCTGTCGGTCGAAGAGATTTCAAGATTGGCAGGCAAAGTCCTTTTTCATTCTCCCAAGCGGCAATTCGTTCTGCCTTCTTCTCCCTCTGACCAGAAAGCGCTTCTTTTTGCAAAAAAATGTGCAAGCTTCAAGGCAAAGACTGGGCGCTTTGCAACCCTTTCTGAGCTTTCTTGCTTTCGCCCTCTCTTCGTGAAACACCCAAAGATGACAGTAGGGCTGGGAGATGTCTTTTCTTCCGCCTATTTTCTTTCAAGCTAAAAAATGCGACCGCCGGGATTTTCACCCATACTTTTTCAACATCCACAATGTACTAAGCATCTGCTTTTGCATTCAGGGTGGGCCTTTTGACGGATTCTGGCGCCAACCCTTGCCCCCACCCCCAAACATTTGTTTTCCATTCGGGGGTGAGCCCTCAGGGGGAAGCTTGTGTCAGTTTAGTGCCCCCTAGGGTTTTGAACCCGGCCCGCGAGATTGGCAATCTCGTATCCTAACCAGGCTAGACGACGGTCGCACAGGCAAAGCCTGAAGCAATCCTTTTGCTCTATTGGAGTTTAAAAAATTAGCGTTTTTGCAAAAAGCATCAGAAATTCAGAAGATGTGTTCTGAAATTTGCCCATAATCAACTTTTTAATATTCTGCTCTGAAATTTCGCATATGCCCAAAGGCTTCGTTTTTTCGGTTGATGCGTTTGTCGCCTTTACAATCGTAATGCTTACTGTGGCTTTTCTTACTTTCACTGTAGGTACTCCAAAGCCTTACTATTATTCACTGCAGCAGGCCCACCAGCTTGCATACGACACGCTAATGGTGATTTCTTCAACAACCGATGACCCGACGAAAGGAACTTATCTTGAGCAAATCCTCAACGGAGCAAATCCGCACGAAATCCTGGCAAAGATTGCAGGCGGCGCTGAAAACAGTTCTTCGCCTTACCGCCCCATCATACCGCAAGGATTCGGCTACAGCCTTGAAATCTACCGTTTTGCAGACAACAGCTGGAGAATGCTTTATGATTCTGGAAACAACCCAAATGCAGCTGTGCGAGGATGCGACTATCTTTCGAATAGGTGCGGAAGAAAATTCACGAAAATTTCCGCCTCTGCAACTACCTTCGGATCAATGTATGTCATACCTCCAAACCCTGGTCAGTCTCCTTTCTGTTACCTTTCATGCACAGGCTATGGCAGGACTTCGCCAGAATGCGACATCACCCCTTGCAACAATACAATCTCAAATTTCTTGCCAGGGAAAAATTCAATTTCGGTCGTGAGGTTTACTGTCTATGCGTGATTTCAATCTTCCCAACAAAGGGTTTTTCTTTACGGTCACTGCGCTTATTCTCCTTTCTTTCATGCTTCTTACTAGCCAAATGTGGGTAAGAACATTTGCCCAAAAGGACCAGCACCTTTCAATGCGTTTTAAAGGAGAATCGATGCGCATGGTGCTTTCTTCGATTTCTGACAAGAGCCTCTCTCAGTTTGCGAATGCTTCCGCTTTTTTTGCGACATTCAAGATGGTAAATGCAACACAGGTCAACGGCCTGAGCGAATCGCCTTCATCTGACCCTCGCAACCCAGGTACTGGCGCAGTCGAGAAGCTGGCTTACGAATTGATGCTTTATGGGAACAGCTCTTCTCCGTTGCCCATAAGCTATTCTGCTGAAGAAAAGGAAGCTTACACCATAGCTGGCTGGCAGCAAAAAATCCGCCAGGCCGCAAACATCGTCGGGATGAATGTCAGCTTTGGGCCTGTGGAGAATTTTGTCTTTCTCCAGAAGGATCCATGGACGGTGGGGGTTTCTTTCGAGATGGAGATGAACCTGACCGACCTGGAAAACACGATGAAGCAGTCAAAAAGGCTCAAAGCAAACAGTTCATTTTCGATAAACGGCTTTGTTGATCCGCTTATTGTGCGCGAAGAGCTTAATCGAAGACCAGGAATTGCGCGCGATCCTTCATTGGTTGCCCAAAAGCAGATATGGAAGCACGTTTCCTACAATTCTCCCTCTGATGTTTCCCCTGTTTTAGTTGAAGAAAATGGGCTGGAAGGAAGCGGCTGGTTTTTTGGTCCAATTACTTCAGATTACCCTGATCAAGGGATTTTCGAGGGTGAGGAGCTCAACAGGATCAAGCAGTATATTTTAGTGCACCGCTACGATGAAAACATTTCAAATTACGCCAACTTCTACGGGGCTGTGATTCTGACAACTTCTCCAAGAGTTGTATCTCGCACCTACACTGAAGGAGGATGCAATTTCACAGAATATAACCAGACAGATTGCCTCAATTGCCTGCGTTGGGTGCAAGTCAACAGCGGCGGGCAATCCTGCCGGCCAATTCCCCCATATATTTACAAAAATGAGATAGAAGTTCCATTCATCGTGGCAGGAAGCGGCTGGAGCGCAAATTCCAGCCGCATTCCAATCGTCAAACGAGAAGGAGTTGGGGAGCACGTTTTCGTTCTGATTGACAACGAGTTTGGCGACAAGGACAAAAAGAGGCAAGGATATCACCGCATATGGGACATCACCAAGCTGAGGGACATGGCAATCTGCGGATTTTACTTGCAAGGAAATGGCCCATCGTTCTTCCAGCGAATGCTTAGCAATGGAAAGAATTACAACAACAATGATCTTGGGATAGAATCTTTCGTTGTTGGGACCTGGGCAGGTGGGAAAGACGACAAGCTGCAAAATGGGCGGTCCAGGCTGGACTGGGAGTTTTACCAAGCATCGCAACCATCTTTGGTTTTGAAGATAAAAGGGATGATGGGCTGCAAAGACAAAGAGATGTGCTCTGGCATGGCGCCGCTGAACGAAAGCGTTGGACATTTCAGGCTAAGCAGAGAAGCAATCCAAAGGTATGGCGCAAGAGAGATTGCCTGCGACTTTCCAGGCATTAGCTCGGCGCCTTGTTAGGCTGGTGTTATGCAATCTGGATGCATGAAAGGGCAGGCAGCAAGCGAATATTTAGTGATGATAGGCTTTGCGTTGGCTTTCATTGTGCCACTTGCTCTCCTTTTCCTTTCGTTTTCGCATTCAGAGCGGGGAAAAAACAGCATCAGCGCTGCCCAGGTTGCGGCCAGCACCATAGCAGATGAGGCAGGTGAGATTTTTTTGCAAGGCGAGGGTGCAAGGAAAACAATTGTTGTCAATTATCCTGATGGCATAACGAATGCAAAGCTGGAAAATGGCCTTGTTGTATTGAGGATAGAGGCGGATGGGCGGACGATGGACATTGTAGCGTCAACATTTGCAAATGTTTCCGGCAACCTATCTGGCAAACGAACAGGCGGATTGCAAAAGATAAAATTGGTGAATATGGGTGATTTTGTCAATGTCAGCTACGATTAAAGCGCAGGCGGCAATTGAGCTTATCGCTTATGCCTCGTTTTTCTTGCTTCTCTTTGTTGCTACAGTTGGAATTTTCTTCCAGCAGCAGGCTCAAGGCCTCTATCGCGCTGAGAATGCTTATGCGCAGGAAATCGCGTTCAGCTTTGCGGATGCAATCTATACTGCCTTTGTGGCAGGGCCTGGTTTCAGCCAAAGGGTTCAGCTTCCAAAAGACATACTCGGCAAGCCTTACAATATCTCCATCAGCTTCTCTTCTGCCCCTTCACAGACTGAGACAGGCTTCGTTTATGTGGAGTGGGCAAGCCCATTGGGGCCAGGAGTTTTTGCGGCAGCAACTGTCACCACCTCTTACGACGCGCTGACTTCGGGCCAATTCATACGCATTTTTCCACGTGAGGAAAAAATCTTCATCAATCCTTCCTATGGCTCTTCTGTATGCATAAAGCACGAATTGGTTGCAGGCAAAAGCACCATAAAGTTTACACCGCCTAATAGTTGTTGACGGAGGAATCGTTGTGAAAGCGCAATATTTTTCTTTTGACGCAATTGTCGCGTCCGTTATAATGATAATTGCAATGGCGACGCTTGCTTCATTCTGGCTAAGCTCGCAATCAATTGCCGAGTCTAGCAACAGCCCGCTTTATGCGGACGCACTAAGGATTGCGGAGGCGCTGCGTTCTCCTGGCTCTCCTTCAAACTGGTCATTGTATTTTGACTTGAACCAAATTAGGCAATTTGGCTTTGCAAAAGACCACTTTAGCGGCCAGCTTGATGAAAACAAAATCTCAAGGATGAGTGCGCTTGCAGCAGCTAATTATTCAGCAGTGGGGAGAATAATGCGAGCGCCTGCCAATTACTATATAGTGGTTGAGCAGACTGACAACCGAACAGGCAGTTCTTATTCTATCGGCAGAGCAGTCCCGCAGAATGCGACAGAGGTGGCAATAGTTTATCGTGGGGCAATCCTCAATGGCCGCCCAGTACGGATGAAAGTGTATTTGTGGAGGAATTAGTATTTTATATTTCAGCCCCATTTTATTAGCATGCGACTTTCAGACATTTCATCAACCGCAGAAGTCAAAATCCCTCAAGACCCAATGCTGCAAATCATTGGTCAAGATGCAGCAGTGAAAATAGGGCGAATCGTAGGCAAGCAAAGGAGACACCTTCTTTTGGTCGGCCCTCCAGGCACAGGCAAATCGATGCTTGCGCAAGCAATTGCGTCCACCCTTCCAAAGCCGACCCAGGAAGTCCTTGTCTTGCACAACCCTGAAAAGCCCGAAAGGCCTCTAATTGAGGTTCGAACTTATCCTTCTTCAAAAAAATCAGCAAGGCAGCAGACGCAGCCAGCCAGCCAAATTCTTGACCCGACCCAAGTCCCATCGTTTGTTGCTGAAAAGCTTGGCTTTCGCTGCCGCAGGTGCGCAAGGATCTCGAGCCCGGATGCTTCGGTTTGCTTTTTCTGTGGCGCAGACAAATATAGAAAGATCAAAGGCCCTTTTGATGACTTGATAGTTGGACCGGGCGCTTTCGAGCGCGAAGACCGCGTGCACACTACTCGCATAGTCAATGGCAAAGAGGAGCTGATAGTTTTTGAAAGGAGGGGCAACGCTATTGCGCTTCTCACCCAAAGAGAGCTCTCCAAGCTTGCAGAGCTTGAGCGAAAGACACAATTCAAAGTTTTGCTGCCGCTCAACCGCCCGAATTTCGTGCAGGCCACTGGAGCTTCCGAGACAGAGCTGCTGGGCGATGTTAGGCACGACCCCTATGGCTCTCACCCCACAATAGGCTCGCTTCCTTACACGCGCGTGGTGCCTGGTGCGGTGCATGAGGCGCACGAAGGAGTATTGTTCATAGATGAGCTTTCTTCGCTGGGGCGGCTGCAGCGCTTCCTGCTTACCGCAATGCAAGAAAAGAAATATCCAATAAGCGGGAGAAACCAATCCTCCACAGGATCATCAGTAAGGGTGGACGGCGTTCCAGCTGATTTCATTTTGGTTGCGGCAGTCAATTTCAACGATGTCTCGCATATACTCCCGCCGCTGCGCAGCAGGATACTTGGAAATGGCTATGAAGTGCTGATGAACTCTTATATGGAGGACAGCGAAGAAAATCGGCTCAAGCTCGTGCAATTTTTGGCGCAAGAGATCGTAAGGGATGGAAGGATTCCGCATGCTGACGCAGGCGCAATAGAAGAAATGATAGCTCTTGCAAAAAGAAGGGCAAAAGAAATAGACGGTGTCAATGGGCTTTCGCTTAGGTTGAGGATGCTTGCGGGCACGATCAAGATGGCAGGAGATTTGGCAATATCGGAAGGCAGGAACTTAATTACTGCTGAAGATGTCCGATTTGCAATCCAGCACAGCAGACCAATCGAGGAGCAGGCATCCGAAAAATACGGCTCTTGGTATAAGGCATCGCTTTCAGATTTCGAGCTCAAAAAAGAAAGAAGCGGAAGCGAAGTTGCCTGAGCCTGGCTTAGGAAATCTTCCCAAGGGCCCAAACAAGTATTGCGGTGGCTGCGACTAGAATTGCAGGCAAGACAAGGCGGAGAATCGCAACCACTCCATTTATTGTTGCAGCAATTTCCACAGCCTGCCCGCTTCCAAAGACATTTATTTTGAATCTTTCCTCTGCCGCCCCAAATTTTACTTCTTCAAGCTTGGCTGCAGCCTCGTAAAAAAGCTGCCGGATGAGCATCATGATGTCTCCGCGCTTTTGCGTTCCAACCGGATTTATCACTCCTTGGATGGTATTCAGCTGATGGGTGTCGGTAGTCATGACTTCCCCAACACATCGCATGCCTTTTTCTTTCCCAAGCGCCACAAGAAGGTCAAGAATCTCTTCCCTGAACTGCGGCACAATGCCGTTTGCGTCAATCAAAACGATGCTGTAAAGAGTGGCATTTTTCTTGAACAAGGCAAGCTTTATGCCGTTCTTGCCGATGTTTTCGGCCTCTATGCGCCTGCTGGCGCATGCAAACAAAAACCTGTCTAACCGCTTTTTCTTTGAGAAAATCTGCCTTGCGGCATCCAGAATCTCGAACCCTATGGGGTTTCCAACTTCAACCGAGCTTATTTCTCCAGTCTCAGCATTGTGCTCATCTACCACTGCCGCAGTTTTGCAGCTTCTTTTTGCTATCTCCATGACTGCAAGCCCAAGGCCAAAATTTATGTCCTCAGTTGTCTGCGGAGCCCTTGAAAAAGAAAGGAAAGCAGAGTCATTGAAAAAGAAAGACTTTGCGTTCGTGCTTCCAACCTTGCACTCCAAATACGCCATTTTGGCTGGGCGCTTTACAATCCTTCCCAAAGCATTTTTGCAAGCCGACATCACCTTTTCCAGCTCTTTTGAGGATACTGGATTAAAATCATGCGTGACAGTCCCGTGGAACACAAATACCTCGGGCATTGCCCCTTTTTTGTCATACAAACCCGAAAACCCTTCTGCTATCCTGAATGTGAACTCGCTTCCGCCCAAATTCCCAAAAGGGCCGAAATGAACATAAGGCACGACAAATATTGCATTGTTTTTTTTGCCAGAAAAAGTCGCAACCCAGACGACTGTCTCAACTTCCTCGCCTATCTCCTCAAAAGCTTCCTCAAGCTCTTTTTCGCCATATAGCCACTGCGACAAGAACATGCCCAACGCGTCCATCGATGATATCTTGAGGTTTTTTTTCATCGGCAAAGAAAGAAAGTAGAACATTAGGTAGATTGCGGCAAGAAATACGAACACCGCAAGGTAAAGTTTCGCAAGCAAATTCACCAAGTCGGCTTCCTTTTGGAGAATTCCGCCTGCAAGATGGAAGGCGGCAAAAATTGCAAGCTGCAGCGTTGCAAGGAAAAATGCGCTTTTGCGGAACCCAAAGGCAAGCTTGAGAAAGAAATACCACATGCCAAACGCAAGGCCAAATCCAATATAGACCAAATTCTCAGCAGGCTGCCAAAATCTCACAAGCCATACTGAAAGAAGATAAAAAAGCCCATAGCAAATGCAAGTAAGCAGCCCAAGAAATACTGCCCTTCTGAAAAATGCCTTTCTTCTCAGAATGTAAAGCGCAACCGATGAAAATATGGAAGGAAATGCCAAAAAAATGACGCCTTCGATGCCCCCTATGAATAGCCTTACCCAATCATCTGTGCTTTTTGCGGCACTCAGAAGCACTCCAAACAAGAACGCGACTATGAAGATTGCAACTGTGGTCTTGGCAGGATGCGGCAACGAAAGGAAATATTTCGTTATAGCCAGTACCTCTTTTTTGACTTCCTGCATGCCACCACAATCATTTCTTTGTTCTTACTGCCTTCAAGCCAGATTTATGGGCATTTTCCTCTCCATAAATCATTTTTTGCAGCTTGTCGGCGTTGCTTATGAATTCTTCAGCTACTTCATCAAAGCTCTTCCCGGATTTCTGCGCTATTTTCATCAATTCCAATGTGATGTAGCGCAGTTCAGAATTCGCTGCCATTTGGCGGTCTTCTTCCTCTTCCATAGTTGGCTTTTTGGAGAAAATAGTTTATATATAATAGCACCTTGTTTTTTCATGCCTCGTTTCTGCCCACTCTGTGGGGGCTCGGATTCCCAAAAAGATTTCATAGGCGAGCTTTGCGTTTCCTGCGCGGCAGACAAAATAGACAATTTCCCGCCAATCTCTGTTTCTGTCTGCGCAAGCTGTCATTCTGTCCTTGACAAGGCAAAAAAAAGAAAGCGCTGCTCGCTTGATGAAGAGATTGTGCGCATATTGAAGCTCAAAGATTTCAGCCCACATTTTTCACAAGACTACAAATCTGTGTTTTTTCAGGTAGAAGGCAACTGGATCAGCAAGCCTATCAAGGTCAACATTATCCGGATGGTTTGCTTTGAGTGCGGCAAGCGATCCTCGCAATATTTTGAGGCAATCATTCAATTGCGCGGGGAGGAGGCAAAAATCTCCAAATATCTAAATCTTCTTTGCTTTGCTCTTGAGAAAACGACTTTTGTTTCCAAAATTGAGAGCTTGAAGGAGGGAATAGACATCTATGTAGGAAGCAGGAGAGAAGCAATCTCCGCCTTGAATAAGCTTGGGCTGCCATTTTTGAGGACAGAGAAGCTTGCAGGCCAGCGCCAAGGCAAAAGGCTTTATCGCACCACTCTGAGGGTAAGGCTAGCATAAACATTTATAACCACATATTACACCAAAATATCGGTGCGTCAGTTGATATTGAAAATCAAAAACTTGCCAAAACTTGCCTCTTCTGTTGACCCAAAAGACCAAGCAATCTATCAGTTTGTGAAACGCCAAGGAATCCGCACCCTCTCTTACAAAAGTTACAAATATCTGTACTGCCTTCTTTGCGTCGAAAATATCAGCGTTGCGGTTGGTGGCAAAAGAATCAAGAATCTGCCAGAGGCGTTGGGCATCTGGCTTTCTATATCAAAAGCAGACAAGCAAACCGAAATATCTGGAAAATCTGCCAAAATAGAAGGCGTACCACGCGACTTTTTTGAAAGCATGCAGCCGCTTCTTGAGGCAGAGGTCCGCTCAAAAAACCTATCTGAGTTTGTGCTTTTGAGGGAAAAGATAGGCCAAAAGCTGTCCTCTTTTTTTGCCTTTCTACTCGATGACGAAACGCACAAAAAGTTTTGGGAAAACATCACAGTCGCAATGATGCTT
This sequence comes from Microcaldota archaeon, assembly GCA_026413765.1. Taxonomy (GTDB): domain Archaea; phylum Micrarchaeota; class Micrarchaeia; order Anstonellales; family Anstonellaceae; genus UBA10161. The sequence goes on along the minus strand of JAOAKI010000003.1, from coordinate 23,621 downwards.
CTTGATACCATCTCGGACTTGGCCAAAGACAAAAAAGATGGGCTGGTGGCGAAGTTAGATTTGCGCGGCCTTGTCCTTTTGGCCAAAAAATTCGTTTCTTCTTCAGTCGCCTCAATCAATTATTTGGGCATCCTAAACAGCATTAGGCTTTTGTTGGCTCCGACACTCTTGACAATAAGAGGTGGCTTTGAAAACGAGGCAAAGAAAGAGCAGGAGCAGCCCCTCCCTGACTGTTTTTAGAAATACTGACAAAACAGGCGCATGTCTGGGGCCTTGTCTCCAAATTTCTTTTGCCATTGCCGCGCAATTTTTCCATGCTCAAACAGGTCCTTCTTGAGCTGCCCAGCGACCACCTCAGTCCATTCTTCTTTTTCGAATTTTACAGGGCATAGCGCGTTTTTTTTCACTTTTTTGCCGTCCAATTCAAATGGATAAAGCTTGCATACTGCGGGCCGCTTTTCGTATATGCTGCATCGGCAGTCTTTTTGCAAAAATATGCAGTCCTTCTTTTGCCTTCTTTTAAGCAAGATGAAATATTCCTCTATTTTGCCACTACTTTGAACTAAAAGAGGATAGTGGGGGGTTTTTTTTGAATCTATGTTGCAGCTGAATTCCAAAAATTCCTCTGGCATCATCCCAAGCTGCTGCACAAGCCTCTTTGCTTCGGGGATTGTCAGGACTACTGCCAACCCGCGGCAGCACTTTGCAGTGCAATGCCTGCAGGAATTCTTGATCAGAGAAGATATTTCCCCCATGCGATCCACACAAATCCTGCTTAGCTTGCCTAAAAGGCAAAACTGCCCCAATTTAAGTTTGATATGTGGATTATTAATCTTTTTTGCAAGCACTAAGCCAAAGGAAGGCAGGATTGTAGCAACACGCCAAGTAACTTTCAGAATCAAGCAAAAGAAGACAGACGAAATTGCCGCATTTTTTGCAGAGCACTTGGCCGCTCATTTCTTTTGCCAGAGGGTAGAAATATGGGATCGTAGGGATTTGAACCCTAACATGCAGGTGTATTCTGTTGCCTGCGCCGCAAGGCGCAGGTGAGATCTGGAGCCTGCCGCGCTACCAGGTTACGCCACGACCCCAACTGCAGCACTATCTTGTTCGCATGAAAATTAAAGAAGGTTTGCTGCTTTCTTGCCTTTTTCAGGAGCAAATTCAAACGGAAACTTTCTCAATGGTAGTTTTAAAACAACTTCGCTATCTATCTGGCACAGGTGTGGTTATGCAATTTAAGCAAAAACCAAATCTAAATAAGGAAAGAATCTATCCTCCCGATAATGTCATCAAGTTTTTCAGAAAAGACCTCGAATCCACCTCATCAATCAGGAAAGTGCAGGAGTATTCAAGAGGCCTTGTCGGCTGCATTGGGTCCGCAAGGACGAAGCCTTCTGAGGCAGACTATGAGTTTGCATGCGAGCTGTTCTATAGATTGGGCAAAGAGGGCTATGGAGCAATTACTGGCGGCGGACCAGGAATAATGGAGGCGGCAAACTTGGGGGCTCTCAACGCCAATTCTCCTTCGGTCGGCGTGCAGCCATTTTTTCTGGCCACAACCGAGCCTTGCCGACTTGAAGGAAAAATGCAATATATTGTGCACTCAATGCAGTCACGCAAAATCTCCATCTATGCGCACAGTTCCGCCATTGTTTTCTTCCCTGGCGGCCTTGGCACGCTGGATGAGCTTTTTGAAATGCTTGTCCTCAAGCAGATAGGTAAAATGAATGGCATACCCATATTTCTTGCAGGCAACGAGAATTACTGGAAAGGCTTTATTAAATGGATGCAGACTCTTTGCTTGCAAGGATTTGTTTCAGCCAAAGATGTGGCCCTCCTGAAATTTGCAAAGACCCCCGCAAAGATTGTCGAGTTAGTCAAATTGCATGCAAAAAAAGTCTCCCATGACCTTTCGATACTCAGTGAGCAGTTTAGAAAAGATATGCTCAAATGCTTCGACAACATGGGGAAAATCCTTTCGCCTCTTGTGAGCTTTTTTGGCTCTTCAAAAGTCAAGGATGGCTCTCGTGATTACTCTTCTGCTTCAGACCTTTCCAAAAGGCTTGCTTTGGAAGGCTTTGCAATATGCAGCGGCGGCGGCAATGGCATAATGGAAGCAGTCTCAAAAGGTGCTGCTGAAGCAGGCAATCTCTCGGTGGGCCTCATCCCGCTGTTTTTCTACCACAAAGAAAAGCCAGATCCTTCCCTCTCCAAGCTCGTCACCCTCAACATGCTTGCGACCAGGAAGCTTGTTTTGGGCAGCAGCGACATTCTTGTTTTTTATCCTGGCGGCTACGGCACATTTGATGAGATTTTTGAATTTACAACAAGAATCCACATCAAAGATATGCAGCATGTCCCGATTATTGCGGTTGGCGGCTCATTCTGGAAAGAGATGTATGAGTGGTTTGAAAGATACCCGATTGAAATGGGCCTTGCGGACAAATCGCAGCTTGCGATCATCAAGCGCGCAAAAAATTCCAAGCATGCATACAACATCATCATGGAGCAGATGGGAAGCTAGTTTTGGGTAAGAACTCTCAAAAACATTCTCTTTTCATATCAGCTGGGTCTACATGAGAGTCCAGCTGCTGTTTTTGGTGCTGCTTGCAGGCTTCCTTTCTGCATCTTTCCCAAAATTCATCTTAGAGCGTTTTGAGCCTGACCAGAATCTCTCACTGCAGCCGCTTGCCAGCAGGCAATTTGCCTTAGTTGTAGCAGAAGGCAAAGAATTTTACTTATTTGACTTGGAAAAAGGCCAGCCGCTATATGACACAAAGGAAATTTCACAGCTTCTGCTTTCAGACTTGAGGCAAAAAAGCCAATATGAGGCTAAGGTTTCTTTGGCATCTGGACTAATGAAGGAGATACGGCTTTCAAGGGAGAAAAATGAAAAACAGTGCATGGTGCTGACTGGCACCGATGCCCACAACTGCACAGATAAGCAGTCATGTATAGTGGCTTGCAAGTCAAACCCAAACTGCGACGTTATGCTTTATGCAAACGGCTTTTGGGAAGCTCTTCTTGACTGGAGCAAAAAAAGGAACGAATTTGACTCAAAGCTGGCAGAATACGAAAAGTCAGTTGCTTTAGGCAATTTTGCCCAAGCATCAAAAGCCCTCAGCGAAATGTCAGCAATTGCTGCTTCAATCGGCAAAAACCCGATTTTCCTGAACCAGACAGACGCAGAATGCCAATCGAAATCAAGCATCTGCTTCCAATATTGCCAGAAAATAGACTATGGAATTGAGAAAATCTCCAATGCGCTGCAGGCGGTCGAGTCGCTCAGGATGCTTTCAGATGAGGCTGCCAAGCAAGAAGCAAGGGCGCAAGCTATTGTTGAAAATTCAAAGGCTCAAGACCTTTACCTTTCAACAAGAGACGCAAGGCTTCAGGAGTTCATTCTCTATTCAGAAAACAAGTTGCGCACACTGTCCGAAAAGGCAAGCAAGATAGGGCAAGATGCTGCCACTTCATCTTCTATGCTTTCACAGCTTGGGCTTGTGCAGCAAAACATCTCCCAGCTTGGCAAGGCTGGGCTGTACAGGAAGGCATTTGCATTGGCCTTGGAATTTGAAAAAAAGGCTTTAGAGGCAGAGCAGGATATCAACCGCTCGTTCAAGGAGTATGAAGCAATTTTGAGGTCAATTTCCGAGCTTGAGCAATCCATAAATAAAAGCGAGCCTTTGATAGGAGCCAACGTTTCCAAGCAATACCTGGGAGAGCTTAAGTCAATCAAAGAAAAAATGTCGCAAAGGCCACTTCAAGAAAGCGCAAATGAGGTAGAAAATCTGTCCAAAAGGTTCAGCCAGCTCGTTTTGGAGAAGGCTCCTTTGCAAGCCCAAGCAGGAGCTTCTGCCTTGCCTGCTTCCTGCGCCCCCGCAGCAATTCTTCTGCTGATTTTAGCCGCCTCAGCAAGAAGAGTTTAAATATGCTTCCCTCAATACAAAGGATGGGATTTGCATGAAAGGAAAAATATTAAGCTACAGGCGCGGCGTGCATACAGAATACACCAATCAATATGTATTGGAGATTGACGGAGTAACCGACAGGCAGGCTGCTGAAGCAATGGTGGGGAAAAAAGTGATCTTCAAGACTCAGACCGGAAAAGAAATCGTAGGCAAAATATCGAAAGCTCATGGCAACTCTGGCGCGGTCCTTGCGCGATTCAACAAAGGTCTTCCTGGGCAAGCGATAGGCGCAGAAGTCACTATTTCTTAATCTTTTTGCATATTTTCTATCATGCAAAATTTCCGCTTCCTTGAGCATACGGCAGACATCATGTTTGAGGCATATGGCGACTCCTTTGAGCAAGCTTTCGAAAACGCTGCTTTGGCCATGTTTTCAATATTGGGGAAGGCAGAGTGCAAAAGAAAAGTCAAATTTAGGATTTCAGCGTCTAGTCTTGAGGAGCTGACAGTAAACGCACTGTCCGACCTTCTCTCTTACATGGATATCCATGGTGTTTTGTTTTCAAAGGTCAAGGTCACTTCTTTTGATGGCAAAACATTTTCGTTGGAATTTGAAGCTTGCGGCCAAAAGAAGCAGCCGCGTGATTCAATCAAAGCAGTCACATATCACCAGCTTGCTGTCCAAAAAGACAGCCAAAACAGGTGGACAATTCGAGTTTTATTGGATGTCTAGCATTTTCTTCCATTGTCGCCTTTTGGCTCAATCTTGATATAGTATACGCCATCCTGGTCTTTTAGCACAACTGGATTCCTGGAAAGGCCATCCAAATCTATCGAAAAGATTCCTTCCTCTACTATCTTTATGTTCTCCACATCATCTTCACGGAAAGATATCACCGCAAAATAGGAATCAGGAAGCCTGCCGTCGCCTTCCGTTTCCTTTTGCCGCACAGCCACTGCTTCCTTGTTGAATACAAAAATTTTTGAGCCGCATTCGCAGCCCGTTTTGATTTGCTCTAGGCTGTCTATTCTCTTTCCACAACGCAAGCACTTGTGCATCAAGACACCTTCAAGCCAGCTTGTTTACGATTTCGCGATATAGCGCCTTCATGTTCTCGCCGGTTTTTGCTGAAATTTCAACAACATCATAGCCGCTGAATGCTTCCTTGACCCTTGCGATATTTGCGCTGGGCAAGTCGATTTTGTTGGCTACTATGATGATGGGTATTTTTCTTGCCTCCATGTTGCCCAGCATAGTGATATTGACTTGCGTGTATGGGTCTTCTGTGGAGTCGACCATCAATAGAGCAGCATCCACCTTGTCAAGATGCCTTATCGCCTCGACTACCCCCCTTGTTGCTTCCCGCGCCCTTTTTTGCGCTTCCTCTTTTGTCAAACCATATTCAAGAAAATCCCGGTAATCTACTTTTACAGCAATTCCTGGCATGTCAAGAAGGTCCATCGTCAGGCAGAAGCCATCAACTTTGAGAATCACTTTGCTTTTTTGCTGCACCGACCTTGTTTCATGAGGTATAGGGCTTATTGTCCCGATAGGTTCGCCTGCAAGCTCGACACATATTCTGTTTGCAAGCGTGGTCTTGCCTACATTTGGGCTGCCATATATCCCTAACGTGATGCTTTTTCTGCCTTTGAATATTTTTTTGAGCCACTGCAATATTTTGGATATCATGCCTCTCCCTTTTGCGCCTAAAAATTATAAATCCTCTTTATCGGCTGAACATGTCTTCAGGCTTTATCTCTCCTCTTGCAAACTTTTCTACTATCATTGGAAGCCCAACGTGCTCCCTTTCCAATATCTTTGCCGCAACCTCTTCTGCACTCTTGCAGTCTGATATGTCTACTTTTTCTTGGTAAATTATTTTGCCTCCATCCAAAGTCTCATCAACAAAATGAATGGTGTAGCCGGATATTTTCTCGCCTGCCTCGAATGCAGCTTTCTGCGCATTCATGCCGGGGTATTTTGGCAAAAGCGAGGGATGGATGTTTATTATCCTTCCGGCGTATTTGGAGAGCAATTCTTTGCTTTTTATTATTTTCATATAGCCTGCAAGCACTACTAAATCTGGTGAAAGCTCGTCAAGCTTTTCCAAAATCCCTCTGTCGAGTTCCTCGCGGCTGCTGTGCGGGATGACAAAATAAGGTATGCCTGCTTCTTGCGCCCTCTTTATCGCGTATGCGTTTGGATTGTCTGTGATTAGTCCAACCACACTGGCATGAACTTTTCCGCTTTTTATCCCATCTATAATTGACTGGAAATCGCTTCCCCTTCCTGAAGCCAGGACAACCACGCGAAAATCTTTGTTGCATCTTATGACTCTCTCTTCGGTGACAATTATGTCCACCGCTATGTCATGCGCCTCGTTTGGGATTTTGTCCATGATCTGGATTTCATACGCAAGGCCGACCTTTTTCCCTTTGATTTGCGGCAGAAGCTTGTCGTAATATCCTTTCCCATAGCCAATCCTGTAGCCGCGCATGTCAAAGCTTATTCCAGGGATTACTGCAAGCTCTATTTCCTGCGGGCTCACTCTTTTTCTTTCCGCTCTTGGCGGCTCGGGAATCCCAAATGCGCCAGGCACAAGCTCTTCTATCGAGCCAATCTGGTAAAGCTCCAGCTCATGCTTTTCCAAATTTGTCACAGGCAAAACAACCTTCTTTCCTAAAGATAGCGCAGACCGAATTATATCGCTTGTGTGGACCTCGCTCCCTTTCGAGGCGTAAAGCAACACGCAGCCTGCTTTTTCAAATTCAGGCAATCTCAAGAAGCGGTCCATTATTGCAAGGCAGAGGCGATGGCCCTTTTGCTTGTAATGCTCATCTCTTTTTTTGATCATCTCTTTTCTTATTGCGTCTTTCATCTAACCACTACTGGGCAATCCTTATTTTGTCTTTTGAATAAAGCTGGGCAAGCAAATATATCGAGCCTGCTATAAAAACATACCCAGATTTTCCTGCAAGCTTTTTTGCGGCTTTTACTGCCTCATGCGGATCTTCCACAGTTATGGCAAACGTCCCTTCTGTGCCCATTTTTGACGGCGAGTCCAAAAGCGTAATCCCTGCTTTTTTGGCGGCATTCTGCAAATCTTTGATTGGGGCTGCCCTCTCAAGTGAGACTTTGCACAGCACGATCACATCAAAATGCGCCCGGAATATCTTCAGCATCTGCTCAAAATCCTTGTCTTTCATTGCGGAAAACACCAAGATTTTCTTTCTTGCCGGCAGCCTTTCAACCTCTGCAGAAAGAGCAAAAGCAGCCTCTGGATTGTGGCAGCTGTCTGCTATTACAGTCGGGTTTTTGCCAACTTGCTCGAGCCGGTATCTTGGCCTTGCCTCCAAAAGGCCTTCTTGTATTGCTTCTTTTTTGATTCCCAGGTTTTTGCACACAACTAGTGCGACACAGGCATTGCCCATCTGGAACCTTCCTGGCGCTCCAAGCCTTATGTCATATTCTTCGCCATCATATTTTGCCCTAAATGCATACTTCATCTTTTCCTGGCGTATGTCAAATATCTTGACTTCATCTTCAACCATCAGCGGCTGCGCACCTATCACCCTGCATTCTTCATAGATTGCCTGTTTTGCCTCTTCATTCATCATGCCGCAGACGAGCTTGACGTTCTTCCTTGCAATTCCGCATTTTTCATGAGCAATATGCCTTATTGTCGGTCCCAAAATCTGCGTGTGCTCTAAAGAAAGAGAGGATATAGCGGCAATTTCAGGCTCAGCGGCGTTCGTAGCGTCCAACCTGCCGCCCAATCCAACCTCAAGCACCGCGTATTCCACCTTATGCCTCTGAAAAATCAAAAATGCCATCGCAGTGACCACTTCGAAAAACGTTGCCTCTATTCCTTCTTTTTCGCATATCGAGCTTACTTTTTTGTATGCCCATATGACATCTCTTTTGCTTACATATTTGCCGTTTATCCTTATCCTTTCCCGGAATTCCACTACTTGAGGAGAAAAATAGGAGCCTGTCTTGAGTCCAGCGGCAATCAGTATGGATGCGATCATCTCGACAGTCGACCCCTTTCCATTGCTTCCGCCAACTATTATGCATCGATAGCTGTTTTGCGGGTTGCCAGCAGCAAAAAGTATCCTCTCTATTCTTTCAAGGCCAAGTTTGCTTCCGTATTTGTCCAATGAATATATCTTGTCTAAAATTTCATGATAGTTTTTTGCTGTCATTTTCCATCCGCCTCATCCGATAGCATTCGAATGTGTTTTTGATGAGCATTGCCCTTGTCATCGGTCCTACGCCGCCTGGGACAGGGGTAATCAATGACGCTTTTCTTGATACAGGCCCAAAATCCACATCGCCCACCAGCTTTTCCCCTTCACGATTTATCCCTATATCAATCACTATTGCGCCCTTCTTTATCATGCTTGCCTTCAGCATCCTCGGTTTTCCGACAGCCATGCATACAATATCTGCCTGCCTTGTGTATTTTGGAAGGCCTTTTGTCTTGCTGTGGCAAACAGTCACCGTGCAATTTTCATTCAGGAGCATCAGCGAAAGCGGCTTTCCGACAATCCTGCTCCTTCCTACCACGACTGCGTGCTTTCCCTCTAGTTTTATGCCGCTTTTTTTCAGCAAGTAGACTACTCCTGCCGCAGTGCAAGGCGCTATCTTTCCAACCCCCAGCGCAGTGTTGCCAAAATTGTAAGGGTGGAACCCGTCTACATCTTTATGCGGCGAAATCTCCTCTATTATTTTGTTCTCATCTATTTTTGGCGGAAGCGGAAGCTGGACTATTATCCCGTCTACATTTTGGTCTGCGTTAAGCTCCCTGATTTTATTTATTATCTGCGCCTGGGTAAAAGAAGCAGGCAGCCTCACCAAAAGAGAGTTTATCCCAACCTTTCTGCAGTCTTCTGCTTTTTTCTTTGCATAAATTTCAGATGCATGGTTTTTTCCGACCAGGACAAATGCAAGCGTGGGCTTCGGAGAGGCGCCTTCCAATTTTGCTGAAATTTCTGAAAGCACCTCTTGGGCCAGCTTATTTCCATCAACCACAACCGCGGCCATCTCATCCCCCGCGCGTCAGCCAAGTTCCGGATAAAGCGGAAACTGCCTTGTCATTTCAGCGACCTGCTTTCTTACTCTCTCTTTCACTGCGCTGTCGTTTGGCGATCTGCATATTTCACTTATCATCTTTCCTATCTCTTTCATCTGGCTTTTTCCCATCCCTCTCGTTGTCAATGCTGGCGTCCCAAGCCTGATGCCAGAAGTGACAAACGGAGACAGTGGGTCATACGGTATCGTATTCTTGTTCACTGTTATTCCCACCTCATCTAGAGCGTTTTGCGCCTCTTTACCAGTTATCTTCAAGCTTGTCAAATCGACCACGATCAGGTGTGTGTCAGTGCCTCCTGACACAAGAGTCATGCCTTCTTCGACCAGGGATTCTGCAAGCGCTTTCGCATTTTCAACTACTTTCTTTGCATATTGCGCAAATTCCGGCTGCATGGCCTCTTTGAAGCAGACTGCTTTGGCAGCTATCACATGGTCAAATGGCCCACCTTGGATGCCAGGAAACACCGCCTTGTCTATTTTTTCTTGGAACTCCTTTTTACAAAGTATGAATGCGCCTCTTGGTCCGCGCAGTGTCTTGTGAGTCGTGGATGTCACCACATCTGCGTAGGGGAATGGCTGTGGATGCGCCCCACCAGCAATCAAGCCGGCAATGTGCGCCATATCTACCATAAAATATGCACCCACCTTTTGAGCAATCTCTGCAAACCTCTTGAAATCGACCTGGCGAGGATAGGCAGTAAATCCTGCAACAATAAGCCTTGGTTTTTCCTGCACTGCCAATTTTTCTATCTCGTCAAAATCAAGCAGATGCGTTTTCGGATGCACATTGTATGGAACAACTTTGTACAGCTTTCCAGAAAAATTCACTTGGCTTCCATGGGTCAGGTGCCCTCCATGCGACAGGTTCAGCCCCATTATTTTGTCCCCTGGGTTTAGCAGGGCAAAATAGGCAGCCATATTTGCCTGCGAGCCTGAATGCGGCTGTACGTTTGCATGATCTGCATGGAATATTTTTTTTGCCCTGTTTATGGCAAGCGTTTCGCATTCGTCTATAAACTGATTCCCCCCATAATATCTCTTTCCTGGGTAGCCTTCCGAGTATTTGTTTGTAAGGACTGAGCCCTGTGCTTGCATGACTGCAAGAGAAGCAAAATTTTCTGAAGGTATCAGCTCGAGGCCGTTTCTCTGCCTTTCAAGCTCCTGCCTTGCCAATCCATATATCTCGGGATCCACCTGTTTCAAAAATTCCTGCATTGCACCACTACTCTTTCAGAACCCTTTCAACTATTCTTTCAGCTTCCCCAATGTATTCCTTGGGGTCAAACAATGCTGAAAGCTCGCTTTCATTCATCAGCTTTGCCACTTCCTCTTTTTTCAGCAGCACCTCCGCAAGAGTCTTCTTCTGCTCAAATGCCTCAAGAGAGCTTTTGCGTATCAGCTCGTGCGCCTCCTGCCGTCCCATGCCTCTCTTCGTCAGCTCTATCATCACCCTTTCTGCCATTATTGCCCCGCCAGTGATTTCGAGGTTTCTCTTTATGTTTTCCGGATAAAACTGCAGGCCTGAAAGGATCGTGTTCATCTGCGAAAGCATATAGTCAGTGACTATGAAGCTTTCTGCGAATATGAACCTCTCATTTGCAGAATTGGTCAGGTCTCTTTCATGCTCAAGCGGGATGTTTTCGAGTGCGACTGGAACGTTTGCCCTCACTATTCTTGCAAGCGAGCATATCCTTTCAGATTTGTGAGGATTTCTTTTTTGAGGCATGGTGGATGAGCCAACCTGCTTCTTGGAGAACGGCTCGCTTATCTCCATTATCTCGGTTCTTTGCAAATTCCTTATCTCTTTTGCAATCTTTTCCAGCGTGGCTGCAATCAACGCAAGTACAAAAATAACCTCTGCATGCCTGTCTCTTTGCACAACTTGGTTTGTTATGCTGTCTGCTTCCAAGCCAAGCTCTTCCATCACCAGCCTTTGAATCTCAAATCCCTTGCCTTCAAATGTTGCCATTGTGCCGGCAGCCCCAGACATCTTCCCGACTCCAATTACTTTCTTTGCCCTCTGCAGCCGCTCAAGGTGCCTTTTCATCTCAGCATACCACAAAGCAAATTTCATCCCATACGTCGTGGGGACGGCATGCTGCCCATGGGTTCTTGCCACACAGACGAGATTTTTCGTTTTCAAGGCATGGTCTTTAAGGATGCTGCACGTCTGCTTCATCCTGTTTTCCAGCATCCCTATTGCCCGCAGCAAAACAAGCGCATAGGCAGTGTCCTCGATGTCGTACGATGTTGCACCCAAATGCACATACCCGCCGTATCTTTTACATTTTTCAGAAAGCGCGCGCACCATCGCCATCAAGTCATGGTGTATCTCGCTTTCAATTTCAGAAACGCGCTGCAAAGTCACTTCTTTTGACGCCTCTTCTATTTCCAAGACTGCCTCTTGCGGAATGTTTTTGAGTTTCGCATGGGCTTTCGCAAGGGCAACTTCTACTTCAAGCCATGTTTTCAGCTTATATTCTTCCTCAAAAAACTGGTTCATTTCAGTCTTATATCTTCCGTCAAGTGGCAAAACACTCATCGCATCACCTGATGTCCTCCCAACGCTCCAAAAAACGAGCTTATCATTTATATTGCTTGAGTTTTGCCTCAAAAAAAGTGCGGATGCCGGGATTTTCATGCCTTTCAAGCACAAATGCGTCATCTTTGGATGCGCAATCAAAACAACGCGCTTGCAAGCCCCAAGCTTTCCACCCCCAAACATTTGTTTTTCATTCGGGGGTGAGCCCTCAGGGGGAAGCTTGTGCCAGTTTGGTGCCCCCACCCCCAAACATTTGTTTTTCATTCGGGGGTGAGCCCTCAGGGGGAAGCTTGTGCCAGTTTGGTGCCCCCTAGGGTTTTGAACCCGGATCTTTGGCTTGGAAGGCCAAGATACTAACCAGGTTATACTACATCCGCACGTCGAAAGATTTTGGCAATAAAGCTTTTTAGGCATTTCCTTGAGTCAAAAACTGCAACGAATTTATAGTTTGGCAATAAAACAAACTCGATGAAAAAGCAAGATCTTGACTTTAGTGGCAGCTGGAAAAACATTCCAGTAGAAGGAGAAAGAAGCCATCCCAAAATCTATCTTTTTAGGCATGCCCAAACCTATTACAACAAAAACCGATATTTTACTGGCTGGAAAGATTCAAAGCTTACTCCTTTTGGCAAAAAGCAAGCAAAACTTCTGGCTCTCAAGTTAAGAGACAAAAAAATAGATGTAGCATTCTGCACTTCTCTTTCAAGGTCTAAAGATACGCTAAAAGAAGTGCTCAAGTTCCATCCAGAATGCCAAAAAATATTTGTGGACGACCGCATAATCGAAAGAAGCTATGGGAAGTTGGAGGGGCACAGTCACAGCGTTTTCAGCCGTACACACAGCGCAAAAGAGCTGCACAAAATAAGAAGAAGCTATTCTGCTGTACCTCCTGGCGGAGAGAGCATAAAAATGGTTGAAAGGCGCGTGCGCTCTTTTTTGCGCGACTTGCTTTGGTACATGAGAAAATACAAAGTCAATGTTGCCATCTCTGCCCATGGAAATTCAATGCGCCCCATCAGGAGATATTTTGAGAAGCTTTCAGTTGCAGAAATGATGAAGTTGGAAAACCCGTGGGATGATTACTTTGAGTACGAGCTTACTCAAATTTGAAGCATTCAGATTAAATAATGATTTTTGCGGAAGCTGATTCTTATGTCCAATTTTGTCCTAGTGGCAACAGCAATGCTTGCATCGCTTGCTTTCGTTTTGCAGCTGTCCAACAATGTCATCGGCCTCCAAACGGGCTTTGGGATGACCATAGACCTTGTCGCTTTCCCTACTCTGCTTGCGTTTTTCCTTTTTGGTTTTGTTCCTGCACTTGAAGTGCTTCTCCTTTCTACCATATTTATTGCGATTTTTGCGTCCAGCGGCCCAATTGGAGCGGCTATGAAATTCGGCGCGACTCTTCCTACTCTGCTTGTTTTTTTCACCTACCATTTTTTCCGCTCAAGAGGCACTCCATATCCTTCGTTGGCAGTAGTTCTTGTTTCGCTTCTTTTTGGGATTTTAGTTTTTGGCATAGGGGCATTTTCCTACTCGTATGTTTCAAAAGAGGGGAGGCTTGTCGTTGGGCTTTTGCCTATCTTGGCAATGTCGCTTGCCGCCTATCTTTTGTACAAGCTTTTTCAAAAGGCAGGCAGATACGAAAGCCTTAGAATTTTCCAGCAAAAAGAGACAGTGGCTATCCTTGCGCTATTGGTCGTTTTAGTGCGCGGCGTATCGATGGTAGTGGCGAATTTTTATTTTGCAGGGCCACTCTACTTCAAGATGACGCCGGAAGAATTCATCGCATTCATGAGCTCTGCCGACCTTCTCTTCTTCGGAAGCGGCGCAACGTGGTATATCGCAATCTTTGCCTTCAATGCAATACAGGCCATAATTGAGCTTGGGCTTGCATGGTCTGTCGCCTTCAAGCTTGGTTTTGTCAAAAAATATGCAGTCGCGTGAGCTTTATGGTTGTCCCTGCGATTGAAATTGAAGATGTTAGTTTCTTTTACGAGGGCAAAACTAGCCCGGCGCTCTCCAATCTGTCGGCTTCATTTCATCCTCATGACTTCGTGGGTATAGTTGGCGCGGTCGGCTCAGGCAAGACCACGCTTCTTTATTGCTGCAACGGGCTAATCCCCAAAGAGATAAGGGGGCAGTTCAGAGGGCGCGTCAAGATTTTTGGAAATGACATTGCAAAGCTTTCATTCAAGAATATCGCAAGCTTTTGCGCCACTGTTTTCCAGGACCCAGACGACCAAATCTTCAACTTGTCTGTTTTGGATGAAGTCTCTTTCGGGCTGATATGCCAAGGCATGCCAAAAGAGGAGGCAGAAAAAAAGGCAATCGCCGCGATCCGAAAGCTTGGCCTCTCAGATTGTATCTATGACGACCCAACCGAGCTTTCGGTGGGCCAAAAACAAAAGGTCGTCCTGGCTTCTGCCCTTGCGCAGGACGCAAAAATACTTCTTCTTGATGAGCCGGTATCCAGCCTTGATTGGAAATCAGCCTCAGAATTCTATTCTATACTCTCAGCGCTGTCAAAAGAAGGCAGAACAATTGTCATCACCGAGCAAGACACCTGCCTTCTTTGGAAATATGCAAACAGAGTAATTGTCATGGACAAGGGCAAAATGATTGCTCAAGGCAAGCCATCAATCCTCTTTGACAAAAAAATAGAGAAGCTTGGCTTGCGGCTCCCTGAAAGGTAATTGTATGTTCAGCTTCCAAAAGAAAATCAGCCTTGTTCATCAAATAGACGCCAGGGCAAAGCTTGCGTTTGTCCTGCTCATCATTTCATTGCAAATCATCCTCCCGCTTGAATATTCAATCTTCTTTTTCGCCCTCACAGCATTCTTGTTCCATCTTTCGTCAATAAGCCTTGCAGGTTTCATCCGCAAAAATTATTTCCTGCTATTTTTGCCTCTTGCTCCTTCATTGGTGCGACTTTTTTTTGAAAAAGGGACAATCAGCATTTTTGGAGTCTTTTTTCCAAAGGCGATCTATGCCTCTTTCCTGAATTTTCTATTTCTTTTTTCGCTTGTCTTTATCCCCCTGCTTTTCAGCCTTACTACTCCGCCGTCAAAAATCAGCGAAGCTTTGCGATTTTTCGGCCTTTCCAAAAGGCTTTCGTTTGCATTTTCCCTTGCTTTCCTTTCAATCCCATTTTTTTTGCGCAAGCTGCGAAAATCAATCATAGCCCAAAAATGCAGGGGATGCAGTTACCATATTTTTGGGTTGCTTTTGCCTTTGCTTCATGCATGCTTTAAAAAAGCAAAGAAGCTTTCTTTGTCGCTGGCTGCGCGCGGCTTTGATGCGTCATCCCTTTAATCTTTATTTTCGGGTTGGTTCGATATGCGGATTCTTGTGTTCGGAAACCCGCTCTCCTCAAAGGACTCCTCTGCCCTAAAGATATCAAATATGCTGGAAGGAAAGATAAAAGGAGTAGAATTCGTCCATTTTGACACTGCAGAAGACTTGGAAAAGCAAGGGCAGGAAATAACCATACTGGATACTGTAGTTGGGATAAAAAAGCCCCGGCTAATTTCGCTTTCTGAGCTTGAGCTTCCGCAAAAGCCTCTTTCTTTGCATGGCTTTGACCTTGCCTGGAGCTTGATGCTGCTCAAAAAGCTCGGCAAGCTCAAAAAGGCGACAATCATCGGAGTTCCGCCGCGCTACTTGCGAGCGCATATCAAAAGTGTTGAGCGGCTAATACGCATGCTCAGCGCTGCCGAAAGATGAAAGGGCGGGAGATTTTCTTTGGCCTGCCTGCCTTTTTTGTTTCGCTTATTTTCAATCTGAGAAAATGGGTGGCGCAGCTCATGCACGGGTCATACGCCCGCACCAACCTTTCAACTTCCATCGACAGCTCTTCTTTTTCTTTGCCGGCGTCAAGCCCTTGCTGGACCAAATACGCCATATCTTTTTCTATGTTGACCATGTTTTGAGCAGTGGGTATTACCAGGTTGATGTATTCTATAAGCCCTTGCGCATTGACCCGAAGCGCGTAATAGAGGGTCCCTCTCGGGGCCTCTGTTACACCAATCCCCGCGCCTTCCTTTGGCTGCGGCGTTTTGTATGGCTCTTGCCTAAAATCATAGCTTTCCAATATTTCAATTGCGTGATCAATGCTGTTTACTATCTCTATTGCCTGGGCAAGGTTGTTTGCAAATATGTTGTTGGAGGGAAAGAGCGGCAAGCTGCCTGCGACATCTTTCTTTGTTTCTTTGTGAAGCGCCTCTTTGTTCAGGTTCATTCTTGCAAGAGCCCCAACCATGTATTCCTTGCCCTCAAATTCGAAGCCTGTAGACTGAGAATATGGCACCACCACCCTTTCCAGGTGGTTCCAGAAGTTTTCCTTTGAGATGCAATAGCCTTCAGAAGAGCATATTTCGCCGCCAATATATTCGTATTTCGGGTTTTTGAGCGCAATGAAATGCGTCTTTCTCTCAAACGATGGCAAGGTCTCCCTGAAAAGGTCCACAAACTCAATTGCGTGCTCCCTTGCATGGGCAAGCGTTTTGGCGATCTGCTTGCAGTCTTGGCTGCTTGGGATTTTTGTGTAGCCTCCAACTACTGGGTAAGGGGCATGCACCGCCCTTCCTGCTATCAATTTCGACAGCTCATTTCCGGCAGATTTGACCTCTAGCGCCTTTTCAATCAGCTCTTTGTTTTTTTCCGCAAGCTCCAAAATCGAGTCTGCCCCCATGATGTCGGGCAGGCAAAAGATGTACAGATGCATTGCATGGTCCCTGATTATCAGCCCGTCTTCAGTCAAATGCCGCAAGATTTTTGTCTGCTCTGACGGCACAACACCAATCGCGTCCTCGACTGCCTCTATGCATGTGAGCAGATGAGCAAGCGAGCAGGTGCCACATATCCTTGAAACAAGCTGCGCGACATTCAAGCACGGCTTTCCGCGCACGCTTTGCGTGAAGAATCTTTTTGATTCGCTTATTTTCAAATGCGCATATTGCACAACGCCGTCCTTTACTTTGACCTCCAAGTCAGTGTGCCCCTCAATCTTGGAAAGATGCCTGATGTCAATGTCAAACTCCCCTTCCTTGTGCAACCTATCACCTTATCCCAAACTCTTCAAAAAGCTTGTCGAGAGTCTGAAGGAAAATTTTTTCATCCATCGGGCATCCAGGCACTTGATAGTCCACCTTCACAATGTCTTTTATTGGATGCACTTTCTCCAGATGCCCAAATCGCTCAATTACGATCATTATTTCTTTGCGCGTAGGCTCGTCAAACATGTTCCGCTGGGCAGAAGGCAAGCCGGTGCATGCGCAAGAGCCAATCGCAACTATTTTTTTGCTTTTTTGCCTTATTTCCAGAAGGCGCCTTTCGTCCTCCTTTGTTGCGATTGCCCCCTCCACAAATGTCACATCGCTTCCTTCAAAATCATTGCCCTTGCCTTTCAGGAAAGGGCAATATTTGAACTCAATCTTCTCTTTCCATTCAAAAAAATGCTTGTTGAGAAGCTCGATGAAAAGTATTGTTGAGTCTTCGCAGCATGCGAACGTGACCCAAGAGACATTCAGCTTTTTCACGTATTTTCATTCATGGTTAGATTTATAAATTCAAATCCGCCAACTGATGCTTATGAGCGGAATCGCATTGGCTTATCTGGCAGCGCTAGTCAGCGGCATTTCGGTTTTTGTCAATAGCATCGGCGTTGTGAGCATGGATCCGCTTTCGTACACTTTTTTGAGGAATCTGCTTGTGGCAGGGGTTCTTGGCTCTATCGGGCTCATGCTTGGCAAGATAAAAGAGTTCAGCTTGCTTGATGCTCGCCAAACCCTCATGCTGCTTTTTGTCGGGCTTGTTGGCGGAGGGATCGCCTTTGCCCTATTTTTCAGCGGCCTTTCCACAATCAGCGGCGCAGAAGGCTCATTTTTGTTTCGGCTGCTTTTCATAATCTCAATTGTCCTTGCGGTTGTCTTTTTCAAAGAGCAGATAAACTGGAAAATAGTCACAGGCGCAGCCGCAGTCATAATTGGCAACTTTCTTATTTTAGGTTCTTCCCAGCTTAGCTTTTCGGTCGGCTCTTTGCTTGTGCTTTTGGCCACAATTCTTTGGGCGCTGGAATACACAGCATCAAAGAAGCTTCTCCAGACTCTTTCGCCAATTTCGGTTGCCTCGTTCAGGATGGGATTCGGCTCGCTGTTTTTGCTTGGGCTGCTGGTTTGGCAAGGCAAAATCAGCGCAGTCTTTGAGGTAAGCTCTTCTTCGCTTTTGTGGATTGCGATTTCGACAGGATTGCTTACCTTATTTGTCACGCTTTGGTATTCTGCGCTTGCCAAGACTTCCCTCATTTATGCCACCGCTGCGCTGACATTGGGCGGCCCGATAAGCGCATTGCTTTCATTCTTGTTTGTGGGCAAGGCGCTCCTGCCTCTGCATGCTTTCGGCTTGCTGCTTTTGGCAGCAGGAGTCATCTACGCAGTCGGAGTAGCAGAGACAATCTCTGCCTTCTCTTGGATGAAAGATAAGGCGCTGCTTGTTTTGCGGCGAAGATGATATGCTTGGCATAGAGCTTGCAGCCAGGTTTGCGCTGCCTCCAAACTATCTTTCTTATTGCGGCACAAAATCGTTCAATTCTGCGTTCTTGTCTTTTCTGCAGACAGGGTCGCAAAATAGACTGAAAAGAGAACTTTCCCGCTTTCGCGCGCATTACTCTTATCTTGAGCTTATAGCCAAAGCAAACAAGAAAGACCCATTCGATTTAGAAGTCTGCGAAGCATTCTGGATAGGCAACAGGCTGCTGGACAACGTCGGAAAAAGCCAGCTGCAAAAGCTCATCTTGGGCAAATTTTGCAGGCCGGGCTTGCTTTCAAAATCCGAAGCAAAAAAGCTTGCGCTTTCTCTGCCGGACGGTGCCTGCCCGCACCATTCTTTTCATGCCCTCTACATCCACACAATAAAAGGGGCAATCAAGCCCACTGTCAAGAACGCCGACTTGTGCAGAATAAGCTGGGGTAAAGTCAAACAAAAAAAATCAGGCTTTCTTTTTGTTGATTCCCAGCGCCTATTACAAAAAAATGGCAAATTTTTTCTTGCGCCGTTTGAAAGAAAGGTCCGCCAAAGCTGCGGAAAGTTTTTCCCTCCTTCTTGCATCAAAAAAGGAGACATCGTGGCTTCGCATTGGGATTTTGCGGTGATGAAAATCTCTTTGCGCCAAAAAGAAGCCCTTGAGTTTTACACCACAAAGACAATCGAGGCAGTCAATTCAGTTTAAAATCCCTTCTGATATTTTGTTTTGGGTGGTTTTTTGATCAAGCTTTTGGCAATCTTTGTGATGCTTGCTTTCTTTGGCTGCGCACAGCAGGAAACGCCAGCAAAGCAAAGCACTGTCTCCTCTGGAATTGAGCCATCCAAGGCAGCTTTGCAGACAGAAAGCCTCAACAAAACCCAGCCAGATGCGCAAAAAATGCAGCCGCCTGCTTCATCAGAAGAGGAAAAAACGATTTCGGCAAAAGAGCTTTCTTCCCATTCCTCTCTAGAAGATTGCTGGGTGGCATATCAAGGCACAGTCTATGACATCACCTCATTCATCCCAACCCATCCAAACTGGAAAAACGTATTTTCCTCCCTTTGTGGAACTTCGGAGAAGTTCGAAGCTGCCTTTGTTGGCCAGCATGGGTTCTCAAAAGTTGATGTTTTGCTTTCAAAGGCAAAAAAAGTCGGCAAGCTCAAAGGATAGTGCTTTATTGCTTTTTCCCCATTTCTTTTCATGAGCTGGGGGCTATTGCTTGCATTGCTCATCTCTTTTTTGATAGCAGCCGCCCTCTTCCACATTCTCAGGAAGATTCTCCCCCTAATTTTGCATGGAATAGCCGGCATAATCATATTTTGGCTCTTTTCGCATTTCGGCATCATCAATGTGCCCATTGACGCAGCCACATTCCTCATCGCAGCATTTGGCGGGATATTAGGTGTGATACTCGTCCTCATCCTTTCCTTTCTCGGCGTCCCCCTTTAGGCTTTTAAATATTTTTACTCATGAATCGTTTATGGGGAGGCTTGCTCCAATTTTTCTTTTGGCTTTCTTCCTTATTTTTGGCGGCTGCACTCAGCCATCTATTTATCAAGAAATGCCTTCAAATGCATCCAAAAATTTCTCGATACAGAATGCATCCACTTTAAATTACACAAACGTGTCTTCTTGTCCAGCTTCTTGCGACGACAATGACTCTAAAACTTTCGATTTTTGCAACGAATCTACTTTCTTCAAGTGCATCCATATCAATATAGAGCAGATAATCCAAAATGAAACTCAAATCCAGTCTAATTATAGCCCACAAACTGCTCAAAATATTTCTGAAACCATTACTACTGCAACGCAAACAAACAAAAGTGAAAACCTTTCAATCATCCTGCTAGCAAACGAATCAAAAGAGTTTATTAAACTCGTCAATAAAAAGCGTTTAGAATTCTATAGCGGAAAATCTCTATTATCCGAAGACGAAAGACTTGCAGTTATAGCAGAAGAGTGTATGCGACTTGTTCTTATGGCAAATTCCTCCAACCTTTCAGTATGCTTTGATGAATGGGGCAGTTTCAGAAGTTTATTAGAGGATATCGGCTTTTATGGGTATCGTTTCTTTTTTCTTTCAATAATCAATAACTCTCCCTCGACAAATCTTTCACAAGCATTTTTTGATGCATTGCCTAGCAAGCAAAAACTTTTGCTGACTAATACAACTATAGACCATCCATCCTCAACCTACCCAGCAATTGTTGATTATATTGGCGTTTCGGCAGGTTGCTTGAATGGCAGATGCGCTTTAGTTGCAGTCACTGCAGGGAATAGAGAAACGTGGAGAATCGATTATGACAACTGGGACACCTTCTCTGTAGATTTCTTTTCTTTGCCAAATAAAAGTTTTGTCCCTCAGCACTTTTCAATAAAAATTCTGGAAGCTTCAGAAGAACGTCCAGCATGGTGTAAGGGGTTCATCTACAATCTCACAAATCATTCTTATATCCAAGCAACAGACTTATTTTGGTGGTCTGACCAGTGGGAATATGCAAATCATGGGTTTAATTATGAAAAAAGATTTGATTGGACCGAGTATGCCTCTGAAACAATAACAAAACCATCACTATTGTATTTTTGGTGCTATTCCACAAAAACACTCAACGAAGGACCACTATGCTATTCATCATATAGAGATAAAGTAGAGTTCAGAAGAGAGTTTTTGCCAACTATGAATCTAACCGCATCGCATGTTCGCGAACTGTTGAAGACTAAAGCAGCTCAGCGAAAAGAATCAAATTACACAAATCAAACAATCTTGCAACACATAAATTCTTTACGTGTGAAAAATAATCTGTCAAGCCTCAATTATAGCAATTCACTTGCTTTCCTTGCAAAAAGTTGCGCGCGTGAGTTTATAAAAAACCTTGATTTTCAAGACTGCAGAGTAAAAGTTTTTGGCAATTCTTCCTTTTCTGTTCTTCTTGGCTCAAGAGGAATGCATGGTGCTTGGCTTTATACTTCACGTCTCATTAATGAAATTGATAGCGAGGAGTTTCTTTTAGATACTTTTCATTATTCAGCGGATATTCCTGAGTTTGTTTATGGAGATTTTGGAAAGAGTCTGGAATATTTTGGAGACGGTTATATTTGCCAAGATGGTGTGTGTGCATCTATGTTGCTATTTGGTAGTAATAAAGTATATTCTGAATTTACTAATGTAAGAAAAGATTGCGGATGGGCAGACAAAGATTGTGCTTATGGCTACATATTTTTCAGAAATTATCGTCAAGGTTGTGGTCGCAAAATAGACATCAGTTTGTGGCCAAATATTAGCTTGCACTTCAATTCATCAGTTCCAGCTCTCTATTACTTTTATAAAAACAAATATTATGCTGTTGACATCTTTGAAAATGGAGAACCAAAAGAAGGCTATGAGCTTCGCACTTATGATTACAAAAAAGAATTCAATATTACACTTCCGGCAGGTGTGTGGACGGTAGTTTATTGGCCAAAAGTCAATAGTGTTTATGACAAAGAGAATTTCACCTTGAATGTCGTTTATCATCCTGTAATCAAAATCGAATAGTTTTTTTCATTCATTCCTTTTGGCCTGTCAGGTCCATCAAAATTTCATAGGCGCGGAGGGCGTCATTGTTGCGCATCACCATCAAAGTGTCGGTGTGGCAGGAAATGAACTGAAGCACATTGATGCCTTCGGCTGCAATCGCATCCAAAATAGCTGCAACACAGCCTGGAGTGTCCTGCAGCTGCGGCGGGCTGCAAATTACCACCAGTGTCAAATCATCCATCACCTTTAGCCCTTTTTTCTTCAATTGCGGGACATAAGCAGAATCTACAACACTCATGACTCCTGATTTGCTGCTTGCAGTCGCTATTACCGGCACCCCTATGCTTCCTCTGCTTGAGACAACCGCAATGTTTGTGCGTATCTCAACCGAGCTTGCCTTGAGTATTTTCTCCACCTCTTTTCCCCATTCCTTCTGTAAACCCGCTTCCTTTTCCTGCGCCAGCCTAAGCAAAGCCGCCTTTATTGCAAAGAAAGAGTCCTTTTTTTGCGGATAGAGCTCCTTTTGGAGCCGTCTTGCCAGCGCAGAGTAATTGCAAAGGCCGTTGTGCACAAGCCAAAGAAGCTGCGGCCTTCTTTTCAGATACAGCCTTATTATGTTTGCGATCGTTGCCAAAAGCCACACCGTCCAAGTGTTTTATGCAAAACAAAATGTGTCTTTAGGAATATAAAGCTAGCTTCCAGAACATGCAAAAAGCCCAAGAGAAATTTCCTCAAGCGCTCAGATGATGGCTTTAACAAAAAAAGAAATCGCAAGTGCAAACAAGATGAATGAGGCCAAGTTGCGCCTCTCATCTTGTTAATTCGGGTGTTGCAACCTCCACAAGCCAACTTACCGCAAAGCCCAAGCCTGCGGACTTTTCGCTTGAGATAGGAAGGCTAGCTTACTTTCCAGTAGAGGACTTTCTTTTGGATGAATGTTTTGATGGGGATGGCGTTTTTGTTATCCCGGTATTTTTCCCATATCTTTTGGAATTCCATGATTTCCTTCATGTCTTTGGGTGAAAGAGTGAGGCAGACTGCAAGCTCAGAATTTTTGGAAAGCCCTCCTTTGGAGAGGTTCTGCGAGCCAATCAATATATAGTGCGCCTCATTTTGCCTTTCCTCTGAAAACATCCAGTGCATTTTAATATGCATTATCTTGTCCTTGTTTGGGCTGAAAAACAGCCTGGCTTTGAAGCTCTCCTTGCCAAATTGCCACTGAATCTCTTTCTGCAGCTCCCAAAGACGCCTTATGGAACGCTCCGCGTCTTTGTCATAGTCCATCCCGATTATGAACCGCACTCTGCCGCCTTTTTCTGCAAACTCTTTGGCAAGAGGGGAGATAATCTCAATCCCTGAGGAGGAGGCATGCCCCACTATTGCCCTCCATGCCGGCTTGCCTGAAAGCTCAAGGACTTTGCCTGCCATCATGCGAAGATAGTCTATTATTTTCTTGCCTGCCTCCTGGGCAAACTGATGTACTATCTCTACTTCCATGCAAATCAGTTGCCAAAAAAGGTTAAAATCTGATCGGAGGCCAAGAAGGCGAAATTTTGAGGATATCATGGCATAAGGATTTTTGGAGCCTCATCGTCTAGTGGTCAAGGACAGAAGGCCATAGGCGAGAAACCCTAAAGAAGCATAAGGCGGGTTTCTGCAATACTTCCTTTTGAGGCGTTCCTGATGGGAGTGGCGCAGGAGAGACTTCGATACATCAGCTCGAATCCGATTTGGTCTACTGCGTACTTTTTGACCTAGCAGTCCTCATCTGCCGAATACTTCTTTTTTGATTCATTCTCCATCAGAAGAGGATGAAGAAAAACAATCCGCATAGCATCATAGCATTCCGTTGGCTGAAAAAGCACATAGTAGAGAGAAGCTGAACCTGCGCAGCCCATTCTATTGAGCTGAAAATCTTTTTTGTAGTACTTGATGCCGCTGAATGCGCACGAGAGCCATTTTTATTGCTTATCTCTCTATTCATCTACATGAAAAGCAGGAAGGAGAACTTTTCCGAGTGGTACACCGAA
>JAOAKI010000017.1 GCA_026413765.1 Microcaldota archaeon | reverse complement strand
AAGAAAGGAAAGAAATTTTGTCCATTTGAAACTGGAGCAGACAGTCTGGATGTATGTTTGCTGCAAAAACAGAAGGATACACTGGCGCTGATATTGAATCTAGTGCGGATTGCCTGTATAGAGGCAATTGAAAGAGATAGTGCGGAGAAGATAGAGCTCAAATAGAGTCTGCCCTTGCAAAAAGCAAGCCTTCACTAACAGAGGAACAAGTGGACTACTAAGAGAAAATGGTGAGCAGAACTGAAAATCCATTCTCAGTAAAGATGTTTCAGATAGTTAAGAAAACAAAAAAAATCAGCTATTTTCCACTGCAATCGCTTTGGTTATCGTGCCCGTTGCGCTTTTTGGCAGGATATTGGAAATTATATGCATAAGCTGACTAAAAGCGTTGGACGACCATGCTTTAACAGTTTGGTAAAGCTCTTGTACGTCTTGAGCGCCCATCGATATCCATGGATCGCCGAAGCCGGGAGAGCCTTGTCTGTCTTTTGGTCGCAAAAATCTATGACCACTGATAAATTGCCGATTGGACAAAACAATCCCAAGATCGCCATTGAAAGTGTATGTGAAGGCATTCTGCCTTTCTTTGCTAGTATTTGTCAGCATCAGCTCAAGAAAGTAAAGTTCTCCGCCGATTTTTGTTGAGAGAGTTGCCACCCTGTGTATCTTTTCTTCATAGACAGAGTAACTATAATATTTGCCGCTGTCTTTTGTGAATCCGTAATCCATCAATTTTGATTCCAATTCATTTATGATGCTGCCGTTGAACGTCAGCCCGAAAGAACGAGTTTTGAGGACCACAAAATTAAACACAGCAAGAACGAATGGAGAATAAAATGCGCGCAATGGGTTGCGTGTAGGCCCTGCGCCATAATTGCCATTGTTGTAAGCATCTCCGTAGCCGACTACAACCCGCTCTATGTCTTTGTGACTGTAAGACTTTTCATCAAGCACCACCCACCATCCGCCATCATCGTAAAAATCAGAAGCAAAAGACTGAAGGATGTTATTTAAGTGATTCATTGAGTTCTGCTTAATCTCTGAAACCGGCACTTGGCTGCCCGCTTCTGATGTCATCTTAGTTGGCTGAAGCTGATGCTTTTCTGAATATAGTTTTCGTGTCCAGACATTAATGAGTGAAGGGTCCCAAACTTTCAGCCGGCTGCTGCCTAAAAGCTTCAGCAGCGAAACGTGGCTTTTCAATTGTCCTTCAGAGCCAAGAGCAATCCTTGACTTTGAAGGGCGTTGGATGTTAAGCACATCCGATATATTTTTGTTTAAATCCAATTTGTGTGTTGCCATGCTTAGATTATGTATGCAAAAAAATATAAATATACGCTTTTTATCATTTATTACAACCGAAAATAAAAAGCCTGCTTGCCAACTCAAAATAGAGAGAAATCTACTTTTTTTAATAAAAATTAATTATAAATTATTAAAAAACTTGTGAGGCAAAACGAGTTGAAAAAGGGAAGGAAAATGAGCCAGTATGAAAAAAATATGCAGCGACCTTCACAAGAACTATCCAAGACAAAAGCAGACTTTATACCCTACAATGAACGACTGCTAAAGACGCTTGAGCAAAAGCTGCAGGCAATTGAAAAGCTGTTGCACGAAACTTCGGCAGGCAACGCGCACAAGCACAAGGTTTTGGATGCAAGTGGCTTGGCAGCCGCCAAGCAGCTCAGAAAGGAAATAAGAGGACTGGTGGCAGAATTGCTGGGCAATGGCGTTGCAAAGGAAAAGATATCTAAACTTCTTGAGAAGCTGTGCCCTTCCACTGTGAAGTTTTTGACTGATGGGTCCTCCTAGGTGAAACAGAATGGAGATGAAAAGGCAGGCTCAGGACCAAAAGCAACCAATGCAAGAAAGAAAGGTGCCTCAATTTGAGCAGAAAGCTGGCGCTTACAGCTTTGGCCACAATTGCGCGCAATGCGGGCATGCCCAGGGCTGCGCGATTTTTGCCCTTCTCAAAGAAAGAGAAGAAAGAATGAAGCTTTCGGACAGCCGCAGAGAAGAGAATGTTGAGCAAGCAAAAGAACAGAATGCGAAAGGCCATGTCAAAAGCTTGTTTGAGGAAAAAAAGGCAGGCGGCTTTGAAGTGCATCAAGTGGGATGCACTTGTGATGAGTGCAGAGGCAATAAGCAAAACGTTGAGAGAAGCATTCTACTCAATGAGTTTTTTGCGAGCATTCAAAAAGAGGAGAGAGCTTCTTTTGAGACAGCCGTCTTTGCTGCAGCCCAAGAAACAAAAAAGGAGGACGGCATCAGCGTAAAAGAAAGCCAGGAGAGGCTGTTGTTGAGTAGCAGGGAAAGGATTGAAAATTACCTCATTTGGCAAAGGAAGAGAGAGGAAAGCTGGAGTGCCTTTAGCTTGGAAAGATGGAAAGGAGAGTGGCAGAAAACAGAAAGTAAAGCATGGCAAGAAAAAGTTTCAGAGTTCCAGCCAGCGACAGCTGAAAAGATTGCAGAGCAGCAAAGCACTGCTGCTGCAAAAATTGAGCTTGCCGATTACGGACAAAAGCAAAAAATCAGCAGAAAAGAGGGCGGCTTGGAAATGCAACCCCAGCATAAAAACTACATAATAGGAAATTACACCTATGAGGAAATACTTGCGATTGGGTGGCTGCGGCAGATGTACGGGCATCTCATTGGGATTTCAGAAAGCAAAGAGAACGGCAAGGAAATAAAGCAGAAGAAAGAGGAGGAAAGAAATAGGCTGAAGGTCGAAAACAACAAAGTAAAGGAAGAAAGCCAAAAGATTTGGAAAGAGCCAAAGCAAGAGGGCAAACGTCAGACAAAAGAGGAGGAAACAAAGGCGGATGCAAAGAGCCTGCCAATCAGCCAAAAAGAAAAAGTGCAACAACCACAAGAGGAAAACAAAAAGGAAAAGATGAGCAAGCTGGACAGGAATGAAAAGGCAAACTTGGAAGAAGACAAGCAAGCAACCAAAGAAAAAATTGGAAGGCAAAAAAAGAAGGAGGAGCCCAATTTAGACGAAAAGGGAAAGCTTGAAGAAGAGAAAAAGAAAACAGAGGCAAAAAAGAAAGACAAAAAGGCCGGCCCACAATCTGATGAAAAGAAAATCAAGAAGAAGGAAGCTTTTGATTGGATGGCAAAAAGAATGTTGCCAACCGTTTTGAGAAAAAGAAAACTGCTTGCGTTAATTTTAGGCAAAAAAAGAAGACAAAGCAGGCCTGCAAAGGCTGTTGAGCTCGCAACCCTTTTAAAGAGAAGGAAGAAGAAATAATGCAGTGGGAGGAAATGCAAACACAAGCTATTGCAAACGCCACTGCATTTGCAGGAAAGAAAGCGCGGCTGGAGTTTTTCAAGCTCCATGAGGCGCTGACAAGCAGCGGGTTTGGGCCTGTAAATGTGCCGCTGCAAAAAGGGCTCATGATTTACGACAGGAGCTTCACAAAAGAAGGGCAGCCAACTGGCAAATCCTCTTATTCTGTTTTTGTTTGGGTTGGAAAAAACACGATCAAAATAAGGTATCAAAACCCGTCGATATCGCCTGAAGCAGCAGCACTTTCGCCGTTCGAAATAAGCAATCTGCATATTGAAAAGGTTTTGAACTCCAAAGACATAGAAAGAATCGTCGCGTCAATATCCCAAAATGCAGCGCAAAAGCCAGAATATGTCTATTTTTTGGCGCTGCATGACCATATCCGCTATGTCAATGGGGAAGATTTAGTACGGCTTAATATAGACGACGGGATGAGCGATTGGATAACGATGATTTTGCACAAGAAGCTTGAGAATATAGATTTTGACTTTGGAAGCAGCTGCCACAACCATTTCCCCTACAAGCAGATGGTGCAAATCAAGCAATTGGAAGAAAGAATGGGGATAGAAAAAGGGGCTTCGGTTGAGCTGACAATGCCGTTTTCGAAAAGATCGACAAACGGACCGCACCATCTGCTTTGGTTTGCTGATTTTGAAGTCGCAAAGGAATATCATGAGAAATTCTTAGAAAGAAGAATCTACAAATATCCCGCCTATGCCCCCGATGCCTCTCCTAAAAAGCTAAAAAAAGCGCACGAACAATTAAGAGAGGAGAGATTGCTTGCGGTAGGGATTGCGCATCCTTCCTCTGGCCTTCGCTTGCCGATGGTTGGCGTGCCTCCGGTCGGAATCTTAGACTTGGTAGGATATGGAGCTTATCCGTTCGATTGGGCGATAGAATACGTGGCAAAATACGCAGACAGCGTTGCGTGCTTTAATGCCCTTGCAGGAAATTCAAACGTCACGTTTGCAAACCCATCCGAAGAAAAAAAGATGGTCGAGATTGTTCGCAAATGGGGAGTTGGCAAAACGCTGCGGCCAAACACGATAAACCTTGCTTTTGCATATGAGATGCAGAGCCGATTTGGCACAGCAATGCATGCGGACAACGATGTCCACAACTTCCACACTGTGAAATTCAAGCATACTGTGCACGGCTATGGGAAATTGCGCACGGCGCTAAATGCAGCCGCTTTATTTGGAGAAAAAGAGCCAAAAACAAAGCCTTCGATAAGGGATGTTATAGGTGCATTTAGGCAAAAAGATGGCCGATTGGCTATTTCGGTCTTTGTTCCATATTCACAAGAAGAAGAGGATTTGGTGAAGGCAAGGAAAAATGAGACCGTTGTCCAGATTTTGGAAGAAGAGATTGGGAAATTGGGGTTCCATTTAAGGCATACCATCCCTGCGATATGGCAGGCAATAAAAGTCCAAATAGACAGCCTGTTCCACTGAAGCAAAAACATAGTTTTAAAAACTCTTTAACTAAAAAAGAGAACGCTTGTTGTTAAAAATAAAAGAATGTGAGGTGCAATAGAAATGTACACTTCAATTGTAAATAGGACGATTGTCAAAAAGCTGCACAAAAGGCTTGGGCTAAGCCAAACAGAAGCCGAAAGACTACAGCGGAAATTCAACCAATTTAAAGAAGCGGTAGAGGAAAGGAAGGCGCTGGTTGGTCGCGAGGCGCAAAACAAAGCAGAGGAAAAAACTGGCACAGAGCAGAAGCTAAAAAAGGCAAAGGAAGAGCTTGCCCAAGAGCTGGCAAACATATTGAATGAAAGCTACAAAAAGAGAAGCGAAAGCTTGGCGGTTGCATTTAAGAAATTGGCAGGGGCATCTTTGGCAATAAGGGCGATAGATGACCTTGACGAAGCTGAAAAGATTGAGAATATCCAGATAACAGCGCTCAAGAATGCGATGAAGGACGCAAGAAGGCTATTTCATGTGTTGAATCATCAATTGTATTCGCTTTCGATTTTGGCAGCAGCGTTTGGAACAATTGCAACCGGTGCTATGGCAGCCAGCACATTGTTGTTTGAGGGCATAAACATAGGCAGCATGGGCTGGATGGCAGGATTTGCACTGTCAGGCGCAGTGTTGATGGGTCTGACCGGCATTAGAGTAAGGCATCTTTTCCACCACAGCATGATTTCAACTTATTTGGCATTTTTAGAAGGGAAGAAAAAGGGTGAATAAACAATGCCAGAAAGCAAGCTGAGGGAAAAAGTTGTAAACAAAATAATAGGGATTTCAAGGAGATTCCACTATGAGCCGCTGACTGACGAGCTTGACAAAAACCAGCTTTTGCCAAAAAATTTGAGCCTGATGGCGCTCTCTTACCTACTTGATTCAAACCATCTCATAAAAGGCGACCCAGGACGTGGAAAAAGCACAGGTGCGCGCATCATCTCCTCTGTTTTCGGCGGAGTGCCGTACGATTTGTACCACAGCCTTGAGCTGCAAGGGCATTCGGGGCAAGTCAAGGAGCATGTGGTTGGCAGGCTGAATTTCGCAAGCTTGAACAATGGCTATGAAAGCATGATATGGATGGGAACGATAGCTTTACCCGTCTTGATTGTGGATGAGGGAAACAGGCTGCCGCCCGAAGTGCAGGGCGCAATATTGCAAGGCATCGAAAGCAAGCGATGGAACTATTCAGGCAACCATACATATTATGCAGGCCAAAAGCCCGCATTCATAACTGCAAACTACCACGATGAAGGGACTGAACAGCTGATCCCGCCGCTTCTTGACAGGATGGACATCGTCACTGAAGAGAGGTATTTTGGGAGAAACAATTTCGTCACTGAATTCACATTTGAAAGGGCAGAGGAGGAAAGAAGAAGGCTTTTGAGGGACCCAGAAATAACAAATAAGGCGATAGAAGTCTTGAACAAGAAGGGGATAGACGAATTTGTCAGATTCATCAAGAGCAATAGGCTCAAAACGGTCGACCCCATTACTGACGAGGAAAAAGAAGAGATACAAAAAGAAATAAAGTCGATAAAAGAAACAAAAGAAACTAAAGAAGGCGTAAATGCGAATGATGCGCTTTTGTTTTTGTCTGCATTTGACGCTGAGATAAACTGGTCAGAAAAGTATGGCTCAAAAAGGTCGGTTGATCCGCTAAGCGACCATCCACACGACAAGAAGTATTTGGGGACGCATGTGAAAACTGGGTTCTCGCCCCGCTCGCTTGTCGCCACTCTAGAGTATGCAAAGGGGGTCGCGTGGCTGTCAGGAAGAAGCGAGATAGACATACACGACGTTGCGACAGTTTTGCCGCATGTTATTGCGCACAAAATGGCATATGCTGAAGAGTTCTCCTCTGATGCAGAAAGGAAAGACATGGTCGAGATTGCTCTTGCAAAAAAACTGGTGAAAATTGCGCTTGAGAATTACAATAAAGTTGCAAAAGATATCAAGAATCTGCTTGCGCAAATCCAGGCAGACCCGCTTAAGGCAGCGGAATACGATATAAACGACTATGACCATCCCCTTCAAAAATCGCTTATTGCAACCGTCAAGGACGAAATTTTGAAATTTAGGCTTTTTGGGGAAATCAACAAAGAAGAGCTTCTTTGAAAGACGTGGTAGGGATGAGAATAAGATTTCAAAAAGTCACTATGCAGCATAGAAAAGATGCAAGCTTTCAGGAAAGAATGATTGAGAATTTGGGGCTTTATGAAAAAGCAAAGTTAAGCGAAAGGTGGGAATACTGCAGAGGGCTGTTTCACTCGCCAATAATCAATGAGCCGATGTTTGGTGCGCCGCCGAAAGGCTACCGGGGTGCGCACCACGACTTGTCTTCAGGAAAGACTTGGATAGATATAGAATATGTGGAAAAGATAGCAAAAGAAAGCAAAATCGACAAAGAGCATATCCTGTGCGGCTTGATGATAAGGCAGATTGCGGCCTACATGAAGTTTCCTCGGACAGTCACAAATGCAATAATTGTGGAAAAAATGATGAGAGATTTTTTCGGCAGCAGCGAAAATGAGGAGACCATCAGGTATGCTGTGAACAGCTTTTGTGCGCTTTGCGCTGATGCTGCATGCATTGCCGAGAAGGAGAAGGCAAAATACATATTGGCATTGAGAGATGCGGTTTTGGAGGCGGAGCCTGAAAATAAAGTGAATTTGATCGCCGCTTATTACCTGAAAACAAGGATCGGATTGGAAGCAGAAAGGGTGCCCAAAGAAATAGAGGATGTGGTGGAAAAACTGCACACTGTCAATATTGATGCATTAGGCAAAGATATAGAGGAAACAAGAAGAGCAGTGCTGATATGGGTAAAGATAATCAAAAAACTAAAGGAGCAAGGAGGGTTTTCCTTTTTTGGCTTGCTGAGAGGGAAAAAATATGGCGGCTGGCTTTTGTCTTCATATGAGCCGCATGATGTTGACCAATTTCCATCGTTAAAGAACGCTGACAAGCGCGCCGTCAAAAAGGCGATAAGTGAAGCTGCAAAAAGCCTCTCGCTTGCGGAGTTTGAAGGGCTTCTTGAGATGATGAAGGGGCAGCTGCCAGGATTGAAAGAAGAGGAGAAAGAAATTGCTGCTGGATTTTTGGCTTTTGACAAAGATATTGAAGCAAGCCCCTCCACTGTGCGATATTACCTTACTCTTTTGGACAACTATTGTGTTGCAGTTGAGAAGATGCCAATTGAAAGTGAAGGGTGGAGGAAAGCTGTGAAGGGCACCGAACGGTTCAAGGTTGACTCGCCAATCTATAAAGCAATGCCATTTACAAGTGGAGGCAAGATTTTGCCAGGAATAACCCGAATGATAGGGGAGGGCAAAAGGAAAAGAAAAACCACAAACTATGAAATTCCAGACGCGTTGATTGTAATAGACTCAAGCGACTCAATGCCGCACCCTGCAAAGGCAAAATCCCCTATCGTTGCAACAGCCATGGCAGTCGCAAAGGCATATTTCTCGCTTGGAGCGAAAGTCGGCGTCATAAATTTTGGCCCAAAAACATATTATTTGGATTACCAGAAGGCGCAAGAAAATGTATTTTTGGCAATAGTGGCAAAGCAGCACGGCGGGACGAAGATAGATGTCGAAACTTTGCAAAGAGCAATAGAAAAAGATGAGAAAGCAGGCAAGATGGCGGCCAATCGCTTTCCATTCGGCGGCAATGCTGAGCTTGAGGAAACGCTTGAGCAGACAGTTCAAAAGACATACCAACTCCCTTCAGAAACAATAGAAAGGATGGCAAACAAGCAAAAAGTTGATGTGTTTTTGTTTTCGGATATGAAGATAGCAAACCTTGAAGAGACGATTCAGCTTCTTTCAAAAAAAAGCAATGTAAACAGAATCACAATAGTATCCAACAGGGAGTTCGACTGGAAAAAAGAGGGGCTTGCCGAAAAAATAAGGATTTATGAAAATGTCAAAAGCATTGATGTTGGGGTACAAATCGCAGTAAGGCAGGCAAAAGAAAATGCAGGCTACTGAAAGGTGGTAAATGTGCAGCAAAAAAAACAGGAAATTGTATCGCAGGCAAATAACAATCAAGGCTTTACACTAAACAGCCTATTTGCCAGGCAAAAAAAGATTTTCGAAAAAAGCGAGGTCTATTCAAAGAAAAATGAGAGGCTTGAATTGGTTGAGGCTGCATTCCAAGAAGTGCTGGAGGCAAAAAGCTATTACAACCAGATTACAAAAGAGAATCTCCAGAAAATCGCGGATATGAAAATTGGAAGCGAAGATATTGAAGAGTTCATTGCAATTTTTGGGCGCTATAAAGACCACAAAAGTTTCCAAAATAGGGCTGGCTTGTTTATCTCTGACTTGTGCAATATCTGCTCCGACGAAAAAATAACGCTGCACATCACGCATATTGACATTCAGATAAATTATATCGGCTACAGGAACCGCAAAGAACTGATCGTCAATGGGAATTTGGGCAGCTTTGCAGGCCAAGACATGAAAGGCGGGCAACTTACCATCAACGGGAGCGCAGCCAATATGGTAGGGGCCTTCATGGAAGGAGGGAGGATAAGCGTGGCTGGAAGCGTCCTTGACCTTGTAGGGGCAGAAATGAAAGGCGGGGCAATATTTGTCAGCGGCTCTGCGAGAGATAAGGTTGGGTACAAAATGAAAGGAGGCAGGATCACAATAATGGGAAGTGTGAGGGACGACGTTGGCTGTGAGATGAGCGGTGGAGACATAGACGTGTATGGAAATGCAAGAAAAAACGCAGGAATGAACAAAACGGGCGGCTCAATTATTATACATGGTTTTGCAGGAGAAGGCTTAAACTTGAATGCTAAGGGGAAGCCCGTATATGTGTTAGGCAATATTCAGCGGAGCTGAATTAGCTTGATTGCATTGACAAGGTCTTTGATTTTCTTTATTGTTTGCTCCTCCACTTTGCCTTTTAGGCTGTTGAGAGCCTCTTCTGCTTCGCGGATGAGTGCCTCGAAGTCTTTTTCTGCAGCTGGCATTTGGCCAGGCTCTTCAAGAGCAGGATTCAAAGGAGTTGTGCAAAATGCCGATGCTTGGTGGAAATGCGGCTGATTTATTGAGATGGTTTGCTTTTGGGAGAAAGAAGAGGACGCATGGCGCAAAAGTAACCCGACATAAGAGGCATCTTCAAGCCGCACCAGATGCCTGGTGCTGTCAGAATGCATTTGAGTATCGATTGGAATACCAAAGCGCTCCTCAATGGGGTACCAGCCACAGCATTCCGGAAAATCTTTTATAATGTGTACCTTAGATAAGTCATGGACTTTCAAGAGGAAAACTTTTTCCTTATTTTCAACTGTAATAAGTGGGTTTCCATATCGGTCAAAATCCTGGTTTACAACTAATAGACCAACTGAGCCCACAAATTTGTATGGAACTTCGAAGACCACATCTATATTTGCGCGCTTGTCAAAATATTGGATGAAATTTGAAAAGAACTTACGAGGGACTTCGTAAGCGCACAGCGTACCGGTCCAGATCTGGCAAGAATCCATCTCCTGAGGAAGGGAAGGCGAAAATAGAATGTGGTCGAGCTCTTTGTTAGAAAGCAGCCTGAACTTTTTTTGGTTGGCTTTTGCAATCGCCTGAATCTGGGTGAGAAGCTG
The DNA here is from genome assembly GCA_026413765.1 of Microcaldota archaeon. GTDB lineage: Archaea > Micrarchaeota > Micrarchaeia > Anstonellales > Anstonellaceae > UBA10161. Next base: position 7,788 of record JAOAKI010000017.1, on the reverse strand, counting down.
GCCCTCATTTGGATCATACAAACTTAGGCGAAACAGCTGCTTTTGCATAAAGAAAGCACCTTTGCGATAGGCGAGGGAGGGATATGGAGGCAACAAGATTTAAATTTAACATGAAAAAAGTGTAAGAAGGGTGAGTTGATGGGAACGAAAGCTGTTGAAATTGTCGGTAGCGGCGCAAGCGAGATTGTTCAGCTTCTGAATAAAGCGTTGGCAGACGAATGGCTTGCGTATTATCAATATTGGGTTGGCGCTTACGTGGTAAGAGGACCAATGAGACCTGATGTCCAAGAAGAGCTCAAAGAGCACGCAAAAGAGGAGCTGGAGCATGCAGAGATGCTGGCAGAAAGGATAATACAGCTTGGCGGGACGCCGATATTGAACCCCGCAAAATTTCTGGAAATGTCAAATTGCGGCTATGACGAGCCAAAAGACGACCATGTGCTGAAAGTGCTTGAGCAGAACATAAAAGGCGAACAATGCGCGATAGAAGTGTACAATAATCTGCTCAAAAAAATAATGGTCGAAAAAGACCCCATTACATTCCACATGATAAGGAAAATACTCGAAGATGAAATAGAGCATGAGCAAGAGCTGCAAGAACTGGAGCAAGACATAAAGATGATTTAGACGGCGCTTTTGGGGGCGCTTACCACATTGATTGGCTGCCCATTGAGGAACGATGCAATATTTTGAGCAGTTGTGTCCAAGATTCTCTGCAGAGCTTCAGTGCTGTTGAAGGCATTGTGCGGAGTGACTATGACATTTTGTCTGTTAAGCAAGATGTGGTTTGCAAGGACAGTTTTAAGATCGCATTCGCCTGCAAAGTGAGGAGAGAGCAATTGCGCTTCTTCTTTGATATTGCATTCTTCCTCCAGAACATCCAGCCCGGCAGCCGCAATTTTGCCCGAATCAAGCGCAGCCACCAAAGCTTTGGCGTCAACAAGCCCACCTCTTGCGGTATTGATGAGGATTGTGCCGTCTTTCATCTTCTTTATTGTTTCACTGTTTATCATATGATAAGTCTCTTTGGTGAGCGGAGCGTGCAAAGAGATGATGTCTGAAGAAGCCAGAAGCTCGTCGAGGCTTACAGGCTTGCAGCCAAGCTTTGAGGCAATGGCAGAATCTATATGCGGGCTGTAAGCAATCACGTTCATCCCGAAAGCTTTGGCAAGCTTTGCGGTATGTTGGCCAATCCTGCCAAACCCAATAATTCCCAAAGTTTTGCCTTCTAGATCAAATCCGCGCAAGCCATTGAGGCTGAAATCCCCCCGCCTTGTCCGCTCAACCGACGGGATGAGCTTTTTGGAAATTGCCAGGATAAGCGCAAGTGTATGCTCTGCCACTGTTTTTGACCCATATTCAGGCACGTTGGACACGACTATGCCTCTTGAACTGCACTCCGCAACATCAATGTGGTCAAACCCAGTGGAGCGGGTTGCGATCATCTTCAAGTTTGGGAGCAAATCAAGCTCCTTTTTCCCTATTTTTGAATAGATAAAAACTGAAAGTATTTCAGCATCAAAAGCTTGGGAAATGTTTGAGGAAGAAAGATGCCCATCTATGCAAGTCATTTCATGATGCGAAAGCTTGGATGCAAGATATTTGTATTCCCATTTTTCAAGCTCAAAATGCACAATCTTTGCCATTACAACCCCCTCCGCTTCACCAACCTTAAGGAAAAAAAATGTTAATCTTATCCGGCTTTTGGCTTTGTATGGCTCTCAAAAAATCCCTTACTCGCTGAGAATCTCCGTCCACAATAAACAATTCAAGGCAATTGGAGCTGCTGAGGTTTGAATGCAGCTGCGTCTCAATTATGTCGTCAAAATGATGGGCAGGCTGGTTCAATTTGTCTTCCCTTTTTTGGTGATGAGTTGCGACTATGACGGCTTTGATCTTGCCGGACAGCTTTTTTCGCGATGCTGCATCTGACCAAAGAAGCTTGACTGCAGCGCGAATAGCATCAGATCGGCTGGCAAAGTTCAGGTCCCTTTCTGCCTCTTCCAGGCATTTGACAGTCTCTTGGTCAAGCGAGACACTGATAATTTGGGTCGCTTTCCTCATCTAAGACACCGCATTATTACAACATAGTAAGAATTTTAATAACTACTTTAAATGATAGAAACATGGACAAGGCGGCTTGCTTGGCGCTTTGCGCTTTGATTTTGATACTCGGCTGCGCGCAAAAAGAAGAAAAAATCAAAGCGGAGAAGCTGCAAGTTGCCACGACAGCATATTTCTTGGAGCAGTTCGCCAAGGGAGTCGGAGGGGAGAAAATCGAAGTAGTGGATTTATTGCCTGCGAATGCTGACCCCCATTTGTTTGACCCAACGCCTGCCCAGCTTGCAAGGCTGAAGGATGTTGACGTGCTGATTTACAATGGGGCCGGCCTTGAGCCATATGCCGAAAAAATAGCTGCATACTATCCGCACATTCTTTTTGTCCGGACAACAAAGGGGATTGCTTTTGATGCCGCAGCTGCAGACCCGCATGTCTGGCTTGACCCGAATTTGGCTGAAAAGCAGGTGGCTGCGATTGCCGAGGCTTTTTCTGCAGCTGACCCGCAAAATGCAGAATACTTCCGCAAAAATGCGCAAGAATATTCCAGGAAGCTTGGCGAGTTAGACGAGAAGATAAGAAATGAGACTGGAAACTTTTCAAAGAAAGGCTATATCATTTCTCATCCGTCTTTTTCGCACTTCAACAAAAGGTATGGGCTTAAGTATTACGCTGTGCTTGAGGAATTTGAAGGAGACGAGCTTTCTGCAAAGAAATTCGCAGATATTGTGGAGCTTGCAAAGAGGGAGAACATAACCGTAATATATGCGGATTCCAACATAGAAAACAGAGCAGCAGATGCGGTTGCAAAAGAAATAGGCGCGCAAATAGCTTATCTTGACACGATGCACACAAAAACTGAATTTAATGCAAACAGAAGCTATTTTGAAGTGATGATATATAATTTGGAGCAGCTCAAAAGAGGTTTGGGATGAAAGCGCTTGAATTTTTGAACGTCACTTTCGGGTATGAAAAAGAGCCCGTGATAGAAAATGTGAGCTTGACAGTTGAAAAAGGAGACTTTTTTGGGATAGTGGGCCCAAACGGGGCAGGAAAAAGCACGCTGTTGAAGCTTGCGGCAGGCCTTGCCAAGCCATGGAGCGGAAAGATAATGGTGTTTGGGAAAGAAAATGTCAAAGCAGGCAAAAAAATAGGCTATGTGCCCCAAAAACCTCCGTCCGAAAAGAGATTCCCTGCCACCGTCTCGGAGATAGTTGCAATGGGGCTGAAGCCTTTTCCATCGTGGAAAGGGATGGAAAGATGGCAAAAAGAAAAGGTGGACAGAATCTTGATGGAAGTTGGGCTTGAAGAAAAAAAAGATGAAATGGTTGGCAATCTTTCTGGTGGGCAGCTGCAGAGAGTGCTTCTTGCAAAGGCACTGGTAGGAGAGCCTGAGCTTTTGCTTTTGGATGAGCCGACAAACGACATTGACGCGGCTTTCCAGGAAAAGTTCTGCTGCCTTCTTGAAAGGATACACGAAAGCGGAACAACAATTGTTCTAGTGTCGCATGACCTGACTTTTATGTCATATTTGGTAAACAAGGTGGCTTGCATCAACAAGAGAGTTTATTTTTGCGGCAAAGCAGCTTCGCTTGCTGACGCGGAAGGCATAAGGGGCGCATATGGGCATGACGTGAAAATAATCAAGCACCGCCATCCCCACGAGTGATTTGATGATTGAGATTTTGGAATACGAATTCATGAAAAGCGCATTTTTGGCAGGAAGCATTGTTGCAATTGCATGCAGCTTGATTGGCACTTTTGTAATATTGAGAAGGATGGCATTCCTGACTGACGGCATTGCTCATTTTTCGCTTGCAGGGACTGCCACTGCGATTGTGACGCGGTCAAGCACTTTTGGGTGGGCATTGGCAAGCGCAATCGCTGGAGCATTCATGATTGAGAAAATCCGCAAAGCATTCAGGCTCTCGGAAGATGCTGCAATAGGAATTATCCTTCCCCTAGGCCTTTCTGCAGGAATCCTGATACTTTCGGCTGCGAAAGCCAGCTCGGTGGAAATCTCCGCTTATCTTTTTGGAAGCATCTTTGCCATCGCAAAGGATGAGTTGGCGCTCATTGCGCTTTTTGGCGCTACTGCCATTTTGCTGACTGCCTATCTCCATAGGCATTTTTTGGCGATTTGCTATGATGAAGAAGGGTCGAAGGCGGCAGGCATGAATGTCGATTTTTACAACACGGCTTTTGTCATGATTGTGGGGATGACTACTGCATTATGCATAAAGGTCTCAGGAATTCTGCTTACTTCCTCTCTGATAGTGATGCCTGCTTCTGCGGCACTGCAGCTGAACTGCGGCTTCAAAAAGACAGTATTGGCTGCCTGCACGATTGGGATTTTGTCAGTATGGTTCGGGATTTTGGCTTCATATTATATAGGGGTGCCTACCGGAGCTGCAACTACGCTGCTGAGCTTCAGCATGCTTCTTGCAAGCGCAGCGGCAAAAAAGAGCCTAAAATGAGCTGTCGATTATCCCTCCTCCAAGGCAAATGTCCTTTTTGTATACTGCGCATATTTGGCCAGGGGCAATTCCCTCAAGAGGACTTGAAAGCCACACCTTAAGCTCGCCTTTTGAAATGGCAGCTATCTTAGATCGGACTTCCTTTTGGTGAGGATGTATCTGGATTGCGCCGGATATTCTTTTGAAAGGCTTGCAAAGATAGTTGAAATTCTTTACAACCATGCCATTTTTTGCAAGTTTGCCTCTGTCTTTTGTCACAAAAACTGCATTTTTTGAAGGATCGACAGCTGCCACGAAATAGCGCTGCGGGAAAAAAAGGCCCCTTCTTTGCCCTATTGTGAAGTTGAAAATCCCATCATGCCGTCCGATCTGCCTCATGGTTTCATATTCGATAATCGGACCTCTCTTTGCTCCGATTTTCTCAAGCAAAAATTTGCGCATATATTTGCCTGAAACAAAGCAGAGGTCTTGGCTTTGCTTGACTTTTGTGTAAAAGTCAAAGCCATGCTTGACTGCTATCTCATAGACTGCCTGCTTGGTCAAATCTGCCAAGGGAAATACGATATTTGGCAGCCATTCGCGAGGCAGAAAACAAAGACCATAAGTCTGGTCTTTTATCCTGTCTTTTGGTCTTGCCAAAAACCAACCCTCTTTTTTCTTTTTTATTTTCGCGTAATGCCCGGTGGCAACGTATTTTATCCCGTGCATCTTTGCCCATTCAAAAAGCTTGGTGAACTTGACATGCCAATTGCAAAAATTGCATGGATTTGGGGTTCTGCCCAAAGCAAGCTCAGTAACAAAATAATCCATTACGGCTTTCCTAAACTCCTCTCTGCAATCATAGACATAGTAGGGAACGCCTGCTGCCTTGCAAACGCTTTTTGCGCTCGCAAGAGATTGAGCTGTGCAGCATGCGTTTTCTCTTTTGCATTCGCCTTCCCAAGCAGGCAGGAGCAAAGAAACGCCGACTGGCTCCCACCCTTGCTGCTTTAATATAAGCAACGAAACAGAAGAGTCGACGCCGCCAGACATTCCGACGACAATCTTTTCTGCCATCTTTTGCTTTTTCTGCCAAAAAATTTAAGAACGATTCAACGCAAGAGGCAGCCCAAATGAAAATCATGGAGATTCATAATCGAACCGAATGGAATGCCGCAATAGAAACTAATTTCTAATTTGAATGCCATAGGTTCGGCTGGAAAGATAGAGCAATTGTTGTGCGCACAAAATGGCAGGCTTTGCTGCACAGAATGCAAAAAAGGCAAGAGTCATTTTGAGAAGCCCGGGCAGGTTAGCCTTTTTTTGGGCTTTCATGTGGCAGTGAGGGATACCACACAATATTGATGAAAAGGCAGCTGCCTGCCCAGGACCATGAATTTTTCATTCATTTCAACTCCGCATAGATTGCAATAAGGTTATTCGTTCCATTATACATTCCAAGCGTATAGGGGACCTGAATCAGGAAGTCATATGTTCCATAAGCATCCTGAACCGAAGAATTGGCTTTCACCACCCAGACGGTGGTTTGCTTGAGCGATGAGTTGTAGCGTGGACCACCTTGGCTTGTGTCCCACAGGATGCCTGTCTTGAAAGAAGTGTTGTACTTGGTCGAATTTGCCACAGGAACGCTAGCGATTGTCTTGCCAAACACATTTATTGTGTCGGTTTCGATTGGAATTGAGCCGTCAATTGAATAAACCTTAGTAATATTGTCCGGGAAATTCATTGTGCCAAATGCCAAGTCTAGCTCGATGAAGTCTCCGCTGACCGTGCCGTTTGTTACGTTTTTGCCTATTGCCTGCAGCGCAGACCAATTGACTGCCGAGTCATAGTCAGTGACATATATGTTGAGCGCTTCTGACTTCCAGCTGTACACATAAGGCGTAGTGTCAGCGCTCCCCACAATAATTTGCCCGCTGACATTTCCAAAGAAACGATGCCAGAGGCTCGTGCATGCGAACGTGCATCCAAAGTGCCCTTCTTCCTGCCAACCAGAATATGAATCGCATCTATTTCTTGTTCCGCTTCCAAAGCCAGTAGCTTTCACATCCAAAAGATTGTGGCAGAATGAATTGTCGGTCAAAACAAAGCCAGAGGAATTCGCAAAAACTCCTGTGTTTGTATTATTTGAGATATTGTTGTATGAAAGGGTGCTGTTTGATGCCCCAACATCAAGCATTGCCCCAACCGCAAAATTCATTATAGTGCAATTCCTCAGACTCGTATTTGATCGGTTGGAATATACTCCATAAGTGTTTGAGAAGTTCCCACCAATCATGGTTTTGCCTTGGCAGTCAATGAACGTGTTTGCGCCTTCGGTGTATATTCCATGCCCATTTTTCACAAAAATTCTGTTGCCAATCAGGCTGTTGTTGTGTGAGTTGCTGTTTAGGAATATTCCATACACGCCACCATAAGCTTCAATTGTGTTGTTTATGAAGTTGCTGTTTGTCAAGCTTGCAGTTCCATAAAATCCAAATACAGTGCTGTCGGTTGAATTGAAAAAGTTGTTAGTAAAGTTAATGTAAGAAGCTTGAGCATTCCAAACTATAAAAGCGGAATAGGGAGTAGGATATTGATAGAAAGTATTATTGTCAAAGACTGTAAAGTTTGATGTTCCAACTATAAATCTTGCCGCAGATTCTTTTCCAATAAATTTATTGTTCCTGAAAACAGAATTTGATGTTGAATAAACTTCAAGCGCAAATGAGCCATTTGAAACAAAAGTGCTGTTTGATACTGAAAAGTTGTTGCCACGAGCGTATAGACTTGTTACAAATTGCGTGTAGGAATATACGTTGTCAATTGAGACGTTGTTTGTGTCTGCAATCGAAAGTGTGGTTCCATCAGTCATATAATATGTTTTAGTGCAGCTGAAATTTGAATCGCTTATTCTCAGACCATGAGCATACACCGCTCTAACAGCAGCGCCAAAGTTAGAGACATTGCAGTTTCTGATCGTAGTGTTTTGTTGGTTTGTGTAGATGCCGTAAGTGCCTGAGAAGTTTCCTCCAAGCATTATGCTTCCGTTGCAGTCAACTGTGTTGTTTGAGCCGCCGTCTATGTAGATTCCTGAGGAATTGCCTGTAAAGATTGTGTTTGAGATAAGCCTGTTTCTGTGAGCTGAAGAAATGATGCGGATTGCATTTCCGCCGTTGAATGTATTGGTGATTGTGTTGTTTTGGATGAGTCCATCAGTTGCTCCGCTGAATCGGATTCCTTCTGAGAAGTTGGAGATTATGCAGTTTCTAAT
>JAOAKI010000013.1 GCA_026413765.1 Microcaldota archaeon | reverse complement strand
TGTCAATTGTGTCAGTTATCAGGGTCTTGAAGGTGTGGGTTCCTGCGACTTCTCCTGGAACGACAACTTCCAGGACCACTTTCTTGCTGGTCTCAACTACTGAGCAAGAGCCTGTTGCGTTTGTGGTGCCAACGCTGCAGGTTGCCTGCCCAGAAAGGCCAGCAGTCAGTGTCGAGCTCTTGTATGCCTCGTTTGCAATCTTTGCCGCGATGTTGGCTGCTGCCACACCGTCGGTGATTGCAGCTTTGCTTCCGACAACGATCTTCACAGTCGGCTGGCCAGATTGGTCAACAAGCTGCACATTGCCATAAACCACGTCGGCAACTGCAAGGCTTGCGCCAAAGAGGACAGCTGCGCCTGCGAAGGCCGCTATCTTCTTTATGTTTATTCCTTTCATCTATTCACCTCAAATGTCGTCCTTTTAGGGCAAATCATAAACACTTCACTGCACCTTTTTTGGTGCATTTTTGGACGACATTCATTTTTTGCCCTATACACTCCCCTTAAGGCACAGGCTAGTGCCTCTCATAGAGGTCCTGGTTTGATGTCATAGGTTAGCTTTATAAATTTTTTTTAGTTGCTAAAACGTTTGTTTATAAAAAAAATATTATATATCGACATTAAACTAAATATTCAACACAGAACTGACGAATTTTAGTGGTAATAAGTAATAATTTATTTTCTTTCTCCATATTCGTGCATGAAAGCAATGTATTCTTTGAGGTCTTTTTGAGTAATCGATGGCCTTCTTTTTGAAATCACTTCCATCACATCTGCAGTAGTCAGAGTTGATGGCTTGCCTTTGAGCCGGTTGCGCACAAGCTGCATTTTGACATCTTGGCAGATTGACGCAATGTCTGCTCCTGAAAATCCTTCGGTTGCGGCTGCAAGCGCATTCAAGTCAAGCCTTTCGAGGAATTTGGCCAAATTGCTTGCAAAGATTTGCTTTCGCGCCTGCAGGTCGGGAGGCGGAATATAGATGATTTTGTCGAACCTTCCAGGGCGCAAAATCGCAGGGTCAAGCGCGGATGGCTTGTTTGTAGCGCCAATTATCATAACGTTTTTCAGCTCTTTAATGCCATCGATTTCCTGCAGAAGCTCGGAGAGAATTCCTCCGCTGTAGTGCTCCCTGCTTGGGGCAAGCGCCTCAATTTCGTCAATGAAAATCAATGCGGGCGCGCTTTCCCGCGCGCGGTTGAAAATCTCGCGCACCACCACAACAGGGGAGCGGCTGCCGCGCATCAGCTCGGAGCCTGAAATTGAAAGGAAGTTGGCGGAAAGCTCGTTTGCCGCAGCCTTGACAATCATCGTCTTTCCGCATCCTGGCGGGCCAAATAAAAGCAAGCCTTTCGAAGGCTTGACATCCATCTCTTTCATCAAATCCTCATGCAACAGAGGCAACTCGATTGACTCAAGCAGTATGCGGCGCACCTCCTCAAGGCCCGCCACATCCTCCCAGCGAACCTGCCGCTCATCCGGCTTCTTCTCCTCCGCCCTGCTTCTCCTTTCATAGTCCATCCTGAATTTGTTGTAGCTTTCAAGCATGTCCAAGCTGACAGAGGGCTTGATTCTCTTTATCATCAAGGTGAGGTGCTTCATTGAGATTGGGACAACAACATCGGATTTTATTGCCTCTCTTGCAGCCTCCCGCGAGGCCTCAGTACAGATGTTTTTTATGTCCGCTCCAGAATAGCGCTCGGTCATCGAAGCCAGCTTGTCAAAATCAATGTCAGGCGCAACAGGCAGCTTTTTGAGATGCACCTTGAAGATTGCCTTCCTTGCCTCAAAATCAGGAAGCGGCATGTAGATTATCTTGTCAAACCTGCCCGGCCTCATGAGCGCCGGGTCAAGCTGGTCAGGCACATTGGTCGCCCCGATTGTTATCACGTTCTTTTTGCCCTTGAAGCCATCCAGCTCGGAAAGAAGCACCGACATCACGCGCGGCGCCACATCATCATTTGAATAGGCGTCCCTTCTTTTGCCAATCGAGTCAATCTCATCAAAGAAGAGCACGCAGGGCGCATTCTTCCTTGCAATCGCAAACACTTCTGCCACGTTTTTTTCGCTTTCTCCGTACCACTCTGACAGCAGATCGGAACATTTGACATAATAAAATGGCAAGTCAAGCTCTTTGGCAAGCGCCTTCATCAATAGGGTTTTTCCGGTGCCAGGCGGGCCAAAAAACAGTATTCCGGTTGGCGGCTTTATCCCATAAGTGTATGCAAGCTCTTTTTGCTTCAGCGGCGCGATGATTGCCTCCCGAAGCTCGCTTTTGACATCCTCATATCCGCCAACGTCGGCAAGCGATTGGACGCCGTCTGACTCAGAAAGATCCTGCAGCCCAAACTTCCCAAATGCCTTCTGCTTTTGCCTGCGCAAAACAATTTTCTCGCGGGAAAGCGAAATCCCGAAATGCTCGATTGCAGAAATGATGGCAACGGTTGCCGCGCAATAGGCAAATGAGGCTGGCTGGATTGGGTTGTTGAACGATGCGGCAAAAAAGAGATTGTTTAGCGGGATTATGAAAAGGGAAAGCGAGGCGATTGTCTGCTTGTATTTTGCCCTTGTCTGCGGCTTGACAAAAAACAGGAAGCTTCCGTCCTCTATTTTTGGCGGCAGGCTTGCGCAAGCAAAAAGCGCAATCGCCCATGCAAAAAGCTGCAGAAAGGCAAAATCAACAGTGAAAAGCTTTGCGGTGTTTGAAAATATCAGGCCAATTGCCTCCGAAAAGAGGCGGATGTTTTCTGCATCAAAAAGCATCCAAAACGAGTTTGAGGCTTCTGCGAAAAGCTGCCCAAGCTCAACCTGCGGCTTTTCGTTGTTCAAAAGCTGCGGCATCCCAGGGCCATAAAGGGAAAGATAATCGTTTGAGATTGTGACAAACGAAGAAGTGGGCTGAAGCCACAATGTCGAAAGCAGAAGAACGATGAAAACTGAGGGGAGCGAAATGAAAAGCGAATGCCTGCTGCCGAACCTGAATGCAGCTATTGCAAGGAAAAGCATCAGAAAGCCTGAAATATATGAGATTGGAGGGGGGGCAAATGGAAGAAAGATTGCGATTTTCAAGAATGATATTGTGCTCCAGTGCTCGAAAGCCTCAAAAAGCGTGATTGCCACTGCTGCGCAAAAAACCCATGCAAGTACAGGCGACTGGTAAGAAACCGCAGGAAATCCCACAAGCATCCCAAAAATTGTGCCAAGCGGCGGCCGGCTGTAAGCTATTGCGCCTGAAAGCGCGGCAAGAAAAAACGAGACAAAAAGCGGGTAGAAATTGAACGAAATCAAAAGAAAAAGCGTGCCTAACGCCACCAGAAGCGCTCCCCCAATGTTCTCGTCGCTTCGCAGCATCTGCGCAGTAGCAAGCAACTTTTGCCTCGAAAGGCTCCTGTCGGTGTCTGCCATCCAAATGAAATTTGTGCATTTATATTATATATTTGATTATTGCGCTGCCTGTTTGTGTTGCAAAAAATGGAAAAAGATATATTTATAAAAGATTTGAGACAGAAAAGGAAGTATGACAAAAGACATTATTTTGAAGCATGCGCAAAAATGTGTTGCTGATACTAAGCAAAGGATGGCAGAATTGCGAAGCCAGATAGGCAAGTTTGGGGCTCCGCTTGCTGAAAGCATCTTGATGAATGGGATTGGAAAGAAGCCAGCCCCATCAAAAGAGGATTGGAAAAAGATAAACGATTTTTGTTTCACGCTGAAAATAGAAAATGAGGCAATCTCTCTTTTTAGGGAGATTGAAAGAAAGGTCCACAAGAACGAAGAGCCCTATGAGCTTTTGAAACTGCTCAATGAAAAAGCGGAGTATGCAAAAAGAGCGACAATAGAGGCAATCCCGAAAATAAACAGGAAGTCTGCATATAGGTTTTTGCTGGCTGCGGCAGTAAATCCAGAGCAGATTGTCAAGCTGAATGAGTTTTTAGGGGACTTTGTAGCTTATGGGCAAGAAATCGAAATCGAAAAGCTTTACAGGGGAAACGAGTTTTTCAGGCTGTATTACAAACACAGGAAAAATCAAAGCGTCGGGGCGGTGTTTGTACAGGCAACCGCAATCAATGAAGACATTGCTTCTGAGCTGAAAATAATCCCTTACGATTCGGCAGCAAAAATACATTACAGTAAAGAGGATGAAAGCTATTATATAGTCAAAACTACCTACCATATAAGCTTGCAGTCTAGAGAAATTGTTCTTCCAGTCTATATCAAGAACGATTTTGTAAGCTATTGCAAAACCAACATGAACATTGACTTCGGCAGGCTTAGCCAAGACCTTGGAAAGCCTGCTTTTTCAGTTGGCAGAATTGAAATAGATGGGTATGCGCCAAACAGGAGCGAGCCAGCCGCGTACAGATTCGTTTTGGTTACTGTGCTCAAAAACGGCAATTACCAGCTGAGGTCTGGAGATTCGCTGATAATAAATAGGCCAAAAGCTCGCGCAATAGTCTACTGCGAGTTTGGGGCAGAAGGCAAAAAGCTGTCGGTCGAGCTAGGCAACGGAGAGGTCATCAAGCTGGATGGCTTGCAAAACTACTATTAGCTTTTTTTCAGCCTTTGCTGGAAGTCAAGAAGAACATTCATGTAGTTTATGTAAGCCTCAAAAGGCGAATCATAAGGCGAAAAATAATTGTGCACGTCTTGGTCAGAAAGCGATTTTGTGCACATGTAATAGAAATGGTCGGAATTTCCAAGGAGCCGCCAGATGTGCAAAAGCTCGGGGTCTTGCGATTCTTTGACTGGCTTTTCAAGCGACTGCAGAAGCGCAAAGGCGTTTTGCTGCATTTGGTTGCCAAGCCATGCGGAAGTATCCCTTTCGATGTCTGCCCATGAAGTCAAGTATGGAACGTCAATGTCGTCTTTGGGGGCAAGCGTGTCCACAAGCTGAGAAGGAGTCGCAAACTCAAGGTTTTGCCTTTTTTCAACTTCTGCCGGCAGATGCCGCAAGAACTCAAAAATGCCGCTGTCTTGCCAGTGGTGCTCTCCAAAAGTCTCATAATCCATGAATATGTTGACGCACTCGCCAGAAAGTTCGGAAAGCCAGCGGGCGTATTTTTCAGCTGTAAGTGGGTATTCGCTCCACCATCTTGCAGAAAATCGGTAGCCTATGTCATCCGAAAGCCGGTAATGCCGCAAAAGAGCCTTTATTTTTTGGCAACCCTTAACAGTATACAAGTAATTTGGAGAGCGCCAGCCAAGAATGTGGTCGAGCCCTTCTGCCATTATTCCGCTATAGCCGAGCCTTTCTGCAAGATAGGCAACATCGTTTGAAAACATCGCCTCAGTATTTCTGAACACTTTTGATGGAGGCGCAAGCTGCGAGATTGCCTGCTGGTGAAGCTTTACCTGCTCTATGAATTCGTCTTTTTCCTGGAAAAGGAACGCAAGGGAATGGTAGTATGTTTCTGATAAGAACTCCACTTTCTTGCTTGCTGCCAGCGCTGCAAAGCTTTCAAGCACTTCGGGCGCAAATTTTTTGCACTGCTCCAAAAATACTCCAGTCAGAGAAAAGCTGAGGCAAAAATTGGGGTGCTTTTCCAGAAGCTCAAGAATCAGGTTGTTTGCAGGCAGATAGCATTTCTGCGCAACTTTGTGCATTATCTGCGAATTGAGTTCATCATCGAAATAGCCTAGCGGGCGGCCAAAAACCGAATAGCGCGAAAGCCGCATAGGCTGGTGGACTTGGAAATAGATGCATATCTTCATGCAAAGCACTATTTATTGGATGAATTTATAAGGCTTTAAAGGCATATAATAGTGATATGTCAGAACGCTTCCAGCTTATTGCAAAAGCAAAAGCTATCCATGAGGACTTCAAGAATATAACAGCGCCTTTAGTCAAAAAAAAGTTCTTGCAATACAAAGAGATTGTTTTTGAAAACAACGCAATTGCCAAGGTAGGGCTGAGCAAAAAGGAAGTCGCCTCGCTGCTGACCTATCTTTCAGAGGTAGAAAGGCGGATTTTCATGCTTTCTTGCGAGGCGCAAGAATGCGATTTGGGAAGGCTCAGGCAGATTGTAAAATTGATGGAATACGAGGCAAAAGAAATTGAGTCTGCCAAGCCAAGAAAGCTTTTGGAAAAGTGCAAATATGCAAAATTCGAGCAGCTGCTTCCGCTTTATCGCTTAGCTGGAAATGCAAGCAAGCTGTTTGCAAATTTTGTATGGTATTTCTTTGGGGAAAAGCCTGCTTTTGTCTATAATGATGAAAATGACCCAAGAATATACATCCAAACAGAGCGGCAGGTGCAAGAAATTGGAAAAATTGAGGAGGTCATTTCCAGCATCCCGCAGGAAATCGTTCATGAAAAGAAGCTTAGGCTTATTGAGCCTGTCATAGACGCAGACTATGATTTCGAATCAAACCTTTTTGTCTTGCGCTCTTTGAAAGTAACTGTTGGCGCTTATGGGAGCCAGGCTCCGCAAGACCCAATCAGCATAATGGAGAATGTTTCGCAGCAGGCAGGAGTTGCGTTTGAGTTTTTTGTCAAAAATATACTGGCAGCCGCGCAAAGCATTGGAATTAAAATTGAGCAATTTGTCGATAGGCTTTCAGAGCCCTCCTCTTATTATTTCCAGTGCCGAACGCCTTCTCAGTCAGATGATCCGCCCTCAATGAAAAACAATTTCAGGCAAGCTGTCTTTGAGGCCCGCCTCTCCATCAATGCGCCGACCCATTTCCCAAATGTGGAAGGCAGGATACTCCTTCCTGAAAAGAAGATCTTGATCACGGCAAACGGCAAATACTATGAAAGAAGAACTTTTGTGTACGACCATGAAAAAAAGGCATTCATTTCAGAAGACTTTTGAAACCTCTTTGTAAAGCTCGAGAGTCTCTTTTGCAGTCTTGTCCCATGTGTGCAAGGAGGCCTCTTTCATCCCAAGCTGGGACATTGTTTTGGACAAAGGAGTATAGGAAAGGACTGCGATTATTTTTTCTGCCATTGCGTTTATATCCCAAAAGTCAACCCTTATCGCAGCCTTTATTATCTCTGAAACCCCAGAAGTCTTTGAGATTATCACAGGAGTGCCTGAAGACATTGCCTCAAGCGCAGTAATGCCAAATGGCTCAGAGGTAGACGGCATGACGTAGACGTCCGCAAGCTTGTAAATCATCCTTTGCTCTTCTTCAGGAACGAAGCCCAAGAATCTGACATTGTGGCTGATGCCAAGCTGCATTGAAATGTTGATAAGCAGCGGCAAAAGCTCGCCTTTGCCTGCCACCAAAAATAAAGTGTTCGGCTTTTTTTCAAGCACTTTTTTTGCCGCATGCAAAAACTGGACAGGGCCCTTCTGCTCGGTCAGCCTCCCAAAAAAAAGCACGATCTGCTTTTCTTTCTTTATTTGCGTGGAGTGCGATGGGATGGATGAGGAGGCGAACCTTTCGAAATTCACGCCGTTGTAAATAACCCTTATTTTGCTTTCGGCTGCGCCAAGCCTCAAAACCTGCTCTTTTGTTCGCTTGCTTACCGCAATTATCCTGTCTGCCTCGCATGCCGCCATCCTTTCTATCCCAACAATATATTCCCATGGCCAGCTTGTCCGGTCAAATTCGGTGGAATGGAAGGTGTGCACCCACGGGATGTTGAGGATTTTCCGTATTTGCAGTGCTGCGCTTGCGGTCATCCAATCGTGCGAATGGAGCAGATCGTAGCGCGATTTTTTTGCCTCTTCTAAAACCACTCTGACGCAGTCTCTGCTGTATTCTTCAACTGCTGCAATCAGATTTTCGCCATAAGAGGGGGGCTTGCTTTTGGATTTTGAGAATGAAAGATAAGGGAAGATGATCGTCTTTGCGACTTCAATTAACCGAAGAGAAGGAGGCATGCCCTCCTGCTTTGCGCCCACGGGCAGGAAGAAATCAATTTGGACCCCAAATTTTGCAAGCCTGTAGGTTAGCTCAAAGCAATGCGTGCCCAATCCTCCTGACACGAAAGGAGGAAACTCCCATCCAAGCATTGCTATTTTCATATCTTTACCTTATCAAGCCTTTGAGAAAAGCAGAAATTTCATCTTTTGCAGAGATTAAAAAGATTCTGCCACTCTCGATTTCCATTTTCAGCGCGACCGCAAGCTTAGATGTGCTGTTCAGCAGTGCCCTGAACGCTTCCTTTTCATCGTTAGTCTTGAAAACAAGCAACGTGGTCCCTTTCTTTGCGGTCGCAAGCGCGCGGTGGATTTGCCTGTCGTACGGCTTTTCCATTATGTGGATGAAAAGCTCTTCGTTTGCTGCGATTGCCTTGACATCGCATTCCTCAATCGCATCCAACTTGGAAAATTTCACTGCATTGTTGACAAAGGCGTTCCTCAGCATGCGATAGACTGTAAGGTAGTGGATTGAGTGGTTGCTTTCCTTTTCCCATTTTGTAAGCCCCCAATAGCCTGCTTCTTGCTTTACCAGCCCCTCTTGCTCCATTTTCGAAAGTATCCTTTCAAGGTTGAAATCACCAATCAAAATCGGCTTTCCCTGATAAGTAAGTTTCCTGAAGCCGTTTTTTATCTCCTCAAGTCGCAATGGCATTCTCTGCCAAGAATAGCTGTTGTTGACCGACTCAAAGATTTCCATCACTGTCTGGCGTTTGACGGGTATCTTGATTGTCGAAAGCGGCGGGAAATCGGGTATGTCCAGACCATATCTTGTTTCCTCTGGCTTTCGCATAATTGTGCCAATTACAGTAATCACAAGGGAAAGGAACCCCAAAAGAAGCACGACTGGATTTTCCCAGACTTGTGGGACACGGACATACTCTTGCGTTATAACTTTTTTGTAAGCGCCAATTGTGAAAATGAAATTGTAGGTTCCGCTTTCGAATTTTTCAGGATAGGAATATTCAAGGACGGTTGCGGTGGGAGTGAACGCAAGCATTGCCGGCGTATAATATGTTTCATGCTTTCCGTCAATGCTGACCGAGATTGCTCTCGGCTCGATTGGCTGGCCAAATGAAGAAAGCAAAAACGAGAATTTCCCTTTTTCCCAGTTGCTGTAATTTAGCGAAATGTCCAAATCCGCTACTTCAAGCTCGCAACCAGCATAGATTTTGCCGCTGTCATCCGTGATAAGCACGACATAGTTTCCTGGCTCAGAATTGACCTGCAGGTCTATTGACTTTTCGGTGGTGGGTATTGTAAGCCCGGGCTCCACGTCCGTCCTTTGCAGAAGCTGGCCATCCTTGTACATCTCAACATAGAGCTTGACTGGGGAGGTGGAGTTTTCCCTTAGCGCCAAATTGAGGCGGGCTTTTTGACCTGAAAGATAAAATGGAATTATCTTTGGCTCGGAAGGCGAAAGGGTGCCTTTCTGCTTTTTTTCCAACTTGACAATCTCAAGAAAGTTTTGCGTGATTCCGTTGAGGTCGGTTGCAGTTGCAACCAGCTTGACATAGACGCGATCCAGCCCAACAGAATTGCTGAAAATTGAGATCTTTGTGGAATTGAGGCTGGCTGTGAACACTTTTTTGTCCAAGCTGGCTGTCCAGGGCTGCTGCAAAATCAGCATTGCAATGTCTTCTGCCGCAACCTCTCCCTTCTCCATCCAGCTTCCTGCAACATCGCGCTCCCGCCACCCGCCGTCAAGGCTTTGCGGAAGCAAAAGCAATGAGCCGCTTTTGTAGGTTAGGTGGGAGACCGAGCCGTAAATCTGAGGGCGCACGACCAGCTCTTTGTCTTCCTGAGAGGAAGAGACAGCATACTGCGCATTAAACAGCCTAAAGCCTTCGGTTGAGCGAGGCCTTGCTTTTCTGTCAAAAGATAGCGACCGGTGGCTGACTGAGACAGGCAAGCCATCCTGGTTGAGCGCCTGGTTGTCAAAAGGCATCCCAATGTAAATGAGTGTGACGCCTTTTGCAAGCAAATCCTTGTAAGTAAACGAATTTCCAATCCCAAGCAGCTCTGCCGGAAAATATCCGGTCGGGATTATCAAGATGCTTTCTTGCCCAAGAGAGGGCAGCTTTTCGATTCCAATCTCGCTTACCGCAATCGAGTGCTTCTTGAGGTTTGCGGTGAGGGCTTTTTTGAACGAGCTGTATGAGCTTGCGCTGTCTTTTGGGTAATCAAGAAGAAAGACATGCGTTGGAGGCTGTTGAGGATACAAAGAGACTGAAAAATTCAGAGAAGAAAGATTGGAGGCAGAATATGAAACAAGCATGTAGGCAGAGTATGCGTTTTCTTCCCCAGATTGACTTGTCAGCATTAGCCAGTCGTCAATCTTGAAAGAAAGTGTCCCGCTAAAATGGGGCTTTGGCTGTGGGAGCGGCTGCGAAACTGGAGTAGAAAAGACCGAAATCAAGACAAACAGCACCAGCCCAAAAAAAACGACAAATGCGACTGCAATAGCCTGAAGAATGGTGCTTTTTGGGGCAGAAGGCGGCGACGGCTTTTCATCTTTTGGCGCGTTTTTTTTGAAAATAGATTCAATCTTCTCTTTTATTGCATCGGCAGGGGTCGGGGCGGCGGCTTTTTTGATCGAAAATGTCTTTTTTGCCTCGAATTTCTTCTTTAATTCAAAAACATAAGCTTTTTTTGAAATTTTAAGCTTCAGTGCGTCATCTGCCATTTTTACCACAGTAAAAGAGGATTAACCTTTGGTCTCTAAATAACCTTCTGTCACGAGTTTGTTGAGCATTTGCTCAACGCGGGTCTCCGGAACATTGTAGACTTTGGCAAAGTCTGCGATGTTGATTTCCCCTTTGTGCTCAGCAAGCCATTCCTGTATCTTAAGAGCCAGGATAGTGTCTGAAAATGTCTCAAGCGACTTGAGTTTCAGCGTAAGCTCGTCATTTTTTGTCTTCAGCTCGTAATTTTCTTTTGAGAGGCTTGCGCTTGCCTCTTTTGCGTCGTTGTATTTTTTCTGCAGCTGCGCAAAATCGGTCTTGAGATTGTCGTAGAGGGCAAAAAGCCTGTCATAGTCTGTCGAGACATATTCGCTAAGCTGCGCAAATGAAGCCTCAAGCAGCTGGTAAATCTGCTTCATTTCAACTTTGTAGCAATCATCCACAAGTGTCAAGAGATTCAGAAAATGCCTCAATACATCTAGCCTTCTTTTTTTTGGGGCAAGCGTAGGCGGGCATGAATAGAGGACTTCGATCATTGTTGGCCTGAAATACACGATTGAAAAAAGATATGGGTTTTTCTGTATATCTCGAGACTCCACGTTTAGTGCAATGAGGCTGTCTTTCTCCACCGTCATCTCCAAGAAAGAAAGCTCGGAAAGCTTTTGGGCGATTTCGGTTGGCTGCTTGAGCCTTTTTGCCTGTATGCGAAATCCGCTGACTTTTGGCTCAGCAGGAGACTGAGCAGACTGCGCAGGCGAAGCTTGCGGCAAGACCAAACCAAACACCTACCTTACTTTTTCTTCTTTCTGGAAGGCTTTTTTGGCTCGGGGCGATTGCTTGGCTCTGCCTCTTTTTCTTCTTTTGGAGCTGTTTGCTGGATTTTGGGACAGTGGGAAAAGACTGACAGCAGCATCACCAATCCAAACAGCAGCAAGCCAAAAAAGACCGCAGTTAGTGAGAAACCCGTAGTGAATATCGGCAAGAAAATCATTGTGAGCAGAATGAAACCTCCGATTATTGCATGGATTGCAAGGTCCCTTTCGTATTTGGCCCTCTTCTTCTGGTAGACCTCCAGGCAATCCTGGCAGACGACCAGGTTGTTGTTCTTTGCTATGCGCAAGAAATTCTTCACTTTTCTGATCGCCAAGATGACGTAGTCGTCTTGCACAGGAAATCCGCTTTTTTCTTTTTCACAGATGATGCATACATTTGCCATAAACTCACCTACGCAAGCACAACTTGCGTTATTTCCTGGTTGCCCAGGCCTAGCCTCGTAAAGTCTGCTTTCGAAAAAATATTGATAAGGGTTGGCTCATCAATCCCCAAATCGTGCAAGAAAGATGAGATGTCTGAGCGCTGCACCCCAAACCGCTCAAGCATTATGACAAACGAAATGACGTCGATATGCTTGTTGTTTTTGTCAAAAAGCGAGGCGATCTCGGCAACTTTCAGCTCATCCAAGCCAAATGTCCTCAGCCTTTTGCGAAGCTCCTCTTTGGTAAAAAAGACCGTCTTTGCCATCCTAAATCACCGCTTTCTTTGCCTCCCCCAAGATATACTCGGTTATATCTTCGTCGCCAAGCCTTATTGCAAGCTCGTCTGCGCTGGCTAGGATGGAGACAACGACTGAATCCTCCAGCCCCAAATCCTTCAGAAGCCCGCTGATGTGGCTTCTTGCAATTCCATAGCGCTGAAGCAGAATGACAAATGAGGCAACTTCCAGCCTCCTGCCCTTTGCCGCAAAAATCGAGACTATGTCGTCTGCTTGCTCTTCGCCAAGCCCAAACTCGCGCAATTTCTTTTTGAGCTCTTCTTTCTCGAAAGATACTGACCTTGTTGTGCCTTCCATCATGAGCTCTTCTTGGCTGAGCACAGACTCCAAATCCAAGAAGAACTCTTGCATCGGCTCTTCGCCTTCGATTTTCTCGAGAAGGAAGGTGTCCGAATAGTCTGCAGTTGTCTGGAATGCCATGTTGACTGCAGCTTGCCCCACGCCAAGTTTTGCAATCTCGTTTCTCATGTAGTCTGAGAAGTTCAAAGTTGCCTGCAAATAGTCAAGATAGCGCTCGAACTTGACGCGCAAGATGAAAGTGGTTCCGACGTTTGAAAAGATGGCCTCTGAAATGTCAGTTGGATTTTGCGATGCGACGATAAGGCCGAATTGGTATTTGCGCCCTTCGCGCACTATCATGACTGCATCCGAATTGTCATCTTTTGCGATTTTCCAGGCCTCATCAAGGACGACAAGAAGCTTCAGGCCTTTTGTTGGGGACCAGCCTTCTTCCCTCATCTTCTCTTTGATGAACTGCAGCATTGAGAGGGCTGCAAGCCCCCTGAATGTCTCGTCGGGCAGACCGGAAAGGTCCAGGTCAACAAGTCCCCCCTTGGTAAGCTTTTCCAAATCGATAGTAGATTGCTGAGCGAAAAAATCTTCGCCTTCCCTTGTGAACTGCCTTATCCGGTAGATCGCGTTCTCAAGCTCGGCAGGAAAGTCATAGGTGCCGGATTCTGCAAGGTCCTCCAGCACTTTTTGGACATCTTTGAGTGTGGGCGGCTTGAGAGGCCTGCCAAGCCCATCGACCTGTATTTTCGAGTCGAGCTTGAATTTTGCGTTTACATACGCCTTTTCAATCGCCATCTCAGTCAGCCTTCTTTGCTCAGGATAGTGCCCAATGTCGGTGAGGATATCCAGCGTCCTCATAATCTGCTTTATGCGGTCATTTGGCTTCATGCCGGCAGTGTCCAGCAGGTTGATTGAAGAGCCTCTCCCAAGCGAGATGACCTTTCCGCCTGTCTGCTTGACCCAATCCTTGTATTCGCCTGCCCAATCTATTATGAATGCATTTGTGCCCCAAACAAAGCTTGCCCTTGTGATGAAAGTCTTGACAAAGTAGGACTTTCCGGAGCCTGTGATTCCTACCACGCAAATGTGCGGGTTTGTTGTTTTCTGGAAAGTCCAATAGAATGGCACATGGAAAATTTTCGTCCGGCCGATATAGATTGAATTTGTTGGGTCTGCCATTAAGGCTTCGGCTGGCGGCTCAGGCGGATGGACAAAGATATTTCTCCTTGCAACATCCACGTTATCCACTTCGGAAAGCTTCAAGCGCCCCATTAAAACCACACCTATACAAGCGTTTGCTCAAGCTCTTGTGGGTTTGGCGGAATCATCGTCTCCCACTGGAAGCAGCGCAGCATCTCGTCCCCGCTGAGCAGCTCGACTTGCACATTCAGCGCGTTTGAGATTGTTGCTTTCAGCTCGTTTGCCTGCGCAGTGGCCGCAGCGATTGCTGCTTCTTTGCTTACTCCGACTGCGGTGGTCATCACGTAAGAGACGACCCCCATTGGTTTGATCCCTCTTGTGAGCTTGTTTATCTGGTTTTCCCACATTGCGACCTCTTTCTCATATCGGTCGAGCTTTAGGACATCTGGGTCGGGCTTGTCTCGCTCGCGGGCAAGCCGAAGCTGGGCTTCAGCATGCTTAGTCTCAATTCGGTTGCGGTATTCGGTTATGTCCTTCATATAGACCATAAGCGCAAATTTTGTCACATATTTGACGCTTGAGATTGCTCGCTCGAAATATTCTGAATAGACTATGTTTTCTTCCGTGCTTTTTTCGGATGCAGATTCAAAAATGCGAACCCCGAGGAATTTTGAGGCATAATAAATTCCGCCTACGTTCTTTATTATCACGTCGTTTGATGGAGGTATCTCATAGCCTCCCTCTATTATTTGCACGATGTTTCCTTGCTTGGTGAGAAACGGGATGATCAAATAGCCGTATTTGTAGAGGGCAACCGCTCCTACTGAGCCAAGCATGCACATCAGCCCAAATACAAAGGTGAGGATTGGATTGCCTCCTGCCCCAAAGCATCCCAAAGCCCCAAGAAGGCCAATTCCTGCCGCCCCATATGAGAGATACCTGATGTCTATCATGCCTATGCCCTCGCCTTTGCTACATTCACTTGCCATGCTTATAAGGTTTTGGCTTGCCAAACGGCCTAAGAAGACAAAAGCTTGCCGTAAATTTCAAGCAGCTTGGCTGTGCAGGCTGGAATTGAATATTCCAGTGCCTTTTTCCTGCAGGCATCCGCCATCTTGCTGCTTTGCAGAATGCATTTGAGGATGGCTTCTGCGCACTCGGGCGCAGATGCAAATGAAAAGCCGGTCTTTCCTTCGACCATGATTTCCTGCATCGGCGTGCCTTTCAGGATGCAAGCAGGCTTCCCGCATGCAAGCGCTTCAAGCAAAGTGAGCCCTTGGGTCTCAAATGTGGACGGAAAAACAAACACATCCGAGGCATTATAGAAGTCCACAAGCCTTTCATCTGGAACAAAGCCTGCGAATCGGATGCAAGAAGAGAGGCCTCTTGCTGCAACCTTGTGCCGAAACTCTTCCAGATAGGGCCCTTTCCCAACAAGCAAAAAAACAACCTCTTCCTTTTCAAGCAGCTTTGCAACCTCAAGCAGGATATCATAGTTCTTTTCTTTGACGATCCTTCCAACCGAAAGGACAACTTTTTTCTTTTCCAGCCCCAGCTCTTTTTTGACAGAAGAGCGGCGCGGTTTGAACCTCTCGGTGTCCACCGGGGAAGGCAGCAAAATCGCGTCGATGCCATGCTCTTTGAGGATTTTGCACGAATGCAAGGACGGCGCAGTGACCAGGCGGAAGTTTGAATAAAGAAAGCGCAAATATGCCCAGATTGCGGCTTTTCCTATCCCTTCCGCCTGCTTGATTGGGATTAAGTAGTGCATCCCTTCAGGTATCATTGTCTCAACCGAAGCCATCGCAGGAAGCTTTGCTCTCTTTGAAAACCAGACTGCAGAAAGCGCCATTGTAGTCATCGCTTTGCAGTGCACCAAGTCAATTTGCAGCTTCTTTGCATAAGAAGAGGACACATGAGGGAAAATTGCCGCGCGATATTCCGGGTAAGGGGGGAAAGGCAGCGAGGCAAACCGAAACACGTTAGGCTCTTTTTTTGCGCCCTCAAGCTGGGGCGCGAAGATGAACATCTTGTGGCCGTAAGAGGAAAGCCCCTGCCGGTAAGCCAGAATGGAAGACACTACTCCGTCGCGGATAGGGAGAAAGCTATCGGTAAACAGCGCTATGTTCATCATCTAACAAATCGATTGACTTCCTTTAAATAATTGAGGGTTTCTGGTACAAGTCAGGCAACAGCCTTGAAAGCCGCCCTCTTATTTTCTCTAAAGAATAGCCAACGCGGTCGGCTGACTGCTTGCCGTACTTCATTTCGTATTCCTGAGCAAAGCTTTCGAGAATTTCGACTATTGTTTTTCTTTTTTGCAAGAATGTCTTGGAAGGCGCAAAAAACGAAAGCTCCGCTATCCTGTAGGCTATGAAGAAAAGGTCGTCTTGCATTTTGTCGGTTGCAAGCGAAAGGATGGATCTTGCCTCGTTTTTCAGTTGAAGCTCAAGCCTCTCTATTTCTGCAGTGTAATTTGATTGGATGCCAGGGACTTCGCGAAGAATTGTGCGCCGGATTACGCAAGGATTGTTCAAGAGCTCTCCCTGCTTGCTTGTCTGATAGGCGTACCTGAAAAAAAGCTCGGAGGTGAATGTCGGCAGCGGGGCATTTTGTTTTTTTGAAAGCGAAACAACTTGCTTTGCATGCTCGATTGCCTCTTTTAGGCTGTTTTTCACAAATAGCGCCTCAAAGAGGCTTGCCTCAAGGTAAAGCATCTTGAACTCCGCAATGAGCGCTTTGCTTGCAAGCTCCTCTGCCTTGCTCATTGCCTTCAGGGCAAGCTCTTGAGCCTCCTGGATTCTGTGCTCAATTAGTGCCCTTCCGATTTTCTCCCTGCAGTTGTCAAAGAAAAGGTGTATCTCTGAGAAAAACATCAAGTCAGGAATTTCGCTGGAAAATATTTTTCTTACCTCGTCTGGCTCCAAGCCAATCTTCCTTACATGCCAAGAGTTGCAAAACTCCTCGCAAATGAGGCTGATTTTGTTCACAGTGTCGCTTTTGCTTTTTGACAGGCTGATTGCGCGGCGCGCATACCAGCAGGAATTTGTGATCTCTTTTGCATTGGAAGCGTGATAAAGGCTGGATGCGAATTTTTGCTGGAGCAAATAAAGCGCATGCGCTTTTGCATAATCCACCGCTTGCGGGAACTTTTCTGAAAATTTCTCAAGCCATTCAAGCGTAAGGCTGGTCTGGAAAGGGCCAAGCTTGATTGCATACTCGACTATCTTCTCGAATTTCAACAGCATTTTGGAGCTTTTAATTTCGAGTTTCTGCTCTTTTTGCCTGATTGCCTTCACAAGCGCAATATCTGGAAGGAATCGGCTCGGGCTGATTTTGCCGCCATATTTTGAGAGGCTTTCTTCAACCATATTGACTGCAAGCTCGTAGGTCTTTTGGTTACAAAGCGAAATCAGCCTGCTTGCTTCTTGCTTTGCCTTTTTTGTGTTTTGCTCGGCAAAAAGCGCCTTAAGAAAGCTCAATGCGCAATCCCTCGTCTGGATTGAAAGCTTTTTTGAAAGCTTTTTGTCGGGGTGGATATCTGTTTTCAACTGGCGAAAAAAAAGCAAGCTTTTGTTTTGGCGCCCACTTTCGATATTGCAGTTTCTTTCCTTTTGAGTCAGCATAAAAACACCACATGTGAGAGTTTGTGGAAAAATAGTATATGAAATATTGCGCAAAGCTTAAAAAAGGTTGCAGCCACAAGCATGCTGTCAGCGGCCATAGGAGAGGGGAAACACCCGAACCCATTCCGAACTCGGAAGTTAAGCCCTCTCACGATGCGGCTTGTACTGCGATGAATCGCGGGAAGGCGCATTGCTGCTGACACCCAATCTATTTTTAACTTTCACAAAAATATGCAAAACATGCCAAAATTGCTCCCAAAAGACGAAGTTTGGAAATACAAGCAATATATATGCAAGGCGATTTGCTTCGACATAACGTCTGGAAGCAAGATAGTGGTGTTGAACCAAGATGAGGCGCACCAAAACGACTTGTACATAGGCCACCGAGTTATCCTCAGAAAAGGCGAAAAGCAAAGCGTCTGCATAATCGATTTGTCTGCGGATTTGGTCAGGCCAGGCGAGATTGGGCTATTTGCAGAGGCAGCAGAAGAGCTTGAAGCCAAAGATGGTGACAGAATAGAGATTCTGCACATGCAACGGCCCGAGTCAATAGAATATATCAAAAGCAAAATGGATGGCAAGGCTCTCACAAAAGAGCAGATTGACACAGTGATGAGAGAGCTAATGCAAAACCGCCTTTCTGAGGCTGAGCTTGCCTCTTTCATTACCTCAGTCTACATACGTGGGATGAACGAGGAGGAAATAGTTGGCCTTACTGAAAGCATTGTCAGGACAGGAAGGACACTTGATTTAGGTGTCTCTCCAATATGCGACAAGCACTGCATCGGCGGAGTTGCAGGAAACCGCACGACAATGGTGATCGTGCCTATCGTTGCAGCAGCAGGCATCTATATTCCAAAGACATCGAGCCGCTCGATAACTTCTGCGGCAGGGACAGCCGACACTATGGAGACTATTTGCAATGTATCATTTGACATTGAGGAGCTAAAGGGAATTGTGAAGACAACCCATGGCTGCATAGTCTGGGGTGGCGGGCTGCAGCTTGCATCAGCAGATGACAAGCTGATAAAAATCCGGAATCCGCTTTCGCTTGACCCAAAAGGAGTAATGCTTGCTTCTATTCTTGCGAAAAAGAAGAGTGTTGGCGCGCAATATGTGGTGATTGACATCCCGATCGGCAAGGGAGCAAAAATCCCAACCGAGGCAGAGGCAAGCAAGCTTGCAAGAAGCTTCATTTCGATAGGCAAAAAACTTGGCATGAAAATTGTGGTCAAAATAACAGACGGAAGCAGACCGATAGGAAGAGGGATAGGGCCTGCGCTTGAGTGCCTTGATGTCCTTTCAGTGCTGAACAATGCCGGGCCTGCCGACCTTTATGAGAAGTCCTGCCTTCTTGCAGGAAGCTTGCTTGAGCTTGCAGGGAAAGCCAAGAAAAATTGCGGCTTTGAGGCTGCAAAAAGGATTGTAGAAAGCGGCAAGGCGCTTGCGAAATTCAGGGAGATAGTAGAAAAGCAAGGCGGCAAGCCAAACATCAAGATTTCAGACTTGCCGACTGCTGCATACCGATATGAAGTTGAAGCCGACAAAAGCGGGCGCATAATCCATATTGACAATAAGATGATTGCCAAAGTAGCGCGCGCAGCAGGTGCGCCAAATGACAAGGCCGCAGGCATAATGCTGCATTCTTCGGTTGGCAAGAGCGTCAAGAAAGGCGAGATTCTCTACACGATCTATTCGAATTCGGAGGCCAAGCTTGATTTTGCAATAAAGGCGCTTGAAGGATGGAACCCAATCAAGATAGGATAAAACTGCGATTTTTTATTTTTTACCACATATAAAATAAAGCATGCAAGCAGTTTTCACAGATAAAGAATGGAAAGACTACGCAGAAAAGCTTGAAATGCTGCTGAAATGCAAGCAAAAAGCAGACAGCCTGCATGCAGAATATCTTGAGTTCCTTGAGAAAAACGGCATTGAAAGGGACCCTAAAACTGCCATCAGGAACATACGCAAGTTTCTGAGGGAAGAAAAGAAGATGCACGTTGAGATAACTCCTGGCAAGACCCCCTCTTGCGGATCAAGCTGTCTTGAGCTTTCGGTTGCAGCAGTGCTGCTTGCAAAACGGGAGAAGGTGGATGCAAGGGTGGTGCTGTTTTTTGGATGGCTTGCACCTTTCCATTACCGCATCCAGACGCACCAGGACTTTGAGATTACTGGGCTGAGGCTCAAGATTCAGCATTCACTCAAGGCATTTCGCTGGGTGCTGACTCCGGAAAGCGTTGCAAGGCATGTGAAAGTAATCGACAGTGTTGCAAAAGGCCTCAAGCTGATGGCCTTTTTGCCTGGCGCCCACTCAATAAGAAATGGGCTGCAAAAAGGAAAGCAGGCGATCGGGCTGCTTTGAATACCTGCAATACACAAAATCTCTGCGCAATATTTTGGCTTATGCCTTTGAAGAGATTAATATCTGTCTATTCTGTAGCGCGATTTTTTTCTTTTTGTTTTCTTTTGAAGCTTGGACAGTTTGGCTTGCCCGCTTTTAACCTTCACATCTATCCATGAGCCCTTTTTGCCAGTCAAGATGTCGATTTTTCTTTCCCGATAGTTGCTTCCGCGCCCCGTCCGCTGAACTTCGTTTCCTCTCGCTTCGCTTCTCAACATAGATATTTCTTCAGCTGCTGAACCTTTCATTTTGTTAAGTTCAAGACGAGCGCCTTTTACTATTTTTTTCAGATCATCCCACACCATATTTTTCACACCATTGTCTGTTGAGTATTTGCACTTTTTACTTTTTGTTCGAACATATATTTTTAAACACTGATTACAACAATATCGGCATGCAAAGTTTGAAACCGTCCAGAGCAGTTGCTGTGATTGCTGACGGAAGGCAGATAGGCACGCTGGCAAGAAGGAAAATAAGCAAGTTCAGGAAATTCCTTCTCAACTCGGGAGAATATCCAGAAGAGACAAGAAAAGAATGGAAAGAGCACAAAAACAGGGTGGAAGAAAGCATTCTGCTGGCATATGTGCACGAATGCGGCAGGGTAGGCAAACTTGTGGAGGAAAGGCAGGCGCAGCTCAAGCCGCAGCTTTCTATCCTTGAAAATGAGGTCAGGTCGGCTTATGCAGCGATTTCTGCACTGGAAGCGGAGCGCGCCAGGCTGCAAAAAATTTCCCAAAAAATTTTGAGGAAGGCAAATTCTGGCAGCAGCCATGAGGCATCCCAAGAATTGAAGGAGCTGCTGGAGAAAATCGACAAGGAATCCGAAAGATTCGGCAATGTGGATGCAGCCATCGAAAGCTTTGGACAGCAAATCATGAAAGAGGCGCAAGAGGAAAAAGACAAGATAGTCTTGCAAATCCTTTCTGGGTTTGGCAAAAAAATCGACGAGGATTTTGCAAGAATGATTGAGAGAGAACTTTCTGGGCTGTCTGAAAAGATAGGCCAGGAATTGACGCGCAAGGCAATCAAGATCTTTATGGATGCAAATCCTGATTACGCCTTAATTGAGGGCTGCAAAAATCTCCTCAAAGACGGCACGCCGTTTGAGGTTTTTGCTTTGCATGCAAAAATGGAATCCATCGAGAGCGATTTGGAAAAACTGATGCAGACCCAAATAAGGCAGCAGGAGCGTCCAAAAGTAAAAAAGCTGTGCGAGACGATTGCGTCGTGCGAAAGCAACATGAGAGAATCTATCCACATAATAGACTATTTCATAGCGCAGGCAGGAAAAAAGAGACACCAGGTCGAAAAAATAATCAACGGAATAAGAAACCACGACTACAAAATTTATTTGAAGAGCGGGGAGGGGGAGCTGCCAGAGCAAAAAGCCATGCTTATCTTGCGCTTTGAGGAGGAGGCGGCGGCTTTGCAGGAGGCAGTGGTGCTCGCAAAAAAGGCAAAAAAAATCTTCGAGGCTGTGCATCTGCAGCAGTTTGCAAGGATGCAATATTTCGTGAAATATCTTGAAATACAAGACCAAATAGATGAAACCGAAGAGAAGATGAAGAGCCTGAAGGAGAAGATTGATTGCTCGAAAGATTATTTTGAGACAAAGTCGAAATTTGACTCGCTGGAATTGAGGCTGTCGGAAATCAAAAATGCGCAGATGCGCGCGCAACTTTATTTGGAGAAGCTGGTTGAAAAAAGGAAGGCAGAAGAAAAGCTAAGGCAGATAAGGCTGGAAGGCTCGGATGAAAGACTTGCCAGATACCTTGAAAAAATTGAAGCCGAAAGCCTGCCAAAGCCACAGCTGCCTCTCTCTTCCCAGCTTTATCTGTTCCACAAATCCCGCGCGCCAGAAGAATCCCAAAAATACAGCAGGCTTTGCCTGGATTTTGTTGCCGCCGCGCGCAACAGATTCAAGGATTTTCTCAACAAATACCCGCATATTTCGGATGCGTTCGACAAGACACTGTTTGCTTTGGCAGAGGTTTTCATCAATTCTGGCTTCAGCCTGAATCGGGACAGGCTCACATCGATTTTCAAAGGCAGGATAAAGCAGCAATATCTGCCAAATGCTTCTGCATCAGTAGTGCGGCTTGGGATGGTCGGCTCAAACGAATACCGATTCATAATTGACATCACAGACAGCAAGCGCCCGATCATTCTGATGGCAGGGATAAAGGAGGACAGCAAGCGCTTCATGAAAAGGCTTGTCCAAGGCGGCTATTTGTCTGAGCGCTCAAAAGCTCTGCATGACGGCCGGGCAGATCTTTTTGGAGTGCTTTCCGGCAACAAAGAGGCAAACCAGGGTTCTTAATTTGGTATTATAAACTTTCTCAAACATATTCGACGTAAAGTGTTTGAGGTTAGCGGGCGCAAGGTAATGTTATGAGCTTGGACCAGATAGAAAAGCAAATTCCTGAAGGAGTGGTTGTCTCCCCTGAAGATGCTGAGTTGCTGAAGTTTATTGAAAGCTCCAGGCCAAAAATATATGTGGTTGGCGCAGGAGGCTCAGGCTGCAACACAATGAACCGCATGTACGAGATGAGAATTGAGGGGGTCACCTTAGTTGCCATGAACACTGATGTCCAGCACCTTGTCAAAATGAGGGCGGACAAAAAGATATTGCTTGGCAAGAAGACGACACGCGGCATGGGCGCAGGCTCAAACCCAGCAGTTGGGGAGGCGGCTGCAAAAGAATCGATCGAAGAGATAAAGGCTGCCATCTCGGATGCGATGATGGTTTTCGTGACTTGCGGGCTGGGAGGCGGCACAGGAACAGGCTCTGCGCACATTATCGCAGAGCAGGCAAAATCGATTGGCGCATTGACAGTAGCAGTAGTCACGCTGCCATTCTCTTCGGAAGGGAAAACCAGAATGCAGAATGCTTTGGAGGGGCTTTCGAAATTGCGCAAGCATGCTGACACCGTGATAGTGATACCCAACGACAAGCTTTTGTCTATCGTCCCTGACCTGCCCCTCAACACTGCTTTCAAAGTATCAGACGAAGTCCTTGCAGGCGCAGTGAAAGGGATTGCTGAGCTTGTGACAAAGGCAGGCCTTGTGAACCTTGATTTTGCCGACTTGCGGACAATACTGTCGGGGGCAGGCTGCGCAGTGGTTGGTATAGGAGAGGCATCGGTTGAGGCAAAGCCTGACCAGCGAGCATTGATAGCAGTCGACACCGCAATGAACTCTCCTCTTTTGGATGTCGACATCTCCACCGCCAACCGGGCGCTGATCAACGTGATAGGCGGCGAGGACATGACTCTCAAAGAGGCGGAACTGATAGTTTCAGAGATTTCAAAAAGGATTGATCCTTCCTCGCACATAATATGGGGGGCAAGAATCGAAAAGTCTGCAAAGAAAAGCTCTATCCGGGTACTTGCAGTCATTGCAGGGGCAAAATTCCCGCAATATGAGCTGCAGTCTATGAACAGAGAATGGCAGACAGCCGAAACAGAACTTGACTTGGACATGCTTGGCTGAATTGGTGATGAAGGATGGATGTGGCAGGCTTTTTCAGGCAAATAAGAAGAATCATAGCAGTGGCGAGTCTACCAAGGAAAAAAGAATTTGAGACGATAGTCAAAGTAACTGTGTTGGGAATACTCATTATAGGGATTTTGGGGGCAATCATCGCCTTTCTTTTGGAATTTGTATGAGGTGTGAAGATGATATATGTATACAGGGTGACTGCGGGCCAGGAAAGGATTGTGCTTGAGATGCTTTACAAGAAGGCAAAGAAAGACAAGCTCAAGATTTACTCTCTTGCGCATTTTGAGGATTTGAAAGGCTACCTTATTGCAGAAGGCGAAGATGAAGTTTCGATAAGGCAAGCTGGATTGAGAATAACGCACATAAAGGGAATACTTGAAAAGCCTATGGAAATATCCGAGATAGAAGGGATGATTGAGGCTGCAAAGCCTGCTGCCCTCTCAGTCTCGAAAGGAGATATTGTTGAGCTTATCTCTGGTCCATTCAAAGGAGAAAAGGCGCGAGTGATAAAGATAGACTCAAACAAAGAAGAGGTGACAGTCGAGCTTACCGAAGTGGCAGTGCCAATACCAGTGACAATTAAGGCAAACACGATAAAGGTGTTCCAAAAGGCTTCACAAGAAGAGAAAGGCTAGCTTACATTTTCCAATATTTTTTTCTCAGCACCGCAGAATGCTTCAAGAAAAAACAGCAAGCTTTGCGATTGCATGAATTTGTCAACTATTTTGGATGCGGCCGTCTCCTTCTTCTTCAGCTCAAGATAATAGTTGTGGGCTTCCTCAAGCTGGCAGTTTTGCGCAAGCTTGAAAATGGAAAGCAGATGAAAGAATGCAGATGCGTTTTGCCTGATTTTGTAGTGGACATAGGTGGCATAGCCTATTGTCGGGCTTTCCCAGCCTTCTTTTTTTGCCTGGGCAACAATTTCTCCCGAAAGAGCAAGAATCTCTTTTGCATCCTCAATTGAAAGCTCTTTTTTCTTCAGCAGGCTGATGATTTTGCCGGCAGCAGGAACCTCTCTTTTTGGAAGCCGGCTATAAGGGATTTCGGAACCCTTATTCTGCTCAATTAGGCTTTTTGCTTTCTGCCAGTCCACAAGAGTTTGAGCTGAATGCGCACAAGAAATCAGAATCCCTTTTTGCACATCTAAAGCACGCTGCAGTTTTCCGACAATATTGTCGACTATCCTGAACAATGACTCTGCGCTGTCCTTTAGCTCTCTGGTCGGCCATTTCCTGTTGCCCAATTCCTGATAGTGTATGCCTTTTTGCATGCTTGATGCTGCCTTGTGCATATTTTTGTTTTGTGGGCATAGCTTAAAAAATATTGTTATAAAAAGTGGATTTTCATTTCTTCAGGAAAGACAGGAGATCTTTTATCTTTGATGAAAACATGAAAGCAGCGGCGGCAAGCACAACTAACACCAAAAGAATAATCTCAAGACCGCCGCTTTCTCCTTTGACATCGACATAGATGGTCACAGGAAGATAGCCGGATTTCTCGATCAAAATCTGCGCATAGCCTGTCTGGTCAAGCTTGATGGTTGCCGGGCTGTCCAAAATTTGCGGCTGCGAACCTTGTGGTGATATTTTGACGCGGTAAAGATGCCTTCCGCTCATGTCTTTTATAGAAATGTTGAACGGCTTGCTTAGCTTTGCCTCTGGAGGGCTTTCAACCAGCATTTGCTGCAGTGGCGCGCCAGGCAAAACAGTAATTCTGGTGGAAGAATACTCGCCTTTCTCTTCCCTGCCAGCAGAATCAATAGCCCTGCAAAAGATATCAATTGTGTCAAACCCCATTGCAGAAAAGTCAATTGGAACCTGCCATTCATTAGTGCCGATTGCGCGCATCCAGCCCAAAGAGCCTGCCTTTACTTCCACCGCAAGCAGACCTGATTCCGAATAGGCAGTGCCGCGCACATCAATGCTCCAGTTTCCCACAACGTCTTCCTTCTGCGGATAGGTGATTGCGCAGGATGGGGATGGCAAGAACCCATAAAGCTTTCTTTTGCTTGTCGCCAAAACAAATACGCCGTCATGGAAACCAAAAGCGGTTGGCCTGCCTTCAAAAGAAAATGACCAAATCTGCTTGCCTGTCTGCGCATCAAGGCCAAAAACCGAACCGTCATCTGCTACGACAACCACCTGCTTGCCCATTTTGCTTTCGTAAATGATTGGTGAGAACCAGACCGCACCTCCTATATTTGCCTTCCATTTCAGATTTCCGTTGACTGAGACACGGTAAATCGAGCCGCCAGTTGATGCAAAATAAATAGAGTCATCATCTACAGCAGGTGGAGAAACGACCCAGCCATCCGTTTTGAAAAGCCATTCCAACCTTCCGTCTGCTGCGCTAAAAGAATAGAACTTCCCATAGCTTGAGCCAAAATAGATGCTGCCGTCTGCCTCAAGCGGAGGGGAAAAAACGCTACCGCCAGCATCAGTTTTCCAAAGTGTGGCTCCGCTTCTTGCATCTATCGCAAAAAGCTCCTCGCCTGCAATGACAAAAAGAACATCAGATGAGAAGGAGATTTGACTGACTAGGTCTTGAAACTGCTTTTGCCACAATTGCTTTCCTTTGAAGTCAAAGGCGGTCAGATTTTTTGAGAATGCTGCAAAAAGCCGACTTGAGCTGACATCAAACGAATCTATATTTGCTGGCAGGGAAAAACTTTCCTGTATTTTGCCATTCTGCAGCAAAATAAAGAACACTTTTTGCGTGGTGGTGGCTGCAACTACTGTGTTGGTGGAAAGCTTTGGGGCAGGAAAGATTTTGCCGTTTAGGTTGGTGCTCCACTCTATAGAGCCTTTGCTTGGGTTGATGCTGTAAATCCCGCCTTCAGCAGAAGTTATGATGATGGACCCCCCAGCACTGACAATGCTTGTCGGCGTTGATGGAAATTGAGTGCTCCAGATTACACCTGCGTGCAAAAAGCATGAGAAAGCAAAAAGAAAAAATAGGACTTTTGTGCGCATGCAAACCATTAGAAGGCGCGAGAATAAAAGCTTTTTTAGAGGAGAGCCGAATCAAATTTGCCTTCGTTGACCTCTTTGATAATTTGGCGTGCGTCCTTGCCTTCCACCGTGATTCCCAAAGAAACGCAGGTGCCAAGGACTTCCTTGACGCCTTGCTTGAGGCTCTTGACCAGAGTGCTGCCGCTTTTTGCCTTTGCCACTTTGACAATTTGCTCGAATTTCAGATTGCCTATTGTTTTTGGGTCTTCAGGCCCGCCTTTTCTTCCTTTTTCAACCCCAAGCTCTTTTTTCAAAAGCTCACCGGTAGATGGGCTGCCAACCTCGACTTGGAACTTTTTTGTCGCCTTGTCAACCACTACTTTCACTGGGACTTTCAAACCAGCAAACGCAGATGTTTTTTTGTTTATCTCATCAATGATTGCCGCGATATTCACTCCAAGCGGCCCTAGCGCAGGCCCAAGAGGAGGACCCGCAGTTGCCCTTCCGCCTTCTACAATAGCAGGGATTACGACTTGCGACATAGCAACCACTTTTAGCTTTTGGATATAATTGGGAGGCATTTTAAGGCTTTTGCTTCCTGCCAAACACAATATAGCCTGTATGCACCAGCCCAGTATTTTGCGGACGCGTTCCGGCTTGCCTTACAAGAAAATGCCTGACGAAAGACTCAACCATGTGCAGCTCGGAAAATCCGATCTTTTGGCATTCTTCATAGAATGTTTTTGCCTGCTCAATGTTTGGGAAATAGCCAAAAACAAATCCGCCTTCCTTCAGCGCAGAATACGCATGCGGCAGCGCCTTGTGCGCTTCTGCCAAATCAAGCGTGACTAAGTCAACTCCTTCCTCATCTATGCCATCAAAAACGTTTTTTCGCTTGATTTCAAGCGATTCAGAAACTCCTGCGCGCTTGGCATTCTGCTCTGCAAGTCTGGCAAACTCTTCCCTCCACTCGTATGAAACCACTTTTCTTGCAATATTTGCAAGCGAGATTGCAAGCCAGCCGCTGCCGCTGCCAGCATCAACTACCAAAGAATTTTTGCCTACCCCAGAATATGCCAAAATCAGACCAATGTCTTTTGGCAAAACTACTTGGGGGCCCCTTTTGCACAGCGAAAGGATCGGTGGGACATACTCTTTCATTTCTCCAGCCTCGCTGCCAGCTGGGGATTGGAAAGCGCAAGGATACGCGCTGCAAGAAGCGCCGCATTTTTGCCATTATCAATCCCAACTGCCGCGACAGGCACGCCGGGAGGTATTTGCGCAATCGACAATAAAGCATCAAGCCCGCCAAGGTTCACGCTGACAGGCACCCCGATCACAGGCTTTTTTGTCTTGCTTGAAATGACCCCTGGAAGGGCGGCAGAAAGGCCCGCAATGCCGATGAATACTTTTGCGTCGGATTGCTTGATTATGCTGTCAAGCAGGTCGGGCTGTCGGTGTGCGGAGGCAACTTTGAGCTCATAGGAGACACCCAGCTCATCTAGGGTTTTAGTGACTTTGTCTGCGATTGGCATATCGGACTGCGAGCCAAGAATTATCAGCACATCAACCATCCAAATCACCTCTCAAATTTTTTTCCTGTGAGGCGCTCGTAAGCCTCGATATATTTTTCTGTGGTTTTCTTTATCACTTGAGGTGGAAGCGCAGGTGGCGGGGGCTGCTTGTTCCACCCAAGCGACTCAAGATAATCCCTCACATATTGCTTGTCAAAGCTTTTCTGGTTTTTTCCCTCTTCATATTCATCTGCTGGCCAGTAGCGCGAAGAATCCGGTGTCAAGACTTCGTCAATAAGGATGATTTGGTCATCGTAAAAGCCGAACTCGAATTTCGTGTCTGCCAGGATTATTCCTTTTGTGGCGGCGTATTTTGAAGCATATTCATAGATTTTCAGCGAAAGCTCCTTGACTTGTTCGAAGGTCTCTCTGCCGACAATCTGCCTGCCTTCCTCGTCAGTTATGTTTCGGTCGTGTCCGACCTGTTCCTTTGTAGATGGCGTGAAGATTGGCGAGGGCAGCTTGCTTGAGTTCTTAAGCCCGGGCGGAAGTTTGATGCCGCACACCGTACCACTTTGATTGTATTCTTTTAGGCCGCTTCCTGCCAGATAGCCGCGCACTACGCACTCAAGCTTGATTGGCTTTGCCTTCTTGACTACCATGCTTCTTCTTTCCAGATATTTTGGAAGCCCTGGCGGAAGCTTTGCAGAAATGAGGTGGTTGCGGACAATGTGCTTTAGCTTTTCAAACCAGAAAAGCGAAAGCTGAGTAAGGACAATCCCTTTGTATGGGATGCCTTCATTGAACACTACATCGAAAGCAGAAATTCTGTCGGTTGCAACCATCAGCAGGTTGCCATCCTCAAGAAGATAGGTGTCTCGAACTTTGCCAGAAGAAAAAAGAGGCAAATGCAGATTTGTTTTTGTCAATGCTTCCATAAAACACCTCCCAGCAGAATCTAA
Organism: Microcaldota archaeon; assembly: GCA_026413765.1. Lineage (GTDB taxonomy): Archaea > Micrarchaeota > Micrarchaeia > Anstonellales > Anstonellaceae > UBA10161. The sequence goes on along the minus strand of JAOAKI010000013.1, from coordinate 23,596 downwards.
ACAATGAAAAATTTTAAATTACAGGTGGATTGAATTATAAGATGCTTGCAAGATAGCCAAACAGCCCAAAAGCCAAAAACCAAAGAGAAGCTTTCCTTGCTCTTTTTAGGGTCTCATCATCCTGGCTTGACAAGAGGATTGCCGCTTGTGCTGCAAAAGAAAGCGAGGATACCGACACAAGCCCAAGTGAAAGCAGATTTGCCTTTACTCCTGAAAAAAAAGGCAAGAAAGAGACTGGAAGCAAGGCAAAATAGATAAGCGCTGCAAGAATGCATGCGTTCTTTTTCCCAACTATGGCTGGAAGCGACTTTGATCCCCTATGCAAAATGTCCCCTTTGACATCTTCTGCGGACTTTACTATTTCCCTTCCAAGCCCTGCGACAAATGCCACTGCGGCAACCGAAAGCGAGCTGCCAGTAAGCTGGCCTGCTGAAACGAGGCTCCCAAAAACGAAAGGGATTGCCATTGAAAGCGCAATGTAAACGTTTCCAACAAGAGGCAGGTCCTTGAGAAAGAGGTTGTAGAGGACCGCAAGCGCTGCAAAGGCAGCCGCAACAAGAAAGGCGCTTTGGGGAAGCAAAAGCGCGAAAGCTATCCCAACCGAAATGCACACGATTGAAGAAAGGAGGGCAAAGGAGGGAGAAACTTCACCTGTCACAAGCGGCCGGTCGAGCCGCTTGTTTTCTTTGTCGGTCTTTTGGTCAAGGAAGTCATTGAGGGCAAAGCTGCCCATCTGCAGGAAAAAAGGCACTGCAAGCGATGCCAGGAGGATTTGGATAGGCGGCAAGCTTGGCGAAGAGATCAGCTGCCCAAAAAGGACTGCGGCGCAAAGCATGAGCGCATGCTCTATTCGGAACAGCCGAAGATAGGCGGAAATGCCCATAAAGAAAAATATATTAATGTGGGTTTAAAAGCACTATTTGGGTGAAAAGAAAGGGAGGTTGAAATGGAGATATTCCACAAAGGGCTGCCCAGGACATTTCTTGGAGTTTCTTGCAAAAAAGAGGAAGCAGATGTCATAGTGCTTTCAGCCCCTTATGATTCGACTACCTCGTATGGATGCGGCGCAAGGGCAGGCCCTGCCGCAATAATAGACGCCTCAAGGCAACTTGAGCTTTATGACTTGGAGCTTGGAGAGATAACAAAAAAAGTAAAAATATACACTGAAGACGAGCTTGAGGTGGACCGAGGCAACCCAAAAAGAAACTGCCAGTTCGTGCAAGAGGCAGTGGGCGCAGTGCTTGATGCCGGCAAATTCCCAGTACTTTTTGGCGGAGAGCATTCAGTCTCGATAGGCGCGTTCTGGGCGATAGAGGAAAGATTCGACAAAAAAGAAATTTCGGTATTGCAGATAGATGCGCATGCCGACATGAGGGAAGAATACGAAGGCAGCCGCTACAGCCATGCCTGCGCAATGGCGCGCTGCAGGGAAAAGCTGCATGCTGTCTCGGTAGGAATAAGAAGCTATTCTGAGGAAGAAGCAAACGAAGTAAAAAAGCTTGATATTTTTGGTGTTGAGTTTGACAAAAATGAAGTCATAGAAAGGCTGCGCGACAAAGTCTATGTCACAATTGACCTTGATGGATTTGACCCGTCCGAAGTGCCTGCGGTTGGGACTCCCGAGCCAGGTGGGCTCAGATATCTGCAAGTGCTGAGCCTGTTGCGCACTGTTGCATCAAAGCGCAAGATTGTCGGATTTGACGTTGTTGAGCTTGCGCCAATCCCAGGCAGCTTGGTGTCGGAGTTTTTCGCAGCCAAGCTTACCTATAAGCTGATTGGATATGCCCATATGAAGTGATGAGAATGCAAAGCCATATTTCAGGATTTTACAAGCTTCCAATAAAGGAAAGGCAGCAGATAGTCGGAAAGATCGCCAATCTTTCTGCACAGCAAACCCAGATGCTGGCGTCTGGCTGCGCGCTTTCGCTGGAGATGGCAGACAAGATAAGCGAGAATGTCATTGGCGTGCACTGCCTTCCGTTTTCGGTGGCGACAAATTTTGTAGTGAATGGCAAAGAAGTGCTGGTGCCGATGTGCATTGAAGAGCCATCAGTGGTTGCTGCTGCAAGCTATGCAGCCAAGCTATGCAAAGAAAGCGGCGGGTTTTCAGCAAGCGCAGACCCGCCAGTAATGATTGGGCAAATCCAGCTTGTGGGCATGAAAGACGCGCAGAGGGTTGCAGAATTGCTCAATTCGTCAAAGCAGAAAGTGCTTGAAGCCGCCTCTCCTTTTGCCAAAAGCATTGAAGCAAGGAATGGGGGAGTGCGCAATTTTGCTGCAAGGGTGCTGGAAACAAAAAGAGGACAGATGGTGATTGCTGAATTCCACATTGATGTACGGGATGCGATGGGCGCAAACATAGTAAATACGATATTGGAAGGCGTTTCGCCTGCAATCGAGGAAATTGCTGGAGCCTCTGCCAGGCTGAGGATACTTTCGAATCTTTCTGTCCTGCGGCTTGCAAGGGCAACCGCAATATGGAAAAAAGAGGCAATTGGTGGCGAAAAGACAGTGGATGCGATATTGGATGCTTGGGCTTTTGCCGAAGCAGACATTTTCCGCGCTGCAACTCACAACAAAGGCATCATGAACGGTATTGATGCGGTGGCGCTTGCAACCGGCAATGATTGGAGGGCTATTGAAGCAGGGGCGCATGCCTATGCATCAATTGGCGGAAAATATCTGCCACTGACACGCTACCGAAAATTGAAAAATGGCGATTTGCAAGGAGAGATTGAGCTTCCTTTGGCGGCTGGGACAGTGGGCGGCGCAATACGCTCTTTGCCTACTGCCGGGCTTGCGCTGGCAATAATGAAAGTTAAAAGCTCGGTTGAGCTTGCTTGCATCATGGCAAGCGTCGGCCTTGCGCAGAACTTCGCTGCGCTGAGGGCGCTTGTCACCGAAGGCATCCAAAAGGGTCACATGGAGCTTCACGCCAGAAACGTTGCAATTGCGGCAGGCGCAAAGGGCGAGCAGATAGAGCAGGTAGCAAAGAAAATGGCGGAGGAAAAAAATATAACCGAAAAAAGGGCAAGAGAGCTGATCGCAGAGCTTGAAGCTGGTGGATATGAAAGAAGATCTTGAAATTGCATTTTTCATTTTTTTGGCTGCTGCGCTTTGCTTGCATTTCCCGCTCAAGACAACTTTGGCGGACTTTGAGCTTGCGCAAAAGATAAAGGAGGGAGCTGACCAGCCAATCCATATCAAGATTGGACAGTTGATGAATGGCATTTTCTGCAGGCTTGCAGGCCAGCAAGAGGCAACACCGTTTTGCACTGCTGCCTTTCTTTTGGTGTTCCCGCCCATTTTGTTTGGACTGACTGCCGCATTGCTTTATTTCAGCGCGGCAAAACTTACTGCAGAAAAGAAAATAGCGGCAGGCGCGGCATTGCTTTACGCGTTCTCGCTGACAGGCCTTTATTTCCTTCCTGCCACATTCTATCCTGAAGCGTTTTCGCTGCCTTTTTTTGCTTTTGCAGTCTTTCTTGTGATTTCGAACGCTTATGCTGTTGCGGCAATTGTGGCGGGAGCTGCGTGCGCGCTAAACCCTCAAATCGCACTGCCTCTGCTTGCTTTTCTTGGTGCACAGGCAACAAAGAATGCAGATAAGACAAAGGTTGCGCTTCCTGCAGCAGCAGTTGTGCTTTGCGCTTTTCTATTTCCGCCATCGCTTGCGATTCATCCAGAAAAGCTTGCTTTGATGACGTTCTTGCTTTCTGCAGGCTTGCTGGTTTTGGAAGGCTGGGCTTATCTTGCCGCTGGCATTTTTGGCGCTCTGTTTGTGCCTGCTGCGGGAGCAGCAATCATTGCGCTTCAGGCAGCAGAAGCCTTTAGCAGCAAAAAACATCAACCCAGCATCATGCTGATTTCTGCCTTCTTGATGGCTTATGCTTTCTTTGCTGGAAGCATATTGCTTTTTGGTGCCCCGCTTACTGCAGCTGCGGCAGGCGCGCTATTTTTGGCTCCGATTTTGCCGATTGTTGTGCACCTTTACCAAAATGACGCCAAAAAAATTTTTGGCACATTCGGAATCCTGCTGCTTCTTGCATCGATTTTTGTTTGGGCTTTCTACCCTTTCATGCAAAGCAAGACACTCTACCCAAATTATTTGGACCCGGATTTCATGAGCGCGCTTTATTTCCTATCCGAAAGAGGCGCATCGCCAGTTGCAATGCTCCAAAACGAGAAGGCAGTCAAATTCTTCCTTCCGAATGCTTTTGTTTTGCCAAAAGACGAGCTCAAGCAGTATTTGCTGGAAGGAAAGATGAGCGCGCCTAAAGCGTATTTGGTCCTGTCGCTTTCGGATTTCGACAGCAAGCTGCTTGAAAATTACACCTCTTATCGGTTCGCAGGTGTTGTGTCTTCCTCTTATGGACAGCTGGCGCTTTTTGCCTCCCAAGAGGGAAAAATAGTTGGGCGCAGGCTCAGCCAGAATGGGAAGCTTGCGCTTGCGGATGGGGAGCTATTTGACAAAAACTTCAGGTTTTATGGCTATCTGCCTATCTCAAGAATGCATTTTTTGCAAAACCTTTCATATGACTCGGACAAAAACAGGCTGATTGTTTTCGAAGAAGAAGCAAGCTATCCTCATTTTCTTGATCTTTATCTTGGCGTTTCAGGAAAAGCAAAAAAAATTGCCGAGTTTGGCGATACCAGCGTTTTTGAGGTGGGATTCGAATGATTGAGATTATCTTGGTTGTCCTTGCAAGCTCTTTTCTCATAACTTTTTTTGCCATGCCTATTTTGATCAGGAAGCTTCTTGCTGCAGGAATTACAGGCAGAGATGTCAACAAAAGCGGGCAGCCTGAGGTTGCAGAGATGGGCGGGCTGGGAATAATAATGGGGGCAATTGGCTCTTTGCTTATTGCGCTTGCATTTTACACTTTCATGGGCGTGCAATTCAACTTAATTCAGGTTCTGGCAGCAATGCTTACCCTGATGATAATTGCGCTGATTGGAACCTATGATGACTTGTTTGAGATGCGCCAGGCAACAAAAGCAGTGCTTCCGATGGTCGCCGCCCTGCCTTTGGTTGCAGTAAGCGCAGCAGGAAGCACCCAGATAGCACTACCGTTTGTTGGGACGGTCGATTTTGGCTATATCTATATTATTTTTCTGATTCCGCTTGGCGTGACAGTGGCTTCCAACCTGACCAACATGCTTGCTGGCTTCAACGGCCTTGAAGCCGGGATGGGCGCAGTGATGTTTGCCACCATACTGATTTTGGCAGCAGCAAAAGGCATAGCGGAGATGGGGATGGTTGCTGCCGCAATGCTTGGCGCGCTGCTGGCTTTCCTGAAATACAACTGGTATCCCGCAAAAGTATTTGCAGGCGACATCGGCAATCTCTCGATAGGGGCAGCGCTTGCAACAGCGGTGATAATAGGAAACCTTGAATCTGCTGGCGCGATTTTGGTGATTCCACATGTGATTGACTTTTTCATCAAAGCATACAACGGCTTTCCATCAAAGAAATGGTGGGGCGAGCTTCGCCAAGAGAAGCTCTACCCTCTTGAAGGGAAAGTAAGAGGGGCTGCGCAGCTTGTCATGAAGCTTGCAGGAGGCATAAGCGAAAAAAATCTAGTCATAGTTTTCATGGCTGCCGAGATAGCCTGCGGGCTTGCTGCAATCGTTTTGCTTTTGGGGTGAAGACATGATTGTGATTACAGGCGGCTCTGGGTTCATAGGCTCGGCGCTTTCAGAATTTCTGCGAAAAAAAGGGCATCGAATAAGAGTAATTGACTTAGTTGCTCCAAAGCAAAAGGAAGTGGAATATTCTTGCTGCTCAGTCCTTGATTTTGAGGCAACCGCCAAAGCGCTCAAGGATGCGCAGGCAGTAGTCCATCTGGCTGCCTTGATAGATGTACGCTCCTCGATTTCCAATCCGCTGCAGGATTTTCAAGTAAACGCTCTTGGTACGCTCAATGTTCTTGAGGCTGCAAGGAAAAACGATATTCAGAAAGTCATATTCGCATCATCTGCTGCAGTATATGGCAACCCTGTCCAAATCCCGATTTCAGAAAGCCATCAAACTGCGCCTATTTCGCCTTATGGCGCCTCAAAGCTTGCAGCAGAGGGTTATGTAAATCTGTACAGCAGGTTATATGGGATGAAAAATTGCACACTGCGCCTCTTCAATGTCTACGGGAGAGGGCAAGGCTCAAACCCTTATGCAGGCGTAATCGCAAAATTCGCAAAGGCAATAAACGAGGGCAGACCGCCGACAATTTATGGAGATGGCAAGCAAAGCAGGGATTTCATTCACATAGAAGATGTCTGCAACGCATTCTTTCTTGCGCTAAAATCAGACGGCTGCCCGCCGATAAACATAGGGACAGGAAAAGAAACGACTCTGCTGCAGCTTCTTGAAATCATGCAGAAAATCACAAAAAAGAAGATAGAGCCTGTCTTTGCCCCTGCCCAGGAAGGCGAGATAAAAAGAAGCGTTGCTGACTGCAGGCTTGCAAAGGAAAAGATCGGTTTTATCCCAAAGATAAGCATCCAAGAAGGGATTGCGACCCTGTTTTAGCTTTTATTTTGCGGAATTTGCCAAGTCGATGATTGAAATCAGCTGATTTATGTGCTCATAGTCGGTGGTTCTTCCGATGTCAAGCCAATAGTCAGAAAACACAAAGCCATAGACAGGCAGCTTGCTTTCAAGCAAGCGCGGAAACACGTGGGTCGCAAAATCCTCTTTGGGCCGTATGTAATTGAAAATTTGAGGCTCAAAAATGTAAACGCCAGCATTGACGAAATTTTGGACAATTGGCTTTTCCCTGAACCTTATGATTCTTTCTCCCTCCAAGTCCGCAACACCATATTCAAGCGGCACCCCTTTCCTGTTCAGCGCGATTGTCGCAAACGCCTGCTTTTTTTTGTGGAATGCGATCATCTCCTTTATGTTCAGGTTCGAAAGGTGATCGCCCATCATGACAATGAAGCTTTCTTTGAGCTTGTCTTGGAGAGGCAAGACCGAGCCTGCCGTCCCAAGCTCTTCGGTTTCAACTGAGTAGTATAGCTTCATGCCTATCTTTTTGCCATCCCCAAAATAATCCTTGATTTGCTCATGGAGATAGCCTACAGTAAGATATGCTTCTTTGATGCCTGCAGACTTCAGCGAGGCAAGAACATAAGACAGTATCGGCTTTTTGCCTAAAGGAAGCATTGGCTTTGGTATCGTATATGTGTATGGCCTCAACCTTGTGCCCTTGCCACCGCACAAAACTACTGCTTTCACAAAATCAACCCCCTATTTTAGCACTATCGACTGGATGCCCAGCTTTCTTAGCTGCGCAATTGCCTTTTGCGGCAACTTTCCTTCGACTACAACTGTCATTTTTGGATCAGGATACAAGTCTGGATCGTCGGTGATTATTTGCCTGATACTCACATTGTTGTTTGCAAGTATTGTTGAAACCTGCGCAACCACACCTACGCTGTGCGGATCTGCGTTTATCTCAAAGCAGTCGTGGCCCAAAAATTTTGCAGCCATTGAGACATTTGCGATTGGAGAAAGGTGAGAAAAGACGGTGAGGAGCTTTTCGTCTGACGCAATCTCTTTTGCAGTCTGAATAACCACTCTCCGGTCAATCCCCAATGCCTTTGCTATCTTTGCAGGCGCCATTTGTATTCGTTCGCAAAATATTCTTCCTTCTTTGTCAACCGAAAGCCCAAGCCGAAGCATGCAGTTTATCACCTTAAGTTTTGCCCTCTGGCCTGCAAAATGCTCCTCAAGCACACCAAGCATATGTATATTTAAAAACAGGAATGTTTAAAAATGTGCATTTGTTTGGGAAAAATAATAAAATCTTATAAGCAAAAAAAGTCGCATGCTTGAGGTTGTCAGCGCAATTTTTGGCATCATTGGCATTGGATTTCTTGCCGGCTATTTTAGGCTGCTTTCCAAAGAAGCATTTCAGGCATTAAATGACTACGTATATTTCGTTGCGATGCCTGCGCTCATTTTTGCCAAGCTTTCTTCTGTCCATATCGGCGCAGAATATGGGGTGCTAATAGTTGCAAACCTCTTGCCAATGCTGGCTGCGATAGCCGCAAGCTTCTTCTTGTGGAAGGGAGGCGTCCTAGACGGCAAAGCTGCTTCAGTTTTGCTTTTGACTTCGTTTTTTGGGAACATAATATACATGGGCTTTCCTGCTGTCCAGATGAAGTTCGGGGCAGATGCCCTGCCTGTTGCTTCAGTGGTGGCATTTGTCTACAACATCGTCATGTTCGGCCCTGCGATAATTCTTGTGATGAAGATGACAAAAAGCAAGGACAACGAGCTTGCAAAAGAGAGGCTTCTCAAAAACACAGTGATTTTAAGCTGCATCCTAGGTGCTGCCTTCTCTTTTCTTGGCCTTGCCATTCCTGCATTCATTTTCAAAATAATCGAGGGAGTGGGGGGAACCACTGCGCCGGTTGCGCTTTTTAGCCTGGGGCTTTTTCTTTCTATAAAGTGCCAAATCCCGCTTTTGCCTTCGCTGGCAATCAGCGCGGCAAAGCTTGTTTTTTTCCCAGCAATTTTCATATTGGCATCTGCTTTGGTTGGCTTTGATGGCAAGATGTTCCAGATTTCGCTGCTGCAGGCAATGATGCCGGTGGGGGTGACAAATTTTGTGCTTGCCACAAAGCTTGGGCTAAATGAGAAAATTGTGGCAGGCGCAATATTTGCAAGCACGCTTCTTTCTTTGCCTGCGCTGGCACTTTTTGAATTATTTTTCTAGCGCCTTTTGGACAACTTCAGCGTACTCTTTCATTAAAGCCTCTGCGCGGGCTTTGCTTTTTGCCTCCGCAAAAACCCGCATAGCATTTTCGGTCCCGCTTGCACGCACAATGACCCAGCCATCCTCAAAATCAGCGCGAACCCCATCCAAAAGAGTAAGCTTCCCTTTCGAAGCCTCTGCATGCTTTTTGGCAGCCTGCAGCGCTTCCTGCATATATTTTGCGTCTGCGGCAATCTTTTGCTTTGCATTGAAGTAAGCAGGCAGCTGAGCAACATATGAAGAAAGCTTCCTTTCGCAAACCATCTCGCAGACTTTGGCAGCGGCAAAAATGCCATCTTTTGCCAAAGAAAAAGACGGCCAGATGATTCCGCCAACCTCCTCGCCTGCGCTTACCACCTTTCCTTGCAGGCGGACGACTTGCTCTGCAAGATAGGGTGCCCCCACTTTAGTATAGACCGTCTTGGCTCCAAATTCTGCGCATGCCTCCTCAACAGCCTTGCTTGTTGCCACTGTAGTCACGACAATTTTTTCTTTCTTGCCTTTTGCTTCCTTGCATGCCTGAACTGCAGAGACTGCAAATCCCTTGTCGCCAACGATGAAATTTCCTTTCTCATCGCAGAAAATCACTCTGTCTGCGTCGCCATCCCATGCAATCCCCATGTCTGCAGACTCCTTCCTGACCGTCTCAAGCATGGCTGAAATGTTCTGCTCTGAAGGCTCGGATGGCCTGCCGGGGAAATTTCCGTCCAGCTCTTTGTTCAGCAAAATAGTTTGGCAGCCCAGCTTCTCAAAAAGGAAGGCAGAAAGACTTGCGGTCCCATTCCCAAAATCAAGCACGACTTTCAGGTTTGCCCTTCTTATCTTCCGCACATCAATTGCAGCCAACACTGCTGCCGCATGCAATTCTGCTGCATTTTGTATCCTCTGCTCTTTTCCTATCTTGTCCCAGTCTGCAAAAGAATAGCTTTTCGAAAGTGCAGCATTTTCTATTTCCTGCCCTCTTTGGCGAGAGATTGCAATCCCTCTGCTGTCAACAAATTTCAATGCATTCCATTCAGGCGGGTTGTGGGAAGCAGTAACAACGATTAGGCCTTTGGCTTTGTGCTTTGAAAGCATGAATTCTGCAACCGGCGAGGAAGTCAATCCAAGCTCAATTAGATTGCTTCCTGCAGCCAATATTGCCGATTTGGCTGCGCAATAAAGCATCGGGCTAGTAAGGCGCATGTCCCTTGCCAGCATGATACTTCCTTTTTGGCACCACTGCGCAAAAGATGCTGCTAAGTCAAATGCAAGCCGAGGTGTCAGCAAATCAAGCCTTCCGCGAACGCCGTTTGTGCCAAACAGCATAGCCATCACTTTGCCATCCCAGATTTGAGCAGGCGCTCACCAAATGAAACAACTGCGCTGGGAAGATGCAATCTTTGGGCAAACTTGCTCCACACCTGCAGGTCCTCTTTCCAGAAACACTTAAAAAAGACCGAAAAGGCTGCAAAGAAGGCAGAATTGACCGCCCCTACTGCCAAAATCATTCCCAAATACCAAAGCTTTGCAAAATAAGGGGCAAACTCCCCGCTGAATTTTGGTAGATGGCCTGCAAATTCAACTGCAGGCTTGAACAGAACTGCCAAAATGAATACCAAGAAGCCTGCAAAAAGCAATTTGTATGCTTCTGCAGAAGTCTGAAAGCCGATTCTCTCTTTTCCGTATTTGAACATCAGTGCGCCCCATATTGCAAACCCGATTGCAGTGGCAAGCGCAGCGCCCTCTATCTTCCAAAGCGGGATGAAGATTGCATTCAAGATGATGTTTGAAACCGCTGCAACCGCCGCCACTTTCATTTCAAGGTCAAGAAGGCGCATCGCTGCAAGCGCAAGGCTGATTGTAAGCGAAAAAACAGGAAACATCAGGCCGAAGATGAAAATGGTCATTGCCATGCCGCCTTTTGCATAAGCTGATCCAAAAAACACTGCAAGCATCTCAGCAGAATAAGCCGCCATCGCAGCTGCCATCGGCAAGGTGATAAACAATACCCACCGCTGGGCAACCCCAATCTGCCTCCTTACGTTCTGCATGTCGCCTTTTCCGATAAGCTTTGAGATGACAGGAAGAAAAATTGAGCTTACCGCGCCAGGGAAAATCATGGCATTGTTTGCAAGCATGACTGCAAACGAATAGACAGCAACTGCCGCTGCAGCAGAATCTGGCGGCAAAAGATAACCCAAAAACACCCTGTCAGCCGAAGACATTATCGTGTTGAAAAGATAGATCACAGTAAGCATCAACCCAAAAGGAGCGATTTCACCGAAAATCTCGAAATACGAAAGCGCCTGGTTTTGCCTTGGGGAAAGCTTTATGTAATTGATGACAGAGGGGATAAACAAGGGGTAGGAAAAGAGGTAAGAAAGGACATAGCCTGCGCATATTGCAAAAAGGCCTGGCCCAAAAAAATAGACAAAAAGCACTGTCAGGCCAAATTTCAGGAATATTTGGACAGTTGAGACCAGCTGGACAGTTTTAATGTCAGTCTTGCTTTGAACAAAGGTTCCAAGAGCTCGCCCAACGTTGTCTATGAAAAGAAAGGCAGCAAGAAGTTTCAGCGCATCTGCAAGCGCACTGTTTTGGTAAAGCATACCTATGAACTCTGCCGCAGCCCATACAAAAGCAGAAAGAAAAAGCCCTGCAGCGCCAACAACAATCAAAGTTTTTTTGAATAGGTCTGCAGCTTTCCCATGCTCTCCTTTTGCCTCATAAAAAGGGACAAATCTAAGAAGAGAATAAGGAAGGCCGAAATCTTTCATGAAGCCAAAAAACCCAAGCAACCCAAGCGCAAGATAAAAAACTCCCACATCTTGCTGGGCAATCGTGCGCGCAAGAAAAACGGTGTATAGAAATGATAGGATTTTGATAAAGAATGTCCCAAATAGGTTCCAGGCAGTGCCGCTTGCGACTTTAGTGAAAGACTGCTCAGGCTCGTCATCCATAGTTGGAAGTTATGTGCGCAGATTTAATAAGGAAAGCGCCGCTGAAGCTATTGGTGGAACTGTGCCTTTGGGGATTATTCTTGCAGGAGGACTGGGGACCAGATTGCGGCCTCTTACTTACAAGGTCCCAAAGCCGCTTGTAAAAGTCAACCAAACTCCCTTTATTTCGTTCGTGCTGCAAAAGCTTGCTTTGGTTGGGATAAAGAAATGCCTGCTTTTGACTGGCTACAAGCACTGGATGATAAAGAAATACTGTAAAGATGGAAAAAAGTGGGGACTTAAGATCAGCTATCTTAGGGAAAAGTCGCCGCTTGGAACTGGCGGGGCAGTTTTGGCTGCAAGAAAAAAGATAAAAGAAACTGCGCTTGTACTAAATGGGGATAGCTTCATTGATTTTGAGCTTGCGCCTTTCTTGGCTTTCCACAAAAAAATGAAAAGTCAGGCAACAATATTTGCTTTGTGGGGATCGCTTGCGGCAAGAGGCAGCCTGAAAATAGAGCGAACCGGCCAAGTCAAAAGCTTTGATGAAAAAAAGGCGGATGGAGCAGGCTATTTCAACAGCGGCGCCTATCTTATTGAGCCTTCTGCCCTTTCTTTTCTTGAAAAGAATATCAAGAAAAAGTCTTTTTCAATGGAGGAAGAAGGCTTTCCTTTGCTTGCAAAAAAAGGAAAGCTCTTTGCCTATCGAGGGACTGGTAGATTTTTGGATATTGGCACTTTTGAGTCGCTTGCAAAGGCAGCAAAAACAGTCAGTGCGCACAGAATAGCAGAAGCTGCAAAAAAAGCAGGAGGGGCTGCGATATTTTTGGACAGGGACGGGGTGATCAACCGGCATAGGCACGACTACGTAAAGACTCCTGCGGAATTTGAATTTGAAAGGGGCGCAATTGAAGGCCTCAAGACGCTTTCTTCTTTGGGCCTGCCGCTTTTCATAGTGACAAACCAATCTATGGTTGGGCGAGGAATAGCCACAAAAGAGATGCTTGAGCAGATACACGGCAAGATGCTTTCTGAGCTTCGACTTTTTGGGGTGGAGGTTGCAGATGTTTTGATTTGCCCGCACAGGCCAGAGGAAAATTGCAGCTGCCGAAAGCCAAAAATAGGGATGCTGCTTGATGCAAAAGAAAGGTTTGGTCTCGAGCTGAAAAAATGCTTCGTGATTGGGGACTCGACAGCAGATATTGCAATGGGAAAGAAGGCAGGCTGCACCACAATTTTGGTGTCAACAGGCTATGGGGGGAAAGACGGGCTTTACAATGCCACTGCGGATTTTGTATGCGAAAACCTAAATGAAGCCGCAAAAATCGTCAAAAAGGCATTAAGATAAAGCTTGCTTATAGGCTTCCACAGTTTGCCTTGAAATTTCCTTCCAGGAAAAGAAAGACAATTTTTTTCTTGCTTTTTTGAGCTGCTGGGTAAGATCGATAGATTCGAGCTTGTCTATTGCCTCCTTGGGGTTTTTGCTGAAGATGAAATGCTGCGGATTTTTGAAAAGAAATGAGAGTATGCGCTTGTTTTCTCCGACATCTGTGCACAAGAATGGCCTGCCGCATGCGATCGCTTCAAGAAGCACCAATGGAAAACCTTCGTATTTGGAGGGCAAGACGACATATCTGCATTTTTGGTAAGCTTTTGGCATGTCATAATAGCTGAACGTTCCGAACTCGACTTTCTTTCCAAGAAGCTTTGCTTTCAGCACCAGATTTTCTTTTGTTTTTCCTTCATTTGCGCCAATAAAAAGCAGAGGGTATTGGTCACATGCAAGAAGTTTTTCTGCCTGCTTGTCTTTATCCAGCCTGCCAACAAAGCAGATGTATTTTGCTTTCTTGTATCCAAAAGAAGGCTTGAAAAGCTCGCAGTCTACTCCGTTTGGGATGACTGCGACTTCCTTTGAGGTCTCATTTTTGACAAAAGGAAGGGCAGAATGCGACACTGAGATTATTTTTTTTGCCCTCCAAAAAATAAATGGCGCCAGGAAATGCTTGTAGAAATAATAAAGGAGCTTTCTTGCGCCACTGATTTGTGGGTATCCGTGAATAGTCCAGATCAGAGGCTTGCCTTTCAAAAAAGAAATTAGAGCGCCAAAAAATGAGTAGAAATTACCATAGCCGTGCACATGGATGATGTCAAAATCGTATGAAAGCGCATTTAGAATTTGGGTGGGAGTAGGTAGCCTCAATGATGAAAAAAATGGAACGCCTTGCCCGCTTCCACTTATGACCTTGTATTTCACCGATGGCGGCAGGTTAGAGACGAGATTAAGAAGATGGACTGAGATTCCGTTTTGCTCTCCAAATGTATGAACAAAGTAGAGAACTTTCATATCAACCCTAAAATGAACTTTCAACTTCTTCGCAGATTATGTGCAGCAGCAGCTCGTGCATCTCTTGGATGCGTGGTGTGCTTTCGGAAGGCACTTTGATGCAGATGTTTGCAATGCGGTCGAGCTTGCATGGTTTTGAGCCTACGAACGCAACGCAAAAAATCCCCCTGCTTTTTGCAAAGCTGAGGGCTTCAACCACGTTTGGAGAGTTTCCACTCGTAGAAAGGCCCACAACTATGTCGCCTTTTTGAGCGAACGCCTGAAGCTGCCTCAAGAATATTTTTTCAAACCCGTAATCATTCCCTATTGCGGTGACTGTTGAGCTGTTTGTGGTAAGCGCGATTGCTGGGAGCGCTTGTCTTTCTTTGGCGTAGCGGCCCACAAACTCTGCTGCCATGTGCTGGGCGTCGGCCGCCGAGCCACCATTGCCCATGAATATGATCTTCCCTCCCTCTTTTAAGGAGGAGGAGATTCTTCTTGAGACTTCTTGCACTTGTGAAAGCAAGCGTTCGTCTCGGATGATTTCGTTTGCCAAAGATATGTGCTCGGCTATCCTCTTTTTCAATAGGCTGTTCTCCATGATACCATCCCTTCAAAATCAAAGTCAAAATTCACAAAACGCGCTCCTTCTTTTGCAAGCGCATTCGTTATCCTTTTGCGCTCGGAAACGTCGCACACGATGAATAAAAAGCCGCCTCCTCCTGCTCCGCAAAGCTTTCCTCCGTATGCCCCATGCTTTCTTGCGACATCGTAAATCCTGTCTATTTCTGGATTTGAGACGCCTGGAAGGCGTCTTTTTTCCTCCCAAGAGGAGTGCAGCGCTTCGCCAAGCCGCTTTGTGTCCCCGGCTATCAACGCATTTTTCATTTCATAAGCCAAGTCGCGTATCTTTTTTAAGTAATCTACGCTTTCCCCATTTTTTCTTACGTCTTCTTCTTTTTTGCCTTCAATCTCGTGTGCAAGCGCAAATCTTGAAACTGGAGTTTCAAAAAGCATCATGGAGGAATGCCACTCCGAAATCAGGTCTTCCTCAAGCCTCAATGGGTAGGTCTTTATGCCTTCTTTTGAAAACTCCAAAAAATTGAATCCCCCAAACACAGCTGCATACTGGTCTTGGAATCCGCCCGGCCTCCTGAGTACTTCGCGCTCGATTTTGTAGGCAGTCCTTGCAAACATGTCCCTGTCAAGCATCGGCTTTCCTGCCATATTGAACATCGCGGCAAGAAGAGAAACGACAAGTGAAGACGAGCCTGCCAAGCCCGAGTTCTTTGGCGCCATTGAATGGATTAGAATTTCGTAGCCGTCATTTGGGGAAAGGCCGCATTCGGCCATCACTGCCTTTACGATGTCCACATTGTCCTTTTTGTTTGAGCCAAATTCAAGCCTCAAATCGGTTATCTCTCTTGTGATTTCCCAATCATGCGAAACAATCCTTGTTGGCCCGCGGTGGTTTTTGGAAAGCTTTGTGTAGGAATACAGGTTGATTGCTGCGTTGAGCACTGCCCCTTTGTGCTTTTCAAAGAATGCAGGCAGATCTGAGCCGCCTCCACCTATCCCAATTCTTGAAGGCGCGCGTGCTTTGATGTAAAGGTTAGACATAAATCTCTCCCATATTAATTTTGTGCAAAATTTAAACACACAGCTTTATATCCATATTCATTTGTTTGCAACTTCCTTGAAAATCAAGTTCATTCTTTTCAAAAAATTTTTCCAAGTGTAGTGTTTAATTACGTGGCTTCTGCCCAATTTTCCCATTCTTTCAACCAAGGAAAGGTTGTTTGCCAATAGAAGCATTTTTGTTGCCATTTCATTTTCAGAGTTGATAAGAAAACCTGTTTTCCCATCTAGAATAGAATAAGTTGGTCCTCCTTCATTTACGGAAATGCATGGTTTTTCTGAAGCCATAGCTTCAAGAGGTACAAGACCCCAATCTTCATTTATTGCAGAAAAAAGGACCGCATAACAGTTTGCATATAGTGCTTTCAATTCTTCATCTGTTGGGTTTGGTCTGAACTCAACATTAAGACCAGCACTTATGTTTTTCAATTTGTCAAGATAAAAAAGATCTTTTTGAGAAAGAAAACCAGCAATCACTAATCTCCAGTCTTTTTTTAATTTTGAAAAAGTTCTGAAGGCATTGATAGCGAATTCCATTCTTTTTGCAGGAGTTATTCTTGAAGGATATAAAAAGTATTTTGAATACCCTTCATTTTCGAATTCATTCGGGTCTACCCCAGGATGAACAACTTCTGCGTCTTCTCTTTTTAGATATTTTTTAATTTTCTGTTTTGTAAATTCTGAGTTTGTAACAATCTTTTCAATTTTTGGGACTATTGTCATTTCAACACTTTTAAATATCTGAATTAAACCGGCGTTTACTAATTTCTTTTCAAAACTTAATTGGCTCATACGAAAATTATAAAGGTCAAAAGCTTCTCGATTTGGAGAATGGCAGAACCAGACTACCCGCGAATTTTGATTTCTTATCCATTCTGAAGGGGTCGCGTGAGCATTGATTACGTCATAATCTTCTTTTATTGTTGAGAAAAAACATCTCAGACCTGCTGAAACTGCTGCATATCTACGAAGATCTCCTCTTAGAAAAAAGAATGGTTTTTCAAGTAGATGTTTTGGCAATATTCTAATATCAAAATCCTTAAAATCCTCGAAAGTAGTTGTTGGATTGTAGACAACTGAATAAATAATAGGATTGAATTTTTTGGCGATTTCTAAAACTGCTTTCTCTACTCCGCCTCTTTCAAATAAAAAAGGTTGAATTATGATAATCTCCATGAGAGTATTATTTTAAGTAAATTAAAAAAATGAGACTGATTTTAACGCTCTTTTTAATAAATATGAAAAAAGTTGTGTATCCAATTCTTTCCAATATATTAAATCGTCTAATAGATCATAAGACGGCTTTCTATTTCTCCCTCTATAAAATACGAATTTGTGAATATTTTTAGAAGTTTGAGTGTACTCAAAAACGTGATCTTTCTGATAATATTCAGTCTGATATGGATTAAGTGAGAAAGGTCTCCACTGATAAGGAAGACCAGAAGTGTATATTACGAATGAGTGGGTATATCTTTCAAGATAGTGTTCTCCTCCACCATCGAGTGCGATAAGTAAAGAAGAAGTGTTTACTAATTTTGCAAGATATTGTAGGCTTTTGCCTCCAATTATTAGTTTGATTCTTTTATTTGTTATAATTTCTTTATCCTTTTTCAAATTATTCATAATAACTTGCTGTGGATCATCTGCGACTAAACATTTTCCATATTTACTTGCCGCTAAAATAAACTCTTTCCATTTTTTGTAAGTTAAGTTTCTCTCTGAGCGGCACCCAACAAAAATAAAAATTTGCTTCTTTTTTCTTTTTTTGAAATTAGTGGGTGGGCGATCAGATAATCTAATGTCTATATTTAAGCAATCTTTCAACATATCTTTGTACGATTCGAGCAGATGTTTTCCCTGAGTTCCTTCTATGCTGAATGTAGTTTTGTACCAACAAGTATAGCAAAGAGAATAAAAAAGCCTATTTGGCCCTATTGAATAAGTAGATAAATATTTACTATTTATACCAAAATCTCCAGATAAGTCAATAATTAAGTCGAATGTTTTTTTTGGATGCGACTTCTTAATTTTGAAAAAATTAGAAAAAATACACGATATAAAACACACAATAAAATATAAGTTTTTTTGGAAAATTCCTCGATATTTAAATAGTGGTTTTTGTGATTGAGTCCTGATTTTGATGTTTTTCAACTTTTGAAAAATAAAGAGATTTTTTTCAGATGTAACAACTGTCACAAAAAATTTTGTTGAAAGCTGACGGATGATTTGTAATGAAAGCACGGCGTCGCCTATCTGATCGTTTCTATTAATTAATACTTTTTTGATTTTTCCTTTTAAAAGATCATAAGTAAGTTTTTTTTTCGCGCTATTTTTAATAGGCAAAAATATGAAATTTGTAATTAGACAACTAATATTTATGGAATAATATATTAAATCTCTTAATATAAACTTGACAAGCATATAAGCATTAATTTGCAAAATAATTAAAAATAAAATAGAGAAACGATCAGGGGATTAGATGGTCGGTGAAGTATTAGTAGTTGGGGATTTGATTCTTGATCGATACGTTTATGGGACTGTTGATAGGATTTCTCCAGAAGCACCAGTTCCCGTCCTAAATATTTCTCATCAGAAAGATAGTATAGGTGGAGCAGGAATAGTTGCAGAAAATCTTGTAAATCTTGGGCACGATGTAATATTAGTTAGCATTGTTGGGGGCGACGACGCTGGTCGATGTCTAAAGAAAATGTGCAAAGATTTAGGCATTAAAACGTTTGGAATTTTAATCGATAAAAAAATGAGTAGCATTTTAAAAACAAGATTTGTGGCTACTTCCCCATTTTGGCAGTATATACTTAGAACGGATCTAGAGGAACTTAAGGTTCCTGATGATAAAATTCAAAAAGAAACAATAAAAATTCTAGATAAATTAGTTGCAAAATGTTCTTGTGTTGTCATATCTGATTATAAGAAAGGCACAATTACAAGAATGATGAAAGAATATCTTCTTTCAAATGCAAAAAGATATGGCAAAAAAATCATTGTTGATGCTAAAGCAAATATTTTGGATTACAAAGGGGCAGATATTATAGCACCAAACAGAAAGGAACTTTTTGAAATATTTGGATACAGATATGAGAAAGACATAAAAAAAGTAAAGATGCTTGCCAGACAGTTATTCGAAAAAATGAGATGCACTATAATTGTGAAATTGGGAGATGATGGTGTTTATCTTTTAGAGAAAG
Source organism: Microcaldota archaeon (assembly GCA_026413765.1). GTDB lineage: Archaea > Micrarchaeota > Micrarchaeia > Anstonellales > Anstonellaceae > UBA10161. Next base: position 4,746 of record JAOAKI010000013.1, on the reverse strand, counting down.
ATAAAGAATATCTGTTTTCTCCAGCGGCAGAAAAAATCGTCAATGTTTCTGGAGCAGGAGATGTATTTATAGCAATCCTTACAAGTATGCTCTTAAAGAAGAAAGATATTGTCGAGGCTGTAAAGATTGCAAATAAGGGTGCGGGAATGTCGATAGGTAAAGAGAAGCCATCAATAACTTTAAAAGAACTGGAGTCTCTAATTAAATCGCATAATTTATAACAGAAAAACAATTTGGAGAATTTAAATGAAAAGGAAAGGCGAGAAACGAAAAAAAATAAAAAGAGAAAATACAGAAACTGATTTTTTTGATGGTAAATTAGTGAGTCTTAATGCAATAACTAAGATATTGAAAAAAGATCTTGGAACGGTTGTATTCACTAATGGCTGTTTTGACATACTTCACGCTGGACATGTGGATTATCTAAAAAAAGCTAAGATGTTAGGTGATATTCTTATAGTCGGACTTAATTCAGATAAATCAATAAAACTCATAAAAGGTAAAAATAGGCCTATCAATAATCAGAGGTGCAGAGCAAAAGTTTTATCTGCTATATCTTATGTGGATTATATTATTTTGTTCGATGAAGAAAATGCAGCAAAGTTATTAAAAAAGATAAAACCGAACATATATGTGAAAGGAAGTGATTGGAAAAATAAGAAATTACCGGAAGCAGAAATTGTCAAAAGCTATGGAGGAAGAGTAGTTTTAATTGATGTGGTTGAAAGAATATCTACGACCAAAATTATTCAAGATATTTTAAATAAAATGTTTGGAGAGAAGTTATCTATGGGGTGATACGATGAACAATTTTGAACTTATAATGATTTCTGCAATGTACGAAAATGGAGGAAACACACTGCAGAGATATTTAGATGGTCATCCGGCTTTATATGTTTATCCATTCGAATCGCAATTAGGAACGAAATTCTGTATAGATAACCTATCTTCGCTATTTCCTTATAAATATCGATGGCCAGAATTTCCTCTTAATGGGACTGTTGAAGAAGATTTCGAATTATTTTTTGATGAAGAGTTGAAAACTAGAATACGATTTCCACTGTCAAGTAAGTTTAAAGATGCCAATATAGAAATGGATGAAAAGGAAAGAAAGAGTGTTTTTATAGAATTAATGAAATCAAAAAAGCGTGAACGTGCTTCATTAATTGAAGCTTTTTTTCAAAGTACCTTTAAGTCATGGAAAAATTTTAATTATACTGGAAAAGAAAGAGTTTATGTTGGTTATAGTCCGATTGTTGGAATAGATGCACCAAAAATATTCAATGATTTTCCAAATGCAAAAGTTATTCATGTTGTAAGAAATCCATATTCCGCCTATGCGGATACGAAAAAAAGACCTTTTCCTCTCTCTTTAGATAGATATGCTCAAATATGGAATATAGTGCAATATTATGCACTTATATATAAGAGAAAATTTCCAAAAAACTTTTATATAATTAGATATGAAGATTTGTGTGAGAACGTTGAAAAATTTATGAAGAAAGTATGTGACATCATTAGAGTTGATTATTATGAAGAATTAACTAAACCGTGTTGGAATAGAAAAAGATTAAATACTATTTATCCGTGGGGAACAATAAGAATAGCTGATGTTGAAAGCAATAAAAAGTCGTTGAATGAACTATCGGTAGCTGAAAGAAAAGAAATTCGATCTATTTGCTATCAAGGCTTTCTAGAAGAATTTGGATATGAAACATATGACAAATTTATATAGAGAAGTAAAAAAATACATGACCATACGTAAGAGTATGTTCATGATCAAAACCGATATAATGCCAAATGAAATCAAAATAAAAAAAAATCATAGGGTATTAAAAAAGTCGTGTATAGAGCATTTAAGAAGTGTGTGCGCAAAGATTTTTGCAACAACACCTCAAAGAATTTCATTTTTTTCAAGTGGATTTCTACATCAAATATATGAAATAGAACTTGAAAAAGGCACAAGTATTATAGTTAAAATTAATACAAATTCTCATAAATACGCTGGACCTTGTTTTCTATTAGATAAAATCGTAGGACAAGAGATAAAAAAAATAGGGTTATCTTCTGCGTCAATTTTTAAGATAGACATCTCAAGACGATATTGTAAGTTTGATTATGAAATTCTTGAAAAATTAAATGAGAAGAAGATAGCTGAGATTTCTAATCCGCAGGAATTCTTAGATGCAATAACAAAATTAGGAAAGACGTGTAAGATATACCATCTATTATCATATGATGGTTTCGGACCTATTAATCTTCTATACTATATAGATAAAAAGAGGATAATAGGATGCTATAACAAATGGGAAGAGTATGTCCTATTAAACTTACAGAAACATTTGTCATATTGCAGAAAATATAACATTATAAAAGAAGATAATATGACAAAAATAATCAGAAAATTTGAATATAAAGAATATTTAAATGTTGATAAAGGAAGTTTATTGCATGGAGATCTTGCAAACCATAATGCTTTTTTACACCCAAGAAGAAATATAATTCTTATTGATTGGGAAGACTGTATAATAGGTGATCCTATATACGACATTGCATATTGGAGTAGTTTTATACAAAATGAACCAAAAAATGTGCAGAATGCTTTTATAGATGGGTACGGAAATAAAAATAGTATAAACGGAGATTGGATGATAAAATTTTGGTTATATTATTTAAGGATTGCAATAGCAAAAACAGTCCATAGACATAAATTTAATTATAGAACGTTGAATGAATATAAAATATCGAAAGCAATGACAAAACTTCAAGAACTTGGAATATGATAGGTGACAATATAAATGTCTAATCGTCCAATCTTATCGATATGTATTCCTACATTTCAAAGAAAGGAAGCATTGGATGATCTCTTAAGAGTATTGACAGATGGAATAAAAAAATACAGAATGGAAAAAGACATCGAAATTTGTGTGTCGGATAACGATTCTTTTGATGGCACTTACAATATGGTTTCAATGTATAAAAAAAAGTATAGTTTTATAAGGTTGAGAAAAAATATAGAGAATATAGGTTGTGACAGAAACATAATTAATGTTTTAAAAATGGCAAGAGGGAGATATTGTTGGCTTCTTAATGATCATGCACCATTAATTTCAAAGAATATAATCTTTTTAGTAAATATGATAAAAAAGGAAAATCCATTTGTATGTGGGTTGGTTACACCAGCGCATTCTTTGAAATATGCAAAAGATTTTTTTAGCGAAAATATTTATACTAGAGAAAACTTTTTAGAAATATATAAAGAATATATAACTAAAACTCCGGAGGAAGACATACCTTTTTTAGGTTATATTTCGTGCTTTATTTTGAATAGAAAGAAACTAAATGTGATATTTAGGAAATTACGTGATGTAAAAAGATATTACTATTGGACGCATCTGAGTATCTTTTTATATCTTCTTTCAAGATTTAATGGCAAAGTGATCGTTTATACTGATCCACTAATACTCGATGAACAGAACACACAAATTAGAAGAGCATTTAGATATAAAATCCTTTTGCCTCATGAGACATTAGATGTCTTTTATGTAAAAAGAATAAAAACACTAAAAATTTTAAAGATTGATAAATCTTTGATTAAAGCTATATCTACCAGGTTAAAAAAAGATTATCAAAAAGCATATGTCAAACAAATGATAAAAACTCTTATCTTAGATGGCACAGTCTCTAGAAATATTTATGAAAAAATTGAAAAAAAAATGGAAGCACCTTCTAGAAAAAAACTTCTTAAAGGATTATATAAAGTTTTAGATATCATTATTGAGAAGATCAGGAGAAGTTTTTTAAGGGGGTTTCTTAAAAGTGTTATAAAGACATTATTCAATGAAAGAATACAAAGAATAATAGATGATTTTAAAGAATATGAAAAAGGACAGTTACTATCAAATGAAGAAAGAGAAAGGTTGCGATGATATGAAAAGAATATTAATTACCGGGGGTAGTGGTTTTATAGGCTCTGGTCTTGTAAGGAGAATGCTTGAGAACAAAAATGAAGTACACCTTTTTCTTAGAAGAGATTCAAACATTTGGCGTCTAAAAGATGTTATTAATGATTGTAAAGTGCACATTGTAGATATAATGGATAGAGATGAAGTATTTCGTGCATTAAAAGAAATCGAGCCGGAAATTATTTACCACTTAGCCACTTATGGAGCTTATCATTATCAAGAGAATACAAATTTGATTATCGATACAAATTTAAAAGGAAGTATTAACTTGCTAGACGGGATAAAAAATATTGATTGTAAGATATTTGTAAATGTTGGAAGTTCATCAGAATATGGAGTCAAGGATAGACCGATGAAGGAAACTGATATGATTGAGCCCAATAGTCTATACGCAATTACTAAAGCGGCATTTACACATTATTGTAGATACGCATATAAGTATCATGGAATTCCGACCACAACACTGAGAATTTTTTCTGCTTACGGATATTATGAAGAGCCTGGAAGGCTAATTCCAACAGTAATAATATCTTGCCTAAAAAATACAGAATTGAAACTCAGTTCGCCTTTTTTTGTTCGCGATTTTATTTTTATAGAAGATGTATTAGATGCTATCGAAAAAGCAGGCGAAGTCTCTGCAGCTAAAGGGTCTATTCTTAACATAGGAACTGGAAAACAACACACTATTAAAGACGTCTTTGAATACGCAAGAAAAATAACAGGATCTAGGATAAGGCCTGTTTGGGGGGCTGTTGAAAGAAAAAATAGATATGAGCCTAAA
>JAOAKI010000012.1 GCA_026413765.1 Microcaldota archaeon | reverse complement strand
CGAGTAGCCCTAGCAGTAAATCATGCAGACTGTGGTGTTGCGGTGGCTTCGGGCCACTGCAGTGCTGTAGCGTAGGTGTTAAGTCTGCCACCTGGGGAGTACGGCCGCAAGGTTGAAAGATTTTGCTGGCGCAAAAATTGGCCGGCAAAAGCCGACCAACTTAAAGGAATTGGCGGGGGAGCACCACAAGGGGTGGATGCTGCGGTTCAATTGGATACAACGCCAGGAATATTACCGTGAGCGACGGCAAGATGAAGGCCAGACTAAAGATCTTGCCAGATGAGCCGAGAGGTGCTGCATGGCCATCGTCAGCTCGTGGTGCGAACTGTCTCGTTAAGTCGAGTAACGAGCGAGACCCTCGTGAACAGTTGCTAATTTCCCCTCCGGGGGAGATGCACCCTGTTCAGACTGCCCGCGTTAAGTGGGAGGAAGGAGGGGGCGACGGTAGGTCAGTATGGCCTGAATCTCACGGGCTACACGTGGCATACAATGGCCAAGACAATGGGCTGCGACCCCGAAAGGGGAAGCTAATCCCACAAACTTGGCCTAAGTTCGGATTGAGGGCTGAAACCCGCCCTCATGAAGCTGGAATCCCTAGTAATCGCTTGTCATCATCGAGCGGTGAATACGTCCCCGCTCCTTGCACACACCGCCCGTCAAGTCACCCAAGCTTGTTTTTGGTGAGGCGGCGCTTCTTGGCGCTGTCGAACCAAAGATAGGTGAGGGGGGCTAAGTCGTAACAAGGTATCCGTAGGGGAACCTGCGGATAGATCACCTCCAATTTGAGAGGATGACAAAGCAAGGAGTGCGGTTTTGCATCTTGCACCCATTTGGTTCAAGCCTGAAGCATGCAAAAGAGCTAATTTTAAATGGCTGCTGGCAGCATTTAAGATGTGGAAAATTTGAAGGCAGCCAGATTTGTTATCGCCACCAATGTTTTCCTTATTGTGATCAAGCTGTTGGTTGCGATTTGGACAGGATCAATAGCGATAATTGCGGTCCTGATTGATTCGATATTTGATTTGGTAGGGAGCCTGCTTGCGTATTTTGGGGTGAAGAAAGCCTCCGAGCCTGCGGACGCAGACCACCATTTCGGGCATGGCAAATATGACAGCCTTGCCTCGATTGGACAGCTTGCCTTGATTGCAATTGTTTCTTTCTGGATAATTGCCGAAGCCACAAAGAGATTGATTGAAGGCAGAAAACTAGTGGTTGGTCAGATAGAGCTTTTGCTTATGCTAATTACAATCCTGGTTGATATTGGCATTGTTTGGTATCTGACCAAAAAAGCGACCAAAACACTTGCAATAAAGGCATCAATAAGCAACTACACATCAGACATTGCACAAAACAGCGCGGTATTTGTTGGGCTTGCTGCCTCTTCATTGGGCTTCCCGCAGGCAGACCCGATAGTGGCATTCATGGTTGCTTTGATGATGCTTCGGGTTGTCTTCAAGGTCGGAAAAGAGACGATCGAAGAGCTGACTGACAAGAGTCCGCCGCGCGAAAGGCTGGAAAAATACGCAAAAGAGATAATGAAAGTGAGCCGCGCAAAATCGTTCCATCGCATGCGGGCAAGGGTTTCGGGCGGGAAAGTGCATGTTGATGTGCATGTGCAATTTGACCCGAAACTCAGCATCAAGACTGTGCATGACGCGTGCAGAAAAATAAAGCAGAACATCAAAAGAGAATTCCCAGAAGTAAGCGAAGTGCTGATTCATGCTGAGCCGCACGACCGCTGGCAAAAGGGGGCGCCGAAATTTGGCAGCTGAGTTTTACTTATTATTCCACCTATAACCACATGAAATATAAAGATTTGCGCACAAAATAAGAAGCATGAGACAGGAATTGCTAAGGCAAAAGCTTGATGGAAAAAGTTCTTTGCAATCCAGGCGGTCTGCAAAGTTTCCAGATATACTAAAGCCTGAGAAAATGCCAGAATCAATGCAGAAGATAGATATCAAGAAGCTGCCCACTCGTGTCGAAAGCGAGATAAAAAGGATGCTTGATGAAGTCAATGTCGAGAATATAGTACTTGCTGAATGTGAATGCAAAGAAAAGAATGTCTGGATTGTAGGAGCCGAAATCCCCATCATCCTTTTTAGCTCGCAACTTCTCAAAGAAATAAATGAGCAAAAATTCCTTGGGATAGTTGCGCATGAGATTGGGCATTTGGCGGCTCCAAACAAAAGTAAGATGGAGGACATTTTAGGAATAACTATGTCGACTTATCTGCATGCGATGATTATTGCCCGAGGAACTCTGATGGAAAAGATAAAGGCTGCAAAAAATATGCTGCTGCTCAGTTTGGAAGCTATAAAGCAGACAAAGAAGTTGCTGAAAGAGTGGCGCAAAGAAGAATACGAAGCAGACTTGTTTGCCGCAAAGATGGGGCACGGAAAAGGGCTGATAGAGGCTTTGAAAAAAGAATGGAGCGAGCTGGGCCTTTTGAAAAAAGCGCTTCAGCTAATTTTTAATGGAACACACCCGCCGCCACCAAAAAGAATCAAAAGGATAATGAACTTCTTAAAAGAGCACGAGGAGGTTGACGCCTGATTTTTATTTTTTTGGAGCTGATTCTTTTGCATGAAATTCAAGATGAGCCCAGCCAGGGCTTACCTGTTGGGATTGTGGAAAAGCAGGAAAACGGCAGAAGGCGTGGGAATTGAAGGGAGCGCGCCAGTTGCAGAAGCATTTGTGAAGGTTTGCCTTGACGAGAAGCTTGCAGAGCCAAACAAAATACAGTACGTTGAAGAAAAAGAAAAGCTAAAGTGCTTTTTTTACAACAGCGCCTTGAGATCTTGGCTCCAAGAGGAGGTTGCAAAGAGGGAGGAGAGGCTCAAATACCGAAACGAGTTTGCTGCCTCTTATTTTGCAGGTGTGCTTGACGCAAAAGGCGGCATAATGCCAAAAGATGAACAAAAAATATGCTTTTTTGTGGGAGACAAGGTGGATGAGATTGTTCTTTTGAGGCTGGGTTTCCGAGTAAAAAGAGAGGAAGGCAAAATTGTCGTTCTTTCTCCTGATTTTTATGGATGGGTTGCCCCTTACTTGAAAGTTATTTGACAACCAGAATCTTGCTTTTTGGCTTGACGACAAGGACTACCTCGTTGCTTTCTACCAGAAAGTCCACCCATACATTCTTGAGTATGATTTTGTCTTGCGGGCTGATTCCAGAGGCGCGCTCCTGTGGAACCAGCAAGGCTTGCTCTTTTTGCCCATCCGAAATACGCAATTTCACATATGCTTTCTTTTTCGAGCTGGCTATTGGCGCATCAGAGACAGATATGACCTGCATTTCTGCAAATGAGAGGTTTTTCATCCCAGGCTTTAGGTTTGAAAGGCTTGCAAGCCCTTCTTGGGCAGCTTTTGCAGCAGCCATCTTGAAAGCAAGCGAAAGTTCCTTTTTGAAAGAAGAAAGAATTCTGTTTTGCTCTCTTTTGAGGTCTGCCTTGCCAAAGCCGGGAGTTGTTGCAATCCTGTATGCAATTTCAAACAGCTTGCTTTGCTCGAATTCTTCTTTTTGCTGTTGCTCCTCCGCCTCTTCCAAAGGCGGCTCTTGGTGTTTTTCTAGAGGAAAGTTTGCTGCATTTTGCGGCTTTTGCTCCTCTTTTGCAGCCATTTCTTCCTTCATCTCAGGCGCAATATGGTCTAGTCCTTGCAGAGGATCCAAATCCTGCTTTGAAAATCCAAACAGTTTCTGCAAGGAAGGAAGCAGCTTGCGCTTGACTGATTCCCTTTTTTGCGGCTCATAATGCGAAAATAGCTTTTCGATAGTTGGTGCCATGAGTTGAGAAACTTTGGAAGAGGAAGAAGGCTGAGGAGACTCTTTGCGCTCTGCCAAAAGCTTCTCAAGGGAGATGATTGCGTCTTTTTCCTCTTTGAAATTGTCAAGTGAGCGCTGGGCTGCCGTCCGCACCTGCTCATCCTTGTCTGAAGAAAGCTCGATCAAGGCAAAGACTGCACGAGGGTCATCTATCTTGCCAAGCTCTTGGGCGACATGAAGGCGCACTTTAGGGTCGGAATCAAACGCTTTTGCAACCAAGCTGTCTATCTGATCTGGCTTTTCTTCGCTTGTCTCAGCAAGGCTTATTTGGCGTGTCTTTTTTTTGTCTTGGGTCATGGTTTTAACTAAGGGAGAGTAAGTAATAAAATATATCCTTCAAAATTTGGCTTGTGAGCCAAATTGCAAAGCTTGCAGACATGTTTGCTTTGTTTTTGCATGATAACCTGCATTTCTTTGCGACAAGTTTAGCTTTGTTGGGGATTGCATATTTTTTGAACGAAAGAAAGAGGGCGTATTTGGCGGCAAGCTCTCTGCTAATTGCCGTGCTGATTGGGATTGGGCTCAAAGGCATTCTTGCACAGGAAAGGCCATGCATTGCAGAAGCAGGCTTGATAGAATGCCCAAGCGATTATGCTCTCCCTTCGCTGCACTCGCTTGTCTCATTCACTCTTGCGGCTGCGTTTTTTCCAACAAGGCTTTTTCCCTTTTATTTCCTTTTTGGCTGGATAGTCAGCTTCAGTAGGATGCACCTTGGGGTGCACACATTCGAGCAGACGATTGCAGGCCTTGCGCTTTCGTTTTTGCCTTGCGCAATAGCCGAGCTGATGCACAAGAAGCTTGGGCTTGCTCTTCCTTCTGAAGCGCACAGCCAAAAAACCTCAACCGGAACGCACGAGCACGAGCGCCAGCTGGTCCATCTTGCTTCGTGCATTGCTGCAGCTGCGATGCTCTTTTTTGCAGGGCCGGGTTTTGCGCTGCATGCTGTGGCTGCGATAGCAACAGCTGGAATGCTGCTGTCTTGGATGCAGCTTTTTTGGAAAAGCAAGCTGCTTTCAGCTGTGCTTTTGAGGCTTGACCGGCAAACAAACATTCCTGGCTACGGCGCAATTACTCTTTTTTTGGGCATTCTCGCAATCCTTTCGCTGCTTCCTAGCAAAGAGCAGATGGCAGCTGCGCTGGTTGTGCTTGGGGCAGGAGATGCTGCAAGCACATTCATTGGTAAAAAAGGAAAAATCAGGCTCCCTTACAACAATGCCAAGACAGCAGAGGGAAGCGCTGCATTTTTTGTCGCATCGCTTCCTTCAGCCTTATTTGTTGGCTGGAAAGCGCTGCCTGTGATTTTGGCGGCAAGCCTGGCAGAAAGCCTTTCGAGTACAGATGACAACTTGTTGATTTCTTTGGTGTGTGTTGTTGGCTTTGCCTTGCTTTTTTGAGGCAGCTTTTTAATAACGTTATGCTTAGTGATTTGGGGAGGAAAATGATAATAGATGGCAAAAGCGCATTCAGGCAAGGGTTTGTCCGGCAAGCAAAAAACGAACAAGTCCAGCCTGCTGGCATAGACTTGACGCTCAAGGAAATCCAACAGTTTGCTGGCGCGGGGGAGATAGACTTTGACAACAGGCGACGCAAAATAAGCGCAACCAAGCCTATTCCATTCAAACAAGGAAAGATAAAGCTCAAGAAAGGTGCCTACAAGATCGTCTATCGCGAATATGTTGAGATTCCGATGAATTGCGTGGCGTTCGGCTTTCCGCGCTCTTCATTGCTTAGGTGCGGCGCGGATGTGCGCTGCGCTGTATGGGACCCTGGATACCATGGAAGAAGCGAGTCGCTTTTGATAGTGCATAACCCAAAGGGCATTGTGCTGCATGCCAATGCAAAAGTCGCGCAGCTTGTGTTTCTTAAGCTGGGCAGAAAGCTGACTGAAGGATATAAAGGAAGATATCTTGGTGAAAACAGGTGAAGCCTTATGGCTTTGAGGCAGCCGATTGTTGTTGTAATGGGGCATGTTGACCACGGAAAGACATCTTTGCTTGATGCGATAAGAAAGACAAACATTGCAAAGAAGGAAGCAGGAGCAATAACGCAGCACATTGGCGCATCTGAAATTTCCCTTGAGGACATAAAGGAAGCCTGCCATAAGGCGGTAAAGACCCTGCCTTCATTTTCGATACCTGGCCTGCTTTTCATCGATACTCCTGGCCATGAGGCATTCACGCACTTGCGCCAGAGAGGCGGAAGCATCGCAGACATCGCAATTTTGGTGGTGGACATAACGCAAGGATTCCAGCCTCAAACCAAAGAGAGCATAATGATATTGAAGGAGTTCAAGACGCCTTTTGTTGTTGCGGCAAACAAAATCGATTTGATTGACGGATGGAAAACGCAGGATGCGCACTGCTCGATCATTTCGGCGATAGAAAGACAGTCCCCCGCGACCCAGATGAAGATGGATGAGCTGCTTTACAAGATTGTTGGGGAGCTTGCAGAATTCGGGATTAATTCTGAGCGCTTTGATAGGGTAAAAGATTTCACAAGGCAGGTTGCGATCTTGCCAGTTTCCGCAAAAACCTCTGAGGGATTGGCTGAGCTTTTGCTTGCTGTCGCTGGGCTGTCGCAGCGCTTTTTGGAAAAAGAGCTTGCAAGAAAGGAAGACCAGCCAGGGAAAGGCACTGTGCTTGAGGTCAAAGAGGAGAAAGGCCTTGGAACCACGATTGATGTGATAGTCTATGAGGGAAGGCTGAGGAAAAATGATGAGATAGTTTTTGGGACGATAAATGGCGCAGCCAAAGTCCGAATAAGGGGGCTTTTGAAGCCGAAGCTGAAGCAGACCGATAAGGAGAAATACGAATATGTTGACGAGGTAACTGCAGCCTGCGGAGTAAAAATTTATGCGCCAGGGCTGGAAGGCGCGCTTGCAGGCTCGCCTTTTGTTGTGGCTGAAGGGGGAGAAGCAGAAGGGATTGCCGAAATCGAAGGCGTCCTCAAGAGCATAATTGAAGACAGCGAAAAGAATGGCTTGATTGTCAAGGCAGACACGCTTGGCTCTCTTGAGGCGCTGCGCAAGCTGCTTTCTGCGCACAAGCTGGAGATAAAAAGGGCGGCGATTGGGAAGGTGACGCGCAAAGACGTGGTGGATGCGTCAGTTGTGGCTGCCAACAACCCATATCTTGGAGCAATAATTGCGTTCAACGTTGATGTTGAAGAAGAGGTCAGAGAAGAGGCGGCTTTCCTTGGGGTCAAGATTTTCAGCTCGCCAATCATTTACTCTTTGTGCGAAGAGTACATCAATTGGGTTGAAGAGCAGAAGAAGAGCCAGGCAAAGGAGGCGATTGAAAGGCTGCCGCTGCCTGCAAAGCTTTTGGTATTGCCTGGCTGCATTTTCCGCTCAAGCAAGCCTGCGATTTTCGGAATAGAAGTTGTCGCAGGAAGGCTGAAAAAAGGCGTTCGGCTTATGAAAGCTGACGGACAGATAATAGGCCAGCTGAAAGAAATCCAGAGGGACGGGAAGGGTGTGCAGCTGGCAACAAAGGGGCAGCAGGTCGCAATATCGGTTGAAGGAGCAGTATGCGGCAAAACAGTTTCAGAAAACGATTACCTTTATACTTATATAACGCCAAAAGAAGCCGAAGAGATTGAGTCGTCTTGCAAGGCACAGCTGGAGGAAAGCGAGATTTCTCTTCTTTACGAAATCGTTTCGATGACAAAGCGCGACTTGATTTGAGTCACTGCCTCCTTGCTATCTTGCCGTATTTGGAATATGGCTTGGTGGTCGGGCTTTCGAGCCTCTCAAACACCACCTGGCTGATTCGCATGCCCTCCTTGATGGTGACAGGAAAAGGGGCAAAATTGACAATTTCAAGAACCTGACGATTATTTGAGCCAGGGTTGACAAGCGCAGAGGTGACATGAACCGCAAGCCCAAGCCTTGCATACCGGCTTCTTCCTTCAAGCGTGCCAATAAGATCAGGAGGCATTCTGATTTTTTCTTTCGTAATCCCAAGGCACATCATGCCAGGAGCAAGCGTGATTGAGTTGCCTTTGTGCCTTTTGATTGCTTTCTTGAAATCTGCTGTTGAGAGGTCCAGCACTTTGCGCAGGTATTTTTCTTTGAAGACCCAGAATTTTCCTGACAGCGTCAGGTCCACCGAGGCAGGTCCGATTTGGTCTTCCGAAATGGCAGGTCGGAAGATAAGCCGCTTGTTTGCGATTTCTTTTTTTATGTCTTCGTTTGAAAGCACCATGCTAAGCAGATTGTCTGAAAGACCATTTAAATTTTATCAGCAGCCAAATACGTCAAACGACTAAGCTGGCTTCGATAGCCTTTAAAATGCTTCCAGGAAAAAGCTGCTTGTATGGAGAAGCTGAAAAACGAGATAGCCGGTGAAATAACCTTGAGCCCTACCCCTGGCTCAACAATGAAAAAATGGCGCGAGATATTTGCAATCACACAGGCAGAGCTTGCCTCCGTGCTCAAAATCTCGCCATCGACAATAAGCGACTATGAGGGAAACCGGCGGAAATCTCCTGGCTCGGGTGTGATAAAAAGGTTTGTCAATGCGCTAATACAGATAGATGTCGAGCGAGGAAGTCCGATACTTTCAAAGCTTTTGCAAGGCTCGGACAAGACCGACCAGTATTTTGAGCTTCATGAATTTGCAACCAGCATTTCAGCCATCGATTTTCAAAAAATGATAGGCGGCACTGTTGTTGCAAATGAAGAGCTGATGAAAATAAAGAAGCTTTACGGCTACACGCTGATGGAGAGCTTGAAAATAATTCTTGAGATGCCTTTCAACCAATTCCCCAAGCTTTACGGCACAATGTCGGAGCGCGCGTTCATATTCACGCAAGTTTCAACTGGAAGAAGCCCGATGGTGGTCATAAGGGTCACACCGATGAAGCCCTCGGTGGTTGTCTTGCATGGGATAAAAGAGGTTGATCCGCTTGCAATAAAGATAGCTGAAAGGGAGCAGATACCTGTGATTGTCAGCTCGATGGAAGTGCAAAAAATGAAAGAGGTGCTAAACAAAATTTAGGTGGAAAGATGCAGTCGGTTGGGATAGTAGGATATGGTGTTTGCGTGCCAAAATACCGCATAAAGGTGCAAGAGATAGCAAGAGTTTGGGGAGAGGAAGGGGACAGGATTTCTGCCAGCTTAGGCATAATCGAAAAGTCTGTTCCCGACATAGATGAGGATGCTGCCACGCTTGCGGTGGAAGCTGCAAGAAATGCCATCGCATTCGCAAAAATCAAGCCTGATGCGATAGGGGCGATCTATGTTGGCTCAGAGTCGCACCCTTATGCAGTAAAGCCCACCGCGACGATAGTTGCAGAAGCAATTGGCGCGACCCCAAACCTCACTGCTGCTGATTTGGAATTTGCCTGCAAGGCAGGGACTGCAGGAATCCAAATTTGCATGGGCTTAGTTGGGGCAAACATGGTGCGCTATGGGCTTGCGATTGGAGCAGACACTTCGCAGGGAAGGCCGGGCGATGCGCTTGAATACACTGCCTCGGCCGGCGCGGCTGCGTTTGTGATTGGTAGGGAAAAGGAGGAGATAGTGGCAGAAATCGAAGCCACTTGCTCATTTACCACCGACACCCCTGACTTTTGGAGAAGGCAGCATGCAGAATATCCTTCACATGGAGGGAGATTCACAGGCGCGCCTGCATACTTTAGGCATATAATCGGCGCAACGCAGGCACTCTTTGAAAAGACCGGCACGCGCGCAGCAGATTATGACTATTTTGTCTTTCACCAGCCAAACGGGAAATTCCCAATCGAGGCTGCAAAAAAAATGGGCATCGACCCGCAGAAAGTCAAGCCGGGCCTCTTCACCCCAATAATAGGAAACACCTATTCTGGCGCCTCCCCGATAGGCCTTTGCGGGGTACTGGATATCGCAAAGCCTGGCCAGCGCATACTTTTGACTTCGTTTGGCTCAGGCGCAGGCTCGGATGCTTTCGCAATAAGGGTGACAGATGCGATCGAAAAAAAGAGGGGGGAATACTGCGGGCGCAGGCTTTCTGACTATTTAAATGACAAAGAATACATAGATTATGCTATTTATGTTAAGCACAGGCGCAAGCTCAAGATGTGATGCAATGCGGAGAGTAGCAATTGTTGGAGTTGGGATGAGCAAATTCGGCGAGGAATGGACTCGCGGATTCCGCGACATGATAATCGAGGCAGGTGTGCGCGCAGTAGAGGACGCCAATTTGCACGGAGAGGAAATTGATGCGATGTATATAGGCACGATGGCGCCAGGCTCGCTTGTAGGGCAAGAGCATGTTGGCGCGCTTGTCGCAGACTTTCTTGGTCTGACGCCGATACCGTCAATAAGAGTGGAAGCGGCATGCGCTTCTGGCGGAGTTGCCCTTCGGACAGGCTATCTTGCAGTCGCATCAGGCATGCACGACTGCGTTGTGGTTGGCGGAGTGGAAAAAATGACTGATACTCCTGGCAACGAGGTTGCTTCTGCCTTGGGCGGGGCAGGCGACCAAGAATGGGAGCTGTTTTTTGGGGCAACTTTCCCGGCAATCTATGCGCTGATGGCAAGAAGGCACATGCACCAATACGGAACAACTGAGGAGCAGATGGCGGCAGTTGCAGTAAAAAACCACGCAAATGCGGCAAAGAACAAATATGCCCATTTCCAGAATGAGATAACGATTGAGACGGTGATGAAAAGCAAATATATCGCCTCTCCGCTGAAGCTTTTTGACTGTTCGCCGATCACGGATGGGGCGGCGGCTGTGATTTTGATGCCGCTTGAGAAGGCCAAGCACTACTGTGAGCAGCCTATAGAGATTGTCGCCTCTGCTCAAGCCTCAGACATGCTTGCGCTTCACTCGCGCGAGAGCATGGTTGAGCTGAAAGCCACAAAAATCGCGGCGAAAAAGGCCTATGAGCAGGCAAAATTGCAGCCAAAAGACATCGATGTCGTCGAGGTGCACGACTGCTTCACGATTGCAGAGATAATGGCGATCGAGGATTTGGGATTCTTCCCAAAAGGGCAGGGAGGGAAAGCTTCTGAAGAGGGCAGGACTGCGCTCAATGCTGAGATTTCGGTGAACAGTTCTGGAGGCCTTAAGGGATGCGGCCACCCTGTTGGCGCAACAGGAGTAAAGCAGGCAGTCGAGATTGTTTGGCAGCTTCGCGGAAAAGCGGAAGGAAGGCAGGTCAAAGACTGTGAGATTGGAATGACGCACAATGTCGGCGGCTCGGGAGCAACCGCGGTCGTGCATATAATGAAAAAAGTCTAAAGGTGGAAAGATGCCATCCGAAAACCTTGCAATCACTTGGAGAAGGATACCAGAAAGATACAGGCTGGTGGGCACGTTTTGCAGGAACTGCCAAACCAGCTATTTTCCTGCGCGAAAGCTCTGCCCAAAATGCAGAAGAAAGGGGAAAATCGAGCAAAAGCAATTTTCAGGTAGAGGAAAAATCTATTCGTTCACAGAGGTGACTGCCGGCCCTTCGGGATTTGAAAAGCAAACACCTTACATATTGGCGATTGTTGAGCTTGAGGAGGGTCCAAAGCTCACTGCCCAAATTGTGGGCGCAAGGAAAGTCAAGATAGGCGATGCGGTTGAGGCAGTTTTCAGAAAGATAATCGAGGATTCGGAAGAAGGGCTTATCCACTATGGCTACAAGTTCCGCCTTGTCTAGCTGATGAATTTTACCCCGCAAGAAGGGCAGGAAAGCATGTAATAGTCTGCTTGGTAGCCGCAGATGGGGCAAATATAGATCACTTTTCCGCCAACCCTCTGCTGCTGCACAAAAGAAAAGCCGCATTTTGAGCATTTCTCTGCCCTGAGAGGATTTTGCTGCTTGCATTGCGGACAGGCAATGGCAAACATCGACTCAACATGCGTTCCGCAAGAGGGGCAGCGCTCTGCACCAATCTCAAGCTCTGCCTTGCATTTTGGGCATTTCGCCTTCTGCCTGGCAAGCGGGGATTTAGGCTTTAGCGCATTTTTTATAAGCTCAAGCAAGCCCATTGCCTATGCTTTTGACAACTGCATATAAAAATGCTTTTCCCAAAAAGAGGGAAAGGAAGGGCCTGTGGCGCAGTGGTAGCGCGCCTGCTTTGCAAGCAGGAGGCCGGGGGTTCGAATCCCCCCGGGTCCATTCATTAGAAGTTATACCTAAGTGTCAACCCCCATATGCGACTTGGCCGTATTTTGCCATATAAAGCTTGCATTGTAAGGTTCAATCTAAGGTTTTTGTTGATGAAGTTAGCTTCCACTCCGCCTCCGATCCCAAATAAGCCAGCCGTTGGAATATAAGAGACATTCGCAAAGTAAGATATTGGTTCTCCAATTCCTCTTTCCACCATGCCCCCCACAAAAAGAGGCGATTTGGTTTCCGTTTCTATTTTTACTGGTATGGTGCCTGCTACCATACCAACTCTTGTGTTATTGGGAAGCTCATAAATGACTTTTCCCAAATGCCCCCTGCCGCCAACAGATGCCACCTGAAGGGAAAGATTGTCAAATTGGGCTCCAACCACAATTCTTTTGTTGCCAAGCTGGAATGCAAACTCTGTCTTGTTGCCAAATGACTTGGAGAAGGAAATGCCGAGATCTTTCGCCCGAAGCTTTTTGTCCTGGGTGTATATCGTCCAGCTTAAGTCTTTTTCTTGCGAAGTATACCCTACCCCGCCACCGCCTTCCTTATTCTTGAATATCTTGTGCGTGCCCCTATAGCCAGTGATTTTGCCTTCTTCGTTTTGAAACTCAAACATCCAGAGAGGATAGGGGGCATTGCTGGTCAGGTCACGGTTTATAAATTCGGTTGTGGCTGCAAAAAGGTCTACTGTGGTGTTCACAGTAAGCGCCCTCCCGTAGTCATCCACTTTCTTCCAGAATTCTGCAGAGGTGATGTTGTCATACCCAAAAGCAAGCCGAGTGGATTTTCCTTTTTTGCCTATCGTCAGCTCAATCGTTCCAGAGCCGATAGGCTTGCCTTCCTCACGCAAGATTTGCTTGGTTGAAAGTGTAAGCTGCGTGTCCTCTCCCAATTTTTGGACGGTAGAGAATCCGACATTCCCATGCGTTATTTTGTCGCCATTTTTCCTGACAAAAGCAGAAATGTATGTGTCTTTTATGACTCCAGAAAGCCCAACGACATCAATGCCTTTGTCTTCTGTACCAAGATAGACGCTTCCGCCACCCACATCATTATATCTTCCGCCTATGCTTACGCCTTTTACATTGCCTGTTTTTGAGCCAAAAAATTCAGGAGAAAGCTCAAAATATCCGACCCTCAGATCGAATCCTGCTGAAAGAGTCTGGTTGAGCAAAATTTCTTTTTTTCCGTCAAAGGTTTTTACGGCTGCGACAGCGGTGCCGGTGGGAGGCAGATGTATGACTGTGTAAAAGACATCGTTTTTTCCGACTTTCCTGTATTGTGCGGCTGCCTTGATCGGCTCCAAATCAATCTCGCCTGCAAAGCCGCCGCCACTGACTATCTTTCCGTCACGAAGATAGAGGTCCAAGGCAAACCAATTTTTGCCATCGTTGTAAAAGCCTTGCGCATACCCCCACTGCTTGTTTTCAAGGAAAACGATGGTTTCTCCTATTGTCTGGCCTTGTTTCTTGAAAAGCATGTCAAGCTCTCCGCTGAGGGTTCCAGTTATTTTTCTGTAGCTTGAATAGTTCAAGCGCAGAAGATTCAAATCGATAGATTCCAAAAGCTTGACTCCGCTTGCCGAAACGTCTGCAAAAAGCTCGTTTGACATGGGAAAAGATGCGCCAAGCCCTCCATCTTTCAGAACAGGTGCTCCATGGAGCTCACGATATGAGAGTGAAACTGAAACTTGTGGCGGAAATGTCCTAAAAGAGGGTCTGCCAAAATAGAACCTTTCTTCTGGGAAAGGAATACGGAATGGCTGGGCATACACAGTGTATGAATCTATGTATGGGATGCGCCTATTATTGAAATAGCCAAAAGGCACATACACATTTTGAGGATGCATATAGATAGTTGGGAAGCCTCTATGAAATGTACTGAAAGGTGAGGTGAGAGTGACATCTGTTGTAAACTGCCTGGTCAACGTGTAAAAGCTTG
>JAOAKI010000004.1 GCA_026413765.1 Microcaldota archaeon | reverse complement strand
ACTATCTCTTTCAATTGCCTCTATACAGGCAATCCGCACTAGATTCAATATCAGCGCCAGTGTATCCTTCTGTTTTTGCAGCAAACATACATCCAGACTGTCTGCTCCAGTTTCAAATGGACAAAATTTCTTTCCTTTCTTCCTGCTTGGTAGAGGCGCATAAACAATATTAATCAAACTTTTGAAGTCTTCTTACTGCGGGATCAAGCAGGTCTGTCCAGTTGAGATAAAAAGAGAAATATCCTCAAGCAATGTTTCTTCAGTTCTTACAATCATCATTGAAAACAAAGGAAACCAAGATTGCAGGATGGAGGAGTTTGTATTTGCTGACACTATTCCTGACAACTTTGCTTCAATCAATGAAATATTATTTTCTCCTGAATACTCTTCTAGAGAAGGCTGGAAAGTTTTCTTCAATTTCCCATCATTCAATCCAGGAGAATCAAAAGTCATAACTTATACTGTTAAAAGATGGGTTCCTCCTTCCAGTGTGGATGGGTTTAAAGAACCCGAGCTTTCTGCAAAGAAAAAGGTAATTTCACCCCCTACTTCTTCTCCTACGCCGCAGAACCAGCAGCCATCTACTCCCCAACCACAGCAGCCACCTGCTAAGCCAGAAGAAAAGAAACCAGCTCCTGAAACCCCACAGCCAACTATCCCCTCCCAGCCTCCAGCTGGAATTTCGCCCAATCAATCTGGTTTGGCAAGAGATTTCATATCAGAAAAAATAGCTGAAGTTGGACTATTTGTCTTTGTAGGCTTAATAATCGCAATAGCCTTAATCGTCGCCTACATGGTTGTTAAAAGAAAAAGGCTATAGATGAATAGATTTTTTTTCATTATTCTTTCTGGCAGAGAGAAGTTAGCCTCAGAAAATGCGAGCTTAGTTGTTGAAAGCTTCGCTTATAACAATTCCAATTTGTCAGCAGTTCTGGTTGGTGGAGAATTATACGCCTTCGTGGATAATAAAATTCAGATAAATACATTTATAAACATTTATAATAACAATATGTTGCGATTGTTATGAGGCTGTCTTATTATATTCTGATTGCACTTTTTGTGGCAATCTCCTTTTTTCATGCCGCAAATGTGCACATGTTGCAATTGCCGCAAAAAGAAGAATACGGCAAACTTAAGCTCGGCTCAACTGAGCTTATATTCCCGCCTTTGCCAGTTGGGCAGGGAATTTTGGCTTTGGTGCGGCATTCCCCAGAAAATTCTGATGCGAAAGTTAATTGGAAAATATATTACTACAACCCTAAAATGGAGACTGGCGCTGGATTGGAAAAAAAGTCAACCGGAACTAGCCAAGAAATCGTCTTTAAAAAGGTCAAAATATGGCACTACCCGAAATCCACAATGTATCATCATGTCGGCTTAGATGGCAGTATCTTTCAGTCTTTTGATTACGGGCCTGTTTTGGAGCGCATAGTTAAGGATAAAGGAGAGTACACACCAGAATATCAATGGAGAAATAGGTATTATTTGGATCCAAAAAACTTTGAGAATGGGGCTGGATACTGGTTTTATATTGGAGAATTGCAAGATTTTAGCATAGCTGATGTAGAGCGCGAAATTGCTGAAAACGGCCGTTTTGTTGTAAGATGGATAGATTGGAGCGGTAACCTTCTTGAATACGAAGCCACCGAACTTTATGTAAACAAGCTAACTGGCTTGCTCAGAGTGATTTCAAATGAGGATTCGAAGCCATCTCTTCGTTTCATCCGGCTTGAGGAGGCGGGCCAAAATCTCCTTTTTTACTTGACCAGCGATTATGCGGATGTTGATTCAATAGAATTTATTGACTTCTACAATATTTATCTTGAAGGCTTTCCGCACATCCTACAAAACTTTGATGAGGTTGGAGAGAAAATTGAAGCTTTCGTGCAAGAGCAATTCAATCTTTCTAGCCTAATTATAGGATTTTCATGGAGCGGAATCTTAGGTGGCGGTGAGCCAGAAGACTATCATAAAGCATTAGTCTCTGTGATGGCTATAAAAACTAAAGATAGACAGAAACCATATGCAATCATTATGGTTCATGCTCACTCGGATGAATTCATGCTAAGCAGGCGCATAAAAGTATCATGGGGCACATATCTTATTGATTCAGCAAAATACGCAGACTCGCCAAACAACCTGGAATCATTGCTGACTTTCAAAGGGCAGCAATTCGGCTTTATTGACGAGAACGGAAACCCAACCGGCCCTGTGCTGATAGGCTATCTTTCGGAAAACTTTCCACAGCCTTATTTCAATTCAGCAAGGAAGTTGCCGACTAATATCTGCAAAGCAGAAGCCTAATTTTTTCAGCAGGCTTTTGCTCTGCTTCATTCATTTGAAAGCATCTGGCTGAGGTGCGCCTCTTGCCAGTCAGCTCTAAAAAAAGCGATCAGCCTTTGCCATCCAATTTTTTCATCAGTGTTCATGAACTTGAATTATCTTTTAGCAAACGCCTATTATCGCTAAACATTCTCCCTATTCTATACGAATTCGCATCAGACCGTCCGTCTATCTTCATTCCCGATGTCCCTTGCTTTTTGCGGTGCCACGAAATCCTAATTGCGCAAGCAAAAAGGGTCGGAGATCACATCCGTCATCATCTGCATTTTATTTGCAAGCAGCCATCTATTTAAATATGTTCGACATTTACCTTAGTCATGACAAAGCACATTCACGTTCACATGAAAAAGAGAATACCGGTGAACATAAAGGGAAATAACGGCGTCATTTTAGCCTTAGAGGAGAAAGGCTTTGGCGTTTATCAGACGGCAAGCGGAAAAATATTCTGCCAGCAGTCAAGAGAAATTTCTGAGCTTGCAAAAAAAGCCAAAACCTCGATTCTTTCCTGGATTGACTATCTGGTTGACGACATGGCCGTCGACTTGCCAAAAGTGGCGACGGCTTTCGGTTTTTCAGAAACTCTTGTCAAATCGCTTATCAAAGAGCCGCGCAGCGGCTATGAGGATATTGGCAGTG
This sequence comes from Microcaldota archaeon, assembly GCA_026413765.1. Taxonomy (GTDB): domain Archaea; phylum Micrarchaeota; class Micrarchaeia; order Anstonellales; family Anstonellaceae; genus UBA10161. The sequence goes on along the minus strand of JAOAKI010000004.1, from coordinate 246,374 downwards.
AGATGGGCATCTTGCTTCCAGCAATCACCGTCAGCGGCTTTGACGTCAAGCTCAACCCGCTTGTCATCTTGATAAATAAGAATACCATCCTTACGCTGCACACTACTGAGGTGAAGCGGTTCTTCAGGGTCAGAAGATATGCGGAGACTTTATTCAGAAAGATCCCGAAAAACATGCTGCCTGCTGACAGACGCACCCTCCTTTTGATCAGAATTCTAGACGAAAACAACAGCAGAAATTTCAATCACTTGCTTGAAATCGAAGAGCATGGGGACAGGCTTTCTGCTCAGCTTGCAGACACCGCTTCTTCTCGCAAGACGCTGGGGTCGCAGATTTATCTTATGAAGCATGCTTTGGTTACTTATCTGGCTGGCTTGTGGGCAACTGTAGATGCGCTCAATTCCATCCGATACGGCGATGCCGACCTTCTTACCGATGATCCTCATCTGCTCAACAGGATTACCGGCCTCATCTCAGAAGTGCATTCGCATATAGGGCTTGCTGAGCACCTAAGCGAAGTCCTTGCATCTGGTCTGGAAGTCCTGCAATCGCTTTACAACAATCAGCTCCAAATACTCAACAACAAGCTATCAATGGTTGTTGCCTACTTGACTATAATTGGCACAGCAGTCTTAGTTCCAAACACACTTGGAACAGTGCTTGGGCCGCCATTCAGTTGGACTGAGCAAGACATAGGCTGGTATTCTGCTTTGATGATCGGCTCCACTGTGATTTCAACCATCATCTCGTGGGTTGCAATTGATAAGCTTGGCTTCCTGCCAAAAAGCCCAGAGGGAGATTAGGCTTTGCGCGTCCATTCAACATACATTTTTATAAACTTTTTTGTATTAAATCCTGGCACTGTCCCGATTGCTTAGCGTAGGTGTTATCTTGTCCCAAACCAAAGCGCCGCTCCACGAGCTTGTCCCATTACACGAACTTTTGTCAAAAGAGGAAAGCGAAAAGGTGCTTGCAACTTACCGCGTCTCAAGGTACCAAATACCTAAAATCAAGGCGAAAGATCCTGCATTGGCCGGGCTTGGGGCAAAGCCAGGGGACATTGTGAAAATAACCAGAAATGACGGCTCATTTCACTATAGGTTAGTTGTATGAAAAATGAGCTTAGTCTGTGTTTTTAGGTGTTTGGATGCCAGGAGAGCTGCTGACAGCTTATTTCAAAGATAACAGCCTTGTGAAACAGCATCTTGATTCTTACAATAAATTCATAGAATTTGGCATACAAGGAATAATCAACAGAGTCGGCGTCATACAGCCCTCTGTGGAAGGGTTTGAGCTTCGATTCGGCCAAGTCAGGCTGGAAAAGCCAAAAATAATTGAGGCAGATGGCGCCCAGCGCGCAATTTTGCCTTCTGAAGCGCGCTTGCGAAACCTGACATATGCGGCCCCGATTTTCCTTGAAATCATTCCTGTTTTCAATGGCGTTGAGCGCACGCTTTTTTCAGAAGTCTTCATTGGCGAGCTTCCAGTGATGGTCAAATCCAAGCTTTGCTATCTTGACAATATGAGTCAAGAAGAGCTGATAGAGGCAGGCGAAGACCCTGCAGACCCCGGCGGCTATTTCATCATAAATGGCTCTGAGCGCGTACTTGTATCAATCGAGGATTTGGCTCCAAACAGGCTGATGTGCACAAGGGAAAAAGACAACACGCTGGTTACTGCAAAAGTCTTTTCAACCCGCTTTGGCTTTCGCGCAAGGTGCGTGGTTGAAAGGACTTCAGAAGGATTCTTGAGGGTTGTTTTCCCTGCTTCGCCAAAAGACTTGCCTCTAATTTCTACCCTTCGGGCGCTTGGGCTTGAAAAGAAAGAGGAGATTCTTGCTGCCTTCTCAAATGAAAAAATTATCCGCAATGACATCTTGCTTAATCTCGAGCTGGACACCACTACTGATAGAGAGTCTGCTCTTGAGTTTCTTGGCAAAAAAGCTGCCCCCGGGCAAGCAGAGGATTATCGCTTGAAGCGGGCAGAAGTCCTTCTTGACACTTATTTGCTTCCGCACATCGGCATCGACCCACAAGACAGGCTGAAAAAGGCGCACTATCTGTGCAAGATGGCAGAGCATGCAATCAAAGTGGCTTACAAAGAGATACCGCAGGATGACAAAGACCACTATTCAAACAAGCGGATTAAGCTTGCAGGCGACCTGATGGAGGACCTTTTCCGATACGCCTTCCAATTCCTTGTGAAAGACATTGCGTATCAGGCAGGGCGGGCAGACGCACGCGGAAGGCACCTTGCAGTCCAGACGCTGGTCCGCCCGGATGCGCTCAGCGACAGGATACGCTATTCAATGGCAACCGGCAACTGGATTGCAGGGCAGACAGGAGTTTCGCAGCTTCTTGACAGGACAAGCTTCCTTTCCTCAATGTCCCATCTCCGAAGGCTGATCTCTCCGCTTTCCCGCAAGCACCCGCATTTCAAGGCGCGCGACTTGCACGGCACGCACTGGGGCAAAATCTGCCCCAACGAGTCACCAGAAGGGCCCTCGTGCGCACTGGTAAAGAACCTTTCTTTGCTTTGCGAAATTTCAATCGGCGAGGATGAGAAAGCGATTGAGGAAGCACTAGCAAAGCTTGGCGTGAAAATGTAGGTGTTTTGGTATGAAGCGCAAGAAAAAAATAAAGAAAAAAGTTGAGCAAGCTCAAGCGCCTCGCACCAGTGTATATCTTAATGGCAAGCTTATTGGTTTTTATGAAAATGGCGCACAGCTCCTTGCCGAGCTGAAGGCAAGGAGGCGCGCTGGGATTTTGTCGCCTCAGCTTAATTTCTACTACAACCAAAAAACGGACGACCTATTTATCAACGCAGACTCTGGGCGCGCAAGAAGGCCTTACATAGTTGTTGAAAACGGCCAGTCGCGCCTCACGCCTGCTCTGCTTGAGCAGCTCAGGCAAGGGGAGATTGGCTGGGAAAGCTTGGTCAAGCTGGGGGTTATTGAATATCTTGATGCAGAGGAAGAGGAGTCCGCATATATTGCTGTAAAGGAAGAAGAGCTTACTCCTGAGCATACGCATCTTGAAATCGACCCCGTCAGCATATTTGGGGTTACTGTCTCGATTTTGCCATTCCCAGAATACAATTCTTCCCCGCGCATTACGATGGCTTGCGCAATGGCAAAGCAGTCGCTTGGAACTTATGCGGTCAATTTCAATATGCGCACTGACAGCCGCGCGCACGTGCTTTACTATCCGCAGCAGCCGCTCGTGCAGACAAAGCCATACGCGCTGCTTGGGTTTGCGGAGCGCGCAGCTGGCCAAAACTTCGTAGTTGCAATTGCCAGCTCATACGGCTACAACATCGGTGACGCAGTTGTCATGAATCGCAGCGCGATTGACCGTGGTCTGGGGCGCTCGGTTTTCTACAAAACGCATGAGACTGAAGAACGGAGATACCCTGGCGGGCAAAAGGACAAATTTGAGATTCCGCCACCCACGACAACCGGCTATCGCGAGGAGCGCGCCTACCGCTATCTTGGCGAGGATGGCATCATATCGCCCGAGTGCGAAGTCGAGGCAAAAGATGTTCTGGTTGGGAAGACTTCACCACCAAGGTTTCTTGAGGAAATCACGGTTTTTGGGGTTACTGAAGAAAAGAAAAGGGAGAATTCGCTTGTCCTAAAAAGCGGCGAGGACGGCATTGTCGATTCGGTGATGATTACTGATTCCCTTGCTGGAACAAAGCTTGTCAAAGTCAGGGTCCGCTCAATCAAAATTCCTGAAATAGGAGACAAATTCGCCTCCCGCCACGGCCAAAAGGGAGTCATCGGCCTATTGAGGCCGCAGGAGGACATGCCTTTCAACAAAGACGGCATCTGCCCTGACTTGATAATCAATCCTCATGCAATACCCTCACGTATGACGGTTGGTCATTTGCTTGAGATGCTTGGCGGCAAGGCAGCATGCTACAGTGGAAAGTTTGTGGATGGCACTGCATTTACAGGCGACAAAGAAGAAGACCTTCGCAAAATCATGAAAGAATATGGTTTGGATGAGGTTGGAGAGGAAGTCTTGTACGATCCATTCAGCGGCGAGGCGATCAAGGCAAAAATTTTCATGGGCGTTATCTATTACCAAAGGCTGCACCATCTTGTCTCAAACAAGATGCATGTGCGCTCAAGAGGCCCTGTCCAGCTCCTCACGCACCAGCCAACCGAAGGGCGATCAAGGGAGGGAGGCTTGCGGTTTGGAGAGATGGAGCGTGACTGCTTGATCGGATATGGGGCAGCGATGCTTATTCGCGAAAGGCTGCTTGAGGAATCCGACAAAACAGTCGAGCTTGTTTGCGAAAAGTGCGGCTCAATCGCAGTCTTTGACCATGTCAAAAACAAGCAATATTGCCCGCTTTGCGACTCTACACAGCTGCATTATGTTGAGATGAGTTATGCATTCAAGCTTTTGCTTGACGAAATCAAGTCGCTTGGGATCTTCCCAAGGCTCTTGCTGAGGGATAAAGCATAGGGTGTTTTGCATGACGCCAGTAGTCACAAAAATGATTGACAGAATCAAGTTTTCTCTCTTTTCTCCAGAGATGATACGCAAGATTTCGGCAGCAAAAATAACCGTGCCGGACACATACAACGACGATTCTTACCCTATCGACGGCGGGTTGGTTGATCCAAGGATGGGCGTGATTGACCCTGGATTGAAATGCAAGACATGCGGAGGGAAATTGAGAAGCTGTCCTGGCCATTTTGCGCATATCGAGTTGGTGCGGCCGGTCATCCACCCAGAATTTGCGAAAGTTATATTTTTCGTGCTCAAGTCGACTTGCTATTCCTGTAAGCGTCTTTTGTTGTCAGAAAAAGAGATTGAGGAGCTTGCCGCGATGATTGAAAGCGAGGCAGAAGATGAGCTCAAGACAAAAACAAAGCGCAAGCAAACCCACTGCCCGCGCTGCAAAGCCAAGATTCCAGAAATCAAATTCATAAGGCCGACAAGTTTCTATAAAGACGGGCAGCCAATGCTGCCGACCGAGATAAGGGACTGGCTTGCAGCGATACCTGACAAAGACCTGCGAGTATTGGGGCTTGATCCGCAATACTCAAGGCCAGAGTGGATGGTTCTAACTGCGCTTCTTGTCCCGCCAGTCTCAGTCAGGCCTTCAATAACGCTGGAGACAGGCGACCGCTCAGAAGACGACTTGACGCACAAGCTTGTAGATATAATGAGGATCAACCAGAGGCTTGAGGCAAACATTAACGCTGGCGCGCCACAGCTCATCATAGAAGACTTATGGGAACTAGTGCAATATCACGTCACGACTTACTTTAACAACGAAACCTCCAACATCCCGCCTGCAAGGCACAGATCGGGCAGACCGCTAAAAACCCTCTCGCAGAGGCTGAAGGGAAAAGAAGGAAGGTTCCGCTACAACCTCTCAGGAAAGCGCGTCAACTTTTCTGCACGCACTGTCATTTCGCCTGACCCAAACATCAGCATCTCTGAAGTTGGGGTTCCAAAGCAAATCGCAGAAGAGCTTACCGTGCCAATACATGTGACCTCCTGGAACATAGAAGAATGCAAAAAGTTCATTCTTTCGGATTCCTATCCAAAAGCAGAATATGTAGTCAGGCCAGATGGAAAGCGCATTCGCGTCACTCCGCAATCAAGAGACGAAATCCTGTCTACCTTTGGCATAGGCTATGTGGTGGAAAGGCAGCTGATGGACGGGGACATCGTCCTTTTCAACCGGCAGCCGTCATTGCACAGGATCTCAATCATGTGCCACGTTGTGAAAGTGGTACCAGGAAAAACATTCAGGCTTAACCCTGTCGTCTGCCCACCTTACAACGCAGACTTTGATGGGGACGAAATGAACCTTCACGTGATCCAAAACGAGGAGGCGCGCGTAGAGGCTGAAATATTGATGAAAGTGCACAACCAGATAATATCGCCAAGGCACGGGCACGCAATAATCAAGCCGCAAGAAGACTATGTCTCCGGAGCATATTTCTTCACGAAACACGATACTGAGTTCACAAAAAGCCAAGCATGTCATCTTCTTGCGATGGCAGGGATTACCCGCCTGCCTGCTCCAGACAGGAAAGACAAGTATTCTGGCAAACTTCTCCTTTCGATGCTCTTTCCAAAAGAGCTCAATATCAAAGTCAAAAGCAAGCTGATTAAGACCAAGAACCCTGAAGACGACCCAGACGCACTGGTCGTCATCAAAAATGGCATCATGGTTTCTGGAGCGCTGGAAAGCAGGTCCTATGAAAACGAAATCCTTGAGCAGATCTTCCACAACCGTGGCGCAGAAGAGGCAAGATGGTTCTTGGATACATCTACTCACATGCTGTTGGATGTAGTCTCAAAGCACGGCCTTTCGGTCTCTCTTGCAAATTATTCCATCTCTGCGGAGGCGACTGCTGAGATAAACAAGCTTCTTGAAGACATGAAAAGGGAAATTGAGGCCGCAATAGTCCAGTACAAGAACAAGACCCTTGAGCGCTCGCCCGGTCTTTCGCTGCGCGAGTCGCTTGAGGAAAAAATCATGCAAATAACCTCTCGAGCGCGTGACGCTGCAGGCGCGATTGTGGAAAAGTCGATGGGATATAACAATTCTGCATTGATAATGGCAAAGATCGGAGCGCGCGGCTCAATCCTCAATGCGATCCAAATGGCCGCAATGGTCGGCCAGCAGGCAGTCCGAAGCAAGCGGCTTTCAAGAGGATACAGAGGAAGAACGTTGCCCCATTTCAAGAAAAACGACTATGGAGCGGCAGCAAGGGGATTCGTTTTCAGCTCCTTCAAGAAAGGTCTTTCGCCAACCGAGTTCTTCCATCACTCGATGGGAGGCAGAGAGTCGCTGGTCAATACTGCCATCCGCACTGCAAGGTCAGGTTACATGCAGCGCAGGCTGATCAACGCCTTGCAAGACATGGTCGTTGCAGGAGACTTGTCGGTGCGCGACAGCAGAGGCATGATTTGTCAATTCCTTTACGGCGGCGATGGTCTTGATCCGATCAAAGCAAATGTCAAGACCGAGGCCCCTGAGGAAATAAAAAGGGAGGAGCACGAAGCATAGGGTGTTTTTATGGTCTCAAAGAAAGGTTTCATAGAAGTGGGCGAGGCAGTTGGCATCATAGCTGCCCAGTCAATCGGCGAGCCAGGCACGCAAATGACAATGAGAACATTTCACTATGCAGGTGTTGCAGAGCAAGTCCCAACCGGCTTGCCGCGTCTGATTGAGCTTGTTGACGCAAGAAAAGAGCCAAAAAAGCCAATCATGGACGTCTTTCTCAAGGACGAATATGCTTCCACTTATGAGAAAGCAAAAGAGGTCGCCAAAGAAATAGAATGCACAACGCTTGAGAAAGTCGCTTTGGTGGAGGAAGATTTTGAAGAAAAAAAGATTGTAATAACTCTTGAGCCTTCCGAACTTGAGGCAGAGGGCGTCACAATCGAAGACGTCAAAAAGAAAGTCAAAAGTGCATCAAACTTCCATGTAGACATCAATGAAAACGTCATCACAATCAAGCCATCTTCCGCATCCTTGCGCAGCATCCGCCGCCTAACAAACAAGCTTCGCCAGCTCCATCTGAAAGGCATCGACAAAATAAAGAGGGCGGTAGTGGTCAAGGGGAAGGATGGCAAATTCTTCGTGCGCACCGCAGGCTCAAACCTCGCAGCGCTTCTCAAACACCCAAAGGTGGACGGAAAAAGGCTTTATACAAATGATGTGCAAGAGATTGCCAAAGTCCTCGGCATTGAAGCCGCAAGGCAAGCGCTTGTAAACGAGATAAAGCAGGTCCTTGACATGCAAAACTTGAATGTAGATATCCGCCACTGCAGGCTGCTTGCGGATGCGATGACAATGGACGGTGAGATAAAATCAATAGGGCGGCACGGCCTTTCTGGGGAAAAGGCAGGTGTTCTTGCAAGGGCCGCCTTCGAAGAAACCGTCAAGCATCTCATCAATGCAGCGGTGCATGGGGAGGAAGACCGCCTCATCGGAGTGACCGAAAACATCATCGTTGGCCAGACTGTGCCTGTGGGGACTGGATTGGTCAAGCTGAGAATGAAGCTTTAGGCAGAGCCCCACATTCGAGCATAATTTTTATTGTTTTCGCTTAAATATCAAACCCGCGTTGGTTTTATGGCAAAGAAAAAAGCAGACGCAGCAGGATTGGCAAAAGCGATTCGCCAGTGTGTAGACTCCGGCAAAGTCATTTTTGGCTCTCGGTTTGGCATAAAGGCTTCTTTGCTTGGCAAGGCAAAACTTATCGTGGTTGCTCAAAATTGCCCACAGCACCTCGCGCAGGACATTCAAAAGTTCTGCAAGCTTTCATCTGTCCCTTTGATTGTTTTTTCAGGCAGCTCGGTGGAGCTGGGCACAGTTGCAGGAAGGCCTCATCCAGTCGCTGTTCTTACAGTATTGGATCCTGGTACGTCAGGGATAATGGGCTTTGTGGCGTGAAGCGATGGTTGAGCTTTCAAATGATGATATTAAATGTATTGCCGAGTTTGAATCGATCACTGGGGCAGCTGTGAAGGACTGCCTCATCACTGATAAGGCAGTTGCCTTCATCGTCGCAGAAGGGCAACTGGGAAAAGCAATTGGGAAGAAAGGCGCAAACATCACCCGCGTGAGGCAGCGGTTCGCTCGGCAAGTATTGATATTCGAAGATTCATCGGATATGCAACAGTTTATAAGGAATCTGTTCGGACAGATACCGATTAAAAGCATAAATGTTCATGAAAAATTGGATTCGTCAACTGTCTTCGTGACGGTTGATGAAAAAGACCGGGGAAGCGCTATCGGCCGCAACGGCGATCGCATCAAGCTTGCTAGGGCATTGCTTCAGCGTCGCTTCGGGTGCGACCTGCGCCTGGTCTCAAGATAAGTGGTGTTTATGGGAAGAGGAGAACTTGCTGGAAGATCGATATACAGGAAAAGAAAGAGGCAGCGCTGGCTTAAAAAAACTTGGAAAAGGAGGGCGCTGCGCTTAAAGGAAAAATACGACCCTCTTGAAGGCGCTCCAATGGCAAAGGGAATCGTCATTGAAAAGACTTCGCTTGAGCAGAAGCAGCCGCACTCAGGGCTGATAAAATGCGTAAAAATTCAGCTTGTTAAAAACGGAAAGTTCATCACCGCCTTTGCTCCTCGCACTGGGGCAATAAACTACATTGACGAGCATGACGAGGTGACAGTGGACGGCCTTGGCGGCTCTCAGCGCGGCCAGATGGGCTCTATTCCAGGAGTCAGGTACAAAGTGATAAAAGTAAACGGCGTCGATCTCCAGATGCTTGTGCAGAAGCGGAAAGAAAAACCCAAGAGGTAATCAAATGGCTCAAGAAAAGATTTTTGGGAAATATTCTGTGGAGGATGTCAAGATTTCAGACCTATCGCTGGCGCAGTATGCAAACATATCTGCAGTCATTTTGCCGCATTCTCATGGGCGCCATGCGAAAATCCAGTTCGGGAAAAGGAAAGTCAATATTGTTGAAAGGCTTGCAAATAAGCTCATGCGAGGCGGGACCGGAGAAAAAACATCCGGCAAAGTCATCCGCACTGACGGAAGGATGCAAGGCAAGAAAACAAAAGCACTTGCGATAGTGGAGAAAGCTTTTGAAATCGTAGAGTCGCGGACGAAGAAAAACCCAATCCAGCTTTTGGTGGATGCGCTGCAGAATGCTGCTCCACGCGAAGACTTCACAAGAGTGTCAATGGGCGGCGTTACCTATCAGGTAGCAGTTGACGTTTCTGCTTCCCGCAGGCTTGACATGGCCTTGCGCAACATCGCGCTTGCTGCAGTGATGGGCTCATTTGACAAAAAGAAAACTCTTGCAGAGGCATTGGCAGACGAAATCGAATTTGCGGCAAAAGGCGATCCAAACTCGTCTTACGCGATCAAAAAGCGGGACGAGACTGAAAGGATGGCGCGCGCCGCAAGGTAATTAGCGCCTACTGGGTTGAGCTTTGGATTGTGAGATTAAGCTTCTTTGTTGCAGTTCTTCCTGCATAATCAGTTGCGCTTATTACTACCGTTGTTGTTCTTTCAATTGTGGGGTAGCCTGTGAGCATGTGGCTTGTCATTCCGTCGAGGCAAATTGATGTGCTGTTTTGGAAAGAAGGTACCCAAGGAAGGTTGTGTATTTTCCATTCGCAGCTCTTTAGGCAGCCGCTTGCAAAAATCTCTTCCATGTAAAGCTCATATGTCCTTCCGTCGGGCAAAGAATCGGTGAGTATTTGTAGAGGCCCTGGCACTACGACTTGTGTTTCGTTTATTTTCAAAGGCATGCATGAGCCCACAATGGGAAATCTGCCCGACTGCGTCGCCTCTGCTTCCATTTCGGTCTTGTATCCGAATGAAATGTTCACCTCATAAGGCCGTCCTTGCTGGAACATCCCATCAGGCGAACATATCGCTGCAAGCGAAGGGTGCGAAGTCATGTTAGTTATCAATATCACTGCGCTTTCACCAGAAGCAAGATGCATGCTGCATTGCTGGGCAGAATCGCACATCGAGATGGCAGATTCATTGAAAGGAGGGATGGCTTTTGCGAACGGAAGCCAAACTCCGTTTATGGCAATCTTGCGCAAAGTGATGCTTATTGGCTGGTTATTTTTTATCTCAAGCAAGGCAGCTGAAGCCCCAACCTCGTAGTCATTTATTGAAATCGGCCTTGCAGAAACCCAATAGTTCTTAGCCGCGCTGACTTTAGACGAATAGGAGATTTGCGGTTCGATTGCTGCGATTGCGACCGCAAACAAAATCACAAGCAGGCCTATGGCAAGGATTGACATATATTCTATTGAGGCTTGCGCTTTTGAGCGTTGCTGCATCAATTTGAGGTTGCATTAGCATATAATAAAAATCTTATTATGTAAAAGCAGGCTACCTGAGTGTGGCGCTTTCTCAAGGCCTCTTGAGGTAATGCTATGGTGCGCAAAGAGTATGTAGTTGAAGAAGTCGTAAAGATGATGAATAATATTGACAATGTGCGCAATATCGCTATTGTTGCGCATGTAGACCATGGAAAGACAACAATGACCGATTCGCTGGTTGCCCGAGCAGGTCTCATTTCCAAAGAGCTTGCAGGTGAGCAGCGAGTCATGGATTTTGACGAGCAAGAGCAGGCAAGAGGCATAACAATCAAAGCGGCAAACATCTCGCTTGCTTTCAATTATGACGGCCAGGATTACTTGATTAACTTGATTGACACGCCTGGGCATGTTGATTTTGGCGGGCACGTGACGCGCGCGATGAGGGCAGTTGACGGCGTTGTCTTGGTGATTGACGCAGTAGAGGGAATAATGCCGCAGACTGAGACTGTTTTGCGCCAGGCTCTCAAAGAGAGGGCAAAGCCGACCGTTTTCATAAATAAGGTAGACAGGCTCATCAATGAACTGCAGCTTGACGCAAACGCAATGCAAAGCAGATTCATTAAGATAATAACAGGGGTTAACAAAATCATTGACCAGTTTGCGCCGCCTGAAAAAAAGGAAGAGTGGCAAATTGCAGTTTCAAAAGGCAATGTCGCATTTGGCTCAGCTTTTCACAAATGGGCGGTTTCAATCAAAAGCATGAGCAAATTCAATATCAAATTCCCGGACATCTACAATCATTGCAGGGCAGGGCAGCACAGCATCTTGGTTGAAAAATCTCCTCTTGACGAGGTCCTTTTGCAAATGGTTGTCGACCATCTTCCTAATCCCAAAGAGGCGCAAAAATACAGAATTCCTGTCATTTGGAAAGGCGATTTAGAGTCAGAAGATGGCAAAGCGATGCTTTCTTGCGACCCAAAGGCAAAGACAATCGGCGTATGCTTTGGAGTCGTCAACGACGAGCACGCAGGCGAGGTTGCGGTAGTGCGGCTTTTTTCAGGATCGGTAAAAAAGGGAGACACTCTTTATCTTGCTTCAAGGCTGACAAGTGAGAAGGTACAACAATGCGCAATTTACATGGGTCCAGACAGAGTAATGGTCGAGGGCGCAATAGCAGGCTCGATTGTTGGGATTATCGGACTGCGGGATGTCTATGTGGGCGAAACAGTCTCAGCAGGCCCAATCACGCCATTCGAGCAGATAAAGCATTATTCTGAGCCGGTAGTGACAAAGAGCATAGAGGCAAAAGACAGCAAAGACCTCTCAAAGCTTATTTTGGCATTGCGGCAGATAAGCAAAGAGGATCCGACTCTTAAAGTGGAAATCAACCATGAGACAGGAGAACACCTCATTTCTGGAATGGGCGAGCTTCACCTGGAGATCATAGAATACAAAATAGCAAAAGAGAGAGGAATCCCAATAGTGACTTCTCCCCCCATTGTTGTATACAGAGAAATGATCGTCGGCAAGTCCGATCTGGTTGAAGGAAAGTCTCCCAACAAGCACACAAAGCTCAAGTTCATGGTGGAGCCTCTTGAGAAATCGGTATATGACGCTATGATTGAAGGGAAAATCCCGGATGGAAGGCCGAAAGGCAAAGCCATTGTAGAGACGCTTGTCGAATGCGGCATGCCGCGAGAAGACGCAAAATCGGTGATTGACATACACAACAAGAATGTTCTGATAAACGATACTCGCGGAATCCAATACTTGAATGAGATCATGGAGCTTCTTATCCAAGGGTTTGAGGAAGCAATGGATTGCGGGCCGCTTGCAAAAGAAAAAGTCGTCGGTGTGAAAGTGAGGCTGCAGGATGCGCTCATTCATGAAGATCCAGTCCATCGTGGCCCTGCTCAAATTATCCCTGCCACTAAAAGGCCAATTTATGCAGCGATGCTTTATGCTGGAGTTACTCTGCAGGAGCCAAAACAGAAAGTAACAATCTTGTGCCCACATGATTACATGGGCAATGTCATCAACCTAATACAAGGTAGGCGGGGGCAGCTTCTTGACATGCAGCAAGAGGGGGAGACGTCAATCATAGTGGTCAAGCTTCCTGTCGCAGAAATGTTTGGTTTCGGCAATGATTTGCGCTCTGCTACCCAAGGTAGGGGTATTCCTTACCAAGAATATGCAGGATATGAGCCACTGCCCAAAGAATTGGTTCCAAAAGTTGTAAGGCAGATTAGGGAAAGAAAAGGAGAGAAGCCAGATCCGCCGACTCCGAATGATTTTCTTGACTTATGAAAGAGACAGATTATTGAACTTTCTTAAGAAAGAGATTGTCTGCCCCGGAAACCGCATATATTCTTTTTGCTGTCTCTATTTTCAGTGATGAAAGCAGATTTTTCCCTTCAATCCTGATTTCTCCTTTATCAATTGCCTCAAGAACCCCCATCTTCCTTTTCTTTATCTGCTCATAGGCGTTGTTGCTTATCCATACTGTTATTGTGGGGTTTTCAATCTCCCTAAGCTGCAGATTGAAAAGCTCTCCTCTTTTCGTTTCTATCCCAATCACATATCCTTTCACATATGCATTTATCTTCTCGTCGCCAATAATCATCTTTGCACTCTTTGGGATTTTTGGTGCAATATTGCTTTGGTAATACAAAATCATGTCTTGCTCGACCCAGACTTCGTCTGTAGCCGACAAAATGCAAATGAAAAAAGAAAGCAAAAACAAAGCAGCCTTTTTGGATTCCATGATTGGGTTGGGCTTTGTCAAAAATAAAAAGGTTCGCTGCTCGCCGCTTTCTTGCCTTGTTGGATTTTGCATATTTGCGGCCGCAAGCAGCAAGATTTATAAATACTTGTCTCTTATATCAAGCCCACTTCTTACATTTAATGTAAGATGACACTCGCAACCACCCCTCCGTCTGAGAGGGACAGAAGCGTTGCGAATCATTCAATTTGCGCATTTGCGCATTCCAGAGGTTTAGGATGGCAAAACGTTCAGGTCATAAAAAGGGTTCGCTGGCGTTCCGGCCAAGAAAGAGGGCAGAAAGCCAAATGCCCTCTATCAACTTTTGGCCATCAAGCAGCGAAAAAAGGCTTTTGGGGTTTGCAGGCTACAAAGCAGGAATGACTCATCTTATTTATGTTGACGATTCCGAGTCACCAAACAAAGGCAACGAGGTTTTTGCATCCGCCACTGTCGTCGAATGCCCCCCAATGGTTGTTTACGGCGTCCGCGGATACAAAAACGGAAAGCCGATAGGGGATATTTTGTGCAAAGATGAAAAGATACTCAAGAGGATTGGCATTTCAAAAAGAAAAGACAACAGCTTTTCAGCAGCAGATGTTGACCATGTTTTTGTCCTTGCCTATACTTGCCCATTTCTTACTGGGATAGGCAAAAAGACACCTGAAAGAATGGAGATAGCAGTTGGCGGGAAAGACTGTGCTGAAAAGCTTGATTATGCGATGTCGCTGCTTGGGAAAGAGGTCCGAGTCTCAGAAGTTTTCAAGCCAGGCGAATTTCTAGATGCAATCGCAATAACGAAAGGGAAAGGGTGGCAAGGCACAGTCAAGCGGTTTGGCACTGCAATCCAGAGAAGAAAAGCAACCGGCAAAAGAAGGCATATCGGTACTTTGGGTCCATGGCATCCTGCATATGTCCAGTATACAGTGCCGATGCCTGGCCAGATGGGCTACCATAAGCGGACTGAGCTTAACAAAAGGATCATGAAAATCGGTCCAGGCTCAGAGATGGCAGTTGCAGGAGGCTTTCCGCACTATGGGGTCATTAAGACCGACTATCTTCTCATCAAAGGCAGCCTAGCAGGACCTCAAAAGAGGCTCATCCGCTTCAGAAAAGCGGTCCGTGTCAGCCTTCCTCCGCGCCAGCCGCAAATTTCATATATCTCTCTTGATTCAAAGCAGTGATTGTTATGAAATCCAACGTTTACTCGCTTGATGGAAAAATTGTCGGCGAAATCGAGCTTCCAGAGGTTTTCTCTACGCAAGTGAATCTAGGGCTGGTTGCAAGGGCTGCAATCGCAGACCAGACGAAGCATTATCAGCCGAAAGGAAACTACATTTATGCTGGGATGGAGACCTCCGCGCGCTATAGGGGAAGAAAAGGCGATTTCGGCTCAGGGAAAAACCGCGGGATTGCGATTCGTCCTCGCGAAGTGCTGCCGAAAGGAAGGCTTGGGCGAGTGAAAAGGATTCCTTCTGCGGTGAAAGGCAGGCGCGCGCACCCGCCAAAAGTCGAAAAAAAGATTGTTGAGCGCATCAACAAAAAAGAATACGCCGCAGCCTTGCGCTGCGCAATTGCGGCGACTGCAAGGAAAGACCTGGTGACAGGCCATGGCCACAGACTCTCGGATGGAATCTTGCTTCCAATAGTCATCACCGACTCGTTTGAGCAGCTCTCAAAGACCTCGGATGTTCAAAAAGTGCTTTCATTGCTTATCGCAGAGGATCTCAAAAAAGCAAAGAAGCCAAAAGCCCGCAGCGGCGTCCGCGCAAGAAAAGGGGGTAAAAAATATCCTAAATCCGCAATCATTGCAGTTTCGAGCCAGAATGCTCCTGTCATTAAGGCAGCAAGGAACATAGCTGGGGTGGATGTAGTGCCTGCATCTGACCTGAAAGTTGAGTTGCTTGCGCCAGGCGCAAAGGCTGGAAGGCTTGCTATCTATACGCAGTCCGCATTGAAAGTGCTTTCTGCGATGTGATGCTTATGAGTTGCATACTTTATCCGGTAACAAACGAAAAGGCGGTCGGCCTGATCGAATTCCAAAATACGCTCACATTCGTAGTGGAAAAGAAGGCAACCAAGCAGCAAATCAAAAATGACATCGAAAAACTCTTCGATGTTAAGGTTGCCTCAGTGCGCACTCTCATAACTCCACTAGGAGTCAAGCGCGCTTACGTCAAGCTTGCAAAGGAATACAAGGCAGACGATATTGCTTCAAAATTGAAAATAGTTTAGGGGTATTCTATGGGCAAGTTACTCAAGCAGCAAAGAAGAGGAAAAGGCTCGGTTGCCTATCATGCTCCCTCTCACCGCTACAAAGTGGACCTGCAGTTCCGGAAATACGATGAAAAAGAGAAAAATTCAGCTATACGTGGGCAGGTCGTTGGGTTTGTTGATGACCCTGCAAGGGGAGCGCTGCTGATGGAAATAAAATTTGAAGACGGATCAACTTCGCATTTTCTTGCCCCAGAAGGGGCATATGTGGGGCAAGAGATTTTCAGTGGGGCGTTGGCAAAGATAGGGCTTGGGAATTGCATGCCTCTTTCAAAAATCCCAGAAGGAGCGCCAATCTTTAATATCGAATTGACTCCCGGGGATGGCGGCAAGCTTGTTCGCACTCCGGGCTCTTATGCTACGCTTGTCTCAAAAGAGAAGAATTTGGCTTATGTCAAGCTCCCAAGCAGACAGACGCTTGCACTTGACGTTGCATGCAGGGCGCAACTGGGCGTTGTGTGCGGCGGGGGGAAGCTTGAAAAGCCGTTGATGAAAGCAGGGGCAAACTTTTACAAAAAGCATGCCCAAAACAGAAGATGGCCCGTCAATCGCGGTGTCCATATGGCTGCCTATAACCACCCATTCGGCGGAAAGCAACACCACAAAGGCAGAAGCAGCATGACTTCAAGGAATGCTCCTCCAGGAAGAAAAGTTGGCCATATCGCAGCAAGAAGCGTAGGGCGAAAGAAAGCCCATGTTGAAGAAAAGAAAATGGATGAAGCAAAAGAAGGTGTCTAAATGCCTCGTGTGAACAAATATCGTGGTAAAGAGAAAGAAGAGCTTGTTTCAATGAGCATTGAAGAGTTCATGCCGCTTTTGACTTCTCGGGCAAGAAGGGCGGTAAAAAGAGCAATGGAAAACCGGAACTTCATTCTCCGCAAATTCATGAAGAAAGTTTCCGAAATCAAAGCCAAAAACCCCTCAAAAATAATAAGGACCCACTTGAGGGAAGCAGTCATAGTTCCTGAATGGCTTGGGCTGACTTTTGCAGTCCATAACGGCAAAGAATGGAAAAACGTCCAAATCACAATTGACAAGATCGGATACCGGCTGGGCGATTTTTCGCATACCACCGGCAGAGTCATCCACTCTGGGCCTGGAGTCGGCGCTACACGAGGTTCAAAGTTTATCCCGTTGAAGTGAGTGTTTATGGCATATGCATATAAACCAAAAGAGAATGTAAAAGCCGCTTTCGCAAGAGTCAGCGGAGTTAATGCCTCCTACAAGGACCTCTGCAACGTGTGTAGCAACGTCCGCGGATGGGAGACTGAAGAAGCAATTGCATTTTTGCAGAAAGCTGCAGAAGGGAAAGTCCCTATTTTGTACCGCAAGTTCAACCACGGCAAAGGCCACAGGAAAGAGCTTGGCGGCAGAAAAGGCGGCTGGCCTGTCAAATCAGCACGGATCGTTCTTGAGCTTGTGCAAAATGCACACGCAAACGCTTCGAAATTGGGCCTTGGTGCCACCAAGATTGCTCATATCATGGCAAACAAGCAGCACATCTATCCGCGCCTTTCGCCGAAAGGCAGGCGCATAAGGCAAGATTATGAGACCGCCTTTGTGGAGGTCGTGCTCGAAGAGATTCAAGAAAAGGCTGCCCAACCCAAAAGGCAGCAAAAAGAGCCGAAAATAAAATCAAATGCGGCAAAGCAAGCAAATGAGCCGCAACCAAAAGCGTGAAACTATGGCAGAGAAAATCAAGGCAGAAGAGAAGTTTATCGAAGATGCGATTACCCGCTACCGAGTGTCCAAGTTTCTTGAGGCGGAGTTGGACCGCGCAGGATTTTCGCGCGTGGCAATCCAGCGAACGCCAATGGTCACAAGAATAGCTGTTGAAGTGACTAATCCAGGTAGAGTGATAGGAAAAAAAGGCAGGTCAATACAAGATCTGACCGAGACTATTCAGCAGCAATTCCAGATTGACAATCCGCAAATATCAGTCATTGAGTCTTCTAATCAAAACCTGGAGCCTCGTTTGGTGGCAAAGAAAATCTGCAGATATATCGAGATGGGCAAAAAAATAAGGGCAATCTTGCACGCAGGGCTGCGTGATATAATGAGGGCAGGAGCGCTTGGCGCAGAGATTGTCGCTTCTGGAAAAATCGTTGCAAAAGGAGGAAGAAGCAAGTCTTTCCGTGTGATGGCAGGCTATATTCCAAAAGCAGGCGAGCCGGCAAGGCAAGTAAGAGAAGCCCATGTCACAGCCTATCCAAAGTCGGGAGCGATAGGTGTGCTTGTCAGGATAGTTCCACCAGGGACAGTCTTCCCAGACAAAGAGCCGACCGGCAAGATACAGATCGCAAAAGTTATAGAGTCCGCAGAAGACATCACTGCTGCGACACCAAATGAAGAGCCTCAAGAGGAGCAGCAGCAAAAAAGGAGGGGCAAGAAAAGGTGAGCATTCATGGCAATTATCAAAAAAAGCAAGCTGCGCGAATTCTCTGATGCAGAGCTTTCAAAAAAGCTGATTGAGCTTCAAAAAGAATTAAATGCAGAAAGGGGCCTTCTTGCAAGCGGAGGCAGGACTTCCAATCCAGGAAAAATAAGGCAGCTGAAAATCACGATAGCAAGAATATTAACAATAATGCATGAAAGAAAGCTTGGTATAAAAAGAAAAAATGCGGAAGGAGAAGCTTCCGCAAAAAAAGAGGTGAAAGCGGTTGCCTGAGATATGCCAAAAATGCGGTCTGATAAAGGAAATATGCTCGTGTGATATCCTCGAAAAAGAGGGCACACAACGCATACGCGCCTACGCAACGAAAAAGAAATTCAAGAAACTCGTCACTATCATAGAAGGGATTGACTCTTCCAAGCTCGAGCAAACCAGCAAGGAACTCAAGCAAAAGCGTGCGTGTGGCGGGACCGTCAAAGACGGCATGATAATATTGCAGGGTGACCACACAAAGCAAATCAAAAAGTTGCTTGTGGAAATAGGTTACCCAGAAGAGAGCATTACCGTCCTTGAAGGATTGCAATAAAAGGGTGGAAAATTGCCAATCAAGAAGGAAAACCTTGCGTTACATGAGTTGATAGGCTTGAAGGCAGAGGTAGTCTCATCGATTTCCGCCCCTTTCATGGGAATGAAAGGGACGGTGGTGGATGAGACCAAAAATACTATCGTGATACGCTCTGAGAAAGACGGAAGCGAAAAAATCATCCCAAAGGGCGCATGCATCTTCAGCTTTAAGTTGCCTGACGGAAAAAGCGCAACACTGGATGGCCGCAAGATAGCTTTCCGCCCTTATGATCGCCCAAAAAAAGTCAAAATAGGTGTATAAAATATGGCAATCGATTCGAATCGCAAAGGACCCATTGTAACACGTGGGCATACCAAAGTAGGCAGAGTGGTCTCTGATAGGGCAAAAAAGACAGTCATCGTTGAGATGGACACTTTAGAATTTTTCCCAAAATACAAGCGGTATGCGCGCTCAAAATCAAGGATTCCTGCCCACAATCCTGACTCAATAAGCGCAAAATTGGGCGACATTGTTGAGATCGCCGAATGCCGGAAAATCTCCAAGACAAAGGCGTGGATTGTGACTAAAATCATCAGCCGCGCGGAAGGCGCAGTTGTGCTTGAAAAGAAAGGGGCAAAGGCGCGCGAAGAAGAAAGTGAATGGTTGAAAAAATCTGAAGTGAAAAGAGACGAGCTTCCAAAAAAAGAAGTGGTTGAATGAAAGGGCTTGGCAGCAAAATAACAAAGGCGCTCCAAACGGGCACACAATTGGTGTGCACCGACAATTCAGGTGCAAAGATAGTTGAGATAATAGGCGTGAAAGGAGCAAAGGCAAGCAAGGCAAGATATCCCAAAGTTGGCGTTGGTGATGTGATTGTAGTTGCGGTCAAAAAAGGAAATGCATCGATGAAGAAAAAAGTCCTCAAGGCAGTAGTTGTGCGCCAAAAGCAGCAATTCAGAAGACCCAACGGCGTTCGCATAGCATTTGAGGACAATGCATGCGTAATAATCGACGATCAGGGATTGCCGGTCGGAACCGAGATAAAGGGCGTAATTGCAAGGGAGGTTGCGCTAAGGTTCCCAAAAGTAGCTGCGATTGCGGCAGCAGTGGTTTGAAGTGATGTTTATGGTTTCTAAGCAGCCAAGAAAACAGCGCAAACTGAGGTTCCTTGCGCCATTGCACATCAGGAAAAAACTGGTCTCTGCCCATCTTTCCGATGAGCTGAAAGCAAAGCTTGGAACCAAAAGAAGAAGCATACCAGTCAGAAAAGGGGATAAAGTAAAGCTAATGCGTGGCGAGAAAAAAGGCCACATAGGCAAAGTGACAAAAGTTAACCTTTCTACCCTCAAAATATTTGTGGAGGGAGTAACCATAAGGAATTCGAAAGGCATCGAAAAGCAGATTCCGATAGACCCTTCAAATGTCATGATTTTAGAAGGGGATTTCTCAAAAGACAGGCTGAAAATGATCCAAAGGGCTGGAAAACAGAGTTGATAGTATGAGCAAAAAAGGAGGTTCTCATCACCTTGTCAGAATCTGTGCATCCAAATATGCAGGAGTAAGGCAGAGGAAAGGATACAAGTGGGCGCTAGTTCCAATGCCGGGGAAGCACAAAAAAGGCGAAAGCGTGGCAGCAGGCACATTTCTGAGGGATGTTCTTGGCCTTGCATCCAACTTGAAAGAGGCAAAAAAGATAGTCAATTCTGGCAATTTGGTGGTTGATGGCAAAAAAGTCAAAGACGTCAAATTTTCGATAGGCCTTATGGATATTGTCTATCTTCCTGCTGAAAAGAAATATTACCGCATGTCGCTGTCGGGAAGATACCTTTATCCAAAAGAGATTTCTGCGGAAGAATCAAAGCAAAAATACCTAAAAGTTGTCGGCAAGACCACAATAAAGAAAGGCAAGATACAAATTGCTTTGCATGACGGCAGGACTTTTCTTGGCGACAACAACATAAAAAGAGGCGATACATGCGTCATGTCTGTCCCAGATTTCAAATTGGTCTCACATTTGAAGCTTCAGCCAGGAGTTCGCTGCCTCATCACGCATGGGCGGCATACAGGGCAGACTGCAAAGCTTGAGCAAATCATCCAACGACCAGGCTCGCATGAAACTGAAGCGATGCTTTCTGGGCCTTCTGGGCAGTTTATTACTCTCTTGAAATATTTGTTTGTGATTGATGATAAGTTCTGATGTGGTGGAGAGACATGAACCAGATGAAAGAAATCTTGATCGACAAAGTTACGCTGAACATAGGCGTAGGCAAAGGAGGGCAAGAGCTAGAGAATGCAAAAATCCTTCTCGAAAGGCTTACCGGAGCCAAAGCAGTCCCAACAAAGGCAAAAGTAAGGAATCCGGTCTTCAGGATCAAAAAAGGAGACCCCATAGGGACAAAAACAACCCTGAGGGGGCAAAAAGCAATCGAGTTCCTCAAGAAAGCTCTTAAGGCAAAGTCGTTTACTCTCTCAAGCCGCTGCTTTGACAAGGAAGGAAATTTCTCATTCGGGATTGCAGAGTATATTGACTTTCCTGGGGCAAAATATGACCCTCAAATAGGCATTTTGGGCTTTGACGTGTGTGTTACTTTGCGGAGGAAAGGCTTCAGAGTAGCAAAAAGAAAAAGGGCCTCTTCAAAAATTGGCAAGGCCCACCGCATTACAAAGCAGGAAGGCATAGAGTTTGCAAAAAAGATGCTGGGCGTCACAGTCCAGTGAGGGAACGTTTATGGCAAAGAAGAAAAAGGAAATTCCGTTTGAATTGAAATTGCAAGGCAAAGGATTGCGTAAATGCAGGTTTTGCGGCTCTGCCAGGGGGCTCATTCGCTCCTATGGCCTGAGAATCTGCAGAAGGTGTTTTCGAGAGGTCGGTGAGGAGATAGGTTTTAGGAAATACCAATGAGGTAATTTTATGACGAATGATCCATTGGCAGACGCGCTCAACAGCATAAAAACACACGAGATGGCAGGCAAGCCTTTTTGCGAGGTCAAGCCAAGCAAGCTGGTCCGCGAGACCCTAAAAATCCTTCAAAAGGAGGGTTTCATAGGGGATTTTGAGTTCGTTGATGATGGCAGGAGCGGATATTTCAGAATAAAGCTGCTTGGAAAAATAAATCAGTGCGGCGCTGTCAAGCCAAGGTTTGCAGTCAAGAAAACCCAATGGGCAGAATGGGAACAGAAATATCTCCCAGGCGCAAATTTCGGTCTATTCATAGTCTCAACCCCACAAGGGCTGATGACTAATATCGAGGCAAAGCAGAAAGGAATAGGCGGCAGGCTAATAGCCTATGTTTACTAGGTTGGTTTGCATGAGGCTTCCAGAGAATGTCAAACTGAGCATTGAAGGGCACAAGGTCATAATAAGCGGCCCGAAAGGGACAGTCGAAAAAAGCTTTGTTCATCCTTCTGTCAAAATAGAGCAGAAGGGAAACGAGATAACTGTGGCTGCTGACAAGACTCTTCAAAAAACAATTGAGACCCACATTGCAAACATGATAACCGGAGTGACCGAAGGATACACCAAAAAGCTAAAGATAATCTATGCGCACTTTCCAATCTCTGTCGAAGTTAAGGGCAAGGAGATATTCATAAAAAATTTTATGGGCGAAAAACAGCCACGCAAATCAAAAATAGTTGGCCAAACAAAGGTGGAAGTGAAAGGCCAGGAGGTCTTTGTGTCCGGCCCTTCGAAGGAGGACGTGGGCCAAACAATTGCGAATTTACGTTCCGCAACACGCATCAGGCAGCGTGATTCAAGAATCTTCCAGGATGGATTTTACATTGTAGAGTGATGTTTATGGTTTCAAAAAGAAAGCACCCGAAGTTTAGACGCCCCAACTTTGGCAGAACGAAAAGGTCAAGGATATCCCTTTCATGGCGCAGGCCAAGGGGAATAGACAACAAAAAAAGGGAAAAGATTGCATATATGGGGGCTTCGCCTTCGATAGGCTATGGGCAGCCAAAGGAGATAAAGCACAGGCATCCGCAAGGACTGCCCGAAATCTTGGTTCAAACCCCTGCTGATTTGCACGGTGTATCTAATGTTGTCGTCAGAATTGCTTCAGGAGTTGGAGCAATCAAAAGGGCGGCTATACAGTCGATGGCGGCAAAGCTTGGGTTGAAAGTTGTAAACCCGAAGGCAGTCAATATAAAGAAAAAAGAGCAGCAGCCTGCCAAAGCCAGCAATGAGTGATGTTTATGGGCACAACTACAATAAGGAGAATTGCAGCGCAACTGTTGCAAGTAGGGGAAAACAAAGTCAGGTTCAAGCCTGATGCTCAGTCAAAGATATCCGAAGCCCTCACACGAGAGGATATACGGGCATTGATTTCAGAAGGCGCAATCTATAGCGTTTCGCTTCGCGGGGTTTCGCGCGCTCGGGCAAGAAAGCAGCACGAGGCCAAGAAAAAGGGAAGGCGAAGAGGAATCGGAACCAAGAAAGGATCAAAAGGCGCACGGCAAAATCCAAAAATTGCATGGATTGCTAAGGTTCGCGCCCAGAGGAGATATTTGCGCGGGCTTGTGCAGCAAGGCAGGATTGAAAAAAGCATTGCCCGCAAAATTTATTTGATGGTCAAAGGGAATGCGTTCCGCGGAGTCAAAGCGTTGGAAGCTTACCTTAAAGACAACAAACTGTTGAAAGAGAAGTGATTGCAGTGGGAAAAGCAACAGGGCCAAATTATAAAGTCGCATTCAGGCGCAGGAGGCTTAATTTAACGAATTATAAAAGGAGGCTTGCGCTCATCAAAGGAGGATTGCCGCGGATGGTGGTAAGAAAAAGCGCAAAAGGCATCGTTGTCCAATTCATTGAGTTTTCTCCATCGGGCGATAAAGTCCTTTCTTGCGCGCAAAGCAGGGAGCTTTCCTCATTTGGGTGGGTCCCGCACTGCAATTCTCCCACCGCCTATCTTGTCGGCTTGCTTGCTGCAAAAAGGGCAAAAAAAGTTGGCGTGAGTGGATTTAACTTGGATATTGGCATGCAAACGCCTTCCAAAGGATCAGTTGTTTTTGCTGCGCTTCAAGGGGCGATTGACGCCGGCCTTGCAACGAATTACCAAAAGAAGATGATAGAGGAAGGAAGGATAAGGGGCGAAGCGATTGCCTCCTATGCCCAACAGCTCAAGTCCTCCAATCCAGCAAAATACAGCCAGATTTTCTCAGTTTATCTGAAGAATAATCTCCCTCCAGAAAACATAGTCAATGTTTTTGAGGCAGTGAAACAAAAAATACAAAGCTCTTAAAGTGGTGAATTGATGGCGCTAAAAAAAGACGGTTTGATCGAAAAGCCTGCGGATTCAGAAGAGCAGAAGCCAGAATGGGTTCCAAAAACTGAGATAGGCAAAATGGTCAAAGCAGGCCAAATCACTTCTATTGAGCAGATTTTTGCGATGGGAAAAAAAATACTTGAGTATCAGATTGTCGATTTCTTGTACCCAAATCTTGTGGAAGAGACATTGGAGGTCTCAAGCACGCAAAGAATGACGGATAACGGCAGGAAATCACAATTCAGGGCGGTTGTTCTTGTTGGGGACAGAAACGGCCATTTCGGCATTGGAGCAGGGAAATCCGAAGAAGTCAAGCCCGCCATCGAGGCGGCGCTGAAAGACGCCAAAAGGAATTTCACTTTTGTTTCGCTTGGCTGCGGCTCTTGGGAATGCGGGTGCGGTCAAAAGCACTCAATCCCGATCAAGGTTGTTGGAAAGGTGGGCAGTGTTGAAGTAGTGCTCAAGCCGGCCCCGCGGGGATTAGGCCTGGCTGCAAACGAGGTTGTCAAGAAAGTCCTTGCAGCAGCCGGCGTCAAAGATGTCTGGAGTTTCTCAAGAGGGCGCACAAGAAACGTCTACAACATGGCAATGGCAACCGCAGCAGCCCTTGAGCAGCTAAACACAATGAGGCTCAAAGAGGATTGGGACAAAAAGAACAACTAAGGTGGGTTTTGATGTCGGTATTGGCGATTTTGAGGCTGAAAGGCAAATTTTCCATTCCACCTAAAGTGAAATACAGCCTGGAATGCTTGAACTTGCGCTACCTCTACTCTTGCACATTCGTTCCGAACACACAAAGTTTTGCTGGAATGGCTTTTGCCTGCAAAGACTTCGTCTCGTTCGGCGAGGTTGAAAAAGACACAATAGTGCATGTGCTTTCAAAGAAAGGAAGGCACAAAGACGGCAAGCGCATTTCGCAAGCAGAGGCTGAAAAAATAGCCCAAGAGCTTGAGAGTGGCAAAACCCTTTCAGAATGCATGGTGCAGCCTTTTGTTCGTCTCTCTCCTCCGAAAGGCGGCTTTGGGCATCGCAAAAAGCCATTCCCATTCGGCCCAAAAGGCAAAAACCAGCAAATATCGCAGTTGCTCTTGAGGATGGTTTGACTGGCGAGTTGGTAGTATGGCAAGGCAAAGAAAAAGAAGCAGAAAATTTTTAGGCTCCCGCTCTCACGGCAAAGGGAATGCGAAAAATCGCCGTGGCAAGGGCAACAAAGGAGGATGGGGAAGAGCAGGCATGCACAAGCACAGGTTCTCATACGTGACTGTATATGAGAGAGACTGGATGGAGCATGGAAGCAGATTTGGCTTTGTGAATCACAACCGCCCCGCGCGGCTCCCTTCGATGAACTTGTACGAAATAGAACAGATGGCGCAAAGAGGAAAAATTCAAAAAAGGCAAGACATGCTTTATTTTGAGTTTTCTGGGAAAATTCTAGGGACGGGCACGCTGTCTTTTCCTGTGCATGTCAAGGCAGCCGCATTCTCAAAAGGCGCAAAAGAAAAAATACAGAAAGCAGGCGGCGTTGCAGAATTAATGCAAGAAGGCTCTGCTGCAACCTAACTTATATATTTGTTCATAGTGATTCAAGGTTGAGAACCTATGGGAAGCTCACTTGACTTTCTCAAGCCAATTTTGAAGCTTTTGCCAGAGGTATCCACGCCTTCAAAGCCCCCAACTCTTTCTGAAAGGCTGATGTGGACTGCGGTTGCGCTGTGCCTGTTTTTTATCATGTACCACATCATGGCCCTCGGAGTCCAGGTATCTGCCGCAAGGGCAGATTTTCTGCAGGTCATCACTGCATCAAAAATAGGTTCGCTCATCACAGTCGGAATCGGACCAATTGTGCTTGCAAGCATTTTCCTGCAGCTTTTTGCTGGCGCAAAAATAATCCAGGTTGACCTTTCTGATCCCGAGCAAAAAAGGACCTTCCAGGCCACTCAAAAGCTGCTTGCCATTATCCTTTGTTTTCTTGAGGCAGCGTTGTTTGTCATTTTCGCCAGGCTTACTTTAGTCCCACTTTTTGGAATGTTTGGCGAAGGAATCTTTGTTGAGGATGGAAAAGAGATGATTTATGCCCCCTATACGACGCTCTTAGTCATCTTTCAAATTGCCATGGGCTCACTGATCCTCCTTTACCTTGACGAGGTAGTGTCAAAATATGGCTTCGGCAGCGGCATTTCGCTTTTTATTGCAGCCGGAGTTTCGCAAGCGATAATCGGAGGGATGCTGGTCCTGTTTACCGACCCTTCAACAGGAGTCATTGCCCACCTTGCGTCGGGCAGCGCGGAAGCTTTGCCATCCGCCATCATGGCGCTCCTGCCATTAATTTTCACAGTCGCAATCATGTTGGTTGTTTCTTACGCCGAGGGAATCAAAGTCGAGATTCCACTTGCGTTTAGCCGAGCAACCGGAACAGGCAGCCGTTTTCCGATAAAGTTTCTTTATGTCTCAAACATTCCGGTGATTCTTGCCTCGGCCCTTATCCTCAACCTTCAGTTTTTTGCGCTTTCAGTGCTTGCTGGCAAGCACTGGTGCATTGGCGGCGAATTTGACCCCAACTTGCAGACTCTGAACAAATGCAGAGGAGGCATCAACCTTGCCCATCTGATCGGATTTGTCGGCACAGACCACCAGCTCCATGACGGCCTTCTTTACTTCATCTCGCCAATTTACAGGCCTCTTCAGGGAGATTATGGCGCCTATTTCAGCCACATTCTGAATAGCACAACGCCAATTTTTGGGATACCCGAGTGGGTGCATGTCATTGTTTATGTCTCCTTCATGGTTGTCCTTTGCATTATATTCGGGCAATTCTGGGTTGAAACTACAAACATGAGCTCAAAGGATGTCGCGCAGCAGCTTGACAAGGCAGGCTTGCAAATCCCTGGTTTCCGCAGGGACCCGCGCATAGTTGAAAAAGTTCTTGACAACTACATCCCATATATCGTGATTTTAGGATCCGCATTCGTGGGTTTGCTTGCAGCAATTGCGGATATGACTGGTGCGCTTGGGACAGGCACCGGCATTCTTCTTACCGTTGGGATTCTATACAGGCTTTATCAGGACCTTGAAAATCAAAGGCTTTTTGACTCGTATGTTAGCCTAGCCAATATCTTAGGGAAAAGGTGATGCGCATGATAATTGTCATGGGTCTGCCGGGCGCAGGCAAGTCGTCTGTGCTTTCTGCAGTGCCAAAAGACTACAAGCTGGTCAATTACGGCGACATCATGTTTTCTATTGCCAAGAAAAAATACAAGATTGAAAACAGGGACCAAATCAGGAAGCTGGACCCTGCAAAGCAAAAGGCAATACAGGCGCAAGTGGGAAGAATGCTTTCAAAAATGAAAGGAAAAGTCATCTTGGATACTCACTGCTCGATTGCAACCCCAAAAGGTTATCTCCCAGGATTGCCGTTTTCTCTCCTCTCAAAGCTCAAAGTTGAGCTCCTTGTGCTTATTTCTGCGCCGGTGGATGAAATTATCGCAAGGAGGCAAAATGACCCAACTCGTGCACGCGATGCACAAACTCCTCAGTCACTGGAAGAGCACGACTGGTTCAACAAGGCATTCCTTGCGTCTTACTCTTCCTTTACTGGCGCCCCGTGCATAGTGATTTTCAACAGGCAAGGAAGGCTGCAGGAAGCGCAACAGCGCCTGCTTTCCCTTCTCTGAAGGTGCGGCAGGATGGTTTTTTTTGATTTGTCAAATTACTGGGCTTTTTTGCTTATTCTTGCGGTCGGCTATGTGCTGTTCAATAATTTTGTCCAGCGCACAGTCGGCGGAAAAAATCGCCTGTTTGCTTTGCAGAAAGAAATGCAGGAGACCCAAAAAAAGATGATAGAGGCCAGCAAATCGCGCAGAGAGAAAGAATACAGCGAGCTTTCTTCTAAGTATTTGGAGCAAACCCTTGAGCTTACAAAATTGCAGCTCAAGATGACAGTCATCATATTGGTGCCGTTCATCTTCCTTGTTGCATTTGTTTTTCCGAACACCGAGCCGACCGGCAATGATGATATTTCGTTTGTTTTGAGTGACGACGGCCGCCCAGAAAGCTGCGACAGAGAGGCAAACGATTCGATTTATTCTGGATGCGTTTTTCTTCCCTCTAATGCGACGAAAGGGGCATGGACTGTCAGCGCAGTTTTGAAGTCTGCAGAAGGCGAAACAATCGCAAAGTCCCAGGAGGGCATATTCGTTGAAGGCGGAAGCTGGGAAGACATCTGGCTGCAGAATTTTTCGCAGACTAACTTGATTGACTCGTTGCTGGGCAAGAAGTCATACCACCTAAATATTTCCACTGACAAGCGTTGGTATTCTGCAGGCGACAAGATCACAGTTGCCGCCTCCGCCTACCCGAAGCCTCCACCTGCAGCAAGATATGAAGCAGTGCTTGACAGCGGCACATTCTTTTATATCCAGCTGCCTGCCCCATTACCTTTATTAAACATCCGCCGCATAATCGGCTCAACAGGAGTTTTCATCTTTTTTGCCTTCCTGCTGGGTCTTTCCTACAGTATAGGAAGGGCTGCATATGGCTGGGCAAAAAAGAATCTCTCAAAATGAGGTGTTTTCATGCCGCTCCCAAAGAACCGCTCAAGATCAGTAAGGAAAATTTTCAGGCGAGTCCCAAAGCGAGGGACAGTTGTCCACTATAAGAGAAGGAAAAAAGGCAAAAAGCACCATTGCGCAATATGCAAATCCTCTCTGCAAGCAGTGCACTCTAGCAGTTTTCTTCCTTCTTCGCAAAAAGCGCCAAACAGGAAGTTTGGCGGCCAACTTTGCACAAAATGTGCAAGCAGAGTAATTGTAATAAGAAACAGGCTGAAAGAAGGACTAATCAAGCTTGAAGAAGTCGAGATCAAATATCTCCCCTATGTGCGCCATGGTGTTTAAATGAAGATTTGCATCTCTGGTCTTTCAGGCAGCGGCAAGAACACAATAGGCTCTCTTGTTGCAAGCAAGCTTGGACTTCGGCTGGTCAATCCGACTTTCAAAACGCTTGCACAGAAAGCAAAAATGAGCCTTCTTGAATTCCACCAGAAAGCGGAAAAAGACCATTCCATCGACAAAAAATTCGACGAAGAGCTCATTCAGCAGGCAAGCAAAGGGGATTGCGTCATCACCACCTGGCTTGGACCATGGATGATAAAAGACGCAGATTTGCGGGTTTGGCTGCATGCGCCGTTTGTCGTCCGCTCAGAGCGGCTTGCAAAAAGGGACGGCCTTTCTTTGCAAGAGGCGCAAAACCACATTGCCCAAAGAGACGAGAGCAACCGGCAAAGATATCTCAAGCTTTACAAGATCGACATATTTGACCATTCCAACTTCGACATTGTGCTGAATACCGAAAGACTTTCCCCGCAGCAGGCGGCAGATATTATCAGCGCAGCTGCGGTGGCAAAAGGCTTTAAAGGAAAAGGCATTTCAAAAAGGAAGAAATAAATGGTGAGAGGATGGCATCATCTGCAATTCAGGTCGGAAGAGTGTGCATCAAGACGAAAGGAAGAGACGCAGGAACAAAGGTTGTAGTGACGAAAATCATAGACAAAAACTTCGTGATGGTTCGCTCATCTGCACGCAAAAAAAATCCAGAAAGGAAATGCTCAATACTGCATTTGGAGCCAACCGACACTATCGTCAATATCTGACCTTCTGCCCTCTTTTTGGCCTCGTGTTTCATCTTTCATTTTTATGGCTAGCGCCGTTGTCCCCCCAACCCGCTATGCATGCAATTTAGCCCAGCTTCTTGACTCCTCATTTGTCATAATCGACAAGCCCTGTGGACCTTCAAGCCACGAGGTTGCCTCATGGGTCCGCAAAATGGCAGGGGTTTCGAAGGCAGGGCACAGCGGCACTCTTGACCCTCAGGTTTCCGGAGTGCTTCCGATAGCGTTGGGAAAAGCAACCAAGCTTCTTTCCTACATGACTGCCAAAGACAAGAAATACGTCTGCCTCATGCGCACTGGCATGCCTGTCACCGAGCAGCAAGTGCGGTCTGTTTTTAGCCTTTTTGTTGGTCAGATAGTGCAGACGCCTCCAAAGGAGTCGGCGGTTGCAAAAAAAGCCCGCAAGCGCAAGGTTTATTATATTAAGCCTCTCCAAATACGCTCCAGCGACGTGCTTTTCGAAGTGCACTGCCAGGCTGGCACCTATATTCGTGTCCTGGTGGCGGACTTTGCCCCATATTTTGGTGGGGCAAAGATGATAGAGCTTCGGCGCATATCAGTCGGATCTATCCGCGAAGAGGATGCGCATACGCTCCAGGAGCTTTCGGATGCTCTCTGGCTTGCAAAAGAAAAGCACGACGAATCGGCGCTCCGCAAAATTTTGATTCCTGCGGATGAGGCGCTGGGGCTTCCGAAAATAGTGATAAAAGACGCCGCAATCGAGGCAGTCTGCAGAGGAGCCCCGTTGTTTGTGCCAGGTGTTGCCATGTATGATAAAAACATCCTGTCAGGCTCGCTTGTTGCGATGGTCAGCCAAAAGGGGGAGTTGGTCGGCGTGGGTGTTGCGCAGCTTTCTGCGACCGAGCTTAAAGATGCAACAGGCGGAGTTGCTGTAGCTTCAAAAAGGATTTTCATGCAAAAAGGATTATATCAAAAAGGTTGGTGATTTAAGGTATGGTTGCCGGGATCGCATAACCTGGTAGTGCGCACGCCTGGAGAGCGTGTGGTCGAAAGGCCGTATGGGTTCAGGCTTTCTTTGGGTTTTTTTGCTCCAAAGGGCGCCGCCAAAAAATCCCATTCCCGGCGCTTATGTAGGTGTATATTATGAAAGACAAACAAGACAAAAAAACCGGCTATGAAGGCAAGCCACAAGATAAAAAGGGCTTTCATGGGCCAAAGTCGCAGCAGCCCCAAAAGCCGCTCATTTCTGCCTCTGGCAAAGAGATAAAAGGTGTCATCCGCATTGCAGGCAAAGATGTCAAAGGAAGCCTTCCAATTTGGAGGGCGCTTACTCAAGTGAAAGGAGTAGGCATAAATCTTGCGCAAGTCATCTCTTCCAAAGCATATGGGATTATTGGCGCAAATGAAAAAACACTGATAGGCGAGCTTTCTGAGGAGCAAGTGTCAAAATTGGAACAGATCGTCTTGCATCCATACGATTATGGCATCCCTTCTTGGATGTTCAACCGCAGGAAAGACATAATGACAGGCAAAGATCTGCACGTCGTTGGCTCGGACTTGGTTTACGCAGTAAAGCAAGACATTGACCATGAAAAAGAAGTTTATACCTGGAGAGGTTTCAGACACACTTATGGGCAGAAAGTCAGAGGCCAGCATACTCGCAGCACTGGAAGGACTGGCATGACAGTAGGTGTGATTAGGAAATCCACGCTTGCAAAGACTGGCGAGGCTGCGGCTGCGCAGACAGGGGCAGCAGCACAAGCCAAGAGCGCAGCAGCCAAGACATCTGCAAAGAAAGAGGAGGTAAAGAAGTGATTTTATGGGTGACCCAAGAAAGTTCAAAAATAAATATGAAAGCCCGCGCAAGCTTTGGGATGCCCAAAGAATTAGGCAAGAAAGCAAGCTGAAAAGGGAATACGGCTTGAAAAACAGCCGAGAGATATGGGTCACGCTTAATGCGCTCAAGCGCGCAAGGCGTGACGCAATGAAATATCTTTCATTAGGCCAAGAAGGCGAAAAGAAAGCAGTGCCGCTGATGAAAAAGCTTGCAAAGCTTGGAATCATTGCTCCCGACTCAAAATTAGACGATATTCTTTCGTTGTCAGTAGAGCACTTCCTTGACAGGAGGCTGCAGACGCTCGTATTCAAAAAAGGCCTTGCAAAAACAATAAAGCAAGCGCGCCAATTAATAACGCATGGATTTATATCAATAAAAGGAAGAAAAGTGACAGTGCCTTCCTATCTTGTGACCTCCGAAGAAGAAAAATACATCTCATATTACAAGCCATTTGACATCTCAGCTTCAGAAGGCAAGGCTGCACAGGAAGCAAGCATGTAGTGGTGATGTTGTGACAAAGGAAGAACAAAAAGCAGCAGAAAAAAAGAATGTTGAGCAGGAAAAGCCCTCTTCTCCTAATGCAGCAGCCTCATCGGCTGCTCCTCAAAAGGAGACGCCTCAAGCGGCGCCACAGCCGCCTTCGCGCCAGCAAAGATGGGCAGTCTGCCATGTTTATTCTTCAAAAAATGACACAATAATCACCGTAACCGACCTTTCAGGCGCAGAGACAATTGCAAAAGCATCTGGCGGGATGATGGTCAAGGCAGACCGTGAAGAAGGAAAACCATATGCTGCGATGCAAGCTGCAATCAAGGTTGCAAATGAAATAAAAAGTAAAGGGATTACTGGATTGCACATACGAATCAGAGCGCCAGGAGGCCATGGCTCAAAGACGCCTGGCGCAGGCGCGCAGGCAGTTGTTCGTTCCCTTGCAAGGATGGGACTGCGCATAGGAAAAATAGAGGACGTCACTCCCATACCTACCGACACTACAAAAAGGCCGGGCGGGCGGAGAGGAAGGCGCGTATAGATTGGTGGTATCATGGAATTGGAGGCAGAGATGGAAAAGGCAAACCGATTCCAGTTTGTGCTTTCCGGTGTGCCGCTCTCTTTTGCAAATCTCATAAGAAGGGTAGGCATGAGCCAAGTGCCAGTGTTTGCAATCGACACAGTGACATTCTATGAAAACAGCTCAGCTTTGTTTGACGAATATATTGCGCACAGGATAGGCCAAATACCGATCATTTCAGAATCAGGAAAAGCAACTGACGAGATCGGGTTTGTGCTTGAGGCATCTGGTCCAACAACAGTCTACTCAAAAGACCTCAAAAGCACAGATTCAAAGATTAAAGTTGCAGTAGGCGAAATTCCAATAATAAAGCTTCTGGATGGGCAAAGCATTAGGCTTGAAGCAAAGGCGCGCCGCGGGTGCGGAAAAAAGCATGCCAAATTCCAGCCTGGCCTTCTTTCCTATGAAATTCTTGGCCCAGACAAATTCAGGTTCAAGATTGAATCATTCATGCAGCTTGAGCCAAGGGAAATCCTTGCAAGGGCTGCGGAGTATGTTGTCCAAAAATGTGATGAATTCGAAAAACAGCTGGATGAAAAGAGGTGAGCTCCCCAAAATAAAATTAAAAATGTGGGGGTGGCAGAGCCTGGTCAAATGCGCCAGCTTGAGGGGCTGGTGCCTTTAGGGCTGCGAGGGTTCAAATCCCTTCCCCCACACTCAGATGTGGTGTCTATGAAAAGGGCAAAATTCTCAGAAAAGCATCTCAGGATTGTCGAAGCGATTCCGCAAGCTGCAAGGAAGTCGAAGTTCTGGAAAAGGGTAATCGAGTTGCTTTCCTCTCCTGCAAGAAACAAAAAAGGAGTAAATATCAGCAAAATAGCAAAGTATGCAAAAGAAAAACAAGTGGTGGTAGTCCCTGACAAGGTCCTTGGGGCAGGTACCCTTTCCTCAAAGCTTACGGTTGCTGCAGTTTCATTTTCTGCGGCTGCTCGCAAGGCAATTCAAGATGCAGGCGGTAAGATAGTTTCAATCGCAGAAGCAGCTGCAAAGAATCCGTCTGGAAAAGACCACATAATAATAAAATGAAGGGTGGACGCATGGTTGTGATCGACGCACAGGATGCAATCGTTGGCAGGCTCGGCGCAGCAGTAAGCAAAATGCTGCTTGCTGGCAAGGAAGTGATGATTGTCAATCCGGAAAAAGCCCTCATGAAAGGGTCTTTGATAAATGCAAAGCAAAAGTATCTTTCTCGCAGGAGCCAAAAAAACAAGCGCAAGCCAGAGCATTCTCCTGTATGGCCGCGCGTCCCACACCTGCTTTTGCGAAGGATCATCCGAGGCATGCTGCCTTGGGACTCAAAGAGGGGAAAAGATGCTTACAGGCGCTTGAAAGTAATGCCGGGTGGTTTTCAGCCTCCCCAGGCCCCACAGCCAATTCCAGAGGCAATAGCAAAAGACAAGCAGGGTACTTTCACTCTTGAGGAGCTCTGCCTGCAGCTTGGCTTCCAGAAAAAAAGGAACCTTTAGCGGTGATTGAGTATGGCAGTTGCAAAAAGAAAGAAAAAACAAAAAAAAGAAACCGTTCCAGCTGTTTTTCGTGGAAAAAGGAAAAAGAGCATTGCAAGGGCATCAATCAAGCCAGGCAAAGGCATTGTCAGGATCAACAGCGTCAACTTGAATGCGATCGATAACAAATATGTCCAGGCAATCATATCAGAGCCGCTGCGCCTTGCTCCTGAGATAGCTTCAAAAGTCGACATCTCAGTCAATGTTTTTGGCGGTGGCATTATGGGGCAGGCACAGGCATGCCGTGTCGCAATCGCCCGTGCGCTTTGTGGATTTTCTGGCGATGACTCTCTGAAGGCAAGGATGCTTGCGCACGACAGGTTTTTGTTGGCAGAAGATTCCCGCAGGATTGAGCCCAAAAAATACAAAGGGCCAAAAGCACGCGCAAGATTCCAAAAATCCTACAGATAAAAAGAGGGGTGCATATGTATTTTCCAGTCCGTTGTTTCAGCTGTGGGGCAGTTATTGGCCATCTTTATGAAAAATACGCAGAAAAAATCAAAAGCGGCGCTAACCCAGCAAAGGTGCTGGATGAGCTTGAGGTCGAGCGGTATTGCTGCCGCAGAATGTTTCTTTCGCATGTCGACGCAATGGAAAAAATAATTCGCTACAAAAGGTATTGATTCGCATAGTTTATGCGCAAATGTTAGTGGGGCCTTGGGGTAACCTGGCTAGCCTGCCAGCTTGGGGTGCTGGTGATTCGAGACTCCAAAAAGTTTTAATCATTTTGGAGCGAAACTTCAAATCTCGAAGGTCCCACTACCCATAGGCGGTGCTTGCTGAGAGTGGCGTCAAAGTGCCTGCAGCACTCCGCACAAGGTGAAAAGATGGACAGTTTTCTCATAAAGCAAGAGACCTATCTGGAAGCAGGAATCCATATCGGAACAAAGTTGAAGACCATAGACATGAACCAATTCGTCTACCGCATGCGCAATGACGGGCTTTATGTCCTTGATTTGCGCAAGATTGACGAAAGGCTGCGCCTTGCAGGCAAACTTCTTGGAAATTATGAGCCCAGCGAGATATTGGTCGTCGCGTCCCGCACTTATTCTGGAAACGCGGCGTCTGTTTTTTCTGCGCTGACCGGCATCAAAGTTTTCCAAGGGCGGTTTATCCCAGGTCTTTTTACCAATGTTGCAAGGGAAGATTTCGTAGAGCCAAAAATTTTGCTCATCTGCGACCCAAAGGGTGAACGGCAGGCAGTAATCGAGGCGGGCAAAGTCGGAATTCCAACTATCGGCCTGTGCGACACAGACAATGTCACCATGTTCATAGATTGGATAGTCCCATGCAACAACAAAGGCCGACGCTCGCTTGCGCTCATCTTTTTCCTTCTTGCAAGGGAATATCTGATGGCAAAAAACAAGATCTCCTCATACGATGAGTTCACTACTCCGCTTTCGGCATTTGAAGTCGAAAAGCAACCTACAAAAGAAGAAGCTCCAGAGGAGAAAGCCCAAGAGGAGCCAGGCTCTGCTTCCTCGGAAGGCCAAAGCAGCGCCACTGCCGCTGAGCAAGAAAGTGCGCCTTCAGCTACGCAGCCAGCAAAAGGACAAGAAGAGCCAAAGAAAGCAAAAAAGAGACAGACAAAATAGGCCTTATTCAAACGAGCTTTCGCAATCCTTTCTGTCCTCGCTGCCTAAAATCTGCTGGCAGAGGCTTTTGTTTGCTGTTCTTACTGCAGCTTCCTTGAAGCATTTATCTTTCCATTCAATGCTTTCTACATAAAAGCAGTCTGCCGGTTGCGGCACAACCGCCCCGAATATGCTCAAAGAGTAGCATTCCTGCCGCAGTCTTCCAGTCTCAAGAGGATTGCAAAGCGAAGGCATCCCGTTTTCTCTTGCAGCCTTGTAATAGCAGGATATCTTGGCAAGGGATTCAATCACCCTGCTGCATGCAGACACATTCTTTGTCCTGGCAGCATAATTCACAAAGCATTCATCTCTTTTTTCTTCTGGCGCTGCCTTGAGGCATATTCTGCTGTCCTGCATCTTAATTGCGAAAAACTGGTAACATTCGTTGCTGTAGCTTGTCCCTTTCGTGATCAGCTGGCAGCCTTCCACATCGCCAATCTCCTTTGAGGCAGCAAGGGCGCACCAGTCCTTTACTGATTCAAGCTTTGCTTGCATGCACTCGTCAGCAGAGTTTTTGACTATTGCCAAGCAAAGCAGCCTTTCCTTCTCTTCCTTTGCAGCATAGCATGCTCTCAAATCAGAGGTGTTCTTCGCATATGCCAACAAGCAGTCGAATCCGCCCTGGCATTCTGTATAGTCTTTCTTTTCAAGTGCCAGGCAAAGCGGGCGCTCTTCAATGTTCAAAAGAAGGCAGTGGGGCAAAATTTTGGATAGGCATTCTGTTCTTTTTTGGCTGTCTTGTATCCTTTGGCAAACCTTTTCATCTTTTAGCCTTATTGCGTTTTGCATAAGGCAGGCTTCTTTCATCTCTTTGCTGGATATCATATCGCAATATTGAATGCTGCTGTTGGCAAACAAAAAGTAGCATTCATCCATTTTGTCAATCGCATAGATGCGTTTGCACAATTGCGGGTCTGCCTTTGCTTCGGCAAGGCTGAGGTAGCACTCGTCTTTCTGGACTATGTTCCCATGGCATAATTCCGACGTTGTAGGCGTCTGGTTTTGTGTCATATTTGGAATGGGCTCTGCTTTGGGCTCTTCCAATTGGGCAGAGGGCTTTTGCGCGCATCCAAGAAGCGAAAAAAACAGAATCGCAAGCAAAACCCACCTCATCTTCTCACCACTATCTGATTCAGATGCAGTGTTTTTAATGTATTGCCTTCCGCCAAAACCGCAAATGTTTTAACAATCTTTTTGCATATCTTTATGTTGCGGAGATGGCAGAGCCTGGTCAAATGCGCAGGGCTTAGGACCCTGTGCCCTAGTGGCTGCGGGGGTTCAATCAATCTGAGAGCAAATCCTCCTCTCCGCATTTCTTGACCGGAACTTTTATTATTTTCAGCCTGCCATCCTTTTCGTATGTTTATTTTCCAGATGCAGATGCACAAAAAGAAAGAAAACGAGGAGCAAACATCAATGCAAAGGCAATTCCTACAATCTGCTTTCCCAGAAATTATTCCGATTTCTGACTCAAAAGATGCAGAAAGCCTCATGTCGATAGTGGAGCGCTCGTTCAAAAAGCACGGCATTGCCGATTTTCTCTCCACCCTGACACCTGGAACCCAGAATGCAATATACGCCGCTTCTTTTGTCTGGGGCTATGAAAATGCGGCAAGATATGTGAAGAATGCCATGAAGCTTTCTGAGGTGCAGAGCGCAAAAACGGTAGAGGAAAAAAGCAAAGCGCTGATCGAAAGCGTCCAAAAGCAGGCAGCTCAGGAAAAAGAAACAGACATTTCGCATGTCATATGGAGCTTTTACAATGAGGACATGAAAGAAAGCCAAATCGAATCTGCTCGCTCGCAGACGTTTTTTGAAAAACATAAGCAGCAGCAAGAGCTTTTGATCCCGCAAGATGGGCAGCAGGCAGTTGTGAGCGGGATTCTCCAGAATTCCCTTTCTCCTCTTTTGCTTTATTGTGCATCAAGCCAGCAGCATGCTGAGTCGGAAAAAAAGGAGGAATTCGCCAAGCTTTTCATGCCGCAGCCTGCAGTCCAGCTTCAAGTCAAGACGCCACAAGAAAAAGAGGAAACTGAAAGCGAGCAGCTGGTAATCAAAAACAAAGAAGAGGTATTGCAGCAGCTGAAGATTACTGAGGAGCAGCTCAAGCAGGCGCAGATGCTAATCGAAAAGGTAGAAAAAGACAACCAAAGCAGGCTTAAGGAGATTCTGCAAAAGCATCTGCCGCCACTGCTTTATCTTGAGCTTTTCGGGCAAAGCAAAGCCTTGCGGAAGCTTGCAGTAAAAAAGCAGCTTCAAAAATGGCTTGCGTTCTGTTCCTCTGCCCAAAAGCAACTCTCCATTTTCCCTGCTGGCAAGCTAATAAAGCTTGCTTTGCTATCAAAGCTTTTCAGGTAATAAAATGCATAGCGATGCCATCATAGTGCAGCTTTCATTCTTCATAATCTTTGCCCTATTTGGAACCATCCTTTCCACCAAATTCAAGCAGCCATATGTCGTTGGGCTTTTGCTTCTTGGCTCTATTGCAGGTCCAAACATGCTTGGCTTTGTCAAAGATGATACAATCATTGAGCTGTTTTCGCAGCTTGGCGCAATACTCCTGTTGTTCACGATAGGCATCGAGTTCTCAGTGTCGCGAATCTTGAAGGCAGGCTTGAGGGCAACCTTTATCACAATCTTTAAGATGGCGATACTTTTTGCAGCAGGATACGAAGTTGCGCTCTATTTCGGGCTTGATTTCACTGCCGCACTTTTTTTGGGCGCCATGATCTCTATCACAAGCACGACTTTGCTTTACAAAATCACAATTGAGAAAGGCATGGCGAAAAACAAACTGATGCCTCTACTCTTTTCGATGCTTATCGTAGAAGATTTCATCGCAGTCGCCGCGCTTACTTTCTTCTCATCGCTTTCTTTTAGCGACCGCCTTCCCACAATAGAGGACAAGTTGATCTCAGTTTTGTTTTCATTTGGCCTTCTTGGAGCTTTCTATATTCTGTTCAGGAAGCCTGCAGCACAGGCAATCACTCGCCTCACCTCCTCATTTAACATGGAACTGATGATTTTCGTTTCGTTTTCCCTCTGCATGTTCATGGCGTTGCTTTCCCAATCAATAGGCCTTTCTCCCTCAATTGGCGCGTTTCTTGCAGGAAGCATAATCTCTTCAGTGCCACACTCCCGAAGGATTGAGAGAACAATAAGGCCTCTACTTCTCACTTTTGCTTCCCTATTTTTCCTTTCTTTAGGGATGCAAGTGGATCCGTTGGCAATCGTCAGCAACTTTCCACTTGCGCTTTCGTTCTTTTTCGCCTTCCTTGTTGTTTGCTTCTTTTCTGTGCTGTGGCTTCTTTTTGCGACAGGCTCAAGCTCAAAGAGCTCGCTTTTTGGAGCAAGCGCAATGGTCGTTTTGGGAGAATTCTCCCTCCTTATTGCATCGGTAGCTCCGCCTGACATCCGGCCGCTGCTTTTGGCGATTGGCTCGTTCAGCGTCATTGCAAGCGCCGCAGTCTCATCTTTCCTCTTGGACAGGCAAAAGGAGTTGCTTGAGTTTGGTTTGAGCCACATGCCGCTTTTCCTGCAGCGCTCCTCATTTTCGGTTTCAACTTATCTTTCCGGGCTTTTGCGGGACTTTTCATACCAAGGCACATTCTGGAAGGTTGCGCATATTTGCTGGTCTTGCATCAAAAACAGGGTCGGCTGGGTTGCCGCAATAATTGTAATGATTGTTGCTGCCCATTCATCGGTTTCATTCTTGTTGCAAGGCTTTCCAAACGAGGCCTCTTTGCTGAAAGCCTCACTGCTTACTATCGGCATACTTTTGCTTTCCTATCTTGCAGTAGGCATCTTGCGCGATGTAAAGCCTGTCCTTGATCTTCTTTCTGCGACAATCGCGCGGCACAAGAAAAACGCATCAGTCGAAAGCAAGATATTGAGGGACTTTGCAATCATCATATTCTTAGTAGTGGCTTCCACATTGATCAACGAGCTCGTCATCAGCCTTTCTCTGCCCGGAGTCTTCCTGTTCGTAGATGAGCTTGCGCTGGTGCTTGCGTTCTTCTTTTTTTGGGACTTACTTCAGAATGCGATCTTGCTTGGCAAGCAAAAGTCCATCATCTAGAATTTTACAAAGCATGCAAAAAGCCCCCGGCGAGAATTGAACTCGCTACCTGTTGTTTTCCTGCTTTTCATTTTACAAGACAACCGCTCTACCGATGAGCTACAGGGGCAACCATTTTTTATCCTTATACTTATTTTCTTCTTAGGCATACAGTTTTAAACCTTAATTAAATGAAATCCTGAAAAGGTGAATCCGATGGGAAAGTTTCCTGAGGCAGATGCCGCGATTTCAAACATTTTCATCTGCAGAAAATGCAAAGCACGAAACAAGAGAAACGTCGAAAAATGCCGGAAATGTGGGTCCCCGTACTTAAGGCCCAAGAGGAAAGACATCCGTGTCAAGAAGTAGGTGAAATGATGGAAAGCTCTTCTGGAGAGGTTATTTTTACTGCTCGATATAAAGACTGGGTGGTTGTCAAAAAGCTTTCAGTGGATGAAAAAACCACTCCTCAAGAGGTTGCTGCCATTCTTGCTTCGATTGAAAGCACCCTTTCATTCAAGAGCTATCAGTTTGCAGGCATTGACCATGCAAAAATTGATGCACTGGCGGAAAAGCTTGCAAAAGGAAAGCGCAAAAGCTTCTCTTCTCTTTCCGAAATTTTCTCCTCATTGAAGCCTTCGGAGTTCAAGGCAGAGCTTCTTTCCGCATGCCCGTCCGAGCAGCATCTTCCGCTTGCGGAAAACTATCTTGTCAAGCTAGTTTTGGATAAGCTCGGGTTCAAAACCAACCTCGACCCTCTTCTTCTCCAGGAAATTTACCCAGAGCTTAAAATCCCAAAGCCGCGTGGAAACTTCAAGGCCAAAAAGTAATTTTTCGATTCTACCGAAGAAACATTTATAAAATAATCCAATATAATAACTGCGCTTGGGCTTAATCTTTGGCCGAAGTTTTTTAGTCGTCAAATGGTGAGGTGTGTTATAATGGCAGAAAAAGAGCATCTGAATTTGATTTTCATAGGCCACGTCGACCACGGCAAGTCGACTACCGTGGGGCGCATATTATACGAGACTGGCGCTCTTTCAGAGCAGCAGCTTCGCAAGCTCAAGGAAGAGGCTGAGAAGCTCGGCAAAGCAACTTTCGAATTTGCATTCACAATGGATACCCTCAAAGAAGAGAGGGAAAGAGGCGTGACTATCGACCTTTCTCACAAGGAGTTCCACACCCAAAAGTACTACTTTACCATCATCGACGCGCCAGGCCACCGCGACTTCGTCAAAAACATGATCACAGGTGCTTCGCAGGCAGACGCAGCTGTGCTGGTCTGCTCGGCTAAAGAGGGCGTGCAGGCGCAAACAAAAGAGCACGCATTCTTGGCAAAAGTGCTTGGTGTCAACCAGCTGATTGTCGCCATCAACAAGATGGATGCGGTCAATTTCGACCGCCTGAAGTTTGAAGAGACAAAAATGGCTCTTTCTAATCTGCTTAAAAATATCGGATATAAAATTGAAAACATACCGTTCATACCGATTTCTGGCTATGTAGGGTCAAATATAAAAGAAAGGAGCAAAGACATGCCATGGTATTCAGGCCCAACCTTGCTTGAAGCCTTCGACAAGCTTGTGCCTCCTGTCAAGCCAATCGATAAGCCACTCAGACTCCCAATACAGGATGTGTTCTCAATCACTGGACACGGCACTGTTCCTGTGGGCAGAGTTGAGACAGGAGTCTTGAAAGTCAATGATACTGTAATTTTCATGCCATCTGGCGCAAAAGGAGAGGTAAAAAGCATTGAGATGCACCACCAGCCATTGCAGCAGGCAATACCGGGAGACAACATCGGATTTAACGTAAAAAACGTTGACAAAAAAGACATCAAGAGAGGGGAGGTCGTTGGTCCTGTGAACAATCCGCCAAAAGTTGCTGCAGAATTCACAGCTCAAATTGTCGTGCTTGACCACCCGACTGCGATAGGCAAAGGCTATACTCCTGTTTTCCATATTCACACTGCGCAAGTGGCATGCACAATCACAGACATTCTTGAAAAGAAAGATCCAAAGACAGGCCAAGTTCTCCAAAAGAACCCAGACTTTATCAAGTCAGGAGATGTCGCAGTCGTCAAAGTGAAGCCCCTCAAGCCGGTTGTTGTTGAGAAATTCCAGGATTTCCCACCCTTGGGGAGATTTGCGATTCGTGACATGGGGCAAACAGTTGCGGCAGGAGTGGTACTTGACGTGGTTCCAAAAGCATAGAATGAATTTTTGTTTTTAGGTTTGTGGGCATCCGGTTTTTTTTGAATCGGAGCCCAAGGTGAAATGATGGGAAGAGCTCGCATCAAACTAATAGGAAAGAGTCCGCAAGACCTTGAAGAGGTGTGCAAGCAAATCGTCGAGATTGCCAAGCAAACAGGGGTAGAGATCAAAGGACCAATCCCTCTTCCCACCAGACGTCTTGTTGTTGTCACCCGCAGGAGCCCTTGCGGCGATGGTTCAGATACTTATGAGCATTGGGAAATGCGCATCCACAAGCGGCTTATTGATGTTGCAGGAGATGAGCGCACTTTGAGGCAAATCATGCGCGTGCGTGTCCCCGAGAATGTGCAAGTAAAGATTAGTTTGGAATAATTCTTGTCCTTCCATTTATTATAACTTTTTAAACTTTTTCAGGCATAGTTTATAGGGGGTGTTTTTCTTGCAAAAAAACGAATTCAGCCAAAATAGCAACCACAGCCACAAGCCGACATTGCTGCAAAGATTCTCAGTTTTCAAAAGGAAACTCTTGGAAAGGGAGCCATCTGAAGTCAGACAAGCGGTTTATGCTCTTGAGAAGGGTGTCAGGCTGCTTGACCAACTGAATATTCCATATTCTCCCTTGTTTTTCATTCTGCAGCCGTTTTCAAAGCAAGAGCTGTCCTTTCTTTTGAAATATTCAATAAACCCAGAATACGCCCCTCCGAACTATCGATTGGCAAATGCGAAATATTTCCACCCACTTTTGCTTTCGCCAGCTGAAGGCGAAATGCTCTTAAGTCATGCAGGCAAGCAAAGCATGGCGCCGCAAATCGATTATGCCGCTGTCCATCTTGCAGTCAAAAACCCATTTGAGCATGTTTCAAATGATAAAGGCGGCATCATTCTTGCATTCAGAAAGAGGGTGCAAACTTCATTGCCGCCCATGCATCCACTCAGCCCATTTTATTACTATACGAAAATTGCTTACATAGGATTGCAGAAGGCAAGCTCGTTTGTAAATAACATCTTGCCATTCTTTTCAGACTTCAATGCAGACTACGTCGACAAAGCCACAAAAGAGAACGCGCACGCATTCGCCGAATTCCTCAACAAAGTCCAACAGAAGCACCGACTAACGCTGCGCGAGCTTGTCGAAAAAACGCAAAATTTCGAGACCAACATCTTCGAGCTGTTCCTTGACTGCACTTTCCCAACTAACTTATGAGGCTTTTTTTGCGCTTCTGTTTTAAACCCTTCTTTTTAATTAGATAAAAGAATTGCCGACGTGGCAGAACCTGGTAATGCGCCAGACTTGAGTCTTGTTGGCAAAACAAGAAATCTGGTGCCCTTTCGGGCTTAGGAGTTCAAATCTCCTCGTCGGCGCTCCATCCTTGCGCTCCAACCAAAAAGAATAAAAAATGCCTTATGGGTTTTCAATTTCCACATCGCCGTTTACTGTCACTTGGCACGCAAGGCGCTGATTGGGCTTTGCACCAAACCCTTCTAGCGTCGCTTTCTCGTTTTCAGTCTTCTCTGACAAGTTCTCCATTCCTTTGTTGACATTTATGAGGCAAGAAACACACACGCCTGCTTTGCAAGAGAATGCGATGCTTGCCCCATTGTCTTCTGCAATCTGCACCAGCGGCGTTCCTGGAGGGACTTCGACTTCAATATTGTCTGATTTGAAAATTACTTTTGCCATCAGCTATCACCTGTTGTGCTATTCTTTGGCAAGATTTAAATTACTCTCTAAAAATTTTTCGTTAATCCCCAAATATTATAAACCAGATGATAAGTTTAATATAAGGTGGTAAGATGGTTTCTAATCTCCCAAGCAGTTTTTCCAAAGGATCTTCTTCTTATTCTTCATTCGAAAAATCTGCGCAGCAATCAACTTCTCAGGAGACAAGCCAGCAAAGGCAAGATGGGCAATCCAATCTTGCCATTACTGTCGCGTTCATTGCACTGCTTGTGTCTATCGCGAGCTTTTATTTTGCATTTTTTGCTGAGCGGCCGCTATCTGCGCATCAAAAAGAGCAGCTGCTTGGGATTGCAAATGATTTGCGCTCACTCCAAAACAGGGACATAAAAATGACTGCCCCAATGTATGCAACTGTCAGGATAAACAAAACCTACCCTATTCGTGACATGTTTCCAGCTTCTTTTGATGTGCCGCTTGAGTTCAGCATCCCTATAAATACTCAGCTTGTGGCAGTAAGCACTACTGGGCAGCCAGTGATTTTTAGGGTGGATGAAAACGTTCCTATAAAAGCGAAGATCCAGATAAACAGCCAGAAAGCCTTTGGTGACCACAACATCACAATCAACAAAG
Source organism: Microcaldota archaeon (assembly GCA_026413765.1). Classification (GTDB taxonomy): domain Archaea; phylum Micrarchaeota; class Micrarchaeia; order Anstonellales; family Anstonellaceae; genus UBA10161. The sequence continues at coordinate 202,081 of JAOAKI010000004.1, read as the reverse complement.
AAATGCCAATCGAGGCAACATGGTCTTCTGACATCAAAGTGCGCGCAGCATATGGCCAAGACCTCAATGACATAATTGACAGGCTCGAGAAGTTGGCAGGCGAAGGCTCATGAAGCATTGACTATCCGCGCAATGCCTGAGGCTCCACTGAATTCTTTCTTCCATTTTTTGATTTTGATTTTCTTTCTGAAAAAAGGAGCGTCTGCCACGAATGTTTCTCCTTCTCCTCCTTCCAGATGAGGGTTTATGGTCGGCTTCATGCTTGAGAGGCGCTTTGCCAATTCCAAATCAAACCTTTTTGCAAGGTCATTTTTGCCGAGCCCCTCTGCGGCGACAGCAACCAAATAGATTTCAAGGTAATTGCACTGCTCTGAAAGTAGCTTTTCTCCTTTTCTCCACAAAGGAGCAAAGCTTGGGATGCCAAGCTCATAGGCAATCCTGTCTATCCTTTCTTTTTGGTATTCGGACTCAATTGCGCCGGAGGCCACTCCTTCTGCTTTTATTTCCAGCAGAAGATTCTTCAGCGCCTCAAGCTCAGCCTCCTCAGTCTTGCCTTTTGGCTGCGCAAAAAATATCTCAAGGCCCATTCTTTTTGCCTGCAGTCTGCACCATTTGATATTCGGAAAATGGAACATCGTCGAGTATTCTGCTGGTAGTATGCTGACGAGCACCACTTCCCAGCCCATCTGCTGGCAGACGAATGCTGCAAAAACAGAGTCTTTGCCTCCTGAAAACAGGACCGCTACCTTCATCATTTGGCTTTCCGACCGAGATTTTTTTAACACTTCTTCCTGTTTGAATGTATAGGTGGGCGTGTAGCTCAGCGGTAGAGCGCGTCGTTCGCAACGACGAGGCCAGGGGTTCGAATCCCCTCTCGTCCATCTCCGCCTTTATAGCCCATATATGGAGTCTGACTGAACATACTTGAGAGTGCGAAACGCATTCACTATCCTTTTGAGCAATCTTTCCTCATGCTTTATTGGGTCATAAATTATTATCTTGTTTTTTTCCTCATCGTAGAACGCATTCCTTTCAGTGATGTCTCCTGCCTTTGCAAATATAACCGCCAAAAAGCTTATCACTTTCAGCTTGTTCCTAATCCTTTTTGGCACAACTTTCTCATTCATTCTTTTGTGCTCAATATATTTCATCCCAAGAAAACTTGTCTGGCCATAAGTTGCAGCAAAATATGGCTCAACCACCTCAACATTGTGCGGATAGACCTTTCCGATCTTTTGCAGCACGTCCTGCAGCTGGATAAGCACCTCATACTGCTTCATTCCAGTCATGTAGAATTTTTCAGTCTCTTCAGTTATTTCTGTTTCCTTTACGAATATCTTTTCGCTTCCTACCCTGATGATATAGGATGCATTGTGAAAGAATCCGTTTCTTTGCTCTTGGCGGACAATTTCGACATTGCTGTCAAAATAGCTTTCCTTTCTTTTGTGCGCTTGGATAAATTTCACAATCAGTTGCGGGTTGTCATTCATTATCTTCTCAAATTTTGAGGTGTAGACAATCTTAAATGCCATGATTTTTTTATTTCCTAAACTTAATAAAAAGGTATGTTTAAAAAAACAAAAAAGATATAGTTCAGAGATAAGAGATTGCATCCAGCTCGATTACTTTCTTTTCTTCTTCTGGGGGTCTCGGCTGGACATATGGGTTCTTGAGTCCAGTGATGATCGCAGCGCAAGTAACAGTGTCTCCTAATGACGGATCAAGCCTTGCGCCAATCTTGACATCTGCGTTCAAATCGAAGCTTTGGGATATCTGCTCGCCTATCTGTATTCCTTCGCCTAATGTAAGCTGCGGCCCTCCGCTGATGTGCAAAAGGGCGCCTTTTGCCCCTTCGGTTGAGATTTCCAGCAATGGCTGCTCAAGGGTGTTTCTCACAACTTGCTCTATTCTGTCAGGCCCTCTGCCCTCTCCCATTGAAAGGAGCGCAAATCCGCCGTTTTCCATCACCGACTTGACGTCGGCAAAGTCTATGTTCATCAGTGAAGGCAGCATAATGGTGTCTGCGATGCCGGTTATAGCTTTGCTTGTGATTGCGTCCGCAAGGTTGAACGCTTCGGTGATTGGCAGGTTCGGCACATATTTGACTAGCCTGTCGTTTTCGATCGCAATCACTGTGTCTGAGTGGGCAGCAAGCCTCTGCAGGCCCCAAAGCGCCTTTTGCATCCTTGCTCTCTCTAGCCTGAAAGGCATTGTGACAACTGAAACCACGATTGCGCCTTGCTCTTTTGCTATCTGCGCGATTATCGGTGAAGCGCCAGTTCCAGTTCCTCCACCCATCCCTGCGCACACGAAGACAAGCTCTTTTTCCGATAGGACCTCGCGCAATTTGTCTTTTGAAATTTCCGCGCATTTTTCAGCAACCTCTGGAAAACCTCCAGCACCTAGGCCTTTTGTTATGCTTGAGCCAATCAGCACTCGCTTGTGAGCTTGAATGATTTTCAGATGGAGCTGGTCAGTGTTGATCGCGATGGTCTGCGCTGAGCGTATTCCATTCTTTGTCATCCTGTCAACGGTGTTGCAGCCGCCTCCGCCGACTCCAACGACTGCAATCCGGATATTCTCATTCGAAATCAACTCATCGCTTTTCGCGTTTCCAGAGCTTTCAAACATATTTCCAACCCCCATCTTGCTTTTTTGTGCAGCTTACGCTGGCAATTCTGATTTTCTGCCCGACGTAAAATTGCTGCACATGCTGGTCGCCACCTAAAAATACACTAATTAAATTTAAATACATTACGAATCTTCAAACGCGCGCGTTCGAAAAAAATAGATGAGGGTACAAGGCGGGGTTGGGGAGCCTTGCACCCCATGCTTTTGCAAAAAACTTCTACCCGATGATTTCTATGTCGGAGTAAGAGACTTCTTTCTTTGGTTCGTCAGCCGCAGCGCCAAAGACGTTTGCGCCTTTCACTCCAGTCACGATTGCAACAATTTCCAGCTTGCCGTCGTATCCTGGAATGAGCCGCGCACCCCACTTTACGTTCGCTTGCGGGTCCATCTTTTCGGTGATAATTTCTCCTGCCTTGATTGCATCTCCTAGCGTCAAGTCTGCGCCACCGGATATGTGGATGAGTGCGCCATTTGCGCCCTCATAGTCAACATCCAGTAGCTTGTTCTTCAGCACCCCTTCGGCTGCGCCACGGACTTTGTCTGTGCCTTTTCCTTCTCCGACCGCAATGAAACCTACGCCGCCACCTTGCACTATCGACCGCACATCCGCAAAGTCGATGTTAATTAGAGATGGCTGCGTAATTGTCCATACTAGCCCGCCAACTGCCTTTGCAAGAATTTCATCTGCAACTGCAAATGCTTCATTCATTGGCAGGTTCGGCACAAGCTTTACTAATCGGTTGTTGTCAAGCACTATCACTGAGTCTACATGTTTTCTTAGTTTTGCGATTCCTTCGTCTGCCTTTGCTCTCCTTGCGCGCTCAAGGTTGAAAGGATATGTGACCATCGCCACTACAATCGCGCCTTGCTCTTTTGCAATTTCTGCAATCACTGGTGCTGCCCCAGTTCCTGTCCCTCCACCCATGCCTGCGCATATGAAGCAAAGGTGTGCGCCTTCAAGCTCCTTCTCAATCAAAGGTCTGTCAATCTCTGCTGCCTTTGCGCCGGTTTCTGGATAGCCTCCAGCACCCAGCCCTTTTGTTATCGTCTTCCCAATCAAAATCTTCTTTGCCTTTTCGTGTATTATATTGAGGTGTTGTCTGTCGGTATTCACGGCAATCAATTCGCATCCTTTGACACCGGAGCGAATCAGCCGGTTTATTGTGTTGTTTCCTCCTCCACCTACACCTATTGTCACAATCTTAATCTGGTCTGAGCCAAAAGTTTCGGTTTGAGCTGGCTCTTGCTCCCCTAGCACGGACTTCACAATGCTGTCCATACTGATCGCCAGCTTGCAATTCTCAGCTCAAATATATAAACCTTATAGCAAGCAAGCCAGCATCTTCAGCGCCGCAGCGCCTGCAAAGTATTAAATTTCTAGCTTCTGTGCTCTCTTCATGTTCGTAGAGCTTGTCATGCTTGTCCTTTTCCTTTCCATACTTGCAAAGTGTGCAAGTGTTGTCGTGGAAAATGCGGAAAAGCTTGCACTGTTTTTCGGCATCAGCACGATGGCAATCGGAATGCTGTTGGTGGCAGTCTCGACTTCCCTGCCGGAGCTTGCGGTCTCAGTAGCTTCTGCAAGCGCAAAGGAAGGGTCGATTGCAGCAGGAAATGTCTTCGGCTCAAACATAGCAAACATTCTTTTGATATTGGGCTTGGCTGCATTCCTCTATTCCTTCCGCGTCCCAAAGGAGAACGTCCAAGACATTGCATTGGTTCTTGCAGCAACATCAATAATCTCGGTTTACATCCTTTTTCATTCTGAAATCACAGGAAGCGCGCTTGGCTTTGTCGAAGGTGTTCTGCTTCTGCTGACTTTTCTTTGGTATTCCAACAGAATGCTTCAGAGGCAAAGGAAGCACAGCAAGCATTTGCCAAAGCAAAAAATGAGCCGCCAAGAAGGGTTGCGCTCCTTTTTGCTTTTCGGGGTTGGCATCTTAGGTGTCATCCTGAGTTCTCACTTTGTAGTCGAGTCTGCCGTGAAGCTTGCAGAAATTGCTGGCTTGGCAAAAAGCTTCATCGGAGCGACAATCATTGCGATTGGCACTTCTCTCCCTGAAATCTCAATTGATTTGCAAGCAATCCGCCGGAGGCAATATGGCTTGGCAATCGGAGATGCTATCGGTTCTAACATGGCAAACCTTACGCTTGTGTTGGGCTCGGCAGCCGCAATTTCTCCCATAGTCGTCCAACTGAATATTTTTGTCGCAGCCTTGCTTTTTGCTGTGGTCGCAAATTTTGTGTTTATTTATTTCACAATCTCTAATCCGGCTTTTTCAAGAAAAGAAGGCGCAGCACTCTTGCTTCTATACATCATCTACTTAATCACGATATTCTACCTGCAGGTCAGCGAGATTACCTAGGAAAAATCCGCCACGCTCCACTTATCTTGCGACAATTACGATTCTTCCATCCTGCATTTCAACGCTGACGCTGAATTTTGATGTCCTCAAAAGCTCCATGAATACTCCGCAGAAATCAAAGTCATCCGGATCATCTACCCTTATTCTGAAGCCGCCATATACACCTTCCACCTTTCCGTCTGCGCCAACCAAATCTCTTATCCTGTTTTCAAGATATTCGTCTTGGCTGGAAAGCTTCCGCACAACCTTCCTGAAATTGATGAAGTTTTCCGCTCTGCATTCTTTGCATGCCTGCAGTTCTGCGATCACCAGCTCTCGTATCAGCGATGATTGGACCTGCTCTTTTCCCTTCAATTTTTTTGCTACTTCATTTGCGATTCTTTTTGCATGCTTCTTCTCACCACTCCTAATAAGAGCACTCTCTATCTTTTTTACGTCAAATTCCTGTATCCGCCCATCTTTCTTGATTACTTTCATCTGATCCCTCCTAAGCCAAATATTGTAGATAGATTATTACAAATGCGACCAATGCGGTTGGGATTGTGACTTTTATTCCAGCATCAAGCCATTGGAAAAACGAAACGCGCGGCAATCCTCTCTTTTCAAGAATTCCGAGCGCAATTATGTTTGCAGTGCTGCCAATCATCGTAAGATTGCCAAAAAGAGTTGCCCCAAAAAGCAAAGACCACCACAGGTAAGTGCCTGCTATTGCGGTGGACTGCAAGTCGTGCACAAGGGGGATGAAAACCGCAACCGCAAGTACGTTATCCAGCGCCGCAGACAGCAACCCGGAAATTAGCATTATTGCAGCAGCAGCCAATCCTCGGTCTGCTCCAAAAACAGCCGCAAATGCTTTTGCGGCAATTTCCATTACTCCCGACTGCTCTAGCGCGCCAACCGAAGCAAACAAAAGCATGAAAAAGAACAGGGTCCACCAATCAATTTTTGTCTCAACAAAATGCCTTGCCTCTCTTCTTTCTGCCAGCAAGGCGATCCCGCCTGCTCCAAGTGCCACGCCAAGAAGCATTGCGTTTTTTTCAAGGCCCAACGCCTGCTCGATTTGGGTGTGTAGCACAAGCCCTCCAAACACAATTATGAAGAAAAGGGCAGTGATGCTCTTATTTCCATATATGTGCCCCTCAAATATATCTCCGATTGCAATCTCTCGTGAGCGCTCTGCGAATTCAAGGATCTCTTTTTTGAAGATGAAAAATACCACAATAAACATTGCAATCAAGGCAAAAAACGCGGTCAATGTCGCATGCTCAAGAAAATCTGCAAAAGAAAGCTTGGCGCTTAAGGCGATCATAACTCCCACAGGATTTCCAATTGCGGTTGCGCTGCTTCCTATATTTGTAGCAAACACTGTCATCATCACAAAAGGTATTGGATTAATCCTCAGGCGCGCGCAAAGCGATAGAACAATAGAGAGCATGAATAAGATCGAGGTGACTTCGTCAACAATTGCTGCAAACAAGGCAGAAAAAAACAGGATTATGAACACAAGGCGCAATCCGCCTCCTCCAGTGTGCTTCATTATCCCAAAAATCAAATATTCGAAAAAAGCTCTCTTTTCAAGATACCCTATAAAAAGCATCATTCCTGCCAAAAACAAAATTATATTCAAAGAAGAGAACTCTATGAACTTTTCAATGCCAAGCAAGCCTGAGGAAATCAGCACAAACGACCCTATCAGCGCAAAAGCAAGGCGGATGTCCCAAAAAAGCACCGTGCCAAGAACAAGGCCAAGCACAAGGGTAGTTGCGATGCTCTGCTTCAAGCTCAGCCCAAAAACGAAATTCAAAAGCAAAAATGCAGTCGTAAGCGAAAAAGCATAGACTATTGCTTTTTTTGCGAAAGAGACATTGTCGGATTCAGGAAGCATGGTTTAATATAAAACACTAATTTAAAAAACAGTTGTTCACTTCAGCAGCACCATCTTTCTCCTTTCAATGTACCCTTCAGCATTCAGAACATAAAAGTAAACTCCGCTTGCGTGCTTTGAAGCGTCCCATTCTAACTTATAATCTCCTGCAGCAACTTCCCCTTCAAGCAGCGTTTCAACCACTCTTCCTATGCCGTCATATATTCTAAGCGTTACAAAGCCTCTCCTTTGGGCTGAAAATTCAATTGTCGTCCTTGCATTGAATGGGTTGGGATAGTTTTGGGATAGCTTGAAATCTTTTGCACCTCCATCTTCGTCAACCTTCGTGTAATATTGGAATGCAAACACGCCAGGCTTTGTCACCCGAGGCATGTAGACCGGTATCGGTAAACGTGGATGAACACCCCCGCCTTGCGCCCACCATTCCACTCTCCTATATTTCCTTCCATTACTCCAATATTCGTCTTGGTTGATTCCAATTGCCAAATATGCGTCAGCATAGGCCCCGCCGGCAACAATATCTTGGTCGTGGGCTGCAGCTATGGACACTACCGGTGGACCTCGAGCCCTCGGATCGTCATGCTGGATTGGCACGCCAGCAGTGTCGCATTGGTAGCATGTCATGACCAATAATTTTGTTGCGCCTTGCTTACGGTAGCTCAAGAAATAATATGCAACCGTGGGTTCTCCTCTTGCATACAAAAAGTCTGCAACATATGAATAGATTTGTGAAGTTGTAGAATCTGTCAGTGGAGGCCATACGTTTTGAAGGAAATGAATCTTGAGTTTAATGTAGTGGTTTTGCGCGCCTGGCGGCATTATATACGGCTTTGGCACAACTATGAAAGCCTTCCCTTGCGGATAGACATTCACTTCGTTTCTGTGTGATGGGAAAGAAGTTATTGGCCCAACACTGTCTAGATAGCCCGGCGAATATGGTTCGTCGGTGATGTCTCCACCTGTGGTGAACCAATAGTGATAGCCGTCGCCATAGACTATCCTCAATCCAATGGGGGTGGTAACTTTGCTTAGGTTGCCTTTTTTGATCTCAAGCTTTGCCGCATCTTTGATGTCCAATATCGAAACATTACTTTCTTTTGGAAATGCAACATATCCCTGCTCGCCGATTTTGTATGTTTTTTGCGAGGCTTGCTGGAATGCAGGTTGCTCTGCAATAACTTTGTCTTTCAATTCCTGTATTATTTGTCTTTCTTGCCTTATATTCTGCTGCGCTTGGGCTTTGTTTACTGGCGAGAATGCCAGCGCAGCAGCAGTAGCACCTATTATCAACGCTTTTCCAATTTTTGCCATGTTAAAATTTTTTTACAGAAAAATTTTTAAAATAGTCAGTCGATCTGCACCTCTTTTTTTGCCTGCACATCAATTGCAAAAGGAACATCGAGTTGCACGCTGAAAATCCATTTTGCCTTCTTTCCATCTGGACTGTAGTGGTGCAAAGTAGGCGGTGCATTGGCTGGCAGGAGAAAATCAACATAATAGCTTTCATTTTGGTAAATTTTTTCGCCGTCAAGCCTCTTTGTCTCCTTGAATACCACCTTTTCTATTATCGTTGTCCTCTGGCGCATATGGGTCTGATAGGGAATACCTGTCTCCTTTTCTTCTGCCCTTTCATGAATCACCATCTCCGCAATCGTTTTTTTGCGTTCAGTCTCAATGCAAACGAGCGAAGCTTCCAGTTTTCTTGCCTTTATCGGCTTGCTTAAATGCAATTCTATTCTTGCCTCCAGCCTTTCCCCTCTCCTGACCGGGGCGTTCGTGTGTATCTTTACCTTTGACAGAATTGCTGCTGCCTGACTTGATAGGAAATCAATCTTCTTTTCCAGTAGCTTTTTTATCGGCATGCTCACCCTCTTGAAGACATTATTAGCTTTGCCTCGTGCTTGTATTTTGCAATCTCTTTTCTTGTCAGATTTAGCCCCTCCAGATAGTCTTCCCTTGCAGCAAGAAATTCTTTCACAGTTATTATCCCTGCCTCGTGCAAGATGGAAAATGCGCGTCTATTTAGGCTTGGTATGAGAGTAATTGGGTAAAGCTTGTTTTCTTCTATCCTAATTTGCAGGCTTTCGTCTTTTGGAAAGCTCCACCCAAGCAGCTTCAGCCCAACGCAATCCGCATAAGTTATCACATCAGTGGAAAACTTGGTGTTTGTCACAAGCCAGCAACTTGTTATGTCAGGGTTTCTTTCTTTGATATCCAAAAATCTTGCCCAGCTGTAAAGGGCGGACTGGATGTGGCATTCGTAATGGATTGAGTTGTGGAATTTGCATTCAATTATAGATTTTGTGGGGGGGTGGCCATTGTACTCTCCTCTTGTCGCAATCACATCTATCTCATGCTGGATGCATTTTCCGTAAAGCACTTGCCTTAGCTGTGTCTGATAGCCGCGCCCCTTGAGCAGCGCCCCTATAAAAGTCTCAAAAGGATAACCTTCTGGCCCCAACTTCAGCAGCGCATTTCTCAGCCCGAATCTGGCAGCCGCGCCTGGCCTTATCTGCGCAAGCTCTTGATATGCCATCTTGTATATTTCGCCAGTCGGCATGTCGTTTTTTATTCGGGGGACAATCGCATCTATGATTTCGTCCACAAGCTGGTTTGAAGCTCCTGCCTTGCGCAAGGCAGTCCTTATTTTGTTGTAATCAAGAGGCTCTCGGCTGCCGTCCGCTTTTTTTACATATATCTGCGCCATTTAAGCCTCCTTTCTCTTTTGCATCTCATACATCTTTATAATTTCTTGCGTAGTTGTTGCTTCCTGCGGCCCTTTGTCTTCTCTTATGCTCACCAATCGTGGGAACCTCAGTGCATACCCGCTCTCTTTTCCTTCCACTATTTTTTTGCCGCACGTGTGCACAGGAGACAACGTTATTTCGTCTGCTGCAACAGTTATGACATATTTGGGTTCTACCCAAAAATCCGGCTCCAAGTTTGAAATCACGTTTGCAGGCTTTTGCTTTATCTTTATCTTCTTCAGCATCTCTTCAAGCACCCTCATTTCTTCCTCGCTAAACCCGCTTCCTATCTTGGCTATTGTCTCAAAGCACTCTTCCTCTGGATTATAGACGCAGGCAAGCACTCCACCGAATTCAAACTCCTTACGCTGGCCTTTCCCAAGATAATAACCAACAATTACTGCATCAACAGTGTCAGCCATCTCGCCATAGGACTTTTTGAGTTTTATCCAAGCGAATTTTCTTGCGCCAGCAACATATGGCTGGTTCAAATCCTTTGCAATCACCCCCTCCAAACCTTCCATGATGCATTTCTGAAAGTATTCGTCGAATTCTTTTACGGTCTCTATAATTTTTTGCTCTGCGGGAACCAAAATGTCAGAGTCCTTGAAAATTTTCTCAAGCAGGTTCCTTCTTTTTATATAAGGCTCCAGCGTCAAGTCCTTGCCGTTGCAATGCATGATGTCAAATATAAACAGCTTCAGTGGGAACTCTTTTGCCATCACTTCTATGCCGTATTTCCTTTTTCGTTGGATAGTTTCTTGAAAAGAGAAATACCTCTTTTCGGACTTGCTATATGCAAGCGCTTCCCCCTCGAAAATCGTGCTCTTTACCTTGAGCTTTTTTGCCGCTTCTGTGATTTCTGGGAACATTTCAGTCATCTTTTCCAGCTTCCTCGAATATATCTCCACGTTGTTATCATAGAGATGGACTTGCATCCTCAATCCGTCGTATTTTGCCTCAACTGCGCATTTTCCGCCCAATTTTTCGAGTATCTCTTTTGAACTGGAAAGCCTTTCTGCGAGCGCCGGCCTTATTGGCTTGCCAGGCGTGCTTGAAAAAGCACCCAGGTCCTTCCCTTCTATGTAATTTTTTGCGACTTCCCCCATGTCAGAGCAAAGATTGAATGCCCTTTCAATCTTCTCTTTATCTTCTTTCGTGCCTTTTTTCATCATCGATAGCGCATCGATTATTGTCGGGTCCCCCACCCCCAGGCGCAGCTTGCCCAAGCAAAACCTTATTATGTATCGCGCTTCAAGCGGCGAGGCCCCATTCAGCAATTCTGAAAGCAGCACAATTTTTGCCTCTTGCGAGCCCGCCCCAGAAAGTTTTGCGATCCTCAAAAATGTGGAGTACACTTTTTCAAGTGTGTTTGGAGTGAACCCAAGCGTCATTTGCACTTTTTTGCCAACAAGCTCCTCAGCAGTCAAACCCAAATCTCCTGATTTTTTGAAATGGGCTTCGACTTCTTTTTCATGTTTTCCGGTCACTTGCGCTATTGCTTTGATTGCAAGCTTTTCTCCTATGCCCACTTCAAGGCCTTCATAAGGGGGAGCCACGTTCCCCTCAAGCAAATAAACCAGCGGTTTTATTTCCTCTATTTGGCATTTTTCAAGCAGAGTTGCGATATTTGCTGCCATTGCAATGCGAGATTGTTCGGATTCGATCTTTGCAAACATTTCTGCAACTTCGGAAAAAAGCATATTTTGTTATTCTTGTGCAAATTATTTAAAGAAACCCATTTCTATTTTCAAGCATGCCAAGAATCGGCCAGATTTCGGCTGAGCTTGTCTCAATTATGGGCATAGCTATGGCAGTCATCTTTATTTTCATGACAATCTCACTCTCATTCATCTCAAACACTTCTGCAGAGAAAAATGAGAAATTCGCCCGCGAGTCTGTCCAACGGCTCGCTTCTGCTGCAGAATCAGTTTATGCCCAAGGCGAGGGAGCCGCAACACTCGTCGAGGTTCATATCCCGCCTAATACGGTTTTTGACCCTGCAAAAACTTACATCGGAAAGCCTCCAAATGCCCCGCCGCACGCCCTTCCGAAATCAATTAACATCAATCTTGGCGGGTCTGACATTTCAGCTGAAACAAGCCACAACCTCGTTGGCAGCTTTCCTGCAAAAAGCGGCACTTACTTAATGAGGGTCTATTCAGCAGGCAGCTATGTGGTAATCTCTCCTTATATAGTCAAAATCGACAAGCCTTCGCTTTCCATCACAATGGGCGTAGGTGAAGCAAGGAGCGAGACTATCCTGCTTTCAAAGCTTGTTTCTTCCCCTGTCTATGCGAAAGTGGCCCCGATTTTGCAGCTTCCAAACATAACTATGTCAATCTCCCCAGCAGAGTTGGAGATAAGCCCCTCTGGAAGCGCGTTCATACTCTTTGTTTTCCCGCAAAATGGGACAAGGGGAGTATACAACATGCAGCTTGAGATTCATGCAACCTCAGAAATAGGCAACCAGACGTTCATTATCCCATTCACTCTCAATGTTGTTTGAGTAAAAGAATTTAAAGAGGAGCGGTGCCCTTATTTTATGCAGCCGCATGCCAATGCAAAGGCGCAGGCTTCTGCAGAGATTATAGCAGTGCTTGGCATAATGCTTCTTGCTGTTTTGACATTCACAGTCCTTTCTTCGAATTTGCTTTTCGATTTTGGCTCACAAAAGGAGCAGCAGACTGCGAGGCAAACCGTTCAAGCTTTGGCAAAAGCAGCAGATGAAGTTTATTCGCAGGGCAAAGGCGCCTCTACCATCGTGCAAATCACCATTCCTCCCTCTGCGAATCTTTCAATCGAAAAAAGCTTCATAGGAAAGCCGCCATCTGCTTCAAGCGAGATTTTCCCAAACACTATTAATCTGCATGTTGCAGGCACAGATATTTATGAAAATACGCTTGCTCCGCTTGCTGGCTCATTTCCGCTATTGCCAGGCGAGCATCAGGTAAAAGTCAGTTCGCATGGGACGTTTGTTTCTATCGGAAGCAGCCTTGTTGAGGTATCGCCTCCAGCTGTTTTCCATTATGGAAAAAAAGGCCAAGTCTCATCCTACAAATTAAGGCTTGTCCCTTCAGTGCCGGATAATCTTCATTTCGAGCTTAATCTCATCAAAAGCTATCCGCATCTTCCTCTCACAGTGTTTCCATCTTCCTTTTCTACCTCAGGAGCATCGGTCGATGTCACTCTTTACTTCCAGCCTTCTGCTTTGGCCGGCGGCACCTATCAGTGGGATTTGCTTATCAATACTACAGTCGCTTCGCCTTCTTGCTTCCCCAACTGTCAAAATGATTTTTTAATAGTTCCAATCGTTTTTGAAGTGCGAGGGTGAAAGATGAAAGCGCAACTTTCGGTTGAACTTGTAATCATTGCGGGCGTCATGCTCTTCTTCCTTTTCATCATTTACGTTGCCAACCAATTTCTTCAGTCTTCCTGGGAAAACCAAAAGCAGTTCCTTGAGGCAGGGTCGCTGGCGAACCGTTTTGCTCTTGCTATTAACAGGGCAGCTGCAGGAGGCAATTCCACAAAAATCATCTTTTCAATAGAGGCAAGCCAAAGCATCAAAAACATCACAATAAGCGGACGATACGTCAAAATATATTATTCAGCAAGCGATTTTTACCCAATGCCGCTTGTCACGAACAACACAAAAATGATAGGTGCACTTTTGCCGAATTCAAATGTGATAGTGGAGAATCGCGAAGGGACAATTTACATTTATGAGGCGTGATGCTATGCATTCAAAAGGGCAGCTTATCTCAACCGAGCTGGTCATTTCGTCCACCATTTTCGTAGCAGCCTTGATCGTGCTCTTTTTTTCATGGAATATGATTTCTTCCTCATATTTCGAGGAGCAGACACAAAAAGACATGCAGACTATTCTACTTGGGATATCTGACATGGTGGTGCTCTCCCCCGGCTATCCTTCCAACTGGGAACAAGGCGACATAGCTGAAGTAAATGCGTTTGGCTTTGCCTCTTCAAGAAATGTGCTTTCTGCATCCAAACTTTCAGCCTTGGCAGTATTAGAAGGTTATTATCCTTCTGCAAAAGAGAAAATGGGTGCAGGGCCTTTTGACGTAAGCATTACTGTGATGGATGCAAATTCGGGCAGCATTCTTTATTCTTTCGGAAGAAGCCCGCCGCAAACGGCGCCTTTTGTCTCCGTAAGCGCAGAGCGGCTTGCATTGCTGGAAAAAAATATTGTGCGGGTAAGAGTTGAGGTTTGGAAGAAAAAGTGAGACTATGGTAAGCAAACGCGGGGTTTTTTTGAGCCTGGACGCTGCGGTTGCCATCATCATGGCTTTTGTTGCGGCATTTATTGCCTTCAGTTTCTATAGCAGTTGGCAAGAATCTGAATTCAAAAGCCAGCTTTTGCGTTCATACTTACATGACAGCGCGACAGTGCTTTCGAAGAAAGGCCTGTTTTCTCCGCCGTCTTTTTCAGAGTTCAATCTAACCGGAGTGAGAGAAGTGCTGTTTTCGACTTCGCCAGCAATCTGCATACAAGTGCTTGGGTTTGGCACATTAGTGACAGATGGGCTTGTTGGGTATTGGAGGCTTGATGAAGATTCAGGAGGCTCGATATCTGACTCATCTGGCAACAAGTTGTTTGGGACCTTATTTGGAAGCCCGATGTTTATGCAGGAAGGAAAAGCAGGGCGCTCCATCCTCTTCAAAGAAGGCTCTTGGGCAGTCGTTCCATATTCTGCGCTTTTTCCTCAAGAGAGCTTCTCGCTTTCTTTTTGGGTAAAAGGGAACAATCAAGGAAGAGTGCAGCTGGCTCTCCAAATTCCGCAATCATACGAAGTAGGGCTGGAAGATGACGGCACATTGTTCTTTTCGATCTTTTCTGCAACTGAAACCACATTGTACGGCCCCAGCATTCTTGACGGCAATTGGCACCATGTTGTTGCTTCCTATGGTCCACAAGGAAATGCGACTCTCTATGTTGACAGTGCGCTGGTTGCAAGCGACTCTTCCTCCCCACCACGCAAAAACCAGGAGAATTTATATATAGCTAGCAATTCAGGCGAAATAGCGCTTGACGATATCCGCCTCTACAATCGTGCTCTGAGCAAGAACGAAATTGCCCAGCTTTACTCTAATCCTTCAAATCTCGTTTACGTCGTGGACAAGCCAGGGTGCAGCTATAGCGGCGGAGAAATCCAATCAATAACTGTGCCTTTCTCTATCACACAAAACCAGCTGCAAACAGAATATTTTTACGCAACTATCCGCGGCTGGTATCGCGGCGGGGGGCCGCAATGATGTCAAGCTTATTAAAATTGCTGCTGTTTATTTATTGAGCTGGATGGAAGAGAGCAAAAGGAAATCACTGCCAAAAGGCTTCACATTTACAATCTCAATCATACTTCTCTCTATCACACTTGTAGGGATGGCCCTCTTCTCACAAGAATGGAGAAAAACACAAAAAACCACATTTACCGAGCTTTTGCCTGCTGAGATAGCAAGAATAGAAGAAAAAGTCTCCTCTGACCTCTCTTCAATTACTTCTGCCCAGCTTTCGGTCAAAAACGCCTATCCATATGTCCAGCTCGATATGGCAACATTCTTCCCATACAAAAAGGAAGGATTGCCTATTGCAGACATGAACAGCTACCTTTTCAATCTGCCAGAAAACTTGCGCAACACCGGTGCAGAGGCAATTCTAATCTCGAATATAAATGGCAGCAATGCAACAATAATAAACATCTCTTCCGGCAGCCTTGTCTATTCAAACGACGGTCCATATGATGTGGCAACATTCTTCCATCCATTGGGCTGGCAACCGATCGCCATTTATGCAAACATTTCGTGCGGCAAGAGAGCAAACTCGATTGGCAACTTTATGGTTTCAGGTGGCATGGCAGGCTCAGACAACCTCTACTACGCCCTTGCATATTCTGATTTGGTTGGAGTCAAGAATCGATTCACGAACACACCTGTTGCCAACCACCAGGCAACACTGTCTGTCTCTTATCCTGATGGAACTTCTCTTCGATTCGTTTCAAACTTTTCGTCAGGATTGCAGAAAAACTATACTTCAATTTATTTCACAAAAAGCCCAAGTGGCGCTCTCATTCTGCCTTTAGATTCCCCGCCAAAAAACAACCAGATAAGGGATTATTCAGAATATGGGAATCATTTTTATGCAGGCAACCTTGGAGTTACTTTTGAGCCTGCCTGCAAAATTGGTGGATGCCTTTCATTTTCAGGAAGCCAATACCTCAAAAAAGACAGCTTCTCCCTTACAGATTCCGAACTCTCATTCCCGCTTGGCGCTGAAAGGATGACCAATGGAAATTTTGAGGATATCAGCGGCCCTCCTCCAAACATCTGGCCAGGCTGGGCTGTCACAAATCCCACTCCAGATGAAGTGTATATCGGCTATGCTTTGACTCCATCAACCGGCTTTGCTGCGCTTATTTCAAATCCTGCAGGGTATGCGGGCATTGATTACACAATATCGCAGCAAATAACCAATCTATATGAAAACACATTTTATACTCTAAGCTTTCTTTTCAACGGAAGCAATGGAAGCTATTCAATCTACGATCCTGCAAAAAACAAATATCTCCGACAAGACGGAAGCTGGGCAACAGACTTTTTTGCTTTTGAGACAGGAGCCACCAGCAGCTTTTCAGCCATCACAAAGGAATTCGTTGTGCCAGCCGGCTCGTCACAAATAATTCTCACCTTTTTTGGAGCAAACCAGGGCGATGTTTATTATGACTCGGTCTCATTAAGAGAATCTTCTGGGCTGAATGGGGGATTTGAGCAATATTACCAAATTTATGCTCCAGGAGGCGGCGCAGCAGGCGTTTTGCCGGAGTAAGAAAGGGGGAAAATATGAGAAAAATGTGGTTGCTGTTGTTGCTGCTTTCTGCATCGTTAGCCTTTGCGCGATGCGTCCCAATAGACCAGAATTCCCCTAATGCATCCTGTAATGACCTGAGCGGTCAATTTTGCGAAGACCCACGCTATTCTGGAAATTGTGAGTTCGATTACCCCACTTTTTGTTATTTCTTTGAACGCCAAAATTATTGTAATTTATCTTATTCTCCTGATAAATGCACTTGCGCAGGTGGGGCAACTTCTTCATATTGTGGAAGATTATCTAAAAGTGACTGTGGGGCAACTTCTTCTAATCCGGCTTGTTCTAGCTCAGGTGGCTATTGCAGGTTTGATAAATGGGCATATTTTGCTTGCAATAATGTTGGCGGTGCTAATTCTCTACCATGTAGTGCAGTAACCGAAAAGGCGGTTTGTGAAAGACTGAATGCTTGCAGGTGGGATAATACATCGACCTGCCGCCAAATAAATGAAGTTTGCAGTTATGATAGTGATTGTTGCTCTGGCAAATGTCTTCTCGATGTAGGGGGTGGCGGTCCTGCGCAATCTTCTTACAAAACTGCTGCTATTCTTTTTGGCTCAAGCTTTTTGTACGGTGTTCAGTTAAACGGCACTTGTGTTCGCTGCTGGCCAAGAGGAAAAGGCATATGCCAATCTAATGCAGATTGCTGTCCTGGGTCATTGTGTATCAATGGAATTTGCAGCTGTCAACTAAATGGGAGGGATTGCTATTCTCATAGCGAGTGCTGCTCTGGCAAATGCAGGCCACCAACCCTGGGCGGCGGAGGCGGCGCATGGCAAGCAGAAAAAGCCAAAAACACAATATTTTTTGGGCAAGTAAAATTTGATATTGTCCAGCCTGGAAAATGCACACCATGCTGGCTAGTAGGTGAAGGACCCTGTTACAGCAATGGCG
The DNA here is from genome assembly GCA_026413765.1 of Microcaldota archaeon. Taxonomy (GTDB): domain Archaea; phylum Micrarchaeota; class Micrarchaeia; order Anstonellales; family Anstonellaceae; genus UBA10161. Next base: position 184,681 of record JAOAKI010000004.1, on the reverse strand, counting down.
ATTGTTGCAATAATAGGCCTTGTATCAATAATATCTGCTCAAATTGCGGTCCTGCAGGCACCCCCTGCACAAGAGACTCCGACTGTTGCGATTACAACAAACAAATTGGTCTTTACTGCAACAATGGCCTCTGTTATCCAAAGGCTCCTCCAAAGCCTTATATCGTTCCTGAGCCACATGTTGTTGCTGGCCAAACTGTTTATTGTGTATCTAATTGCTCTAACTCCACTGCATTAATTAATATTTCGTACAGATTCCAGGTTTTTCCTCATCCTGATATGCCCTACGGACATTTCTTCCACGAGGCGCTAATTCCACAACTTAACACTAGTAATGCTAGTGTAAATTACACAATAAGACTTATAACAATTGCTAAAGCCAGAAATGATGATAACTTAAGATCTCAGTCGGAGCCTTCTAATCCGACAAAAGTAATCAACGGCACAGGGGGTTGTTTCAATCTTACTCAACGTTGCAATGAAACAACAAGTTGCTGTCCACCCGCAATTTGTTTTAATGGCAGCTGCTGCCTGCAAGATGGTAAAGAAGTGGATAGCTGCACTAATGGCCAAAGTCCCAAATGCTGCAGCAATAATTGCTTCACTAGCGAGACAAATCTGCACATATGTGGGAAAGGCTGCAACCAACAATGCGTAAATAATGTTGACTGCTTGCAGGATGAATGCAAGATTTGTGCCGCTCCAGCAGGCTCTTCGCAAAGATATTGCACCAGCTGCATCCAAACAGGAAGTATTACAAATTGCACTTCGAATCAAGATTGCTGCTCTGGGCTTTGCAATAGGCTTTTGGGCTCTGCGAATTATTCCAAATGTGTCAATTGCTTGCCTTTGAACCACAGCTGCACAAATAATTCACAGTGTTGCTCCAAAAATTGTCTGGCAGGCTTCTGCGCTCCTCCGCGCCCAACTTGCGGTCAGGAAGGCGCCATTTGCAAAAATGACAGCGACTGCTGCACAAACCAAAGCTTATTCTGTGACACTCTCAATATCGTTCAGCACTACCAGGCGCCAGTCTATTCAAGAGACTATTATTATTCTCCTTCCAAGAAGCAACTGTTTTTCATTTCCAAGAATGCCTATCGTCTATCTGAGATAGGAGAAGATTATGGGACATGCAGGTCTTGTTTTGCCACAAACACAAGATGCGACGGAATCCATCCATGCTGCGATCCTAATGCTGTTTGCAATACTACCTCTGCAGGCGGCACTGCAAAATATTGCATCATTCCTTCAGGCTACAACGCAAGCCAATATCTTTTCAAAAATTGGATCAAATACGGCAGAGGAGAATTTGAGCCAGAGCACAACGCTGTACGTTCAGGCTCAACAGCCCTCAAAATATCCTCTGCCAGCTCAGATTCCTACCTTATGAATGCCGCGCTCAGGAATGTCCTAAAAGGAGAAAAAAATTATCTTCTTGAATTCTGGGCAAGAAGCGGCGAATCAGCAGGCACATCGGTGCGCTATGCAATAATTGACATAGCAAATCAGCATTATTTGGACAGCTCTGGGAATTGGATTTCTTTGGATCACGGCCCAGATTTCGTACTTTCAAAACCACTTACGAACGAATATAGCAAAATATCACATGCATTCACTACTCTTCCAGGCGCATTGATAGAAGTCCGCCTCTACAACACAAAAAGCGGCGTGGCTTATGTTGACGATTTGTCGGTTTCTGAAATTAATGATTTCACAATTTCAGTTTGGGTTAAGCCATCTGAGAACCAAGGAAATTTTGCAAGGCTCTTTTACCAGCTAGGTCAAGAAGGAGCTAACACGCAAGGGCTGGATTGGTTCTTCAATTCTGCAAATTTCCTGAATGTCTCATTTTATGGGACAAATGAAAGCGGAAATCCGGCAAGGATAAGCCATCTTCTGGACTTGTCGGATGGGAATTGGCACATGGTTTCAGTCTCGGTCAAAAGGCTTGGCACTTATGAAATCTATGTTGATGGCAAACTCGCAGCTTCTGGTGCTTTCCGCCTTGGGAGACTCAACTCGTCCTCGCCTTTCTTTATCGGCGCATCGGACAGCTTGGGCAGCAATGGCTTTAAGGGAATGATTGATGAAATTAGGTTTTACAAGCGTGCGCTGAGTGCAGAAGAAATTTCAAACCATTATAAGGGACTCTACCAGGACAAATGCGGATTGAATATCCAAGTTTTCTACAAGCAATCGCCTTCAATGAACATTTCCCAGCCGATCTTCAACGCTCAGCTTAGGTTGCGGAGGCAGTTGCCGGATACTGTCCTTTCATTGCCATTTGACAACATGCCTTCCGCTAACGTTACAATCGATTATTCGAGATTCCTGCTTCATTCGACTGTTTCAGCTCAATGGATAAAAGATGGCAGAATTGGTGGCGCATATCGCTTTTCGTCTCCTTCGCACAAGATAACTGTGCCTTCAAGCCTGCTGAGCGGGGTAAGTGATTTCAGCTTGGTTGTGTGGGTCAAACCGGAAGCAGCTTCAGGCTCTGGCGTTATCATGGGCAATCGCCATGCAGGCACTGGCACAAGCCTGCTGTTTGCGGATGATTCTTCTTTGCGTTTTGAAGTGGGAAGCAAAAGCATTGCAGCTCCTTTTGTGCTTGAGTCAGGCAAATGGGCGCATATAGTTGCGTCAAGGCAAAGTGGAGTTGGAAAGCTTTATGTGAACGGTGAGCTTGTTGCTTCTGGCGACCTTTGGGGAGATGCTAGCTCAAGCTCCAAATTCACGATTGGCAACTCTCCTGCCTCTTCGCAGCCGTTCGTCGGCGTCATTGATGAAGTGCTTGTGTTTGGCAGGGCACTTTCGGATGCGGAAGTTAGGGCATTGTACAATGAGGCATTCACGGTGGCCAATAGGCAGCTCTCAGCGCAATGATGCCGGCGTGTATCAAAAAGAAAGTATTAATAATTTCATAAGAGGTCTTTTTTCATGTTTGAGACAAAAATTGACCATCTGGTTTCTTTTGTTCAGAGGAAAAAAAGCGTCAGCGTAGATATCCTTGCAAAATACCTTCAGATGCCAACCGAGACCGTCGAGCTTATCTGCGCAATTCTTGAAAAGGGAGGGATTTTGGATCTTCACTATCCACTGAGCATTACCGAAAAGCCCACTGTCTCTTTCCGCCTGATGCCGACCGAGCCACCAAAGCCAGAGATGCCTTCTTCAAAAGGCAAAGTCCTTGCAAGCTACATGTTCTCTGCGGACGGAGTGCCCGCAAGCGTCATCATCGTCGACAACGAGAGGGAGAAAAATTATATTCTCACTTTGGTTGAGTTCGGCACAGCAACAAAAATATTCCTGGATTTGATAAAAGATGAGCTTCTGCGCGCAGTGCCCTCCACGGCTCAGTCTGATGTCTCAGATATTGAAAAGGCAGCTAAGGCAAGGGAAGAATTCAAATTGCTAATAACGAATTACATCCAGCAATTCCATCTCGGCAAAGAAGTGAATGAAGTGCTGATCGGCATGCTTCTCCATAAGCTATTTGGCCTGGGTGAAATAGAGATAATAAACCATGACGACTGGCTTGAAGAAATAATAATCAACAATTCCAAAAGCCCGATTGGAGTTTACCACCGCAGGTTTGGCTGGCTAAAAACAAACGTGTATATGCCTGACGAGGATTCCATTTTCAACTATGCTTCTCAGATCGCAAGAAGAGTTGGGCGGCAAATTGCCAATCTCACACCGATTCTTGACGCAAGGCTCGAGACAGGTGACAGAGTTTGCTCAACTCTTGCACCGATTTCTGCACACGGCAATACCATAACAATAAGGCGTTTTGCGCGAAACCCATGGACAATTGTGAATTTAGTCGGCGAGCCTGGCTATTCAATGACTCCTGAGATGGCTGGAATGCTTTGGCAAGCCATCCATTATGAAATGAATATTCTCGTTGCCGGAGGAACGGCGTCAGGAAAAACCACCGCCTTGAATGCGCTTGCTTCATTCATACCCCCAAACCAGCGCATTGTCACTATCGAAGATACCCGCGAGCTCATGTTGCCCCATTACCAGTGGAACTGGGTCCCTCTTCTTACGCGCAATCCTAACGCAGAAGGCCTGGGAGAAGTGACAATGCTGGACTTGATGATTACTTCTCTTCGTATGAGGCCAGACAGAATATTGCTTGGCGAAATGCGCCGTCAGCGTGAAGCAGAAGTATTGTTTGAGGCAATGCACACTGGGCACTCAGTTGCTGCAACTTTGCATGCGGATACTGGGATGCAAGCAATAAGAAGGCTAACCAGTCCGCCAATCAACCTGCCTCCTTCCGACCTTGAGGCAGTCAACCTCATAGTTGTGCAATATAGGGACCGAAGGAAAAATGTCAGAAGGACGCTTGAAATATGCGAAATCGTCCCAGGCGCAAAAGAGGAAGAAATAACCACAAATGTCATCTATCGCTGGAGGCCGCGCACTGACACATTTGAGATGGTCGGAGAGCCAAACAAATACCTGAAGGAAATCAATCTGCACACAGGTATGACTAAAGAAGAAATCTATCAAGATATCAAGAACCGCGCCACAATCATCAAATGGATGATAGACAACAAGCTTTCAGACATTGAGTCGGTAGGCAGGATAATGTCATTGTATTACAGCAAGCCAAATGAGATTTTGGAAATAGCAAAGAAAGCAACTAAAAAATCAGCGTGAAAGGTATGGCTGCAGACAAAATTCGCATACCGATTTTATTGCTGCCTCTTTCATCCCTTCCTACAGTAGGGGCAAGGCTGAAGGGCATTGGCGTTAAAATCCTGGCATTTTATCCCTCGTTGAGATACGACCTGCGAAGCATTGGGATTGAGGCGCCACCAGAATATTATTGCGGTCTTGCATTCGTCTCAACGTTCATCTGGTCGCTTCTTATCACGTTATTTGTGGGCATTATCTCCTCTCTAAACCAGACAATGCTGCTGCCAGTCCGTATTTTGACCATATTCCTTTCATTCAGCATCAGTTTCCTTTTTTTCATGGTTCTCCATCTGGCATTCCCGCGGATAATTGCCAAAAGCATTGCAGCAAAAATTGACCACGAGCTTATTTTTGCAATGCGCGACATGCTTATCCAAGTCAACTCGGGCATACCACTATTCAATGCGATAGAAAATATAGGAAACTCAAATTACAAATACGTTGGGCCGGCTTTCAGAGAAGTTGCAACAAATGTCAAAGGAGGCAGCTCGCTCCTGGAAGAGCTTGAGAATATGGCAATAAGAACACAATCCGTCTATCTCAAAAAAGTCTCCTGGCAGCTTGTGACTGCAATACGGGCTGGTGCCAATCTTTCTTCTACCTTGCGAAGCATTGTGAAGCTCCTTGTCGACTATCAATTTTCCTTGTTTAAGTCGTTTAATGCCGAGCTGAACTTCATTATCCTAATTTATCTTATGGTTGCCGCAGTTTTGCCCACTATAGGCACAACAGTCTTGGTCATATTCTCCGTTTTTGGCATGCTTGGAATTACACCCGAAGTTTTGGGGGGTGTTGTAGCACTAGGTTTCATAGGCCAGCTTGGAATAATTGCGTATGTTAAAGTCAAAAGGCCAAGCCTCTTCAGCGATTAGATGATGTTATGAAAAAATATGTGATTGAAAAAAGGTTTTCCTCTTTCTTTCGGCCTAGGCCAAAGGACAGAATATCCCAAATGCTTGCCTATGCAGGAATAGAAACAAACCCAGAAATATGGCTTGGGTCAAGGATTCTCATCATCATATTATTTGGCATAATCGGGGCGCTTTTGCCCATCAGCGTTTTTCGCTTCTTTGACTTGTCGGCATATCCGATATTGAACCCGCCGACTTTGGCAGGAAAGCTGGTCTTGAGCTTTGCCTTTGGCTTCATTTTTGCTTTGTTTGCTGCCATCTTGATTTACATGCACCTTTACTACCTAATTACCGAGCGCACCCAGAGGGTCGATGCAGTCCTTCCAGACTTTCTTCTTATGGTCGCTGCTAATATGCGATCTGGCATGACACCATTTGCCGCTTTCCAGGCTGCCGCCCGCCCAGAGTTTGGGCCTCTCCAATCTGAGATATTGTATGTCTCTTCCCTTTCTATGGGCAGCGAATCTTTTGCTGATGCGCTTCGCCAGCTTACGACGACGATAGACAGCGCAGTGCTAAGAAGGACGATTGCATTCTTTGAAAACGGCCTCCGTTCAGGAGGAAAGCTTGCATATCTCCTTGAGACCTCGGCAGAAGAAATTCGCGAAACTGAGGAGCTGCGGAAGCAGATGATTGTCAACACAAAGACATATGCAATTTTCGTAGTTTTCATTTTGGTTTTTGGGTTGCCTCTTCTTCTTGCAATCTCATCACAATTCCTTACAGTTTTCACTAAGATACAATCGAATATAGGGGGAGCTGGAGGGGGGCAAAGCATGATTGGCGGCCTTGCCACGCCAAAAGTCAAGCTAGACATCAAATTCATTGATCAGCTGACTCTCATCATAATCGTGGGCACGGCAATCCTCACTTCAATCCTCGTCGGAGTCATTGCAGAAGGGAAACTCCTTTTCGGCTTGAAATATTTTCCGCCTCTTGCGCTTGCCGCGCTTTTCATCTTTTATGTCTGCAAGACGATCATCGGCGGTTTTGTTGGTGCGTTGGCATGACTGCCCCAATTTGTCATGAGTTCCATTTTTAACTTTTTAGAATAGAAAAACCTTGTGGTTGCCATGCTGAAATTGAGATTGCCTGACAATTCCACAATCGAGGTGCCTGAAGGTACAACAGCAAAGGAGGCAATTGGCACGATAAGCAAAAGGCTGCTTTCCGCAAGTCTGGCGGCAGAAGTGGATGGCAAGCCAGTGGACCTGTCTTACAGGCTGCTTTCTGATTGCTCGTTCAAAGCTCTTACATTTGATTCAAAAGAAGGGAAAGAGGTATTTTGGCACTCTTCCGCCCATCTGCTTGCCCATGCGGTCGTTAGACTCTATCCGCAGGCGAAGCCTACAATAGGTCCTCCTATTGAAGACGGCTTTTATTATGATTTTGCCGATTTGCCGCCAATCAGCGCATCTGAATTAAAAAAAATAGAAGAGGAAATGGCAAAAATCGTCCAGGAAAACCACACTTTTCAGAGAAAAGAAATAACAAAGGAAGAGGCAAAGGCATTGTTCAGTGGCAACAAATTCAAGCTCGAGCTGATCGATGAGATTCCGGAAGGGCAGCACAGCATCTATTACTCTGGCGAATGGTATGACTTGTGCCGTGGCCCGCATATTCCTTCCACTGGCTTCATTAAAGCATTCAAGCTCACAAAGGTTTCCTCTGCCTATTGGAGAGGGGACGCAAGCAAGGATTCGCTGCAGCGAATCTATGGCATCTCTTTTCCAGAAAAGAAACAGCTCGATGAATATCTGAGAATGCTTGAAGAGGCAGAAAAGCGCGATCACCGCAAGCTGGGGCAAGAGCTTAAGCTGTTTGCTTTCCACGAATGGAGCCCTGGTAGCGCATTTTTTCTTCCAAAAGGCACAATAATCGCAAATGAGCTTCTTGCATTTTTGAGAGAGCAATATGCTAAGAGAGGCTACAAAGAGGTGATCACCCCCCAGCTTTTCAACAAAGAGCTTTGGGTTCAGTCTGGCCACTGGCAGTACTATAAAGAGAACATGTTTTTGTTGGAGGTGGATGGGCAAGAGTTTTCCCTCAAGCCGATGAACTGCCCCTCGCACTGCCTCATTTACAATATGGAAGCGCATTCATACCGCGATCTGCCACTCCGGATTGCTGACTTCTGCATGCTGCATCGAAACGAAGTTCGCGGCGCGCTTGGAGGCCTGACGCGCGTAAGAAAGCTGTGCATGGATGATGCGCATATTTTCTGCACTCCACAGCAGGTTGGCCAAGAAATTGACAACATGATTGATTTCGTGAAATTTGTCTATCACGACACTTTCAAAATGGAATACAAGGCATATCTTTCTACAAGGCCAGAAAAATACATGGGTTCTTTGGAGCAGTGGAATTTGGCAGAAGCACAATTGGAAGAAGCCCTAAAGAAAAACAAAATCCCCTATGAAATCAATCCGGGTGATGGCGCATTCTATGGACCAAAAATAGATTTCCGCTTTAAGGATGCCATTGGCAGAAGTTGGCAACTGTCGACTATCCAAGTTGATTTCCAGATGCCCCAGCGTTTCAAATGCGAATATGAAGGTCCTGACGGCAAAATGCACACCTGCGTGCTTTTGCATCGCGCGATTTTGGGAAGCATAGAGAGATTTTTAGGAGTGATAACTGAGCACTATGCAGGAAAATTCCCCCTATGGCTTTCTCCTGTGCAGGTGGCGCTTTTGCCAGTGTCAGACAGGCATAACGAGTTCGCTTTGTCGCTTGCGCAAAAAATGAAGGACGCAGGCATTCGCGCTGAAGCAAATTGCAAACAAGAGACAATTGGCGCAAAAATACGCACAGCCCAACTCGAGAAAATACCTTTCATGCTTGTTGTTGGAGACAAAGAGGTGCAATCTGGCAAATTGGCAGTAAGGCATAGAGACGGAAGCATACGGCCAGATGTTCCAATTGACGTTTTTATCGATGAAGTCAAGGCCCAGATTCAAAGAAGGCTTTAGTATGCGGATTTCTGGAATTGACCATCTGAGAGGATTTTTCATCTCACTGGCAATAATTTTTTCATTATGGCAGTCAATGTACAGCAAGCCAGATTCATTTAGCATGCTTAAGCATGTGGTTGTTGGGCATTTTTATCCAGGCGACCTGATTTTCCCTTTTTTTCTTTTTTGCAGCGGGGCTTCGCTTTGGCTCCTCCTTTACAAAATAAAAATGAAGAGATTGGGCATTCATGAGGCAGAAAAAAAATACCTCAATCTGCTTTTGCTTGGCTCTTTTCTTTGCGGAACTCGGCTTTTTTCAACTTTTCCAGACGAAGTCGTATTGATAGCAATCTCCGCTCTTGTTTCAATCAACATATTCTGGTTGTTTGGCTTGACAGGCATTTATTTGGCTTTCGGTTTGCTTGTTTTTTCCTTCCTTTTTCTTTGGACTTTTTTCCCATGGGTGTTTGGCTTGTTTTATTTCAAATATTTAAACGGCGAAATCGGAATACCATATTTTCTTGCAATATACCTTTCAGGCTTTATCGTCTCTTCTGCCGCCTTTCCGCGCGCACAAGCCTCATTTGAATCTATCAGAAGAGCCGCAAAGCTGTTGCTGCTGTTTTCAGTTGCGACATTCTTATCCTTGCTTATCTGGCCACCCTATCGGGCAAATCTCTCCATTTCATTTTTGATGCTGTCAATAGCTTTATCGATTTTTGCGCTTATTTTTTCTGTTTTTCTTTTTGACTTCGGCAAGAAAAAAATCCACCTGTTTCTGGTCTTAGGGCAAAATAGCATTTGGGGATGGGTTCTGATAAGCCTTTTCTTTTCGCTTTCTTTAGTTTTTGATTTCATCAATGCAGTCCCTGAGATTTTTTACTTGCCATTTTGCGTTTCTCTCATCTTTTTGCTTTATGCGGCATTAGTTAAGCTGAAAATGGAGAAAAGTTAGTCTTTTTTGCCTCTTCTCCTTTTTATTTTTTCAAGGATTGCCCTGTGTGCCATGAGCCGGATTGCATTTATCTTGATGAAGCCAACCGAGTCTTTTTGGTCAAAGCCACCTGCTTTGTGCATAGAGCCTAATTTTTCGTCATAAAGTGAAGTTGGCGACGATCGGGCAACAGGCATCACATTTCCCTTGTAAAGCTTCAGAGTGACTTTTCCGTCTATGTACTCTTGGCTCTTGTTTATGGCGGCTGTCAAGAATTCCATTTCAGGCGAAAACCAAAATCCGTAATAGATAAGCTGCGCGTATATTGGGGAAAGCATGTCTCGCAAGCGCATCACTTCCCTGTCCATCGCGATGGCTTCTATATCCCTGTGCGCAACCATCAATATAGTCCCCCCAGGGGTTTCATACAGGCCACGCGATTTTATCCCGACGAATCTGTTTTCAACCATGTCTACTCGGCCTATCCCATTTGCAGCCCCAAGCTCGTTGGCATAAATGAACAATTCCAAGGGGTCAGTTTTGACAGTGCCATCATCTTTATTCACTATCTTCACTGGCGTTCCATCCTTGAAGTGAACTTCAATTGTCGTCGTCCTGTCTGGCGCTTTCTGCGGCGAAACTGTGCGCGAATAGATGCTTTCATCTGGGATATGTGCGGGGTCCTCTAAAATCCCTGCCTCATGCGAAATGTGCATCAGGTTCTCATCCTCTGAATATGGCTTTTTGGTGGTTGCTGACACTGGTATGCCGTGCTTTTTTGCATAGTTTATCAGATCGTCTCTGCCGCTGAACTGTTCCAAAAACTCCGCCATCTTCCACGGGGATATTATTTTTATGTCTGGCTTGAGAGCATAATAGCTCAACTCAAACCTTACTTGGTCGTTGCCTTTTCCTGTTGCGCCATGGGCAACGTACGCAGCTTTCTCTTTTTTTGCTATGTCTATCTGGTGCTTTGCAATCAGTGGGCGGGCAAGGGCAGTGCCAAGCAAATATCTGCTTTCATATACTGCATTTGCCCTTATCGCAGGGAAGATATAGTCTGTGACAAATTCCTTTCTTACGTCTTTTATTATCACTTTCGAGGCGCCTATTTTCAGCGCCTTTTCTTTTGCAGCCTTGAAATCTTCCTTTTGCCCTATGTCTGCCATGTAGCAGATTACCTCATAGCCCCTATCAATCAGCCATTTCAATATGCAAGAAGTGTCAAGCCCGCCAGAATATGCAAGCACTACCTTGTTGTTCTCTCCTTTTTCAATCTTTATCTTTTCGCCTTCTGCTTCTTCACCCATAGCCTTAACCTCCCTTTTTGGATTTTTCTTTCTCCATTAAAAAACAATATGTTTCATTTGACACATCCAATGCTCCATTTACTACGCAATCGCCTCAGCCATCTCAAGAAGAAGCTTTTTTGGATCTGGGGACTTGACGAATGCTGAGGCAAGAAGCACTCCACATGCCCCAAGCTCAATTGCTCTTTTGACATCCAAAGAATTGCTTATGCCGGCACCGCAAAGCACTGGTATTTTTGCGACTTTTTCTACTGCCTCAATTGTTGAGGTCACTACTTCCGGCTTTGCAGTCGACACAGAGATACCACTGCCTATCAATTCAGGCGGCTCAACCGCTATGTAGGTTGGGCGGTATTTTGCAAGCCTTGCTGACTCCTCAGCATCTTTTGTGCAAAGCATCACTTCTATCTTCTCTTTTTTTGCAAGGCCTATCGTTTCTTCGATTTGCTTTTCTGTCACTCTTTTTTCGGAATGGTTCAGCAATGTCCCTTTCACTTTTGCGTCTTTCAGCCCCTCCAAGGTAATGCTGCCTGTGTAAGCTCCGGCAGGGTTATGATCTGCATGTTGCGCAAAGACATCGTCATAAATGTCGGCTATTTGCCTCAAATCTACCGTTTGGGGCGCCACCACTATCCTGACTCCTGTCAAAAGCGCCACCTCTGCAGCAATCTGTGAAAGCTCAATACCCTTTTTTCCAAGGGATTCGCGGTAAGTCTTGAAGTTCAATGCGATAATAGGCTTCATGTTCCCACAAGCACTTTTCGGCTCTAAATTTATTAAAAGCGTTGCTGCTCTTATAGATTGTTAGAAAATGGTGCCGACGTGGCAGAACCTGGTAATGCGCTAGACTCGAGATCGCAAGGTTTTGCAAGAAATCTAGTGCCCTTTACGGGCTTAGGAGTTCAAGAACCCTTTTGCTCGCTTTGCAAAAGCGTTCACGGAAAAAATGCAGATGGGTTTGGACAAATCTCCTCGTCGGCGCTTTTATTTTGGTTTGGGCAAATAGGAAAACCCTGATGCTTCTTTTTTAAATCCTCCAAAGCAGAATCATATTTGGGCCCCTGTAGCTCAGCGGTAGAGCGCCAGTTTCGTAAACTGGATGTCGAGGGTTCGATCCCCTCCGGGGGCTTAGGATTTTAAATGAATGTTTCCACAGCTGTTGCATGGCAAAAAGTGTTCGCCCGCAAAATTATGCGGCTGAGCAAATAGCTTATGGTCTTCTAGTAGCTGCGCTTGGCTGTATTTGGCTTTTGGTTGAGCTGGGTTGGCTCCATTCTTCCTTTCCTCTTGGCCCACTAACAATCATCATCATCGGCATAGTCATGTTATTGCCATGGCTCAAAAAAGGTGGTTGAGTGGAAATCGTCTTTGAGTGTCCACTTTCGAACAAGGAAAAATTGAAGGCAATCTTGGAGGCAGATCCATATGGGCAGATTAGCTTTTCAAGAAACGGCTACAAGCTAAAAGATGGGCAGATGATTGGGCAAGACCCGCAAAAATGCTATCTCTTTATTCGCGCAACTGATGAATTTCTTGCATTTGCGAAAGAGAAGCTCAAGGGCATAGTCTCTGAAGCACCCCCCTCGGTTGCTGCGGAAGTATCAAAGAAGATCCAGGAAGAAGAAAACAACGCCGAGATAGGGTTTGGCTCCATCTTTGGCCAATAAATTTATTTTTTTGCCGCCCTTCTTTTCTTGCAATGATGAAATCGAGGTATTTCCGAGCATTGACGCAAGTCAATCGCAAATGAGGTAGATCTTGAGTTCTGAGTAGGCCAGGCAATTCAGACGTGTTTTATTCAGACTGAATTGTTGCGCCTAAAACATCGGCTTTAATGCCATATAGCTTATTAAAGTTCATTTTGCGATGTGGTTTCATGGTAAAGAAACTGTGGGGCGGAACTTTCACGAAGCAGCAAAAGGCCGAGCTTTTTTCATTTCTGTCCTCGGAAGACATTTGCTTGGATTCCAAGCTTGCAGTCTTTGATATCGAGGGCAGCATTGCACATGTCTGCATGCTTGCAAAACAGAAGATATTGCCAAGCAGCCAAGCAGCAGAAATACTTTCTGCATTGCTGAAGCTGCACAGCGATGCCCAGCAAGGCAAGTTTTCCGTAGACAGCAGCGCTGAAGATGTTCACACCGCAGTTGAATTTGCGGTGACCAAGATTACTTCTGCCGGCAAAAACATGCACATTGGCCGTTCTCGAAACGACCAAGTCTCCCTTGACATGCGGATGTATATGCGCCACAAGATTCTTGAAGCATGCGATGCACTGTTTGCTTTGCAAGACGCACTAAAGCAGCTGTCAAAAAAGGACTGCACCTTTCCTTATTATACGCATTTTCAGGTCGCGCAGCCTTCCTCAGTCCATCTTTGGGCGCATTCTTATTTTTTTGCGTTCGAGCGCGATATAGGCCGACTTGCCGAGCTTTATAGGCGGGTAAATGTCAATCCGCTGGGCGCTGGCGCAGGCACAGGGACAGAGTGGAATATAGACAAAAACTATACCACCTGCCTTCTTGGCTTTTTTGAGGCTGCTTCAAACCCAACCGACGCAATTTCATCCCGGGGCGAGCTTGAAGCAGAGTTTTTGGGCGTTCTTCTCATTTCAATGGTGCATTGCAGCCGGATCGCTGAAGACCTAATCGTGCTTTCCAATAAGGGGCTTGTTATACTCCCAGACGAATATTGCACTGGCTCATCGATGATGCCCCAAAAGAAAAACCCCGATCCTCTTGAGCTGATCCGAGGGAAAGCGTCTCGCCTGCTGGGGCTCTACGTCCATTGTGCATCGCTTTTGAAAAGCCTTCCCACAGGGTATTCAAAAGACAGTCAAGAAAGCAAATACGCCATCATGGCAGGAGTTGAAACAGCCATTCAAGCATTTTCGATTCTGGCCAAAATCCTCCCCCTCGTGAAATTCGACGAGGAGAAAATAATCCAAGAGCTGGAGGAGGGCTACGCCACTGCGACTGCACTTGCCGACTTGCTTGCCAAGCATGGCGTTCCTTTTCGCGATGCCCATGCAACTGCCGGCAAGCTGGTTAGATTTTGCGCAGATAGCAAGCGCCCACTGTCCTCTTTGAGTGAAGACGAGCTGCTTAAGTTCGCGAACGTCACAATTCCGCAGCAAGAGCTGAAAGAGGCTTTGTCGGTAGACAAGACGCATAAGCTGAAGCAGGCCTACAAGTTCCCTGCCCGCTCAGCATTCTTCCGCCAAATCAAAATATTTAAAAACAGCCTCACAAAAAGCCGCAAAAATCTTTTGTCTGTCGCAAAAAAGCTAGCCTCTGCAGGCTAATGCTTTTAAGATTAGTATTGGAATATAGCAGTATGCAGACTGTTGTCCGGAGGCCGCCAATACCGAAAGTTACGAAACCTCTTTCAACAACCAAAGAAGAGTTCGAAGCCTTCAAAAAAGCAATCAAGTTCCCAAGCTGGGAAATGTCTCCGACTAGCTGGTCTTCTGTCAAGATTGATTATAACAACTTCAAGGCGGCTGATCCAGTCGCCAAATTATTGCTGAAAGTATTACAGTTGCCCTCTCCTGAAATGTGAGTTTATGGCAGATGAGCTTGTCGACGAAATGGTTGCAAGAACAGAAGAGCTGTTGGAAGAAAAGAAAATAGGTGAAGCCGAGCAAGAAGCCAACGAGCTTGCCAAAATTGACCCGAAAGACGCGATTGCATGGTTCGTCAAAGGCAAAGTGCATTATTTAGAAAAGCAATTCGATGACGCATTGGTATGTTTTTCTAAGGCTGCAGAAATTGACAATGAAAACCCGCATATTTGGCATCTGATGGGTTATTGCTTGATTTCGCTGAATAGGCTGCAAGAGGCTGAAGAAGCGCTGGCATATGTCAAGGCGGTTCAGCCAGACAACGTGGAGGCAATCACCGCGCTTGCAATCTGCCAGATTTTGCAGAAAAAAGAGCAAGAGGCTAAAACCAATCTTTTTGAGGCGATTAGGTTAAACAAGCAGCTTTCAATCTCAATCGTTGAGCACTTTTATGAAAGCACTATTTCCACGAGCCAAGAGGTTTCATCTTCTACCAAGGCGATGATTGAGAGGGCTATTGAAACGCTGAGAATACTGCACAAATAAGCGCTTTTAAAATTTCTCTTGATTCTTTATTTTGTCAAATGCCAGGTTGGCAGAGAGGCTATGCGTCCGCCTGCAGTGAATCGTTTTTGCTGTAAGCGGAATAGGGGGGTTCGATTCCCTCACCTGGCTTTAGAACTTATTGTCGTTTTATATACCATTATAAACCCTTTCTCAGATTTTATAGCGTTTTTTTGGCGGTGAAAGTTTCATGAACCATGTTGCGCTTTGTTGGGATATCCTTCCATTGGTCTCCCGCAGCTTTTCTTTGTGCATCAGAATCCTCCCAAAACCGCTCAACGAGCAAATGATGGTTTCTTATCTTTTTTTCAGGATTCTTGACACTATCGAAGATTCCTCTGCTCCTGTGCCTGTAAAAATCAAGCTATTCAGGCAAACTATTCTTGCATTCCAGGCGCCTAGAGCAGAAAAAAGCAAAATAAGGGCATGCAAAGAGCAGTTGCTCTCACAACTTGATTATACTTATGAGAAGGTTCTTCTTGAAAACTTTGAATCAGTTGTGCATGTCTTTTCTCTGCAGCCGCGCCCTGTCCAGCTTGCGATAATAAAGCATGGCAAAACGATGGCAAAGGGAATGGTGAAATTCCAAAGAAAAAAAATCAAGACATTTGCAGACCAGAACCATTACAGCTATTATGTGGCAGGAATAATAGGCTATCTTTTCAATGAGCTTTTATTTTTGAATGGCGTGGTGTCTGCCGCTCTCAAAAAGAAGCTCAGGCTATATGCAAAACGATTTGGCCTTGCTTTGCAAAAAATAAACATCTTGCGGGACATCGCGTTTGATATACAGCAAAATAGGCATTATTGGCCAGAGCTTCTCATGCGAAAATACGGACTTTCCTATAAAACGTTGTGCCTTTCTGAAAAAAGGCAAGCAGCGCTCAAAGTACTCCGCGCGCAGATAAGAAACGCCTTGAACTATCTGTATTCTGCAATGAAATACGTCCTTCTCCTGCCGAAAAAAGCAATAAGAGTCCGCATGTTTTGCCTGATTCCGCTCTTTATGGCAATTGAATCCTACGCAAAATGCATTGACAACCATGACTTGTTCGACCCAGCAAAAAAAGTCAAGATCACCCGCCAGCAAGTTTACGAAATCGTTTCCAAGTCTCAACTTTGGGGAACTTCAAACGAAAAGCTCATCAACTGGTTTTTGGAAAAAATGCACCAGGCGGGAGCTGATTTTGTCAGAGAAGAATATGTGAGGCTGCTGCGCTCATTTTAGCCTGCTTTCTTTGCCTGCGTTTTGAGAAAATCCAAAATCTGCCTATTAACAATCTCCTTTATTTTTTCCGCATTAACATAATGCTTTACCCAGAAATGGAATGAAACAACAACCGTGTTAGGCTTTATGGACTCGATGAGAAATTTATAGCCCCTCTCCTTAATAAGTCCATTCGGGTTTTCCTTCTTTAATCTCTTCTCTATCGATTCCCTCAGCTTTTCCAGATCTACGCTGTTTGGTATTTCTGCCACAACAGGAACAATGCTTTCATCGTCTGGCAAAGTCAAGTTCGTCACTCTCATTTTCGCAAACTCAGAATTCGACAGGATAATCGTATTGTGGTACATGTCTTCCAGCTTTGTTGAGCGCATGCCTATTTTCCTGACAATCGCTATCTCGCCTGTGGGAAGCTTAATATAGTCTCCATAGTGGTATGGCCTGTCAATTTGAAGCGCAATGCCTGCAAATATGTTCGCAAGTGTTTCCTGGCTTGCAAGACCTATGATCAATGCGGTAACGCTGGTAATTGCAAGGATTCCAGTGATGTCAAAACCTACTTCCTGGAGGGCAAAAGCAAATCCGATTACGTATATCAGAAGTTTCGTTATTTTTCTCAGCAGAGGCAAAAGGGAGTTGTCGAAACCAAGCCGCTGGACCTTTTGCCTTAGCCTCTCCTCCTTCTGGCCCTCTTCATAGTACCATCTTATAACCACTCCGCTTATTTCGGAAAGCGTGAATGTGGCTATCACTATCAGGATAACAAGCACATATTTTTCAAGAAAAGTAGCTGCTTCCGACATTTCTGGAACGGAATGCAAAAGAAAATAAAAAACAACAAGAAAAGAAAAAGACTCCAGCGGTGTCTTTATTGCGCCAATTATTCTGTCGTCTAGAGTATTTTTTGTTTTGCTTGTCAACTTCTCAAGCAATCTAGAGATCAGCGGCCCGATTACTTTTCCTAACAAAACTGACACGAAAAACAGGAAGGCAAGATATGCTATGAATGCCAGCTTGTCGATCATGTCCATATTCTTCAACGCAAAAATTAAGAATAATGCATATTCTTTTTGATTTGGTGAGTCTATGAAATCTTATACAAAATATCTTTGGTTTAACACTAAAAGCAGGAAAGAAATCGTGCCAATCCAGCATCAAGTCGAAGAGGCAGTCCGCGAGGCAGGCATAAAAGAAGGCTTTGCCCTGGTTTCTGCCATGCACATCACAGCCGCTGTCTTTGTCAATGACTATGAGCCAGGCCTTTGGCAAGACATCCTCAACTGGGCAGAAAAACTTGCCCCTCATGCAAACTATCTCCACCACAATACCGGAGAAGACAATGGCGATGCGCATCTCAAAAGGCTTCTTTTGGGGCACCAGGTTATTTTGCCCATCACAAATGGAAAACTGGATCTGGGTCCCTGGGAGCAGATCTTTTATGGAGAGTTTGACGGCCAAAGAAGAAAGCGAGTCATTATCAAAATAATAGGAGAATAGAGGCACGGGTTATTCAAAACGCTTTTAAAGTGGTATGTCATATTATAGCTGCTTTGTTTGGAGGTAAAAAATGGCAAGGATGCATTCAAAAAAGAAGGGGAAATCTGGCTCAAAAAGGCCTTCGGTAAAGATTTCACCTGAGTGGGTTGAGTATTCTGCACACGAAGTGGAAGAGCTGATTGTTAAAATGGGCAAAGAAGGAAAAGGCCCAACAATGATTGGTCAGATTTTGAGAGACACCTACGGCGTCCCTTCAGTCCAAAATCTGTGTGGCAAATCAATCACACAAATTTTAGAAAAAAACGGGATTAAAATAGACTATCCTGAAGACCTCCTTAACCTCATTAAGAGGGCAGTCAATATGAGGGAGCATCTAAGGAAAAACAGGGCAGACAAGCACAATCGCACAAAGCTGATCCATGTCGAGTCAAAGATAGGCAGACTTGTGAAATATTACACTTCAATCGGCAGGCTGCCGCCTGACTGGAAGTATGATCCTGAAACTGCTGCGCTTTTGGTCAAGTAATAGGTTGATTGCATGGCGGATGCAAAGAAAACAAGGTTGGTCGACAAATGGAAAACAAAACAATGGTATAGTGTCGTTGCTCCTGAATTTTTCGATTCTAAAGAGATCGGACAGATTGTGTCTTCTGACGAGGCTAATTTGAAAAACAGGGTCATAAAAGTTGGCTTAGGGGAAATGAGCGGAACTTTTTCCCCAAATACTGCATACACTAACTTGTTTTTCAGAGTCAAAGAAGTGGTCGGCAAGACGGCAAAAACCGCATTTATAGGGCATGAGCTTATGCCCGGCTATATACGCACTCTTGCTCGAAGGCGAAGGTCGGTTATAAACCAGGTAGATGATGTCACAACCAAAGACGGCATCCCGATGCGTATAAAAATGCTTTGTATAACTGGCTTGAAAGTCAGCCAGTCAGTAAAGACCGATGTTCGCAAAGCGCTCTCATCCGCAATAAAATCCATTGCTTCTAATGCTGATTTTGCAACTTTGTCGCAAGAGCTTGCATATGGAAAACTTTCAGCAAAGCTTTTCAATGCGGTAAAAAAAATCGGTCCTATAAAGAGGGTTGAAGTAAGGAAAAGCGAAGTGAAAGAAAGCTTTCACAAAGAAGCATGAGGATAGCTTGCTGTGGTTTTTTGACTGGATTTTTGCATGGTGCTTTATAGATGGATTTTAGAAGGGCTGCCCTTGCGGCGCTGACGATAGCGGCAGTTGACCAATTCTTTTCGCTTGTTTCTTTATATGCAAATCAGCAATTTTATGCTGACGAGCAATACTTTTTTTTGTGGAACACAAATTGGGTGCCTTGGAATCCGACTTTAGAGTCACTTATTTTTCCGATTTCCTTTTCTTTGCTCAAAGGAATAGTGTTTTTGTACGCCTTTTTTGCATTCACGAGAAAAGACTGCTGCCCCACCTCATTTGGCTTAATCATTTTTTTGCTTTCCGGTTTTATTCCAATATTTTCTCTGTTTCTCTTTTTTGCAATCCCAGTAGGTTTTCTGTCCAATTTATTGGTGCAGCAATTTGCAGTCTGCATGCTTTCCTCATTCTTTTTATACTATCTCTTCCCAAAATGAATCCATGGCAAGGACAGTGCTTTTTGAGGAGCTGACCTCAAAAGAGATAGAATTGATCGCAAAAAAGAAGAATCGCCCAGTAGTCATCTTGCCGATGGGTGCGACAGAGGCGCACGGACCTCACTTGCCGGTAGGGACTGACAGCATCACACCATATGAGCTTGCAAAAAAAGTCGCATCGCAGTCAAATGCTCTAGTCCTGCCCCCAATAAATTATGGCTTTTGCTATACCCTAAGGCCTTGGGCAGGGACGCTTTCCCTCAAATCCTCTACTTTCGCATCGCTTATTAAAGATATCGCCGAAGAGCTTGTGAGGAACAAGTTCGATAAAATCCTTTTGTTGAATGGCCATGGCGGCAATGCTGCTGTTGCTTCTCAGGCTCTAAAAGAGCTGGCCGATAGGCTCCAGTTCCGCTGCTGCATTGTTTCATGGTGGGAAATTCCATCATTGAAGGACATAACAGGAGAATCAGTGGGCCATGCAGACGAAAATGAGGCTTCACTTTTGATTGCCCTCACTGGCTGGGAGCCGCGCAAAGTCCCACAGCAAAAAACAAAAAAGTTTTTTGGAAGAGTCATACCAACTCCGCCTGGTGTTTTCACTAAATTCGGCTATATTGGCAAAGTCGGAGGCTCCTCTTTGCAAAAAGGGCAGGCTATGCAAAAACTCATCGTTAAAAAGTTAGTAGATCTAATAAATGCAGACCTTTTGCTTGAAGAACAATGAGAGGTGTGTTTGCATGCTTCCAAATATGGACCCAAAAAACATCGCGAAGCTGATGAAGCAGATGGGCATCAAAACCGATGAGCTTGCCGCATCAAAAGTGACAATTGAGCTTTCAGATGGCGGCAGGATTACAATTTTTGAGCCTTCAGTTCTGCAAATCCAGATGCATGGCCAGACATCATTCCAAATAAGCGGAAAAATCCACCAAGAAAAAGAGCCAGGGGAAGAAGACATCCGGTTAGTGATGGAAGCAGCGGGCTGCTCTCGAGAAGAGGCGCAGAATGCCCTCAGGGAAACAGAAGGCGACATCGCAGAGGCGATCCTGCTTCTCAAGGAAGAATAAGCAAAATCGCAAAATCTCGGCAAAAGGGCGCAGACCAATAGTAGCTTATATAAATTTTAATGCAGCATATTTGCTGCTCTTTTTAGAGAGCAAGTGGGAGGTGAGGCGGAGCCTTCGTGGTGTACCGTCTCCCTCTGTTTTTGTCTCTATTTTTGGGGAATGCATATGCTTTCTGAAACGGCTGCCTCTGCACCGCATCAACCCGGCGTCTATATCTTTAAGGACGACAAAGGCAATCCAATCTATATTGGCAAGGCAAAAGATTTGCACAACAGGCTTTTATCATATTTTAGCGGCAAGCTATCAGATAGGATCACCCAGATGCTAAGAAGCGCCTCATTGCTGGAATTTGTAGTCACCGACAGCGAAGCAGAAGCATTTTTGCTTGAAAGCCAGCTCATCAAGCAGTACTATCCGAAATACAACATACAGCTCAAAGACAACCAAAGATATACTTACATTCTGATTACTGATGAAGAATTCCCAAGAATGCTGGTTGTCAGGCGCAATCGCCTTGGAAAGTTCGTGCAGAAAGGCAGCTTATTTGGGCCTTTCCTTCCTGGTTCCGCATACATTTTGGCTGCCTCAACCTTGCGCAAGATTTTCCGAATCAGGACTTGCAAACTAGGCCAAAAAAGGCCGTGTCTCCAATATCATCTTGGCTTCTGCCTTGGGCCTTGTGCTGGCCTAATTTCCCCCAAGGAATACCAAAAACAAGTCGAGAAACTCAAGGCCGTTCTTTCTGGCGGAAAAGAGCTTGAAAAAGTAATCGATGAAATGGAAAAAGAGATGCGTGAAGCGACAAAGCATAGGCTTTATGAGAAGGCTATCCAGCTTCGCGATTCGATCAAGCTTCTCTCTTCCCTCAGGGAAAGGCAAAAGATGGAAAGCGTCAAATGCGCAAATGAAGATTATATCGCCTTTATCGAGCACAATGGAACAGTGTATTTGCAGATGTTTCGCAAAAAGGACGGAGTGATTCGGGATAGGAAAAAATTTGAGCTTCAGCCATTGAATCCGCAAGATGTCCTATCGGAATTTTTGCCCAGGTTTTATGAGGCGGATTCAATCCCACCAACTATTGTTGTCGACAGCATTCCTCCCTCCAAAGAAGCCCTCGAAAAATTTTTATCGATGAAGAGAGGCTCTAAAGTTACGATCCTCTCCCCGCAAAAAGGGGATAAAAAAGAATTATTGTTGCTCTTAAGGAAAAACATTTTGATGGAAATTGCAGGCAATGCAGATCCTGCCTTGCTAGAGCTGCAGGAGAAACTGAGATTGCCCTCAATACCAAAAATAATCGAGTGTTTTGACGTTTCCAATCTATTTGGCAGCCACATTGTAGGCGCGATGGTCCAATTTACTAATGGTTCGCCTAACAAATCGGCATATAGAAGGTTCAAAATCTCATCTGTTGAAGGGCAGAATGACTTTGCCGCAATTCGCGAGATCGTTTTCAGGAGATATCGCCGCTTAAAAGAAGAAAACTCCCAATTCCCTGATTTGATCGTAATTGACGGCGGCATTGCCCAATTGAATGCAGCAAGAGCTGCACTCAATTCTCTCAACATCCATCTGCCTTGCATTGCCATCGCAAAGGAAAGAGAAGAGATTTTTCACCCTGACTCCCCAACGCCTATTGTGCTTCCAAAATCTTCTCAAGCACTGAACATCTTGCGGCACGCAAGAGACGAAGCTCATCGGTTTGTCATTTCTTATCATCGCTTTCTGAGGAAAAAAGGCGCGCTTTCAAGCTGATTTTGCATCCAAAACTTTTCTCAAATAAAATCCAGTATAGCTGTTCTTGTTTTTAGCCACTTCTTCAGGAGTTCCCTCAGCGACAATCTCTCCTCCTTCGTCACCGCCTTCCGGCCCCAAGTCAATGATATAATCTGCAGACTTGATTACATCTAAATTGTGCTCTATCACGACTATTGTGTTGTTTCTGTCCGCAAGCCGTTGCAGGACTGCAAGAAGCTTGCTTACATCTGCAAAATGGAGGCCCGTTGTAGGTTCGTCAAGAATGTACAGCGTCGCCCCTGTGTCTTTTCTTCCTAGCTCGGCCGCCAGCTTTATTCTCTGGGCTTCGCCTCCAGAAAGTGTTGTTGCAGGCTGGCCAAGCGATATGTAACCAAGCCCAACATCAATCAGCGTGTCCAGCTTGTTTCTTATCTGCGGTATATTCTGGAAAAACGCGCGGGCATCCTCAACGCTCATGCATAGCACATCGTATATGTTTTTGCCCTTGTACTTTATTTGGAGTGTTTCTGCATCGTAGCGCTTTCCTCCGCACTCCTCGCATGTCACATAAACATCTGGCAAAAATTGCATCTCAATCCTCTTTACCCCATCCCCTTCGCATGCTTGGCATCTTCCTTTCTGCACATTAAATGAAAATTGGCCCGGGTCATAGCCTCGCGCCCGTGCTTCTGGTATCCCTGCAAACAGTTCTCTGATGGGCGTGAATGCTCCTATATACGTAGCCGGATTTGAGCGCGGCGTCCTTCCAATAGGTGTCTGGTCAATAGCAACGACTTCCTTTATGTTTTCTACGCCCTCAAGCCTGTCAAATTTTCCAGGCTCTATTTTTGCATTATGGAGATGCTTCATCAGCGCTTTGTACAATATCTCATTTATCAGCGTTGATTTTCCAGAACCTGAAACGCCAGTTATGCATGTGAACACACCAAGCGGTATTCTTACATCAATATTTTTCAGGTTGTTCTCTCTAGCCCCTCTGATTGTCAGCCACATTCTTGGCTTCCTTCTTATGGCAGGAGTCGAGATTTTCAGCTCTCTGCGCAAGTATGCTCCGGTCAGGGATTCTTTGCTTTTTTCTATCTCTTCCGGAGTTCCCACTGCGACAACACGCCCACCATGCGCTCCTGCTCCGGGCCCCAAATCGACTACGTAGTCTGCGCTTCTTATTGTGTCCTCGTCATGCTCAACAACTATTAGTGTGTTTCCTTGCTCTTTCAGCGCTTTCAAGGTTGAGATTAATTTGTGGTTATCTTTCTGGTGAAGCCCTATCGATGGCTCGTCAAGGACGTACAACACCCCTGTCAAATTCGCGCCAATCTGTGTCGCAAGCCTTATCCTTTGCGCTTCGCCGCCCGATAGCGTGCCTGTCACGCGGTCAAGCGTCAAATACCCTACCCCAACATTGATAAGAAAGTCCAGACGAGACAATATCTCACGCAAAACAGGCTTTGCAATCTCCTGCTCTTCCTTTGAGAGCTTAAGCGAAGTGAAAAACCCGTACGCCGAATCAATTGATAGCTCGGTGACTTCTATGATGTTTTTTCCATTTATTTTCACTGCAAGGATTTCGTCTTTTAGCCTTTTTCCCTTGCATTTCGGGCACGGCAATTCGCGCATGAATTTTTCCAGCTCCTGCCTTCTGTATTCGGATTTTGTCTGCCTATACAGACGCTCAAGATTATTTATCACTCCTTCAAAATAGGTGCTGCCTTCATATCTCATGTCGCTTGTTTTGCTTTCAACTCTGTAATCTATTCTTTTATCTGAGCCATAAAGCACTGCTCTTTTTGCTTCTTCGGTCAAAGCATTAAATTGCGTATCCAAGCTGAAGCCATATAGCTTGCCCAATCCTTCCAAAAGCTGAAGGTAATAGCTGCTCATCACTGTATTTTTCCAGGGGAGAATTGCGCCTTCATTGAACGTTTTTGTTTTGTCCGGTATTATCAGGTCAACATCAAATTCTATTTTGACTCCCAACCCATGGCATTCTTCGCATGCCCCATAAGGTGAATTAAAGGAAAACATCCTCGGCTGCAACTCGCCCATCGAAAATCCGCAATCTGGGCACGAGTTGGTCTGCGAGAAAAGTATTTCTTTTTTGTCTATCAGCGCGACAACCAAGCCTTCTGGGCTTTCCCTGACCGCAGTTTTTATTGCTTCAAGCAGCCTCTGCCTATTTTGGCCACAAACAGTGAACTTGTCCACAAAAACCTCTATTGTGTGCTTCTTGTTTTTGTCTAACCTCGGGATTGGCTTGTCTAGATCCATCACGTTTCCGTTCAGCCTTATCTTCGAATAGCCTTTCTTGCGAAGCTCGTCGAAAAGCTTTTCGTAAGTGCCTTTCTTGCCTCTTACAATCGGGGAAAGTATCTTGCATTCTTTGTTTTCGTTTTGAGTCATGATGAAATTTGCGATTTGCTCATTCGTTTGCGAGGATATTTTTTTGCCGCATTTTGGGCAATGAGGTATGCCAATCCTTGCATAAAGGAGCCGCAAATAATCGTATATTTCGGTTGTAGTCCCGACTGTCGAGCGAGGATTTTTGCTTGTGGTCTTCTGCTCGATTGCTATCGCAGGCGAAAGCCCCTCAATTGAGTCAACATCAGGTTTATTCATCAACCCCAAAAACTGCCTTGCATAAGACGAGAGCGACTCAACATACCGCCGTTGTCCCTCTGCATAAATCGTATCAAACGCAAGCGTGCTTTTGCCGCTCCCCGATATTCCAGTAATTACTGTAAGCGCATTTCTTGGTATCTCCACATCTATGTTTTTCAGATTGTGCTGCCTTGCGCCTTTGATTATGATTTTATCTTGCATCTTGCTTCCTCCTCTGCAGGTTTTTTATCTTCAGCCTTATCTCAAACAATTTGTCGCGCAACTGAATTGCCCTTTCAAAATCAAGCTCTTCTGCAGCCTTCTGCATCTCTATTTCTAAGTTGATTGCCACCTTCTTCAGCTCTTCAATATTTTTAGCCTTTGCCTCCTGCTCAATTACAGGCACAAGCTGCGATTCAGCAACTGCTTTGACTATTGTTTTGGGCGTTATGCCATGCTCTTTATTGAACAGCTCCTGCGCTTGCCTTCTTCTTTCAGTCTCAGTTATTGCTGCCTTGATCGCGTCAGTCATCCTGTCGCAATAAAGTATTGCTGTCCCGTTGATGTTTCGTGCAGCCCTCCCAATTGTCTGAATCAACGAAGTCTCGTTGCGCAGAAAGCCCTCTTTGTCCGCATCCAAAATCGCAACGAGCGACACTTCTGGGATATCGAGCCCTTCGCGCAGCAGATTGATTCCCACAATGCAATCATATTCTCCAAGCCTCAGCTTTCTTATTATTTCTGTCCTTTGTATAGTTTCGATTTCAGAGTGCAGGTAGTGCGCGCTGATTTTGTTTTCCAACAAATAGTCCGTCAAATCCTCCGCCATTCTTTTTGTGAGAGTGGTGATGAGCGCCCTTTCGCCTCTTTTTGATCTTGCCCGTATTTCATTTATCAAATCTTCAACCTGCCCCTTTGTCGGCCTTACAATCACCTTCGGGTCAAGAAGCCCTGTTGGCCGAACGAGCTGCTCAACTATTTGGAATGAAGTTTTTCTTTCATATTCTCCAGGGGTTGCAGAAACAAAAATCACATTCTTCAAGTACTTTTCGAATTCCTCAAATTTCAACGGGCGGTTGTCATAAGCGCAAGGCAAGCGAAAGCCGTAATCAACAAGATTTTTTTTCCGCGTATAGTCGCCATGGTACATCCCATGCAATTGAGGGATTGTGACATGCGATTCATCTATTACGATAAGGGCATCTTTAGGCAAGAAATCCATGAGAGTGTATGGGGGCTCCCCAGGCGATCGGCAGTCAAAATGGCGCGAATAGTTCTCTATGCCTTTGCAATAGCCCAGCTCTTCTATAAGCTCCAGGTCATAGTTTGTTCTTGTCTTTAATCTGTGCCTCTCCAGCTCGGGCAGTTCCGGCAATCGTTGCTCAAGCTCTATGCGAATGCTTTTTATTGCCCTCTCCCTTATTGACAGCGGAACTACATAATGCTTTGCAGGAAAAATCCTGACTTCCTCCAATTCCTGAATGGGGCTTGCAGTTGTTGGCTCAAGCAGGGCAATCTTGCCTATTGTGTCCCCGTCAAGTATTACCCTTATTATCTCGTCTTGGTAGCCTGGCGCTATGTCGATCGTGTTTCCTTTGCAGCGTATCGATCCGCTTTTAAGCTCAAAATCGTTCCTTTCGTATTGGATTGCAATCAAGGATGCCAAAAGCGAAGAGCGCGGCACCACTGCCCCTTTCTTTATCAATACTGACATGTCCAGCCATTCTTTTGGAGAACCCAGCCCATATATGCACGAAACAGTTGCGACAATAATTGTCGGGCCTGGCGAAAGCAAATACGCAGTTGACTGTAGCCTATGCCTTTCAATTTTTTCATTGATTTGTGCATCCTTTTCGATGTAAGTGTCTGTCTGCGGTATGTAGCTTTCGGGCTGGTAATAATCATAATATGAAACGAAATAGCCCACTTTGTTTTTTGGGAAAAATTGCTTAAATTCAGAGTAAAGCTGTGCCGCAAGTGTCTTGTTGTGCGATATTACAAGACAGCTTTTGTTTGTTTTTGCAATTACGTTTGCGATTGTGAATGTTTTGCCCGAGCCAGTGACACCCAAAAGGGTCTGCTTTCCTCCTTTTTTGACTCCTTCAACCAATTTTGCAATAGCAGCTGGCTGGTCTCCTGCGGGCTTAAAAGGCGCTTCTAAGGCATAGCTCATGGTTTGGATTCTTTTGCATCTTCCATTTAAATTTACCTACGCAAAGCCAACTCTATACATTCATTTTAAAATTTTCCTAGAGTTTATCGTATGGGAGAGTTATGCCGAAAATGCACCTTCTTACTCCTGGCCCTGTTGAGCTTGTCGACCCAATCAGGCTTTCGCAAAGCCAGGAGATGATTTACCACCGCGGACCAGAAATAAGGGCTCTAATAAGCGAAATTGTCGCTGATCTTAAGGCAGATTTCAACGCTGACCATTGCTTTTTGGTTACAGGCTCTGGAACAGCAGGACTTGAGATGGCATACGCTTGCCTTACCAAGCCAACAGACAAGTCACTTGTCCTCACAAACGGAACTTTTGGGGACAAGCTTGCCGCTCTTTCCAAAGTTTATTGTAGCACCGAAGTTTTCGCTCAACCTCTTGGAAAAGGATGGTCGCTGGAAAGGGCAAAAGAGATAATTGACAACAGCGATGCCCAAGTTTTTGGCCTCGTCTACAATGAGACTTCGACAGGTGTGCTTAATGACGCGAAATCCATCTGCCGCTACGCAAAGAGCAAGGGAATGGTCACAATTTTGGATTGCATCTCCGCCTGGGCAGCCGCTCCGCTTGATCTTAAAGACTTCTCGGTCGATTTTGCAGTTACTGGTTCTCAAAAAGCGCTTGGCGCTGCACCAGGAATCGCAATTGTGGCATTCACCGAAGAGATGATGTTGCGGGCAGAGTCGATTGCTGCCAGAAGCTTCTATCTTGACATGAAAAAATACAAAAAAGACATGCAAAACAACCAGACGCCTACGACACCAGCAGTTTCTGTCCTTTTTTCAGTCCGAGCTGCGATTGATTACATAAAAAGCAAGGGCGGGTTTGAGGCCCACCGAAGGAAGCACCAGTTGGCGGCAGAAAAGTCTCGCAAATTTGTTGAAAGCATTGGTTACAAGGTTTTTGCCGAGCCTGGCTTTTACTCACCAACGATTACAGGCTTCATCTTGGAAAATGCAGATGCGATAAGAAAAGAGTTGCGTGAAAAATTCAATTTGGTGACTGCGCGCGATTTCGGCGAGCTTCAAGGAAGGTTCTTCAGGATATGCCATATTGGCAATTTTGATGATGCGCATCTTGATTATGCGTTTGACTGTATCCGAAAGGTGTTAGGCAAATAATGGTGTTTCAATGAAGATTGTGATTGCAGACCATCTTGAGCAAGAAGTGATCTCCGGCCTGAAGCAATTGGGGGAATGTATAGTCACGCCGCCTGACCTCTCTTCTGCGCTGAAAGAAGCAGATGTTTTGATCGTTCGGTCTGCGACTAAAGTGACAGAATCGCTTCTCGAGTTAGCCCCAAAATTGAAGATTGTGGCAAGGGCAGGCGTGGGGACAGATAACATCGACCTGCATGCATGCCAAAAGAGAAACATAAAGGTTGTCAACACTCCGAATGCAAGCACAAATGCAGTTGCTGAGTTTACTCTTGCCCTTATTCTTTGCTTTTGCAGGAAAATTCATCTGGCAGACAGCTCAATGAAAAATAAAAAATGGATCAAAAAAGAGCTTATGGGGACTGAGCTTGAAGGGAAAACCATCGGAATAGTTGGGTTCGGAAGGATTGGCTCTTTGGTCGCCCTAAAAGCAAAGTCACTTGGGATGAACGTATTGATCTACGACACGAAAGCCACTTCTTCGTCGCTTGGAAAAACGGCAACCCTTGAAGAGCTTTTTGCTCAGTCCGATTTTGTCAGCCTCCATTTGCCTGCTACTGCGCAAACATACAAGCTAGTCAATGCAAGGCTGCTATCTTTGATGAAAAAAACAGCCGTGCTCATAAACACTGCAAGAGGGTCAATTATTGATGAAGAAGCTTTGTATGATG
Organism: Microcaldota archaeon; assembly: GCA_026413765.1. Classification (GTDB taxonomy): domain Archaea; phylum Micrarchaeota; class Micrarchaeia; order Anstonellales; family Anstonellaceae; genus UBA10161. Next base: position 155,932 of record JAOAKI010000004.1, on the reverse strand, counting down.
TTTTGTCAAAGAATATGATTGGCGGCGCATGCCTTGATGTTTACGAGAATGAGCCGTACCAAGGCAAGCTGTGCGAGTTGCCCAATGTGATTCTCACGCCTCATATTGCTGGCAGCTCTGCAGAGGCACAAAGAAAGATAGGTCAAGAGCTTATCCAGATTCTCAAGGAAGAGTTTTCGCGGTGATGCTATGCTTTCTCTCAAGCTAATAAGGGCAAATCCGCAGCTTCTTTATGACGCTCTCAAGAAAAGAAACCACTCTACCGAGCTTGCCGACCAATTGTTGGAGCTTGATAAGCAGTGGAGAGCGATGAAGGCGCAGGCAGATGCACTAAAGGCAGAAAGAAACAGCATCTCTATCAAGATTTCCGAGCTGAAAAAGCAAAACCAACCAATCGAACATCTTCTTTCTGAGTCAAGAAAGCTTGCACAAAAGATAGAGGATGTCGAAAAGCAAACAAAATTATTAGAAGATAGGATGGACAGCATTCTGCTTCTTCTCCCTAACATTCCGCATGATTCTGTTCCTGTTGGGAATGATGAGACCGCAAACAAGGTCGTTCGCACATGGGGAAAAATAAAAAAAACAGGAGCAGATGTAAAGCCCCATTATGAGGTTGCAGCAAGTCATCTGATTGATTTTCAACGTGGGGCGAAAATAGCTGGCCACCGATTCGTTGTTCTTCGCGGCCTTGCTGCAAGGCTCGAGCGTGCTTTAATCAATTTCATGCTGGATTTGCATATTATGAATGGATATCTTGAGCTGCTTCCTCCATTCCTTGTCAATTCAAAGACCATGACCGGCACTGGCCAATTGCCAAAATTTTCGCATGAGCTTTACAAATGCAAAGATGATGATCTATATCTCATACCAACAGCAGAAGTCCCACTCACCAATTATTTTGCAGATGAGATTCTGGAAGAGACACAGCTTCCTGTCAAGTTTTGCGCTTATACCCCTTGTTTCCGACGTGAGGCAGGAGCATACCAAAAGGACATCAAAGGGATAATAAGACAGCATCAATTTGACAAAGTTGAGCTTGTCAGGTTTTCGCTCCCAGAACGCTCCTATGAAGAGCTTGAAATAATGGTTGCCGATGCGGAGTCCGTCCTTAAACGGCTTGAGCTTCCATATCGTGTTGTTGAGCTTTGTAGCGGAGATCTTGGCTTTGCTTCGGCAAAAACCTACGATCTTGAGGTTTGGCTTCCATCGCAGGACTGCTATCGTGAGATATCGTCATGCTCAAACTGCGCCGACTTTCAGGCGCGCAGGGCGAACATTCGCTTCAGGAGGGAAAACAAGCTGGAGTTTGTCCATACTCTAAATGGCAGCGGGGTTGCAGTAGGAAGATGCATGGTGGCAATAATGGAAAATTTCCAAGACGAAAATGGATTTTCGGTCCCCAAAGTGCTCCAGGATTATATGAAAGTTGACAGAATAGACTTTTGATTTCAGCCTGCTTGTTCATTTTCAATCTTTTGCCTTATTTTTTCGAATGCACTCCCTTCCAGAAGGTGCGCAAAAAGCTCTGCTGAATCGTAGAGATTGTATTTTGTTTTTGCCAGGTTTTTTCTCAATATCTCCATTCCAAGCTCCCTTGCCCCAAGCTTTTCCCCTCTTTTTTTCTTTATGTCCTCAATTCTCTGCCTCAAGTTTTCTGTGTTGAGCTTGTTTTCTATAAAAACGTTGTTTCCAAAATTCGGCAACTGCAAGTCCGCCATCTTAAATCCTTCTGCTACAGTCCCCCTCAACACTAATTTTAGCAAATTGGCTTGCGTGTCTGTTTCCTTTACTGCTTGGGTTATGGCTTGGCATATTTCTTGTGGGGTTGCGCCTGAAAATTGGAGCTCTCTCCATATGAACTGGCGGGAGTTGATTTCCCTGAATATGGCTTCTTTTTTTGCTGTGTCATAAAGAAGCCAGCCCCTTTTTGCAGTCTCCTCTTTCTTCAACTGCGTGACGACTGTGCTGCCAGGATTGAGCACTTTTCCTGTCAAATTTGGCTTGTGCGTATGGCCGCAAAGGTACAAGTCATATCCTTTTGGCAAATCTTCAAATGTGAGATAGTCGTCATTCGGAATCCCTTCAAATTCCTGGAATGATTGGTGGATGACCAACACATTGAAAGCCCCTTTGACCGGCTTGCAGGAAAGCTGCATCAACGCGGCTCTTGCCAAGTCATCCGGCACATTTCCCATCCCAGAGACAGCTATCTTCTCTCCTTTAATTTCCAACACCACTGTTTTGTTGTGGATATTTTCCAAAAAGCCGCCTCTTGCCAAAAGCTCGGTGGGGTTGACATACCCTTTTGCCCTCCTATCATGATTGCCGTGTATGGCAAGAATCGGCTGGTAGTTTGCCCCTTTGTTTTTGTAGATCTTTTGCGCCTCCAGAAGAATCTCTGTTACATCTGCGATTGTCTCCATTTTTGGCAGCGGAGTGTCAAAGTTGTCTCCACCAAGAATGATGAGGTCTGCTTCGGCAGCTGCAGCAAGTATCGCTTCTTTTCCTTGAAGATAGGCGTCTTTTTCGAATCGCCTATAGCCAAAGTGCATATCTGTGATAAACGCAAGCTTCATCTCAACCTATTGTTTTTTGCCCCAAAGGATTAAAAAAACTAAAAACCAGTTCTTTGCCATGTCTGACCTGTTGATTTTCACTGTAGTGGTGATCGCACTGATAATTACGATAGTGTATTTTCTGACAAGGTAGCAGGCGCGTTAGCTTGAAAAAAGCCATTTGCAAAACTTTATAAATATTTAGGTGCATAAACGACATGCCGCCTTGCTAACATTTTAAAACTTAATCTTTAGCGGCGTATCTTCTTCGAGGTGGATTTATGGATAAATGTCCCGAGTGCGGAAATAAACGCCTCACCCGCGATTATGAAAGAGGAGAAGTGATGTGCACTAATTGCGGCTTGATTGTCGCCGAGAATCTAGAAGATGCTCGCCCTGAGTGGAGGGCATTCGACGCAGAACAGAGAGAAAAACGGGCAAGAGGCGGGGCTCCGATCAAATATATGCGGCCCAACAAAGGCCTTGTCACCGAAATTGACCAATACAACCGCGACATTAGGGGCGCAAAAATTTCACCAAAAAAGCAGGCCCAGCTTTATCGGATGAGAAAATGGCACAAGCGAGCTTCTATTGCAAGCTCTATGGAGAGGAACTTGGCTATCGCGCTTTCCGAGCTTGACAGGATTGCATCCTACCTTGGATTGCCAGACTCTATCCGTGAGTCTGCAGCGCTTCTTTACAGAAAATGCATAAAAGCAGAGCTTATAAGGGGACGGCTTATCGAATCGGTTGTTTCTGCAGTCATTTACGCCACCTGCAGGATGCAAGGCATTCCTAGGACACTGGATGAGATTTCACGAGTCTCTGGGATTGAAAAAAAGGAGATCGGAAGAGCGTATCGCTTTATTAGGCGAGAGCTGAATATTGATGTGCCGCTGACCGATCCTGCACATTATGTCCCAAAATTTACCGCCGCATTGAAACTTTCCGGGCATGTGCAAGAAAAAGCAATCGCCCTCCTCAAAAAGGCGGTTGGAAAGGGCTTGATCTCTGGGAGGGGCCCAACTGGAGTTGCGGCAGCAGCAGTCTATATAGCTAGCGCGATGTACGGAGAAAGAAGGACGCAAAAAGAGGTTGCCGACGTCGCTGGAGTCACAGAAGTGACAATAAGAAACAGATATCGTGAGCTTAAAAAAGAGCTGCAGCTGAAAGTGACTCTCTAAACCTTTCCAAGATAAAGGTAGGCAGAATAAACCGCTTGGACAGCTTCAGCAACTCCTACAATGGCTTGCTTGAATCTCGTGTCAGTAACATCGCCTGCCGCAAAGAATCCCTCAACGTTTGTCTCGCAATTCCTGTTTATCTTTATATAGCCTTTCTCGTCTAGCTGCACACCGACCTTTTTTGCCAAATCTGTAATCGGCTCGTGCCCGATTGCAATAAACACAGCATCAAGCTGAATCTCATTTGAGTTGTTGTATGGCTTATCCACAACAACCGAAGTGACCTTTCCATTCCCTTTTATCTCAAGAACATTTGTTTTGTTTATTATCTCTATTTTCTTGTTTGCAATCACCCTTTCGTAATTGATAGGTTCTGGGTGGATTTTTTCTCCCCTATAGATTATGTAGACTTTTTTTGCCCATTCTGAAAGCACGAGTGCATCCTTGGCAGCTGTATCTCCGCCGCCGACTACTGCGACTACTTTCTCCTTGTAGAATGCGGCGTCGCACAATGCGCAATAATGGACTCCCTTGTTTGCGAACCTTTCCTCCCCCGGCACACCCAATTTTTTCCACACTGTGCCGGCCGCATAGAGTATTGTTTTTGCTGTGTATGAGCCTGCGTCAGTTTTCACATGGAAAAGCTTACCATCCTTCTTTATCTCAAGCACTTTTTCATCCTTTATCTGGACTGATGGGTAATATCTTGCATGCTGCTCAAGTTTTTCTGCAAGCTCTATGCCGCTTATTGAAATGAAGCCGGGGTAATTTTCAACAATGTTCGTGGTGGTTATCGTTCCTCCCCTCATTTCTCCGATTGCAAGGACTTGCATGTTCATTCTGCCAGCATACATTGCCCCTGCAAGCCCGGCAACGCCAGTGCCAATAATGATCATGTCATAAGTCATGCTTGCTATTTTTGTGGGAGGCTTTTTATTCATATTAGCTGTTTGTGTGTTATGAAATGCCCATATTGCTACCAGTCTGATACAGAAGTGGTTGACAGTAGAGATACGGGAGATTTCAAAATAAGGAGAAGGCGCGAATGCCTAAAATGTGGGAGACGTTTCACTACCTATGAAGAAATCGAAAAAGAGGACATTTTTGTGATCAAGAAAGACGGCAGAAGGGAGAAATTCGACAGGCACAAATTAATTACCGGCATACAAAAGGCGTGCGAAAAAAGGCCAGTCCCACTTGATAAAATCAATGAGATTGCAGACAAAATTGAAAGCAGGATAAGAAAGGAAAATTCGCTAGAAGTCAAAAGCAGCAGAATAGGCGAGCTTGTCATGGATTACCTGAAAAAAATAGACAAAGTCGCATACGTCAGATTTGCTTCAGTCTATCTTTCGTTCAGTGATATAGAGTCTTTCGAGACTGTGCTTAAAAGCTTAAAGAAAAAGAAGTGATGTCATGAGACCTCTTTTCTTTATATTGGTATTTTTCGTTCTGACGCAGCTATTTGGGATTTTTACAGGCTTTGTCTTGCTCTCCAAATCAGAAATATATTCTGAAATCAATGAGCTTTCTGTTGCTCCAAAAGAACTCATTCCAGACCCGAACAGCCCTCTTAATGCATTTGTTTTTCTTGCCTATATCCTTCTTGGCGCGGTGTTCATTCTCCTGCTGAGCCGATTCTACAAAGGCTTTTTGCTTTTCAAACTTTTGGAGCTGTCAGTTATTTCGGTTGCGTCCGGGATTGTATTTTTTGCTCTCTTTTTGTCATTTGGGCTTGCCTTCTGGGATGCCATCATTTTTGGTTCGATTTTAGGAGCAATGCTTGGCCTGCTTAAGTTTTTGCATTCTGGCTTCCAGAATGCAGCTGCCATCATATCTAGCGCAGGAGTAGGCGCGTTGTTTGGCTTTTCACTTGGGTTTGTCCCAATTTTGTTGCTTGTTGTGCTTCTTTCTTTATACGACTATATAGCGGTCTTTCGCACAAAACACATGCTTTCAATGGCAAAAGAGCTGACAAGCCGCGACCTTTCATTTTCGGTGACAGCAACATCAATCCCAAAAAGAAAAAAAAATGAAAAGCTTCAATCATTTATTTCAAGGGCAAAAGAAGAAGCAGAGCGGATAGACCTTGGCACTGGCGACTTGTCCGTCCCAACAATGCTTAGCGTCTCTGCTATGACTTTGGGCCCAAATCCATTTGCCTACGCTTTCGCAGTCGCATTTGGGGCTACTTTTTCTGTTTTTCTTCTTCTTGTTGTTGTTTCAAGAATGAAAATAATACTTCCTGCTCTGCCACCTATTTGTCTGGGTGGACTGCTGCTGCTTTTTCTTGTTCGCCTTGCTGGCTTTTGATCGATTTTTTCGCAACCGCCCGCAGCTTCCTGACAAGCTGCTGTATTTCATTTTCATTCAGGCCATGGACTGCCGCTCCTTGCTCAATTGTTTCATATGCCGAAAGCCCACAGCCAATGCAATGGAATCCATATTCAAGCAGAACATCCACCGTTTCTGGGTAATTTAATACCAATTCGCCTATAGGGGTGTCTTTTGTAATTTTTATCGGCATGTCGAATATGTGCCCCATTTGCCTATTAAAGCTTTCTTCTCAAATTATACAAGGTGTATGAATGGACCGTTATGAAGAATTATTGGATAGGGCATTAAGCTCTCTGCCTGAAAAGACGCAAAAATTTGAGAGATTTGAGCTTCCACAGATTGAAATGTTTTATCAGGGGAATAAAACAATAATCAGGAATTTTGACGCAATTGTGCAGAAGGTTCGCAGGCCTGCCCAGTTGCTGTCAAAATATTTCTCCAAAGAGCTTGCGGTCCCTGCATCGATTGATGGAAACAAGCTGGTCCTCAATGGGAAGATTTCGGATAGGAATCTGAAAGAAAAGCTTCAGACTTTTGTCGATATGGCAGTCATTTGCAAGGAATGCAGGAGACCCGACACCCGCATTTCGGATGTCGGTAGTGTAAAAATGCTGATTTGTGAGGCTTGTGGCGCTCGTTCGCCACTCAAAATTTAGGTGGGTGCTTTCCTATGGGTGAAACTAATTTGAATGAACAGGAAGAAGAAGCGCCAATTAGGCTGCCAAAGCAAGGCGAGATTCTTGGGCTTGTCGTAGGGCTAGTGGGAGGCGGCAGATTGATGGTCGCTTGCAAAGATGGAAAAGAAAGGCTGTGCAGAATACCTGGAAAAATTAGAAGAAATATTTGGGTCCGGGAAGGTGACGTCGTTATTGTCGTGCCTTGGGAGGTTGGCGGCGAAAAAAAAGGCGACATTGTATGGAGATACAACAAATTCCAGGCCGAATACTTAAGAAAGCACGGATACATTAAATAAATAATCATTTCTCCAATTTTTTTATGGCACAGCTTTTGAGCAAGCGCAAGCGGCCTCCGCGCGAAGAGAAAGCGCTTAAAGCAGAAAATAAGCTAGAGGACGGTGTATTTGACCGAAATACCCTCCTTGCATTGAATAAATTAATGCAAGCAGGCCATTTTTCTACATTGGATTTTCCAATTGCGAAAGGAAAAGAAGCAAACATATATTGCGCCACCACCGAAGAAGGAAACAATGTTGCAGTCAAAATCTACAGGATAGATACCTCAAATTTCATTCGGATGCACGAATATCTCCACGGAGATCCGCGTTTTTTGCACGTTAAAAAGAACAGATTTGATGTGGTGCTTGCATGGACAAAAAAAGAATTCTCAAATCTCAAGGAGTTCTATTGGAATGGCGTTGCTGTTCCGCAGCCAATTGCATTCAATCGCAACATCGTTGTCATGGAATTTTTGGGAAAAGGCGGGCTGCCTTTTCCAACGCTGGAGCAGGTAGGCACAGCCAGGCCACAAGACGATTTTAACTTTCTTCTTGACGAAATCAAAAAAATCTATCAATTGGGATTTGTCCATTCCGACATTTCGCAATACAATATCGTTGTCACCGACGGAGGGCTAAAAATTTTGGATTGTGCCCAAGCAGTGATGCTTGCGCACCCTCGCTCAGAAGAGTTCCTCAACCGTGATGTAAGCAATCTTGTCAAATTCTTCCAGAAATATAAAGTCAAATGCGATCTTGATGAATCCTTGGCTTATATCAAAGATGGAAAGCCGGTCAAAAAAGGGCTAGAAGCGCTTGTATAAAAGCCAATCACGCTTGCGCAAATCTTATTTTTATATCTTTTGGGCATATCATCATCATGGCAGTCAAGCTAGCAAAAAGGGTAGCCTCCATATCATACGAGATTCGCGATATAGTTGCGCGGGCCAGGAAAGTCGCATCCACAGGAAAAAAAGTGCACTGGTTCAACATTGGCGATCCGAATCAGTTTGGCTTCAAACCGCCTCAGCATATAACCCAAGCGGTAATGGATGCCTTGAAAGACCCTAAATATACTGCCTACTGCCCATCTGAAGGCGACCCGCAATTAAGGGAAGCAATTGCCAAGCTGGAAGGCGTTGACCCAAGTTTTGTTACTATCCATAATGGCCTTTCAGAAGGAATTGATTTTCTTTTTCAGGCCCTTGTGAATCCAGGCGAAAATGTGCTTTTGCCAAGCCCAAGCTATCCCCTCTATAATACGAAACTGCGGGTATTTGATGGCGTTGACAATTTCTACAAAACAGACCAAAACTTCATTCCTGACACAGAAGACATCCGAAAAAAAATAAATAAAAAAACAAAAGCGATAGTCGTTATCAATCCAAATAACCCAACTGGCGCAGTATACCCGAAAAAAGTCTTGCAAGAAATAGTGGAGATAGCAATCGAGGCAAACATCCCAATTATTGCTGATGAAATTTACGACAAATTAACTTTGGAAGAAGACCAAGCAATAAACCTTAGGACTCTCACAAAAGACCACCCGCTTATTTCCGGCAATGGCCTTTCAAAAAACTTCGTCTATCCTGGCGCAAGAGTTGGATACCTTGCCCTTCATGGTGAGGGCATGGAGCCACTCCGCGATGCGCTTGTGAAGCTTTGCAACCAGCGGCTTTCAGTCAATTGGGAAATGCAGCGCGGCGCGCTTGCCGCATTCACAATGCCGCTTTCCCATCTATCCGAACTGAAGAAAGAACTCAAGAAAAGGCGCGACATTGTCTTCAAGGGGTTGAACAGCATTAAAAATATTAGTTGCGCAAAGCCCAATGCGGCATTTTACTCATTTCCTCAAATTGAATCCTCAAAATTTAGAGACGACCGAGAATTCGTCTATGCGCTTTTGGAGCAAACCGGCGTCCTTGTTGTTCCTGGGAGTGCATTTTCTCCGGTGTTGCCAGGCAAGTTTTTCAGGCTCGTCTACTTGGCGCAGCCAGAGGAGCTTCACGAAGCACTAGCAAAAATAGAAAGATTCATGGAAACGCATTCTTAGTCACGCCAACTCGTTTTTTAGCCACACCATGAATTTTTTGTTGAATTGCACAGAAAGCTTGGCTATGCACGGAGTGTCGTATGGGTGCATTTTTTCAATTGCCCTTTTGATTTTGCCATAACCAGACAAAGAGGTTTTCAAAATCATTATGTATTCCTTTTGCTTTACAATTTTTCCTTTCCATCTATAAATCGAGACTGTTGGGCCAAAAATGTTTGCGCAAGCTGCTAATCTTTTTTGCAGCAAACGGCGCGCATCCTTTTCAGCGCTATTTTTTGTCGGGTAAGTGACATAAACAAAGATCCAGCCGCGCATGAAGACCACTTCAAAATCATGTTCAACTGAAATCTATAATCGTGCATTTTGCTTTCTTTCCCAACAGTATGTTTTTGATGCGGTTTGGATATCTTGCATTAACAATATACGCTTTGCCCATGATGGCTTTGATTTCATCTATTTTTCTTTTCATTCCTCCTGTGACATCGGGCTTGTCTGGCTTTTCAAGAAAAGGCAAAATCTTCGAATAATTTTCTTTTGTTATTCTGTCTACTAGCCTGCCGCCTGCAATTACTCCATCGACATCGGTCCCGAAAACGACCAATTCTGACTTTTTCCCCAACCATGCAACAATCTGGTCTCCTGAACAAACAGAAAATCCAAGCTTCCTGTCTGGAACCATGTCTCCGTACAAAACAGGTATTTCGCCATTGGCAATTGTTTTTTGAATTTTTTTATTGTCAAATTTTGCTATCTTCCTGTTTTCGGCAACAATTATTTTGTGCGGAACCATCATTTTGCATTTTATGCCGGCTTTTTTGAGGTATTTGCAAAAAATTTCAGAAAGCATTCTGCACGAGTCTTGGACCTTTTTGCATGCTTGCTTCTTCTTTTTAGTGTCTATCTTTCCTTGAAGACCATATTTTTTTACTAACATGTGCCCAAATGATCCTGCTCCATGAACAATAACAAGCTCAGGCCGGCTTGCTGCCACCGCATCTTTTAATGCAGCTGCAATTTTTTTCATTGCTTTTAAGTCCGCCTTTTTCCATTTGCTTTTTTTCGTGATGACGCTGCCGCCAATCTTTAAGACGTGCATGACTTCATTTTGCTTTTGAATTTAAAAATAGATGTCATTTCAAGAAAAGCACTTAAAGGTTTGAATCAAATCTAAATCATGGATTACCGCTGTTCCATTTTTGTCTTCAGGAGAGACCTGAGGCTGGATGACAATACTGGGCTGATTGCTGCATTAAAAAGCTCAGAAAAAGTCTTTCCTTGTTTTATATTTGACCCCAGACAAACGAGCGGAAAGTATTTTTCTCCAAACGCATTCCAGTTCATGTGCGAATCATTAGAGGAGCTTAACAACGAATTGAAAGCGAAAGGTTCCAGGCTTCATATTTTCATAGGTCTGCCGCACATCATAATCCCTAAAATAGCTGCCAGGATAGGCGCGGATGCGGTTTTTATCAATAGGGATTACACTCCCTTCTCAATCAATAGAGACAAAGAGATAGCTTGGGCGTGCTCAAAAATGCGCGTTGCAGTGAGACATTTTTCCGATTATCTTCTAACCGAGCCAGAGTTGCTAATAAGCAACAGTGGCGCTCCATTGACGGTTTTTTCACAGTTCTACAGAAAAGCACTCCAATTTCCTGTCAGGCCTCCTGAAAAAAATAGATTGCGCAATTATTACTCGCAACCATTGGACTTTGAGCAGTCTATTCCAAAATTTGCCGGCAATCCAGATATCTTTTGCCATGGAGGGCGAAAAAATGCCAAAAAGATAATTGCAAACCTACCACAGCTTGCCAATTACAAAGATGCAAGAGACTACCCTGCTTTATCTGCCACGACCGGACTTTCAGCGCATCATAAATTTGGAACAATTTCAATAAGAGAAAGCTACTATGCGATTGTGAAGTTGTTTGGGTTCAGACACGAACTTGTGCGCCAGCTATATTGGCGCGATTTCTTCACATACATAGGCTTTCATTATCCGCACGTTTTTGGGAAGCCTTTTCGGCTAAAGTATGCCGGCATCAAATGGAAAACAAAAAGTCAGCATTTCAATGCATGGAAGGAAGGCAAAACTGGCGTGCCTATTGTTGATGCAGGCATGAGGGAATTGAACAAAACTGGGTTTATGCACAACAGGGTAAGGATGATCACTGCCTCTTTTTTGGTCAAGGATCTGCATATTGACTGGAGAGAAGGTGAAAGATATTTTGCCACAAAGCTTGTTGACTATGACCCGGCAGTCAATAATGGAAATTGGCAGTGGGTTGCTTCAACAGGATGCGATTCGCAGCCATATTTTCGTGTTTTTAACCCTTGGCTGCAGCAAAAAAAATTCGACCCGGATTGCGCGTACATAAAAAAATGGGTTCCTGAGCTTTCTGATTTGCCTCCTTTAGCAATCCATGAACTTTATAGAAACCAAAAAATGCGCCCTCGCGACTATCCCCCGCCTATCGTTGACCATCAAACATCTGCTTCAATAATCAAAAATATCTTCAGAAGTCATGCAACTTAGGTCTTGAGAAACGTCCTCAGCTTTCTTAATGGGAGACCAATTACTGTCTCTTTTTCGCCGCTGACCAAGGCAGCAAAATTTCTTGCAGCCCCTGAGATATCATAGCAGCCGGCTCTTCCTTTCCATTCATTTGTTCGAAGGTACTCTTCAAGCAATTTATCATTTGCAAAATTTAGCTTTACTTTTGCTTTCGAAACAAAAACCTTTGCTTTCTTTCCAGGATAAAAGATTGCAACGCCTGTGGCCACGTCATGTGCCCTTCTGCTGAGCTCAATGAGCATTTTTCTGGCCTCTTGTTTGGTTTTTGCCTTTCCATAGATTTTTTTACCCACGTATACGACGGTGTCTGCCCCTATTACAATGGCGCTTTTGTACTTTTTTGCGACTTTTTTTGCTTTTAGAAACGCCAATCTTTTTGCTGCTTGGATTGGATTTTCACAATTTTTGATTTTTTCGTCTATATCCGCTGGAACCACCAAAAATTTTTTGAACAACTTTTTTAACAGCCGCTTTCTTCTTGCCGACCTGCTTGCCAATATTACCCTCATAAAACAAAATTAATGGCAGAAAACAATTAAGATTGATATATTATCCCATTTCCATCTTCGTCAACTGTGAGATTCATGGGCTTGCCAAACACATAGTGCAGCACGCCTTCTTTCTCATGCACTAATTCTCCAAATTTCTCCAATTTTCCGGCGTCAAATTTTTCTGTTCGGTAATGTCCCAGCGTCATGCCCGCCCCAACGATTGCCTCAAACATGTGTGTTCCTTGTGATGGGACCCAATCTCCTTCTATCAGTTCTATGATTCCAACCGCATGGTTTATGTGTGAAAAATCGCATTGTATACCAAGCGATGGGTCGCGCGAGCCAATCCTGCCCGGCACAACAAGCAGATATTTGCCTTCTTCTTCAAGTAAAGAAAGAGAGCTATTCATCTCCCTTATTATTTGTCCGAGCTTGTAAGATGTTTTATGGTTGAACTCTTCTCGTTTTACCAAAATTAAGTGTCCAAATTCCTGCCTCCCTTTTCCAATCACGCCTTGCAACTTCATCAATACCTTGCTTTCATCTATCGTCGGCAATTTCTTAACTCTTGCAAGATCGCCTCTTACTTGTGGGCGGGCCTGCAGCACATAAATGACAGTTGCAACATTGCCGTCTGGCCGTTTGATGAAGTCAACCGCACCTTCAAAGTCCACATAAACCCCGAAATATTCCTGCAAGAGCCGGTTTAGGAATGCAATTACCTTTATCAAATTATTTCCAAATTTGCCTTTGATGACATTTGTGAAAGTAAAAAGCCCAATTGCAAAAGAATTCTCTCTTGGAGGATAGTAATGAAAGCCATCTTCATAGTAAAACATCCGATGCCGTGAAATCATGTCTTCATTTTCATGCTTTTCAATAGGAAGTTTCAACAGGTAGCTGTCCTCTTTAGCTGGCATTTTTTCATCAGCTTTAAATTCAAGGGCATAAAAGTAGCGCGGAGCAACTTTTGCAGCTTGCTTGGCATCATACATTTCATATATCGTAAGCGGCCTTCCAAGCTGAACTTTCACTGCAGTTTGAGCATCATTTTCGACAACACCTTCTCCCAATCCAAATGCAATTCGTGCCACTCCCTCTTTCGGGCTGGCGCCGCCAATTGGGTAATCATTGTATGAAAAAGCCGCAAATGAAAGCTCTGGATGGTAAATCGGCGAGCCATCTTTAAGCTTCCATAGCCGCCCCACCATATTCTGCAGGGCTATTGCCATGCGTTCGCTGCCTTCAGGTATGTTTTTTCGCTGTCTATACTTTATGGCAGCATCCGAAAATACACTTGCAAAGACAAGCTTTATTGCAGTTTCAAATTGCCTTAATCTTACTTCATCGTCTGGATGGCAATTTGGAAGCAACACTGACCGGTAGATTCCTGCAAACGAGGCACGCTCCGCATCCTCATTTAGGCTAGAAGACCGAACCACAATCGGGCGGATGTGCCCGCTATTCAGGTCGTTTAGTATGAATTTTAATGTCTCCCGTTCTTTGTCTGTGAAACTGCCGCGCAGGAATTTTGCTTCAAGCTCTTTTTCCGGCAATCGCTTTTCGACTTCTTTCCACAAGTCGTTTTTGTCCATGTATGATTCAAATAAGCTTGTCTGAAGGACAGATGTTTTTGGGCATGCAAAGTAGACATTCCGGTCAAATTCTTTCTCAAGACGATGCTGGTTTCCTTCCAATGCTGCTGCAAAATCCTTTAGGCCCGCGACTTTTCCGCCTTCGCGGCCGCCAAAATAATAGTTAAACGCAGGCACTCTTACACTGCTTTTTATTTCATTGACAATCTTGTGCGGATAATCCTTGAAACGGACCAAAATCATTGGCTGAATATTGTTCAAAAAGTATTTAATCACTTTCGTATATATTTTATAACAATCTCAAAGTGAGGTTATGCAAAATAATGTCTCAAATGTTATACAGGTCCAGAAGGCAGTAGTTATTGGGCCGCTTAGGGAGACCCAGAAAATACGCGCCGAATTGGAATCAATCCTGTGGAGAAAAATCCAAGTTGAAAGCATCTTGACAGTAAAAAGCGGGACAACTCAGAAGCGCACAAGGGAAGAAGTCTTGCCTGAGTTAATCGAAAAAATCAGGGGCGCAGACGGGCGCACAATAGTCATTAGCGATATTGGGGATGACCGCCCATACAAAGGCGAACAAATCGCAATTGATGTCAAAGAGTATTCCAATGCAGCCTTCGCCCTCATCACAAGCAATCTCTATTGCTGTGGCAGCCTAGAAAAGTTTGCAGAGTTCGTCAAGGATAGGGGGTTTGACCCTAATGTCGTTATTCCAAAAATTGATTATGTTTTCCAATATACCGGCCAGGCAGAGATTTTTCCTGCGATGGTTGAATTGCACGAAAGTAAACTAAACTATAAGTTGGACAATGAAAGGCTTATTCTGATTTTTGAGAGCAAACCAAACTATTACTCCGGTTATCTGGTTGAACTTTTCAAGCTCAACGAAAAAAGGGCACATATTCTTCTTGCCAGAGAATACTCTGAAGCAGAAAAATTCATTATTGAAGGCAAGAACAGGTTTGCAGGAGCAATTTTGGGGCTCCGCAATATCGAACTTAGTTTCGAGCTTGCCAAAATGCTTAGGGCATACAACAAAACAGTTCCGATAATTTTCCAGTCTGGTGCGCAAGAAAAGTTGCAGAAAGCCAGCGAAAAACACATCGGATTCGTCATCAGCAAGTCCGATCCTCTCCTTTTCAAGAAAGTGGGGGACATTTTGCGCGATTTTTTTGGTTTTGGGGATTTCATTTTCAGAACCCCTTCTGGGATAGAAATTGGAAGGGCAAAAAACCTAGCTGAATTGTGTGAATATATAGAAAAAATTGACGATGCATCCTTAATTGCGCATGCTTCGCGAGATGACTTTTCAAATTGGCTTTATATGCACGGCTACAAAAAAGCAGCAGAGACGATCAAGCCATTGTTCACTTCTGACCCAGTTTTGCTAAGAAAACTGCTGCTTGCAGATTTGAAACATTTCATTAAGGAGGGTTAAATTATGGATAGCCATGTAATTTTTAGGTTTGCAAACATTCAAGCCATAAAACTGCAACGCATATACAAAGTTGATTTGGCAGTAGTAAGAAACAAGCAGCCGCTCATTGATAAGAATTTGAATATAGATTTGAAGTTGGAAGAAAAGCAGCACCTATGCAACAATCGCAAGCAGTTTACCCAGATATACAAAAAAGTAGTTTTTGCTATCATCAAATCCATTCAGAATTCAGGCATTCCCATCCCTGCCCAAAAAGAAGTCACAGATTTTGCATATTATATGATAAAAATAGCAAGCTTGCCTGGCTTTCCATTTTATGGAAACAGATTCAATTCATTTATAGAAAGCTCAAAAAACCGCCTGCCTGCTTTTCCTTCATTTTCAAGCTATGAGAATCATGAAGTTGAAAATTTTCTGCTTGAATTCAGGCAGAGACTAAATAAAATTTTAATTGAGGCGGCCTCAATTGCAGATTTTAAAGATACACAAGAAGCACATGTAGTTTTTCATGCTGTTCATGCAATAAGCCTTGTATTTGATTATTATTTAATCAGTTCTAGAAAATATGGTCCTTTGCTTACATATAGTGCCAATAAAGACATTGATGGGCGCTAGCTTAATATATCCTAAATTTTCTAAAAATATATTAGCAAAACTAAAAGATACTAAGAATATTTGTTTCCTAAAAATTATTCGCTTTTTTTGCTTTAATGTTCTTGATTGACTGTAAGAAATTGTAGAATCCAAGTTAACCACGTGCTATTTCTTTTCAATCAAAACAAATCATCTTAAATTATGTTAAAATATTTTAACATCTTATTAGTATACCAATCTAGTTAATAATCTCATTTTGGTATACCAAAAGTGCAAAAAATTATGCTATTTCCATTTTTTTGCCAAGTTTTTGCTCACAAGCAAGCCTGTTGCATCAAAAAATGTCAATAAATATTGTGACGAGAAACCAGAGAAAAAAAGTTGCATAAACTCTTTCATATATGGTTTACTTTATCAGTTTTAAAATTATTTTTGCAGTTTTCTTATATGGTATTTTTTTGCTTTTAGATTAACTGCTGTTCATTGAAAATTCAAGTTATTTTAAGAATTTGGCAAAGTTTTGGATTTTTCTTTCTTCGTTTTCATCAAAAAATGGCAGATCCAAATTTTTCAAAATATATGTTAGTAATTCTAAATTTATTTTAGTTTTATACTCTTTATTTCATAAATAGGCCAAAAATGCTAAAAAAAAGAAAAAAGACTAAAATTGAGAGTTTACTTTTTCTTTAATTGCTCTTCCAAGCTTATTTTTCCTGGTCCAAGCAACATGATTGCTATTGATGCAAGCATGTTTGCCAATGGCAATTCTCCTCCCAGAAGGCCAAAAGGAAAACCTTTGGCCAACATGCTTCCTAAATGAGCAGTCAAGATTGCAACAAACATTACGAATGCAAGCAAAGGCGCTGCAATTGATGTGCCAATCCCCAAAATTATCGCAAGGCTGCCAAACGTTTCAACAAAAGCAACAATCGGAGCCATGATATACGGAGCAGGTATTCCGATTTTCTCAAAAAATTGTGCAGTTCCATCAAGAGAAGTAAATTTTTGGATTCCATGCAGCATGAATGCTACAAAAATCAATCTTAATGCCAGCAACCCCCAATCTTCTTTTGTATATTCTACTTTTTTCACCATATCACCCCCGTTAGTATTCCTATTACAACAAGAATGCTGCCAATCTGCAAAGCAAGAAGCGAATCTTGTATCGCTCCGATATGCTTTTTAGAAGTCATCTTTTTAACTGCTTCTACTGATGCAATAGTGCTGAGCACACCTAAGAGGCTGCCAGCTGGTAAAATATTGTAAAGTACTGAAATAAGCAAAGCAAATGCTCCAAGAAAAGCAGAGAAAAGAAAGCTTTGCGCCAAAACTTTCTCGCCCCAAACAGATGCAATTGTGTTCTTTTTTGTTTTTTTGTCAATTTCAATATCAGGAATTTGAGCAGCAAGAAGAATATTGGAAACAAGAAGGCCAAAAAATATCGAAAGCATGAGCGCGCCAAGAGTTATTGTGCCAGTTTGCGAAAGATAGACAGTAGAAACTAAAATTGGGCCCATTCCTAAAAATGTCGCAATTTCTCCCAGATTTCTGTAGCTTAATTTAAAAGGCGGCATACTATATGCAATTCCTATAAAGTTGCCTGCCAAGCCAAGCAGAAATAGTTCTTTATATCCGGTAAATGTGGACACTGCATAAAAAAGCACAATCGAAAATGCAAAAAATAGCGCTGCCATCGCGATTATTTGCTGCGGGCTGAACAGCTTATTTTGTATTGCAAAGCTTCCGCCTGTTGGCCCAGTTTTTTTAGGCGGGTAATTGCCCTCTTTGAAATCAAAATAGTCGTTTGCCAGGTTTGTTGCTGCATGAGAAAAAAATATGGCAATTGCGATAGCCAAAAACACAGGCAAGCTAAAGCCTCCATCATAGAACGCCAACGCAGCAGCAGCAAAGGCAGGCAACATGCTTGCAACCATGAATGGAAGGCGTATCGCAATGAAAAGCCTTTCAAAAAAATTCATGCGACTTAAGAAGAAGAATGGTTTTAAAACAAACACTACTCATTTATAGGGGTGGTAGTTTGGACATTGTCATCTATTCGCATCCAGATCCTAAAAATAGCCATAATGCGGCAGTGCTCAGTTTTGTGCAGGATCTATACAAAGAGGCAGGAAAAAAGCTTGACATAATCGATCTTTACAAAGAAGGTTTTTCTCCATTGCTGACTTTGGAAGAATACAGTGAAGAAAAAATAAGCTCTGACATCAAAAAATACCAAAATAAGATAATGCAAGCAGATATACTCATTTTTATTTTTCCAATCTGGTGGTACGGTCCGCCTGCCATCCTTAAAGGGTTTTTTGACCGCGTTTTTACATCAGGATTTGCATATAATTTCAAGCGGCAGCCGCGTTTTCCAAAGTTTGCAGAAGGTGTAATAGAATGGCTTTGCCTGCAGAAGCCTTTATACCCTTTTATAGTAAGAAGGTTGCCTGTAGAAAAGAAGTTGATCGGCAAAAAAGCATTAATTGTCAACACTTTTGGCGGAAATAAGGCAGGCTATAATCTGTTTGGCAGGGCTGTTGAGAATATGGTTGATAAGGGCACGCTCGAATTTTGCGGCATATCTCCAATAAGAAGAATCAATTGGTTTGAAGCAAGAGGACCAAATGTCGTGCCGCCTCAAATCCAGAGCCAAATAAAAGAAACTCTTATGAATTGGTGGTGATGCGTGCGGCTGTACACACATACTGATTTTGACGGGGTTGTCTCAGCTGTTTTCCTAGTCGAAGTTGAAGAGATAGATGAAATTCTCTTTATAGACCCGGCAAATATCCAATCGGGCCGAGTCCAGATCACCAAATTTGATATTTTGGCAGACCTGCCTTATGACAAGCGCTGTGGCATGTGGTTTGACCATCACGAAAGCAACAAACCAAAAGAAGGCACAAAATTTGCAGGTCTTTGGAAAATTGCGCCATCTTGTGCTCAAGTCATCTATGATTGGGCAGATAATCCATATTTGGACAAATACAAAGAACTATTGTCGGAAGTAAACAAAATCGATTCTGGGCAAGTTCCTTTGGATGAAGCAAAAAATCCTAAAGGGTGGTTCCTTTTGTCAAATACGCTTGAAACAAGCGCCCCAAAGAAAGAAGATGACGATTATCGAAGGCACGTGATTGAGTTGATAAGAAAGAACCCAGACATACACTCTATTTTGTCAGATGAAAGGGTTGCAAAAAGAAGCCAGAAGGTTTTTTCAGACCTTGAGATTCTGAAAGACATCCTGCTGAATAACACTAAGATAATTGGCAAAGTCGCCTATTCAGATTTGAGGCAGGTTGAAAACATTCCGCGTGGGAATAACTATTTCATCTATTCACTTTTTCCAGATGTTCTGGCAAGCGTTCGGCTTTTGCCCGGCGAAGAAGATGGGGTGCATATCAAAATATCGGCTGGTCACAATGTTTATGGAGCCAAAAGCAACTTCAACATAGGCAAAGCCATGAAAGAGATGGGCGGAGGGGGACATTTTGCAGTTGGCGGAGCAAAAGTAAGAAAGGAAGAAGCCGAAAAACTTGCTATGGATTTGATCAAAAAAATCAACGAGTCTGCCTAGCAATCTGCTTTCTTTGTTAGTTGTTGCATTTTTGAGCGGCATGCACTGCTTGTGAAATTTAAAAAGCTCGCAAAAAAGCCAGCAATTCCGCTAAGGTGATTTTATGAAGATAAATGTTGCGAGCTTGCCAGTAGGAAAGCTTGGGACGTTAATCAAAATCCATGTCACCTGAGGACAACTTTATAAATGCCTTCTCCAATAGCCTCCGCGATTGCGGTTGGTTTTTCTGTTATAACTTTCAGGTCGGTTGGGTTGCTGATGAAACCGACTTCAACAAGCAAGGCTGAAATTTGCTTTTTGTTGCTTCCAGAAACAAGCATTGTTTCATAGCTTTCGCCAAGAGCCAAATTCAGATGGTTTTCTATATCATACAAAATCTGAGCATTCGGTAAGGAAGCTGGGAATAGAGTAGATTTGATGAGGTTTGGAATATCAGTGTCTGCCTTTTTTGAAAGTTCCTTCATAAATGTATCAATTTTCTTTGCTACCTCTTCAAATGCATTTTGGCTTCCCAGCCCATCCATAAGAATCCTGGATAAAGAGGCTTTAAGAATAGCCAAATCTGGCCTTTTGACCAATGGAAGCTTTCTGTTTCCGCGCAAATCAATGCCAATGCTTTCAAGGTGACCAATAACTTTTTGATAAAACATTTCAGCGTCATTTCTGTTTTTGTTATAGCAGACTATAAGTCCAGAATCAGACGGAATAGTTGATGAATTCAAATGTATGCTGAAAATATAGTCTATCTGCTCGACTTTCTTACTATGCTCTGATAGTTCTATCCTGCGTTGTTTGGCTGGCCATGTGTCATTTAAGATGTCTTTTCCGCATAAATCAAAGCTCGTTCTTGCTTTTACTTTTCCTTCTCTATACAGCTTATCCATCAGCTTGAAAGAAATTAGCCTGACTAAAGCGGCTTCCTTTGCCTTTCCTCTCACCGCTCCGGGGTCTTTCCCTCCATGCCCAGGATCCACAACAACTAAATGCATAGTTTCGCTCCATATGGACATTTATGAATTTTCTGTAGATTGTGGTATATATTCTTTTCTAATGGAGATTTTTTCCACTTTTTACTGTTATGGAATATGGCTATATCAGTGGCATGGACCTGTCTGCGCGTGCATATAAACGCTGAAAAAACAGATAAAGCGAAAGGTGATATCATGAAAATAAATATAGGCGAACTAACTTATGAAGAGATGCGCGAAGTGGCAGAGCGCTTGAGGAATCTCAAGATTGAAATCTCGATTAGAAGGGTAGGGACATGCCTAATTCTTCAAACTGAGAACGGTCCAGTCCAGCTTCATCAAGATGAAGCTGCCGAGACGTTTTCGTTGCCTGAGATGTTGTAGCCCGTTTAAAAACACAGGGCTTAGCCAAAGAGTGCCGCAAGGCCTTCTGCCGCAGCTGCTTCTTGTTTTGCAGGGTCTTCCTTTTTCTCCTCTTTCTTTGCTTCTCCTGCCTGGCCAGCAGATGATGCAGGTGCTGCCTGTGCCGCTGGAGCTGAAGAAGCAACTGTGACGTTCTTCAAAAGCTCTTCAAAGTTCACTCCTTTGATCGCTTCCGCCAGCACTTGCGCTTTTGCCTCATCAACCGAAGCCCCTGCTGCCTTAAGAACAGCCACAATATTCTCTTTTGTTATCTCTTTTTCTGCCCCTTTAAGGACAAGGGCAGCATGCAGATATGCGTCGATTTTCATAATATAACCTCCTTTTTATCCTCCTTGGGCTTGCTTAGCTGTTGTTTCCAAATTCCCAACTTTTCCTGACAGCGTTTCGCCTATCAGGACGGCCTGCGCTAGAAGCAACCCAGTCGAAGCCTCTGAGTAGACGTGGCCGTTTATCGCAAGGCTTCTACCCTGCAAAATCGCAGAAGATAGAAGTGCTTCGATATTTTGCGAAGTTGGGAAAGATGAATTGTACGAAAGATTGAATGCGTCAATCAGGCAAGCACGAAGCTCTTCTGCAAGCTTTTGCTCATCCAAATCCAGGATATCCGCGCGATAGACATATTTGCCGTCGTGTAGCGCTATAACGTTTGCCATTGCCTCAAATGGCAGAATATTGAGCTTCTGGAGCGCTTTGCAGACGAGTGGTGGAATCTTTGTTCCTTTTTTTGCAACCACCGAATCTTTTGCCACCACTATTTTTCCTGCTTTTATTTGTGCATTGATGCCGGCATTCTTTAGCTCCGAAAGAGCAGGACCGGGCGGCAAATCAGTTTCGCCTTCCGGCACAACAATGTCAAATGGGGCCAACTGGCCTGGTTTTGCTGCTATTTTTATCTTATTTTCTTTAAAGAACTTGTAAATTGAATAAGGCGTGTGGGTTGTGAAAATAAGCGCAGTGGGCGAGTCCAAGTGCTCGGCTAACTGGCTTTTCCCAAGCTTATCCAACGCACGCGCAATTACGCTGTTTTTTGCCACGATAAATTCGGTCGAGCCTCTCAGTTTCTTGCGGCATGATTGCAAAAGCCTGTCAGGAAGATTGCGCAAATTAAGCAGCCCAATGACTGGATATTTGCTTGCAGTCTGCACAATGTTTTCGACTATCTTCATTTTTGCCTGAATCGCTGGCCTGATTTTTGCTTTTTCTTTTTCCTTGATTTTCCTTTTTGTCATTTCGACACCTTAAATAACTTTTACCGGCTTTCCCATAGTTAGCTTTACGTAAATAGATTTAATTGACGACTCATTTATTTTTGATTTTACTTTGTCGTACACTGCCTCAAAATTTTCAACCAAATCCTCAATGCTCATGTTTTCAGTCCCAATTACGCATTGGGCAACCGGCAAATATTTGCCCCTTGTTGCGAGACGCACTCTTCTTTTTGCATGGTCAATGGCCTCTTTTACAGGACCTACGATTGGCCTCGGCAACCTTCCTTTTGAGCCAAGAACCTGTCCCAACAATTTTCCAACTTGAATCATCAAATTCGGCTGTGCTATGAATTCGTTGCGCTTTGCAAGCGCTTTGAGCTTGCTTTTCTCTGCCGCAAGCTTCTGAATGCCATTTGAATCGATAACATCAGCTGCGCCTGCATTTTTCGCATCAAGCGCCATTTGCCCTTCAGCAAAGACAATCACGTCTTGCTCTTTGCCCTTTCCCTTCGGCAAAATTATGTCCAAATTGAGCCTATTTTCTGCTTTAGAAAAATCAATCCCTTTGAAGTTGATGATGAATTCGACCGACTGGACAAATTTCCGTTTGCCCTTGTCTTCAAGCGCCTTTTTGAGAGCTTCAGTAATCAACTTTTTGTCCATCTTTTCCCTCCCATTTCGCAACGAAATGGTCAAGCCTGCGATGCGGGAATAAAGCGGCAAGCCGCTTAAGGCAGGTTAAGTATAGAAAAAATTAAAAACATTTACAGCCACCGCAGAATTTTGCTTATTGCCTATTTCTTTGCTTTCTTACCGCCTTTTGAATGCTTTTTGTTGCCAGTGCGCTGCTTCTTTTTCCTTTTTAGTACGATGGGCTGAGAGGCAACTGTAATGTGCGGCCCTCTCTTTTCCATTATTTGGGCAATAATTGACTCAAGCTCGCTTCTTTTTTGGACCAATTGCTCAATATCTTGCAGCCGCTTGCCATGTTGCTCAAATGCTTCGGCTCCCTGCACCTCTTTGCTTTGGAGCTCATAAAGGTGCGCAATCTTTTTTCCTTCTTCAATTAATTGCTCAAGCTTCTTCTTCTCGGCATCGATTTGTTTATCAATGTCGCTTTCAAGGCGTTTTGCCTGGTTAAATTCATACGCATAGCTTTCTGTCAGCTCCCTGAGCTCTTTTAGATACCTTCGGACGAAATTTGCCTCGACCGCTTCCCTCAGAGTCTCAAAATCTTGGTTGCCTTGCCGGATATAGGCTGATATTTCATCCATTTTTTGGTCATAGTCTTTTCGAAGAGAGACAAGGTAAAGCTCAACTTGCTTTAACTGCTCTATCTGTTTCTCCAGAGTTGTCAGTGCTGCTTTTGTCGTACCCATCTCCCTTTTCATATCCGCAACTGTCTGGATGATTTCTTCTTTGAGGCTTTTCAGCTCACTGATGTATTTTTCTGCGGAAGCAATCCTTTCAGCCTCTTCTGCA
This sequence comes from Microcaldota archaeon, assembly GCA_026413765.1. Classification (GTDB taxonomy): domain Archaea; phylum Micrarchaeota; class Micrarchaeia; order Anstonellales; family Anstonellaceae; genus UBA10161. Next base: position 132,488 of record JAOAKI010000004.1, on the reverse strand, counting down.
AGAGCTGCGCGAGCTTGGATGACCTTGTTTGAGACGTCCTCCTCCAATGCGCCAATATCTTTGATTGTCTGCTCCAACTCAAGCATCTTTGCCTTGTGCATTGCAACATCGCTGCGAGACTCATCAATCAATGAAGCGATTTTTTCTCTCTCTGTTGACAGCGCAGAAAGCACATCTTCCATTTGCGCAACCGCCTCGTCATAAGCCCTCTGCGCCTGGTTATAGGCTTTAATGGATGCAAATTGCAGTTTCTCTATTGATGAGATTTGATTGGGCAGGTCTGCAGCTTTTTGTTGCATGCCAAGGATATTTTTTTCTAAGCGCAACACCCTCTCCGATATCGTTTCAATTTCTGATTCGAACTTTCTTTGGAGAGGCAGATAATATTCAACAAGAAGCCTTTCCTTTTCTTGGCGCAATTTCTCAATCTGCTGGTTTTGTTTTATGATTTTTTGCACTTGCCTTGCAAGCCTTTCCGAAAATTGTATCGAAACACTTCTTACGGGCACTGGTTTTGGCTTTTCTATCTTTTTCTTCTTTTGCTTGAAAATTGGCTTTATCGAAGGAGCTGCTAAGGTTGAATAATTGTGCTGAACGCGAGTTTCCTTTGCATGTTCAGCGGGCAGTTCTCCAACGTTTTCACTTTCGGCGTTTTTGCCTGCGACTTCAAGGCTTTGCGTGTTTTCACTTTCCTGCGGCTGTTGCGGGGTTGAAGGTGCAGATGTCTGCTGCTGGCTTTGCATCTCTTGGCTGCCGGAGGATTCTTTCTGCTTCCGCAACATCTCAAGCATTGACTCGACTTTTTTCAGCTGATCTTCGATTTTTCTTTCCTCATCCTCAATGTAAGCTTCCGCAAGCTCGCTTGCCTGTCCAGCATCCTCTTGCTTTGGAATCATCCTTTTCATCTCTTCTTTTGCTTTTTGCTCTATCTCCTGCGCTACCCTGATTGCAGTTTCAGAGATTTCGTGCGGATGCTGGCTTTTAACGTCAGTGAAGGCAATCCATCTCACATAGACTCCGCTTATCTTGTTTTGAAGCTCGACAGACCCTTCGTTTTCCAAAATGCTGACCCATTTGAGCGTGTCTTTCTCATTCAAACCGCATGCTTCTGAAAGCTCCCGAACGCTCATCGGCCTAGAAGCATTTTTCAATATTTCAATCAAATCATCAAGCTGTGTTTTTATGCGTTCATTGCTCATAAATATCAACTGAACGGCTTCTTTACAATCTTGTATTTGCCGGAAAGCTTCCTTTGGGCACGCCTGAATGCCTCTTCAACATCTGCTGCATGGTCGCCCTTTACATTTATTGTGAAAATTGCCTGCCCTTTTTTTACGCGCGCTGCCCTATCAGTAGGCCTTCCATATGCCCTCCTCATTCCCTTTTGCAGTCTGTCCGCGCCTGCTCCGGCAATCATCTTGTTTTCACGGATTACATTGTGTGGATAGACTCTTACTTTGAAAAAGTATGCATTTGGGCTCGACTTTTCCAAATATTTGTTTGCAGCTTGCCTTGCTGCTTCCAAAGCATTATCGCGAAGCTGCACGCTTTCTTCGGCTACAAGGTCATAAGTATAGTCAAATGGCTGATTTCTATTCCCCATTTCATACACAAGCAATGAAAGGTGAGGCATTGCTTTTACATAGGATTTGCGCGGTTTCTTTTTTGAATAGCGTGTCCATGCTGGCTTATCTATTGAACGGCATGTTCTCGCAGGTCTCAAACCCATAATAACACCTCAGCGCTTTTGCTCAAGCAGAGCATATTGCAAAAAGTGCTGAGTTATTTATTCATTGTTTTTTAATATTTCCCTCCGGCAAGCAGAATTTGTGTATAAAACTGTATTTAAATGTTTCTACATTTACACAAAAATGCCCACTTAATTTTTCAGTTGGCATGCTTTTTGGCTTTTTATATGCCACATCAAGAGCACAAATGCAAAAAGGCTGAATGCCAAAAAGAGCCAGTTGTAGGAAAGAAGAAAAGCAGTTGAGCTTATCCCAAAAAGTGCAAAAAGTCCCCCGACAAGTGGGGAACAGCAAAGCCCAAATGTTCCAGCAAGGCCCGCAATTCCACTGAGGCCTCCAATTCCAACCAACGCCAGCTCTTTAATTTTGGAAAAGACCTTCATCATATTGACCAGCAGATATTTCATCATTCAATCTTTTAGTTTTTTCCAAGCCTTTCAAACCATGAAGCGCAAATGATAAAATCCGTCATCTTCAGTCATCTCCGGATGCCTTGAAATCGAATAATCAAGCAAGTTTTTTCTTTCCACAACGCAAAGCTTTCTGCCAATTATTTTTTCTGCATATTCGATCTGCTTTTCGATTTGTCCTCTCAAGCCAAAACTTGCGCCAGCAGAAAGCAGATAAACGAAATTCAAGTCGGTTGTTATTTGTTTTGCATATTTCCTAACAACTGTTTTGTTCCATGCATCAATAGGAACATCTAAGATATCGCGTGGGGAATAAAATCCATAATCAAAAATGTCAATCCAGGCGCCTTTTTTTGCCTTCGCAGACAGCTTAGCGATAAATTCAGCTGCAAAAAAATTGAATGGGATGATTCTTTTTTCATCGATTCTTTCCAGGAATAAAATCACATCGGTGTTCTTTGTTTTTGAAGCAAACCTGAACCCGTCTTTCGAAATTTTGCATTCATAAAAGCTGCCATCTTTTTTTGCGAAAAATCTGGCAGGCAGGTCAGTTAATAGCTCGTTTATCCTGCAATAATCGAAACCAATAGCAGGCGTATCAAAAAGCACATCAAATCTCTCGACATGTATTTTTGAAGAATGGCTGCTTAGCTTTCTTTTTGCACCCATAAGCATCTTTTCCGAGAAATCAAAAAGAAAATAAGACATGTTTGCGTATATTTCTTTGTCTATTTTCTTTGTATTATCCAGAAAAATTTTTGCGAAGTTTCCATCGCCAACGCCATACTCGCAAACAACAATCTCCTTATCTGTATTGGCGTATTTTCTGCAAAGTTCAATCGCATTGCACTGTGCAAGCATTTTGCCTTGCCCATAAGTCAGAAAATCGCCATATATTTTGGTCCCTTTTCTTGTGTAATATGCTTTGTTCTCCAAATAAAAGAAATCCATCTTGATATCCGCCTTTTTCATCACAACACATCTTGCTTTATTCTTTCTATTCCTATCGCTTCGATTAATTTGCCAAGTTTTGGGCCTTTAGGCTTTCCAAGAAGGACAAGATAGCACTCCTTGAATAAGTCTGCTGGAGGCAACCCGATCTCTTTTGCCACATTGAAAGCAAGATTGTGTATGTCCAAGGCATTCATCTTTGCATCCAACTTCAAAAAATAAGCCTTTGCAGGCCCTTCTGCTTTTTTTGGCTGGTAAGAAAATGAATAATCTTCTGGTATGAATTTCTTTTTTTCCCACTCTTCGACATATGGGCGGAAGAATTCAACTACAGCAGGATCGTTTGTCTCTTTTGCAATCCTTTCCCAGTTCCACTGCAAGCCCCTATAGAGAATCAAATCCAAAAATGATGTTTTCCAACTTTTTATCTTGCAGCCCTCTAAGGCCAATTTTGCAGCCAACATCTTTTTCCGGTCTGCGCGCGAAAGATTTTCTGCATCTTTATTTAGGAGCCCAGTTGCTTTTTCAAAATCTAGAATCGCATCAAGAAGATAATCCGATGTCGGCCTAATGTCAATATTCTCTTGGATATCTGGCTTAAGAAGCACGTATTTTATCACTTCTGGCGGTAGCAACGACAAAAGCTCGTTTACGCTTATTCCTGTCCCCTTACTTTTGCTATATTTTTTCCCTTCAAACAGAATAAAGCCCCACCTATATCCTATTGGTGGCTCTTTGTTGAAGATTTCCTTAAAGATAAGCTCAAGCGTATCGCGACTTCCGCCTCGTGTGAAATGGTCAACCCCGCCGCCCTCTGCAGAAGTCTTGAAATAATCCTGCCATGCTGGCCAATGCAGCCTCCAAGTAAGCTTGTATTGGTGATCACTTATTTTGTTTTTGCCTGCAAAACCGCAACCCTTGACATACTCTACGTCCCTATCACAAACATATTCATATTCAAAAAAATCATGTCTAAGAACTCTGGTTGTTGCTATTTTGCCGCAATTTTGGCAAATGGGCATTATTGGTGACCACCAAGCAGGCAGGTCCTGGCGCAAAGAGCTTTGCGCCACAATCTTTCTTACCTTTTCTTCGTTTTTTAAGAAAAGATGCGCATATGAGTCAAATGCCCCGCTTCGATATAAGTCGGTTGCTCTGACAAACGTTGGCGCAATCCCAAATTTTTCTGCCGCTTCTTTGGCATCTGCAAAAAAGTGGTCGCCGAATGATTGATGGCACTTTTGCGGGTCAGGAACATCGCTTAGAGGCTTTCCCAAATGCTCAGTTAAGATGTCTGAAAAATCGCCAAAGACAGAGGGGATTGAGTCGAATGCATCAAAGATATCTACAACAAAATAATATTTTGCTTGATAACCTGAATATTTTATTGCATTGACTATAGCTTGAGGAAACAAAAGCTCGCATATCGTGCCTAAATGAGTTGGTCCAGAAGTTGTTAAGCCACCCGAAATGACGTATGGTTCTGGCTTTGCCTGGATTATTTGCAATGCAAGCTGTTCTGCCCAATGCAGAGATTTTTTTGATTCGTCATTGCTTTCAGTCATGATTACAAAATAACTCGTAAAAGTTAAAAATAGAAATAGAAGCTATCTGAACATTTGGTCAAAAATGCCGCCTTTCTTTGATGCAGCTTCGAATTCTGCAAGAAGTTTCTTTTGTTTGTCGCTAAGATTAGTGGGTGTTTTGACGATAACACGGACGTATTGGTCGCCTTTCCTTTTTGTGTGCGGATTTGGCATCCCCATGCCTTTCATGCGAAATAAACTATGGGTCTGCGTGCCGGCAGGAATCTTGAGTTTTGCCTTTCCAAATAAGGTAGGAACTTCTATTTCTGCTCCAAGGGCTGCCTGGGCAAAGGATATTTCTGCATCGACGTATATGTCATCCCCATCACGCTTGAATTGGGGGTGCTCTTTAACATGAACAAAGACATATAGGTCTCCGGACCCGCCTGGCCCATTTTCTCCCAAACCAGCTAGCCTCAATTGTGATCCAGTATCTACTCCTGGCGGAATTTCAACCTCAACATTTTCCTCCACGACTTTTGCGCCGTTGCCTTTACATGAAGAGCATATCTTTTCTGCTTTCTTTCCTTCGCCATAACAAGCATTGCATGTAGAAACAGAGGTAAAGCTTCCAAATGCACCCAGCCTTTTTGTCGTTCTTATTTGGCCGCTGCCGCCGCACTTAGAGCATGTTGAAAAGCCAGAGCCAGGCTCTGCACCACTCCCGCCGCATCTTTCGCATGCTTTGTTGTGCTTGTAGGTAATTACTTTTGTGACGCCTTTTGCGGCTTCATCCAAAGTCAGATACAAGTCATAGCGCAAATCTGCGCCTCTTTTTCTCCTTTTTGTGAATTCTTTTCCGAAAAATGCAGAGCCAAACAAATCCTCAAACGGAGATCCTTCAAAGCCGAATCCAAACTCTCTAAATATATCTTCAAAATTCGTCGTCCTGAAAATGTCTTCTTGAGTGTAGCGCTGGTCAAATCCTGCATGGCCAAACTGGTCATATGCTGCCCTTTTTTCAGGATCTGAAAGGACAGCATAAGCTTCAGATATTTCCTTAAATTTTTCTTCTGCCCCTGGCTCCTTATTTCGGTCCGGGTGGTATTTTAACGCTAAATTGCGATAAGCATCCTTAATCTGCTGTAAAGTAGCATTTCTGGGCACTCCTAAAATTTCATAATAGTCCCGTTTTGTAGCCATAAATATACCCTCTGTAATATTCACAATTATATGGGATTTGATTTATAAATGTTAATACGGTATTAACAGTCTTTGCAAAAAGTTAACACTCAAAAATCAATTTGCTATGAAAGTTCCCCTAAACATATTCATCGCACAATGGAAATTATACCTGCCTGGCTGCGGAAATGTGAAATAGGCGACAACGGTTTCTCCGTTTCTCGAAATAAGATTTATCCCGACGTTGTCGATGAGCAGCTGGCGGCCACAACCAGCCCCTGGATCAGCAGTAAATGACAGCTTGATTGGGACGCCTGCCTTAACCTCAATAATACTTTTGTCATATCTTCCTGTTTTCAGCGCTCTGATCGAGACTTCCTGAGCTTCGCCACTTATATTTTGTGGTGTCGAAAGATTGGAGACAGGGATAGTTTCGTCAATTGGCATATCCTCAAGTTTTTGACTTGAGAAAAAAATCAACCCTAAGAACAAAAATGTACCCACCATAACAACATAAAACAAATATTTGGAATCCATCCTCTCACCTATTTTTCATTTTCCGAAATTATATTCTTTCAAAATTCAACAATATTGCATTAACCACCACCGAGATGCTTGAAAGAGCCATTGCTGCTCCTGCAATTATTGGAGACAGGGCTAAGCCACTGGAATAAAAAACTCCGGCTGCGATGGGAATTCCCAAAACATTGTATATAAATGCCCAAAACATGTTTTGCCGAATCTTGTTTAATGTCGCTTTTCCAAGTCGAAAGCTATGCACGACATCCATTGGATCGGAACGCAGGAGGACTATGCTTCCGCTCTCTAGTGCAACATCTGTTCCTGATCCAACTGCAATTCCAACATCTGCCGCCGCTAATGCAGGTGCATCATTGATTCCATCACCAACCATTGCAACGAATTTTCCCTTTTTCTGCAACTCTTTGATATATTCCGCCTTTTTTTCGGGCAGAACGTTTGCGAAAAAGTTTTGGATGCCTATTTTCCTTGCGACCGCATTTGCTACTCTCTGGTTGTCCCCAGTAATCAGCCAGCACTCTATTTTTTCTTTTTTGAGCTCAGCAACAGCTTGCGCTGCCGTTGGCTTTATTTCGTCAGATACTGCGACAAGGCCGATTATTTTTTTCTTTTGCCCAATGAAAAATACCGTCTTGCCTTCATTTTCTAAGGTGGCAGTGGCACGCATGATTTTGGCTGGTATAGGGTTGAAAAGCTTTTGGTTTCCTGCGTAAAACTGCATTCCTTTAATTTTGCCAGTTATGCCGTATCCTGGAATAGATTTGAAATCTTGGACAGTTAATGTGGATATTTGATTCTTTTTTGCTTCCTCCAAAATGCATTCTGCCAGCGGATGCTCAGAGTATTTCTCTAGCGAAGCTAAGATTGTAAGCAGTTTTCTCTTATCATAGCGATAAAATGTCACAATATCTGTTACTGCCGGCTTGCCCTTTGTTAGAGTACCGGTTTTGTCAAAAACAATAGCATTGACTTTATGCAGTGATTCTAGCGCCTCTGCATTCTTGATTAAAATGCCACGCTGCGCGCCTATCCCAATCCCAACAATAAGTGCGGTGGGAGTGGCTAAGCCCAATGCACAAGGGCAGGCAATGACAAGCACGGAGATCGCAAACATAAGCGCAGTCGAAAGCGGCAAATTGGCAACTACGAACCAATAGACAAAAGTGGTAGAGGCTACAAATATAATGAGCGGAACAAAATAAGAACTTACGATGTCTGCAAACCTTTGGATTGGCGCATGGCTGCCTTGAGCTTCTTCAACCAATTTTATTATTCGCGCAATTGTGGAATCTTTCCCATCGCATAGGGCTCTTATGACAAGTATGCCATGTCGATTTATTGAGCCAGCAACAACACGAGATTTTGGAGCCTTCTCCACTGGAATTGGCTCTCCTGTAATGATTGACTCATCAACAGTCGAGTGACCCGATAACACAATTCCATCGACAGGTATTCTTTCACCAGGCTTGATGATTACAATATCATTCTTTTTTACATTCTCAATAGGGACCTTGACCTCTTTGCTGCCTTTTTTCACATGCGCAAACTTTGGGGATAAAGCAAGCATTTTGCGAATTGCCTCGCTTGCTCTACCTTTTGCAATTGCTTCAAGATATTTTCCAGCTACGACAAGCGTGATGAGTGTTGTTGAAACCTCAAAATATTGTTCAGTTGCCAGACCAAAAACTGCTCCAAGCGAATAAACATATGCTGCAGAAGTGCCAATAGCAATTAGCGTATCCATCGTTGCAGATCGGTTGCGCAGTGCAGAAAATGCACCAAGATAAAACTGCCAGCCGACAAAAAACTGGACTGGCGTTGCAAGCAAAAAAAGTATCAACATTCTATTAGGGAAATCCATCAAAAACATACCAATAATGATGGTGGGAATAGTTAGCAGAAGGCTGATAATCAGCTTTTTTCTCAAGCTGGAAATCTCTTTTTGTCGCTCGAGTTTTTCTCTTTGAGGGTCAAAACCAACAGATACTGAATAGCCCAAAGATGTGATAGCATTGACGATCTCACTCTGAGTTAGAATTGTATTGTCGTATTCTACCTGTGCCCTTGCAGCGGCAAAATTTACATTAGCGTTTTTTACACCAGGCAGTGACAGGAGTTTACTTCTTATGAGTGCCGCACAGGAAGCGCAATGCATGCCATTGATCGTAAAATCTTCACGTTTCATACAACCACGGATGTAGAGCGAGGACCGAACAAGACAATAAGGTGCACAAACAAAGTCAGAAAAAGAGCGAAAAGGAAAAATGGCAAAAATCCGACATCTTTTCCTTCTGTGCGAGCAGCCGCAGTGGTCCTGACCATATACCCAAACGCAACAAGAATAATGATGCAAGCAAAAACCAAAATAGGAATGAAAATAGCCAAATTGTCAAAGAGCATCATGACAGATAACATTGCACCCATTGGGCCTGCCATCAATCCAGCCATCAGACCTTCAAGTGTACCCATTATGCCACAGCACTTTCCGCACCATAAACCAATTGCCATGCCAACAAACATCCCAACCAAACTCCCTACAAACATTCCGTTTGTGGCGCCTGTGATGGCGCCAAAAAGAAAGCCAGCAATCATCCCATTTGTCATGCCAGCCATCATCCCTTCCATGCAGGTAAAGCTCAGGCGATGGGCATAATGGTAAAATGAAGAAGCTGAAACCGCAACCGATGAAATTATTGTATACAAGAGATATGGGAACAAAATTTCTGAATTTTGAATAGAAGAGGAGTAAAAATAATAGACCAGCCCGAGGGCAAATAGCTGGGATAAAAATGTGTATGTTGCATATCGCAAGATCTTATGCTCAAGTTTGTGAGTGCCTACTCCAAAAATTGAAGAATGCAAGAAAGACTTTAATTCAGAAAAGATGTCCGCTTCCTCCTCGCCCATTTTATTACCTCTTAACTTTGTATCCTGCCGCTTGGACTGCTTTTCGGACCACTGCTAAATCGTAACCTTCTCCCTCTATCTCCACAATCCCTTTTTGCGCGTCTGCCTTTACCGCTTTGACACCGGCTATTTTTAGCAGATTCATCGCAATAAGCTTTTCACACGAGGCGCAGTGCATTCCTTCAATATACAAAGTTCTTTTCATAGCCACCCCAACTCAGAAAGCGGATAGATAACAACTTAAATATGTATTGGCGAAACTAGTTTCATAGAGGAGGAGTTTCATGAAGTTTCAGAATTCAACGAGTTTGGTAATCACTTTATTGATAGTACTTGTCATTTCTGGAATAACAATTTACTTTTACAACAACGCCCTCAATGAGCTTTCAGCGGAAAGTTGCATGCACGAAAACGGTGACTGTCCTCACAAAAAAGTTGTTGAAACGCAAAATATGGTAATCCTGCTCCTTTTATTCCTCAATATTGTCATAGTTTTTGGCGCAATCTACTTGATTTTTTCAAAGAAAGAAGAAGCTTTGCCCTTGACAGAAAGAAAAATAATTACAAACTTTGATTTAGAGAAAATAAAAGATCAAAATGAAAAAATTGTATTAGGATTGGTACAAAATTCAGACGGATCAATATTTCAATCCGAAATAGTGAAAAAAACCGGCTTCACAAAAGTCAAAGTTTCAAGAATATTAGACAGGCTAGAGCAGCGCGGCCTCATAGAGAGAAAGAGGCGAGGAATGACGAATCTGGTTGTTCTCAAGTAGCTATTTTGCAACTCTTTTGACTCCTATTTTTGGACAATAGGCAGAAATAGGGCAGCGGCTACAGGCAGGCTTTTTAGCTTTGCAAATTGCCCTCCCATGATGGACAAACAAATCCGAAATCTTTAGCCAATATTTTTTTGGAATGATTTTCATTAGGTCGAATTCTATAGCCTCAGGGCTATTTTTGACTGTCCAGCCTAGCCTCCTGCTAATTCTATAGGCATGCGTGTCGATCGGGATGCCCTCATGAATCCCATATATATTTCCCAGCAGTATATTTGCGGTTTTTCTGCCGACCCCTGGAAGCTCAAGAAGCTGCTTCATCTGATTTGGCAATTTGCCACCATATTTTTGGTGAATTATTCTGCAAGCTTCTTTGATATATCTTGCTTTGGTGTTATAAAATCCAGCAGACTTGATATAGCGCTTGAGATCGGACAGAGGAGCTTCTGCAAAATCTTCGGCCTTCCTATATTTTGAAAAAAGAGGGGGTGTCAATTTGTTTACTCTTTCATCAGTGCATTGCGCAGACAAAATCGTGGCAACAAGAAGTTCGATTGGTGTTTTATAATTGAGCGTGCAGCGGGCGTTAGGGTAAGTTTTTTTCAGAATTGTGATTACTTTCTCTATCTTGCCTTTTTTTATTCGTGTAGCTGACTGCATAGCGGGCCCGGTGAGATTTGAACTCACGACCTTCAGATTCCTGCCGCATACCCACAAAGAGGGGAACCGCTAGAAGTCTGCCGCGCTATCCAGCCTGCGCCACGGGCCCTAATAAAATATTTTGGTTGAATGATTATAAATTTAGTTCCTTTAAATTCCAAAAAGGACTGGTAGAGGGCTTACAATCACTAGAAATAGAGGGTGTTATTATGGTGGAAAAAAAGGTCGCGCAGATTATTGAAATGATTGAGACATTGGGTGAAGACACTACGGTGCCGAAAAATATCAGAAGAGCTCTTGCGGAAGCAAAAGAAAGGCTCAAAAGCAAAGACGACCTTTCAACGAGGATATCTGCGGCAATCTATGCCATCGAAGGAGTAAGTGAAGACATAAACATACCTATGCATGCAAGGACTCAAATGTGGGCGATACTTTCTGCCCTCGAATCAATCAAGCCGCAATGAATGAAGGAAAGCGTGCATTGTGGAGCAATGCATGCTTCTCATTATGCGCAAAGCTGCAAGCCGAATGAGGCAATCAGCAGCATTCAATGGATGTGGGAAAGATGCAAACCGACATTGTAGAGCTATACAAGAAAGGCGTACGGCTTACGCCAGAAGCTTATGACTTCATCGAAAACAACAAAATCGAGCCAGAAGTCATCGAAAAAATAAGTAAGTTAGACTCGCCCATCATCAACCTTGAAACAATTGAGAAATTAATATCAATTCAAGAAAAAGTACCCACTCAGGCAGTCATCAGCCGTTCGCCTGATTTTAAGCCGCTGGCAAAGGAGTATGATTCAAACGTTCGCTTGATAAGCAAAAGCGATGTGAGCGGAAAGACAAATTGCACCGGCAAATTGGAGGATTTTGTTAATTATTTTCGAAATCGCTTCCAGCGGATTTCAAAAATTTTGAAGACGCGGAACAGCCCTTACCCAATGATTACGACATCCCAAGTGAAAGAGGTGATAGACGCAAAGGTCAGATTAATCGGGATGGTGACGGACAAGAGAATTACAAAAAAAGGCAATATTCTTTTTGACGTTGAAGATGAAGAAGGGAATGCGAAAGTTGTCATAAATAAGGACACAGATGCATTTAAAGCTGCACAAAGAATGCTTCTTGACGATATCGTCGCTTTTGATGGCAAAAGTATTGGTGAATTGTTTATTTCTGATTCAATAACCTGGCCAGATTTGCCGTTTGCAAGAGAACAAAAAAAGGCCGAGAATGACCTGGCAATAGCATATCTTTCAGATTTGCATTTTGGCAGCAAAAAATTTTTAGACAAGGAATTTTTCAGGTTTATAAATTGGTTAAATGGTGCAGAAGGAAAAAAAGAGCTTGCCGGCAAGATAAAATACATAGTCATTTGCGGCGACGTTGTAGATGGGATTGGCATCTATCCTGAACAGGAAAAGGAGCTTGCCGTTAAAGATATCTATCAGCAATACGAGCTTGTGGACAAGGCATTAGAGTATATTCCTGATTATATTGAAGTCATAGTGGCTCCTGGCAATCATGATGCAGTAAGAAGGGCCGAACCACAGCCAATAATTCCGTACGACTTGCTAAAAACAGATGTAATAAGAACAAGCAACCCAGCAACGGTTGAAATCGAAGGTCTGAGGCACTTAATCTATCATGGCACTTCACTTGATTCAATAATTGCAAGTTTAAGCGGCCTGACCTATTCAAAACCAGAAGAAGCTATGATGGAACTTGTCAAAAGGCGCCACCTATCGCCAATTTATGGGGACAATCTCATTGTTCCTGAAGGAACGGACTACTTGGTTATTGAAGAAGAGCCAGATGTAGTGCACATGGGCCATGTGCACAAAAACGGCCTTATGCTCTACCGTGGAGCATTGCTCATCAATAGTGGCACATTCCAAGATCGGACAGAATACCAAGTGAAGCTTGGGCATGTGCCAACACCATGCGTTGTGCCTATTTTAGAAACAAAAAGTGGGAGAGTGCACCATATAAGCTTTCGTGAATCATAGTGGTTTGGATGGGGCCAAATACTTGCGACGAGACTGAAAAATATTTTCAGCAGCTGCACGCTCAGCTGAAAGAAGCATATGGGATAGCGGAAAAGGCTCGCTTAAAAAAACTTGACCCCTCGCTGGATGTTGAGATAAAAATGGCAGCCGATGTTGCCGCAAGAGTGGAAGGGATTGTCGGTCCGCCAAACATAGCAAACCTAATAAGAGAGTTTGAAAGCAGCGGAGAATCACGCGAACGAATTGCCTATTATATAGTAAAGAAGATCGTCAATAGAGAAATTGATTTGCCACCAGAAATCAAAAACAACAAAGTCAGACTGATTGAACAAGCAATAAGGACAGGCGTTGGAATCCTTACAGAAGGAGTTTTGGTGGCGCCTACCGAGGGGATAAGCAAAGTTGAGATCAGAAATAACCCAGATGGAAGCGAGTATCTTGCGATATTTTTTGCAGGGCCAATTCGGTCAGCAGGAGGCACGGTGGCGGCTTTAGCAGTTGTGCTTGGGGACGTTGCAAGGCGTGAGCTAAAAATAGGCGATTTTCGACCAACAGACACCCAGATAGAAAGATATGTAGAAGAAATTGGAATATACGGGACGCGCTCAGCGCATCTCCAATACCGTCCCCCCGATGATGATATACGCCATATCGTAAAAAATTGTCCAGTTTGCATTGATGGCGATCCAACCGAAGAGGAGGAAGTCGCAGTTTACAGGGACATAGATGGAGTGTCAACAAATAGGATTAGAAGCGGAATAGCATTGGTTATATGTGAAGGGATTGCACAAAAGGCGGCTAAAGTAAGCAAATATACTAAAAAAATTAATCTTGATTGGAGCTGGCTTGAGCCGATAATTAAAGTTGCAAGCAAAGAAAGCGGATTTTTGCCAAAACCTGATTATCGGTTTTTGGAGGAATCAGTTGCTGGCCGCGTGATTTTTTCTTATCCGTCAAAAAAAGGTGGATGGAGGTTAAGATACGGCAGAACAAGAGCAACAGGCATTATGAGTAAAGCTATCCATCCAGCCTCTATGTATATCTTGGACTCGTTTTTGGCTGTAGGGACGCAAATGAAAATTGAAAGACCAGGTAAAAGCTGTGTTGTCACTCCTTGCGACACAATTGAAGGGCCGGTTGTTAAACTAATAGACGGCTCTGTAGTGAGAGTAGAAACTGTTCAGCAAGCCAAAGAACTGGATGGTAAAATTCAAAAAATACTATTCTTAGGCGACATTTTAATTTCAGTTGGAGATTTTTTGAAGTCAAATCACCCACTCATGCCATCTGCATGGTGCGAAGAGTGGTTTGAGCAAGAGGCAAAAAAACAAGGCGTGCAAAATATCAAGCATAATTTAACAGCAGGGGAAGCTGTTGCATTATGCAGAAAAAAAGGCATTCCGTTGCATCCAAGATATACGTACTTTTGGCACAACATCACCCACGAACAGCTCAAAGAACTAGCAGAGTGGCTGAAAACTGGAACACCGCATTATGGACTGTTCAGGCTTGATTCGTTTGAACTTGAGTCGTCGCCAACAAAAGCTGTTCTTGAAGAATTGTGCGTCCCTCATATTGTTGAGCAAGGCAAAATCAAAATACCTGGAGAAGATGCTTATGCGCTGCTAAAAACAATGGGAATCATGGTTGAGAAGAACATCACAGGAGAAAAATTTGAAGCCCTATTTGATGAAAAAAAGCCGATTCTGGAACTTTTGTCTGAAATATCTGGCATGAAAATAATGGCAAAAGCACCTACCTATATAGGCTCGAGAATGGGGCGACCTGAAAAGGCGCGGGAAAGAAAAATGAAAAAGAGCGTCAATGTTCTCTTTCCCGTTGGGACAGCAATCGACAAGAATGCAAATATAACAAAAATATACAATAAACTAAAATCAAGGGCTGAAAAAGAAGGAAGAGGGATAGAAGTTGAAATTGCAAGGCTGAGATGCAAAGCCTGCGGGGGGCAAACCATCTATACCGAGTGCGTATGCGGCGGCTATGCAGTGCAGCAAACAGTTTGCAATGTATGCCATCGGTACCAAAAAGCTGATGAATGCCCAGAATGCAAAGTAAAGACGACTAAATGGGACAAAAGGAGCATCAATATTGTGTCTCTTTTCGAAAAGGCTTTGGAAAACTGCAAGGTTTCAATTGATGAGATAGGGGACATAAAAGGAGTAGAAGGCTTATTTTCCTCATCAAAAATACCGGAGAGACTCGAAAAAGGGGTCTTAAGGGCAAAACACAGAATCTATGTATTTAGAGACGGGACAAGCAGGTTCGATGCGACCGATGTACCATTGACTCATTTCAAGCCAAAGGAAATAGGGACAAGCATAGAAAAACTAAAAGAGCTAGGCTATTCGCACGACAAAAATGGAAAGCCACTTGAAGAGGATGAGCAAATAATCCCCCTCAAAGTTCAAGATATAATACTGTCCAAAAACGGCGCAAAATATCTCTTCCGAGTTGCGAAATTCATTGATGAGCTGCTAGAAAAAGTATACGGAATTGCGCCTTACTACAGATTGGAAAAGGAAGAAGACTTGGTCGGGCATCTTGTGGTTGGATTGTCGCCACACACATCCGCGGCTGTGCTTGGCAGAGTCATAGGATTCACTGACGCGAATGTCGGATTTGCCCACCCATATTTCCATGCGGCAAAAAGAAGAAATGCGGATGGAGATGAGGACAGTGTAATATTGCTTTTGGATGCTCTCATTAACTTTTCTTTAGCGTTCTTGCCAGAATCACGCGGCGGGACAATGGATGCCCCATTGGTCCTGACAACAAGAATTGACCCGCGTGAAATCGATGATGAAGTCCATACTATGGAAATATGCAAATCTTACTCATTGGAATTTTACCTGCAAACTACAAAATTGGCATCACCATCAGATGCGAACGTGGAGATTGTCAAAAAAGTTCTTGGGAAGCCCGAACAATACTTGAGCCTTGAATATACGCATGAGACAAGTTGCATTTCAATTGGGCCTCAGATAACATCATATCTGCAGTTTAAAGACATGGCTGAAAAAATTGACGCGCAATTTGCATTGCAGGAAAAAATATCGGCAGTTGAAGCGGCAGATGCTGCAGAAAGGCTGTTATTGCACCATTTTCTGCCAGACTTATACGGAAATTTGAGGAGCTTCTCCCAGCAAAATTTCAGATGCATCGATTGCAAAATCAAATACCGCAGGGTGCCGTTGAGCGGGAAATGCAACAATTGCGGAGGGAAGCTTTTGCTCACTGTTGCAAAGGGAGGGATTACAAAATATCTCCAGCATGCATTAGATACGATCAACCGCTACAATCTGCCACTTTATCTAAGGCAACGCCTGGATTTGCTCAAAAAAGACATTAATTCTGTGTTCACAGAAGAAGCAAGCCCGCAAAAAGGGCTTGCAGAATTTATGTAGAGTGGTATTATGCAGATAGTAAGGATACCCAACGAGAGGATAAAGATTTTGGTTGGCGAAACAGGACAAACAAAAGATTATTTGGAGAGGAGAATGAATGTCAAACTGATTATCGATAGCGACGGTGGCGTCTTAATAAAGGGCGAACCTGTAGACGAATACATCGCAAAAGACATTGTGAAGGCAATTGGGAGGGGCTTTGAGCCTGCACTTGCGCTGAAGCTGTTGTCAGACGAATATGGGTTAAGAATAATCAATTTGAGGGATTATGCTAAAAATGAAAAAGCGCTCGTGAGGATAAAGGGCAGAATCATAGGCCAAAAAGGAAGGACAAAAGAGATAATATTTGAGGAAGTTGGCGCAAACGTTGTTGTGTTTGGCCATACTGTGTCGGTTATTTCAAAACTAGAAACACTTGATTATGCTACTGAGGCTATTTTCAGGATTATCGATGGGGCCCCCCACTCTTCTGTTTATGCATATCTTGAAAAATGCAGGAGAAAAATAAAAGAAGATGAAATTAGGAACATGTTCTGAAAGAGCAATTGATTTTAAATGAATCGGCTGTTGTAATAATGCGACCAGTGGCAGTGATGATATGAGCATCACAGAGAATATTTTTGCAGAATTTAAAGAGCATTCAGTAGCTGAGTTTTTCAAAAAAAACCAGCAGATGCTTGGCTTCTCTGGAAAAACAAGGTCGCTCACTACTATTGTCCATGAATACATCACCAACTCCCTTGATGCTTGCGAAGAGGCAGGCATACTGCCAGAGATTAAAGTTGTCATCAAAGAAGTAGACAGAGAATCAGGCAGATATCTAGTGATTGTGGAGGACAATGGGCC
Organism: Microcaldota archaeon; assembly: GCA_026413765.1. GTDB lineage: Archaea > Micrarchaeota > Micrarchaeia > Anstonellales > Anstonellaceae > UBA10161. Next base: position 115,503 of record JAOAKI010000004.1, on the reverse strand, counting down.
TGGCATACCTGAAAAGCATATAGGCAAAGCGCTAGGCCAAATGTTGGCTGGAACGAAGTTCCACCGCTATGCACAGCAAAGAGGGCAGCAAGGAATAGGCGCATCAGGCTGCACAATGTATGCGCAGATAACCACTGGCAAGCCAATAAAGGTCGAAAGCAGATATGACAACAAAAAAATAAATTGCGAGATTGCTATCGATCTGAAATCAAATGCCCCGAAAGTGATGAATTTAGTAAAAGCAGAAGGGAATTTTGGACATGGCTTGAAAGTAGAAGCTGAAGTCGCAGATGTAAAATACGACATGTCTTCTTTTGGAGTTTATGAGTATGTAAGGCGGACAGCGATAGCAAATCCGCATCTGCATATTGAGCTTGTTGACCCTCTAAACCAGAAATTCGTGTTTCCTCGCTCTTCCGAGCATATACCGCCAAAGCCAATAACAGTCAAACCCCACCCTCTTGGCATAACAACGAACGACTTGATCGACTTTGCGCACCGTGAAAAAGAATGCATCCGCATTTCATCTTTTTTGCAAGAGAGGTTCGCAAGAGTGTCTCCGTCAAAAATTGACGAATTGAAACAGCTTCTTCCAGATGTTGATTTCAACAAAAAGCCATCTGAGCTCACATGGAGCGAGGCTGAAAAAATAGTCAAGGCAATACATGACCCGAAAATAAAATGGATAGCGCCTGCGACCGACTCTTTGAGGCCGATAGGAAAAGAGCACATCGAAAAATCTTTGGCAAACATACTTGCCCCGCAATACCTAGTAGTAGTCGAAAGACCTCCAAAAATATACAAGGGTGGGATACCTTTCATGGTGGAGGTCGGCCTTGCATATGGTGGAGGGGCAGGCAAAAAGAACGCCACAGAAAACGGATCGCAAAGTGAGATAATCAGATACGCAAATAGGGCACCGCTGCTATTTGACAATGCTGGATGCGCAATAACCGAAGCTGCAAAAAGCATAGATTGGAAAAGATATGGGCTGAAAAATTTTGAGGAAGAGCCACTGACAATCTTTGTCAACATTTCGTCTGTTTATGTCCCATACACATCAGCAGGGAAACAAGCAATAAGCGGAGAAGAAGAAATATTCCAGGAAATAAAAAATGCTATGATGGAGGCGGCACGCGACTTGCAAAGATATATTGCTGGCTTGAATCGCGAAAAGGAGAGGGGAGCAAGAAAGAAGGCAATATTAAGGTATGTCTCACAGCTTTCAAAAGACCTGGCTGATCTTGCAGGGAAAGAAAAGCCAGAAGAAATAGAGAAAAAATTGATTCAACTAATCGAAACAAAATATTCGACGCAGATTGAAGAGCAAGAGGATGAAGAGGCTCCTGCAGAGGAAGAGGTTAAAGAAGAGGAAATTGAAGAATGACGGTGGGAAAATGAAAAATGAAAAAAGCGCAGAAGTCATAAAAAAACTGGAAGACCTCGGCAGAAAGATGATATCTGAGATAAATGCGCAAAGCACGCCGACCTTTACAACAACACTTAGAAGCAAAGGCAACATATTATACGATGAAAGCGTTGGTTATCTGCGGCTTGGGGACAAAAAGGAGGAACGAAAATTCATCAATGTTGGGCAAGCAAGAAAATTCATGCAGACAGTTGCGATTGCCGCAAAATGCAAGAAATTTCTCACCGAAAATGCACATACATCAATAAGAGGGCTGTATTACCAACTGAAATTTTCGCTTGGAGAAGACTTGGATGAAGAGCTTTTTTCAGAGCAGAGCGAAAGTAACCCTCTGGTTGAAGACTTGGAAGTGGCATTAAACGTGAAAAGAGAGGATTTGAACTTGAATACCGACCGGAAAGGAGTTGTCGCAGGTCCTTTGGTAATTAAGGACAAATTTGGCGGGGAAGAGGATATTATTGATTGCACGAAACAAGGAAGAAGCGGCTGGATGATCCCCTCTGATGTAGACAACGGAATGGAATTTTTGGAAATTGATGCAGATTACGTGCTGGTGGTGGAAAAGGATGCGATGTGGCAGAGGCTAAATGAAGACAAATTTTGGAAAAAAGAAAATTGCATTCTGATAACCCCCAAGGGGCAGGCTAGCAGAGGCTGCAGGAGACTGATAAGAAAACTTGCAAACAAAAGATTGCCCATTTATTGCTTCACTGATTGCGATGCGTGGGGCTGGTATATATATTGGGCGATAAAAACTGGAAGCATGAACCTTGCTTATCTTGGGAGTGACATAGCAACACCAGAGGCAAAATTTGTTGGCGTGACAATGAAGGACATAGAAGATTATGACTTCCTTGAGCAGCTGACTATCAAGGCAAAAGAAGTCGATTTAAAAAGAGCTGAAGAAATGCTTTCATACGAGTGGATAAAAAATTACAAAGATTGGGTTGATGAATTAAAGACCGTACTGAAAACAAAGAAAAAGCTTGAGCAGGATGCTTTGCAAGGGCCAAGACTAAGCTTTGTGGGCGAATACTTAAGAGAAAAGATAAGCAAGAAAAAATTTCTTGCATAGCAACTATTAATAAGAAATAAGAGAAAGAAAGTTATGCGAATCATTAACATTATTCCGATGCTTCTTACTCTATCTATTATTTTTGCGGATGGACAATTTATTCCCCAGCTCATAACTTCAGCAACGGTGCTGATAAATGAAAGCGGCAGCGTAATTGTGCATGGAGGAGCTATAGAAGACTTGTCACTACAAATTCAAGTCCCGGCCTCCACTGAATACCAAAGCGCAAAAGTAGATGCTCAAAAAACATTTGAGAAAGAGGGGAATAGATACGTCCAGATTGGAGCAAAAAAACCAAAAAATCCTTTCCATTATTCATTTGCAATCCATCTAAACACAACAAAAAGGATGACGCAGGACATTGGAGGCGGCCAACTTGCAGACAATGAGGCCAGATACCTTCAGGCAACGAATCGAACGCAAAGCGACCACCCAAAAATAAGGGCACTTGCAGACAAAATTGTGGAAGGCTCTGTAGATGATTTTGAAAAGGTTGCAAAGATAGCGATTTGGGTGCACAACAATGTCAAATACAATGAGCAATACGTTGGAGAAAAGAAAGATGCGATCAGTATTTTGGAGACAAAGGAGGGCGTCTGCTTTGAATATGCTACTCTTTTTGCTGCATTGTCAAGGGCAGCAGGATTTCCGACCAGATACGTTACTGGCTACGTTTTTAGTGAAAAATATGGCACATGGCAAGGACATGCATGGAACGAAGTCTATCTCGGCAAATGGATGCCAGTGGATCCAACTTGGCTTGAAGTTGGAAGACTTGACGCACTGCATGTTGAATTAGGCAAATTTTTTGAGATAGAAGAAACCAATCTCCTTGTCGCAAATTATTTCCCAAAAAATGCGCGAATTGAATGGGAGACAAGCGGTAAGAGCGGACCAATGGCAAGCAATATTGTTCTTCTTGACTTTAAACAAGATGAACCGAAAAAAGACTACAGTTTTGATATTGCAGCAAAACGACTGCCTCCAAAATCTGCCACCGCAGCATTTCTTGAAATCGAAGGCAAAGAGTATGCTGTCATTCCGGTGACCTTGTCAACGTGTGTCGGTTTGGGTGCGTTTGAAGTGGAAACGCCAACTAAACATCTTATTTTAAGGCCAAATGTAAGCACAGTGGCCAGCTGGATTGTCAAAGTCCCAGCAAATATATCGCCAAGCTACCAATACAGCTGCCCATTGACTTTGAATTCACCATATTTGGAAAAGAGAAGCATAAGCGTAAGAGTTGATCCGCGGGCAGAAAGGCAAGGTACACCTAATGCAAGGCTGTACAAAGATAAAGTAAAAATAGGAGAAAAAAATACAATAATATTCCAACAGGAAGCCAGCGGCAAAAATGGAAGTGCTTATGTCTTCATTGGAAATCAGATCAGCAAGATAGACATGCTCGAAACTCCATATTATGACTTTTACAGCGGCAAAAGCCAAGGCAAGCAAAAAATCTTGCTTGCATATGCTAACGGAGACTTGCAATGGCTTGAATACGAAATATCAAATGCGTCGGTGGAAGAAGAAGGATTGAAAATAGAGGAGATTTCGCTTCCTGCTGCCTATGTTGAAGGCAGACAGGCAAACCTAACATTTGCCATTTCTGCAAAAGAATATCCCCAAACAGTCACTATAGCATTTGCCTATGGGAGCCAAAAAAGCGCGTATGAAATGAAGATTGAAAAGCCTGTTCAGATAACAATATCGGTTTTGCCAGAATTTGGCTTGCAAGAGCCAATAAGCCTGGCAGTAAAAGGCGCAACCACAAGCACATCCTACCACAAATTCATAAACGTAAAAAAACAGCCAACTGTCAAAGTGGCTGACACTTCGATCACGAAAATAAGTGAAGGCACATATGAAGTGAAAATAAAAACTGAAAGACAAAATATGCCAAAAAATCTAACCATAAGGATAGATGATGGTGAGACAACAGCAATAGGAGAGGAAGATGAAATCAATTTTGTGTTGCAGGAAGGCAAGCACAAAGTGTGGATTGGATGGCAAGATGAAGTCGGAAGTTGGTATGAGATCAATCAAACGTTGGATATTGGCGGATCGCCAAAAAAAGATGGCAGCATATGCATGCCATTAATTATCATTTTGGTTGCAGCATTTGGCGGAGGGTTGCAATGGAAATTGTTTTTCTAGGCACTGGAGGCGGCAGATACAACATGGTAAGGCAGATAAGAAAAACAGGTGGCTGGAGGCTGAATGCCTCTTTAAATTTTCATGTAGACCCTGGGCCAGGTGCGCTCTTCTCATCGCTTGAATACCGCCAAGACCCAAAGACAATTGATGCGATAGTCATTACGCATAATCATATAGATCACACAAATGATGCTAATCTTCTTATTGAAGCATTTGCGAAGTTTGGCAAAAAAAATGGGCATCTGATAGGCTCAAGAAGCGTAATTTTTGGTGATGAGAAAGGAGATCGTGGTGTTTCTAATTACCATCTCAACATGCTTGAAAAATATTGGGTGGTTGCTCCGGCCGAAAGCCTCTGCCAAAAAATAAAAGGGAAAATATTCTCTTTTTTTGCTACAAGAGTCAAGCATGAAGATGCAACCGGTTTTGGCTTTGTTATAGAAATTGATGGCAAAAAAATCGGATACACATCTGACACAGAATACTTTGCTGGGATTGGAAAACAATATGAAAAATCCGATTTGCTTATAATAAATTGTCTCAAGCCAAAAGACGATTTGATACCTGGCCACCTGGACACGCAAGCGGCATGCAAGCTGCTGGACGAAGCCCGCCCGAAAAAGGCAATAATAACGCATCTTGGAATGAGCATGCTCAAGGCAGGTCCAGACAAAGAAGCAAAAAAAATAGAACGCCAAACAGGTGTTGAGACGCTTGCTGCGGAAGACGGGATGAAAGTAAATCTTTGAAAAGCAAATTTCGCAGACAAGCTAAAAATAGAAAAGAATAAAAATGGTAGAAAAGAAGCATTTTGCGATGATTCAAAAAGCGAAAAGAGAGGCAAAGGGGCAAGCCTCACCTGAATATCTATTTACTGTTGGTATGGTCCTGATAATAGGAATAGTTGTAATGATTTTTCTAAATTCTTTCCTTTCCCCTTCTGATGAGTCCGCAATTACAGATTCGAGGCTTTATTGGACAGGACCAGCCAAACCAATAAGAATTTATGAAGCAATTGCCTATTTTGGTGTGATTTGCACCCAGCCTGACAAGGGAGGCTATATCCTTGCAATCGAAAACAGCGATGTAGATACGATTACTGTCACAGGCATAACGATAGAAAACCAAAGCGGCGTATTTTGTGAATATGGCGGGCCGGAGACAAATTCTTTGCGCCTTGCCACCTCAGAAAGAAAGATAATCGGGGTTGTGCTTTCTGACTCGCCTCCGTGCGAGCCGGGCAAAATCGTAAAATTAAAGGTAAGGTTCGATTATTCTAAGGTAGGAGTGAGCGGCAAGTTCCAAGAGGGAGAAAAAAGGCTTGCGTTGAAATGTGCGTTTGCAAACATTACCTGCCAGCGGATGGGAAGCGAGTGTACAAGCAGCGACGAGTGCTGCGGAAACCTCAGGTGTGTTGATGGCATTTGCTCAATATGCGGCAATGAATCGCAAACCTGCACTACGAGCGAGGATTGCTGCGGAAGCCTGCGATGCATTGGCGGCGTATGCAGCGGATGCAAGGGGCTGGGAACAAGCTGCATGACAGATGATGAATGTTGCTCTGGATCGTGTTCAGAAGGAAGGTGCTGCCTTAGCCAAAATCAAGGCGGTTGCCTCCTGAACCAGGATTGCTGCGGGGGACAAGACCCGCCACTTGTTTGCATGCTTTCAACAGGTGTCTGCTCTGAATGCCAAGGCGAAGGAGAAAGCTGCGTAGACGCATCGGAATGCTGCGGCGGACTGAATTGTGTAGACGGAGTGTGCCAAATTTGCCACCATAAGGGCGAAAGTTGCCAAGTTGGGACAGACTGCTGCAGCGGGTTGCTTTGTATAGATGCTGTTTGCCAGCCATGCAAAGAGATTAACCAAGAATGCAGAAGCCAATCAGATTGTTGCAGTCCGTTGATATGCACTCCTGCGGGATATTGCCAGGCGTGCATCGAAAATGGACAGATATGTCAGCAGACTTCGCAGTGCTGCGGGAATTTGGTGTGCGTTGGGCCTGCATCTGGACCAAAGCTTTGCGAAGAATGCAGACAAAATGGGCAAGCTTGCTACTCTCCTTCAGACTGCTGCCAAGGATTGACTTGCATTGGCGGAACATGCCAAGCATGCATAGGCATAGGGGGCGCATGCCAAAACAGCAGTGATTGTTGCCGAGGAACATGCAATAATGGCATCTGTTGCGTTGCGGAGGGAGGAAATTGCGTGCAAAGTTCGGATTGCTGCCCTGGAAGCGGATTGCTTTGCATAATGGGGCAATGCGGCTTCTGCCGCTCGTCAGGACAAAGCTGCACAACAAACAGCGATTGTTGTAGCGGGCTTGCGTGCTTTATGAACGAAAATGGGACTGGAACATGCGGCGCATGCGTGCCGCAAGGAACCTACTGCGCAGGGCAGGTATGCTGTTCTGGGTTGGTATGCATAGACAGTGGCTGCCGCCCATGCTATCAAGAAGGTACACCGTGCAATGCAGACTACAAGTGCTGCCCTGGGCTAAATTGCATTGGCGCGCCATTTGGGACATGCAGGTCATGCAGCGGGCTTGGAAAGAATTGCACAGTCAATAGAGATTGTTGTGATGGACGCATTTGTGAAGGCGGAATCTGCGTATGCCGCGATATAGGGCAGACATGCACGCAAGACAGCGAATGTTGCGGCACTCTAAAATGCGTGGGCCAGGAAGGTGCAAAAAGATGCACGCTTTGCCCCAATACCGGTACAAATTGTCAGGCAGATCAAGAATGTTGCGGGGCGGGAATACTCTGCAGAGGCAGGCCGAGCATTTGCCAAGCTTGCCTGGGTTTAGGCAAAGAATGCAACGACGGACCTCATGACTGCTGCAGTGAAGTTTGCGCTGGAGGGGTGTGCGGCTGCTATGCCGTGCTTTCGCCCTGTGAGAAAGATGTAAATTGCTGCTCGGGTAGTTGCGTAAATGGCGCATGCTGCAACCGCCAAGGCGGAAGCTGCACGCAAGATAGCGAATGTTGCCCATCTGCCCCATATTGTTCCAACGGAGTATGCAGCACTTGCCGGGCAGAAGGCGGAAGCTGCACATCAAGCGCTCAGTGCTGCTCAAATCTAGCATGCATCGGCGGAATATGCCAGGCATGCTATGCAGAAAACGCAACATGCATAAGTGATATCCAATGCTGCAATAATTTGCAGTGCATCCCGCCAGGAAACGGGCGTTGCATAAATTGCCAGCGACAAGGCGGGCCATGCACAAAGAACGAAGAATGCTGCTCAAGAATCTGTGATATCCAAGCCTGCTCATGCCTTCCAACAGGAGCTACCTGCGAGCTTAATATAAATTGCTGCTCGGGCATCTGCTCAGGTGGTGTCTGCGGCTAGCTCATTCCAAGGCTGCCGAAAACTAGCATTATAATCCCAAAAAGAAATGCAAGCCAAGCCAAATTAAAGCGTTGAGCAAGCTGCAGCAATGCATCAATAGTGGCATAGCCGAAAATAAAGCTACTGATTAGCAACAAAAAGCCATCAGAAAAATTGATAGTGGAAAAATGCTGGCTTGCGGACCAGAAAAGAAGCTCAGCAAATATTACAGTGGGGATTGAAAGCAAAAAAGAAAGCAAAAGCGCAGAAGATGGATTAAACCCTCTCCAAATGAGCCCAGCAGTAGTGCTGCCTGCCCTTGAAACGCCTGGCAACACAGAGAGCCCTTGCAAAGCACCAACAAAAAGCCCATCTTTCCAGTTTGCAAGCTCAGCTGTCCTCCACCTTGAATTGGAGCTAGCAGTCAAAAGAAATCCTGTGAGAACCAGTCCAGAGCCCATCAGAATATGAATTAGCTCTCCGCTGAGGGTTGGAAAGAGCGCTTTTTCCAGGACCAATAAAGGAAGCCCAACAGCACCAGTCGACAATAAAGCAAAAAAAATGAAACCTTGCTTGCTTTCCAAAAATTTTGGCAAGATGCCAGGAAAAGGGCGCATGGCTTTTGCAGTCTCAGAAAAAATGCCAAACAGCTCCTTTCTCAAATACACGATTGCCGAAAGCAGCGTTCCAAGATGCAAAAAAAGAAGAACGGAAACCAGTTTTTCTGGACTGCCTCCAAAAAAATTCAGATAGACAAATGAGCAGATTGTTTTTGAGGAAAGCGGGAGCCATTCGGTTATTGCTTGGATAAGCCCAAGCAAGATAATTTGAGCCAGGTCCATAAAACCGGTCAAATAAAACAAAACAACTTAATAACTTATCGCATAGAATTGCACATGATGGCAGTTTGCGAAAAGTATGGCAAAGAAATCGAAAAGAAATGGCAAGAATGGTGGGAAAAAAACAAAGTTTATGAATTCAGGGAAGACGATTATTCAAAGCCGATCTACTCGATTGACACGCCTCCGCCATTCACTTCAGGGGAGCTCCATATGGGCCATGTGCTCTCCTATTCCTACTTTGATTTTGTAGCCCGCTACAAAAGGATGAATGGGTATAACGTTTATTATCCCCAAGGATGGGATTGCCAAGGATTTCCAACCGAGACAAAAGTTGAGCAAAAATATGGCAGAAGACCTCCAGAGGAATTCAGAAAATTATGCATTGCGTGGACTGAAGAGTTTATCTCCAAGATGAAATCGCAAATGAAAGCGCTTGGGTTTTCTGCAGATTGGAGATACGAATACCGGACGATGGACCCAGCCTACCACAAAAAAGTGCAAATCTCAATTTTGGAGATGTACAAAAAAGGGCAGATATACCGAGCAGAGCATCCTGTGTTTTGGTGCCCGCATTGCGTATCTGCGCTTGCAAAGACAGACACAGAAGATGCTGAAAGGGAAACCGATCTGCACTATATAAAATTTTATTTGGAGGATGGCAAACCGCTTTTGGTAGCGACAACAAGGCCAGAACTCCTGCATGCGTGTGTCGCTGTTTTGTACCATCCTGCTGATGAACGATATTCCATTTTAAAAGACAAGAAAATTAAGACACCGCTTGGCAAAACTGTGCCTCTGCTTGCTGACGCTGATGTGGAAAAAGAGTTTGGCTCTGGCCTTGTAATGGTTTGCACTTTTGGAGATATGCAAGACGTTGTTTGGGCCTATAGACATAAATTGCCAGTCATCCGTGCGATTGATGAAAAAGGCCGCATCATAAACAGCGATGGATTATGGCTGGATGGCAGCGATATCCAATCAGCAAGGGCAAAAACGTTGGAACGCCTTAAAGCCGAAAATAAATATGAGAAAGCCGTCAAGATAAAGCAGACTATCAAAGTGCACGATAGGTGCAAAAAACCGATAGAGCTGCTTCTTTCAATGCAATGGTTCGCAAAAATCATAGACAAATCAGACTACATAATCGAAAGCGCCCGCAAGATAAGATGGACCCCGTCTTTTGGGATACAGTATTTGATAGATTGGGCAAAATTTGTCGGTTGGGATTGGGTCATCTCGCGCCAGAGAGTTTTTGGGACTCCGCTGCCTTTTTGGATAGACAGCAAAACTGGCAAGATTTACCCGGCAGAAGAAAACGAGTTGCCATTTGACCCAATAAAGCACAGGACAAAGAAAGGGCCAAACGGTGAAGAGCTTGTGGCAGAGCAATCGACGTGCGACTGTTGGGTAGATTCGTCAATCACACCACTGATAATTGCAAGATGGAAGGATGATGAGGAGTTTTTTAGGCGAATCTATCCAGTAAGCCTTCGGCCACAGGGTGTGGAGATAGTCCGGACATGGGCATTCTACACAATATATCGCTGCACCGTTCTAACAGGAATGCCTCCTTTCAAGGACATTCTCCTGAATGGCAATGTCCTTGCACCTGATGGGAAAAAAATGAGCAAATCATTGGGGAATATAATTGCTCCAGACAGACTAATTGACGAATATTCAGCAGACGCTGTAAGACAGTGGGCTGCGCTTGCTGGTGCGATGGCTAAAGACCGGCCATTTTCCTACCAGGATGTCCAATATGCGAAAAATTTCATAACTAAGCTTTTGAACGCAGCCAAATTGGTCCAAAAGGCATGTGAAAACAAAACAATGCAGGACAGTACCCCGTCTGCACTCCAAATAACTGACAGGTGGATATTGTCAAGGCTTCAGAAGGTCAAAAGGGAAGTGACAAACGACTATGAAAATTTTGAATTCCACAGCGCGCTGAACAAGGTTCAAGACTTCTTTTGGCACGAGTTCTGTGATTTCTACTTAGAGTACACCAAGCACCGCATCTACCAACCAGAGACATACGGTAAGGAAAGCAAGCAAGCAGCACAACATACTATGCAGACCGTGTTGCTGGAATGTTGCCAGCTAATTGCCCCAATAGCGCCACACATAACAGAAGAAATTTGGCAGGCATTCCATCCAGAAAAAACGATACACCTCTCCGCTTGGCCGAAGGTCAAGGAGGAATTGATTGACGATGATGCAGAAAAAAAAGTAGAGGCATTAAACAAGATCATTTCTGAAGTAAGGCAGTGGAAAGCAAAAAGGCGGCTCCCCTTGAATGCAGAAATAGAAAGGATAAAAATTAGGTCCAGAGTTGACATACAGCAAGTGCTTGGAGAGCTGCAAGCCACTGGAAAAATAAAAAATATAGAATATTTGCAAGACAGCCAAGAAAAGGTGGAATTTGAGTGATGCGGATGGTGAAGGGAAAGAAAAGGCGCAAGATCGCCAGGAAGGAAAAAATAAAGGCTATTGAGGAAACATTTGAACCTCCTAAGCCTATACAGACGGAGAAAGTGGCAGCAGCAGAAACAATGCCACCCATTGAGCTTGAGCAAAAAGAGAGCTTGTTGCAGAATTTTGTGGAGAAGAAAAAGGCGATTCCTCATGCAATAAGCGCTTTCTTAATATCGCTTGCCATAACGTTGCTATGCGGCGTCTTCTTTTTTCTGTTTTTCAGCATGCAAATTGAATATCTTATCATATTTTTGATCCCTATATTCGTGGGGGTCTCAATTCTTTCTTATAGCTATCTGGAGAAAAAAGAGATTTGATTTTGCATAATTTTATCAAATTTTATAGTGATGATAGAATTATGGCTGAAGAGACATCGGGAGAAATATTCACTCCAGATTATTATATACGCCGTGGACTTCAATATGTCGGAAACAATGAACAAGAGGCGATTAGGAATTTCACATTGGCAATAAATATAGACCCAAAAAATGCTGACGCATATTTTTTGAGAGGCGACTCTTTCTTTTCTCTTGGGAAATATGATGAAGCGGTAAAAGATTTTGGAAAAGTGATTGAATTAAACAGTAAAGATGCCGCAGCTTACTACAATAGAGCGCTTGCATATTACGAGCTTGGAAAATTCGATGAAGCAATAAGAGACGCAACACGAGCAATTGAAATAGTGCCTTCATACGCCTATGCCTATTGCTGCAGGGGAAACTGCTATTATAAGCAGGAAAAATTTTCAAAAGCTATTCAAGACTATTCAAAGGCGATTGAGATTGACCCAAACTACCACGAGGCATATAGAAACCGTGGAAACGCATATTATCAAACAGAAAAATACAGCAAGGCGATTGCTGATTACACAAAAGCCATCTTGCTTGACCCTAAAGATGCGGCTTCGTACCACAACAGAGGCAAGGCAAAATATTTCATGGGGGACTTGGCAGGGGCAAAAGAAGATATTGAACTTGCCCACCAGCTTTATCCGCCTTTGCCAGATTTTGAAACAATCAGCAACCACCTATTGCTTATGCTGAAGAAAAAATGAACTCAGCCTTCCTTTAGATTTAGTAATTGGAAAGCCTCCAAAATGATAATCGACATCAGAAAGACTCCAGAAGATGAAATTCCTGCAAAGAATAAGCCGAGAGTCAGAAATGATGAATGAAGAGGATTGGCGACTGCAGACAACCCTAAGAGAGCAGAAAGCAAAGCGAATGCCAAAGCGGCTATAAGCTGCCAAAAACTACTTCTAATTCCAAGCACCAGCCCCATAATAAAAAAGGCAGCCCCCGCACCAAATAAAACACCGGAAAAAAATGCGAAAACCATACTTGTAATTCCATGTGAAATCGCCTCAAAAATATCTAAAGGCTCTGGGGAATTGATGCCTACAAGAATTGCCGCAAACAACCCGATCAAGGAAAGCAGGACGCCAATAAAATAAAGCGCTTTCCTAAAAGTCATGCCCATAATGAGGTCACAGAAGATTGGCTTTTAATTCTTATAGTCAAAATGCGAAAGCGACCGCTATGCAACCTACTGATGGTGCCGATAGAAAAAGCATTAGGGAATCAATGGGCAACTCGATAAAGGAAGGGGCAGGCTACGCAATAATGACCGGCGCAGGAGATACATATTTGCCTGCAGCAATTTTGCATTTGGGCGCATCAAATTTCCAGATAGGCGTCCTTGCAGCTCTTCCGCACATTGTTGGCGGCATCTCGCAGTTTTTCAGCCTGGATGTATTGAGGCTGATCAAAAGCAGGAAAGTGCTTGTCACATTGAGTGCTGCGATACAAGCGCTCTGCTGGATTCCGATAATACTTACATTAGTGCTCCCGATAGAGAAAAACGTCGAGCTGATAATCTTGTCCTACACAATAGGCGCAATGTTTGTGTGGATAGCAAATCCTGCCTGGAGCAGTTGGATCACAGATATTGTGCCAGAAAATGAAAGGGCGGACTTTTTTGCAAAAAGGAACAAGATAATGCAGCTGCTTTTGTTTCTTACAACATTTGCGGTTGGAGTATTGCTAAATGAATTGCAGCGCGCTGTGCCGGTTGCGATTGCATTCGGATTAATATTCATAATTCCTTTTGTTTCAAGGCTGGCAACTATTGTTTACCATTGGAAAACAGCGGACATAAAATATGAGATACAGCTTGTGAAGGAAATAAAGCTAAAGCATTTGTTTTTGCTTCCATCTTATAAAAAGGAGCTGTGGTTTCTGATTTTTATTGCCATGATAAACTTTTCTGTGCAGTTTGCCTCTCCATTCTTTACCCCTTACATGATAAGCGGGTTGGGGTTCAGCCTTGAAATTGTTGGAATAATGATTGCCGCATCAATACTTGCGAAAGTGATCTCATACGAGTATTGGGGGAAAGCAATCGACAGATTCGGAAATCGCCTTGTCCTGATTGCAACTTCGTTTGGGATGGTCCTGATTCCTTTTTCATGGCTTATATCGACTGACAAGCTTTGGCTGCTGTTTTCGCAGATTTATTCTGGGTTCATATGGGCCGGCCTTGACCTTGCATCGTTTAATTTCGCCTTGTCAATCGTTGGAAGAGAGCTTAGGCCTTCGTTCATATCAAAATACAATGCATTTGGATCCTTATTTTATGCTTCTGGCGCTATCGCAGGAGGCATATTTTTGCAAATCAAAGACATCACTCTTGCAGGATTGAGCGGAATACCGCTGGTATTTTTGATTTCTGGCATAATGAGGCTTTCAGCCATCCTCATTTTTGCATCAAGAATTACAACGAGTAAAGAGATAGTAAATAAAAGCGAGGAAAGAGGAATGATAATAAAATTAGTTGCAGTTTATCCGACTCAAGGTGCAATACAGCAGGTTTTGGATGGATGGAATTTCACTAGAAAGATTGTGAGAAAAAAGGCAATTGAAGGGAAAAACTATTTTGCCTATGCCATAAAAAGCACGAAGGAAATAATAAAAAGAGGAGAAAAAATTACTGCAAAGTTCAAGAGGTAAAAGATAAACTTTAATTAAAGTTGTTCTATAACAAGAGCCTATATGCAAGAGATAGAAAAAAAATGGCAAGAGAGATGGGAAGCTGCAAGGATTTTTGAGCCCAGCACGGATAGCAGTAAGGACAAGTTCTATCTAACAGCAGCGTTTCCTTATCCTAATTCTCCGCAACATATAGGACATGGAAGAACCTACACGATAACTGACATATATGCTAGATATATGCGCCTCAAAGGAAAGAATGTTTTGTTTCCTATGGGGTTTCATGTGACAGGAACGCCAGTCATGGCAATGGCAAAAAGAATCGCTGAAGAAGACCAAGAAGTAATTGAGATATTTGAAAAAATATACGGGATTGAAAAGGATACAATACGGAATTTGACAGAACCGACCAGGCTTGTAATGCATTTTTCCAATGAGATTGAGTCTGGAATGAAAGAAATGGGGTATTCTATAGATTGGAGAAGAAAGTTTTACTCAAATGATGCAGCATTCAACAAATTCATAGAGTGGCAATTCTTCAAATTGATGAAGAAAGGGTACATTACAAAGGGCGAGCATCCTGTGCCATGGTGCCCAGTTGCAAATACTGCAATTGGAGCACATGACACGAAAGGAGATGTCGACCCTGAAATTGAGGAGATGCTTTGCATTCTTTTTCGTTACAGGGATGGCTTTATTGTCTGCGCAACCTATCGTCCAGAAACTGTCTACGGAGTCACAAACATCTGGATAAATGAAAACGCCACGTATGTCAAAGCAACAGATGGAAAAAGAAAATTATATATGTCAAAAGACGCTGTAAAGGAATTGAGCCTGCAGCTTGAGTTGAAAATCGAGGAAGAAATTGCAGGCAAGCAGCTAATTGGCACAGAAGCCAAAAACCCAATAACTGACGAGCTTGTCCCCATTTTGCATGCAGATTTCGTAGATCCATCAAATGGTAGCGGGGCAGTCATGTCAGTGCCGGCACATGCGCCATATGATTATCTTGCCTTAAGGGATGCTGGCCTTGAAGACAAATATCAGCTGAAACAAGTACTGCAGTTAGATGGATTTGGGCCCTATCCAGCAAAGGAAATATGCGAAAAAATTGGAATAAAAAGCCAAAAAGACGAAAGAGCAAAGGATGCCACACAAGAGATATACAAGAAAGAGGCGCATTCTGGAATAATGGTTTGTGGAGAATTTAAGGGGCTCAAGGGTGTCGAAGCAAAGGAAAAAATCAAGCAAAAAATGTTAAACGAAGGAAAGGCATTCACAATTTACGAGATTGCGAATGGTCCAATTTATAGCAGGTATGGTGGCAAAGTGAGTGTAAAAATAGTAAAGGACCAATGGTTTATTGATTATGGCAATCCTGAGTGGAAGAAAAAAGCGCAGGAATGCCTAAAAAGAATGAAAATCTTGCCAGAAAAAACAAGGAAGGACTACGAATACACGATAGATTGGCTTAAGCAGAAAGCATGCACTCGCTCGACAGGATTGGGGACGAAATTCCCATTTGACTCTGACAAGATGATTGAGGCATTGTCCGACTCAACAATATACATGGCTTTCTACACGATAGCGCATATTGCAAAAAAGATGAAAGAGGAGGAGCTGACCGAAGAGCTATTCGACTATGTTTTTTTGGGCCAAGAAACAGAAAAGAAGCTGCCGCCTCAAGCCAAAGAAATGAGAAGAGAGTTTGAATATTGGTATCCACTTGACAGCAGACATTCTGCAACAGACTTAGTCCATAATCACTTGACATTTTTCATATTCAACCACACTGCAATCTTTGGAGAAGCTTTATGGCCTCGACAAATTGTAACAAACGGGTTTGTACTGATGGATGGAAAAAAAATGAGCAAGTCGATGGGCAATATTTTGCCGCTCAAAGCAGCAATTGGCAAGTGGGGGGCTGACGCTGTCCGTCTTGCGATTGTCTCGGGTGCGGACCTTGCACAAGATACCGATTTCAACCAACCAGCAATTGAAGGAATTTTAGCGCGGATGAAATTTCTGAAATCCGCGATGGAAAAATATGCGGCAAAAAGAGACGATGAAAAAAAAGAACAGGCAGATTTATGGCTACTGTCTCGGTTGCACAGAAGATGCTTGAAAGTAGATGAGCTATATCAGAACCTTCAAATAAGAGAGTTGACGCTTGAATTGTTCTATAATACTGTAAATGATTTGCAATGGTACTTGAAAAGGGCAAAAGAGCCGAAATTAAGGGAATTTTTCGAGATATGGACGGTTATGGTTTCGCCATTTATTCCGCATTTTGCGGAAGAAATATGGGAGAAGCTGGGCAAGAAGATTTACGTCGGAGATTCACCATTTGTTTCGATTGCCAAAATGCCGCGCGCAGATCTGAGCAAAATAAGCGATGAAATTGAGGATGCGGAAGAGTATATATCGAAAATAAAGGAAGACATACACAACATTATGGGCCTGCTCAAAAAGGAGAAAATAGAGTGCATCCAGCTTTTTGTCGCGGCAAGATGGAAATGGAGATTGATGGAGATAGTGCAAAATGAAAAAAGCTTTGAAGCTTCAATCAAGAAGGCTGTTCAGGACGAAGAGATAAAAACGCATGCTGCGGAAGCCCAAAAATTGATTCAAATCTATTTGAAAAACAAGGATGCGAACATAAAAAGAGGGCAAGATTTCGAATTAATGGCGCTGAATTCTGCGGTGCATCTTTTAGAAACTGAATTCAAGTGCGGCCAAGTAGTGATAAAAAAAGAAGAGGAGACAGAAATCCAGAAAGCACGAAACGCTGTGCCAGGAAAGCCAGCAATACTCGTAGTGTAAGGTTATTCTGTGGTCAAGTGTGTACGCATAAAAAAGGAAAACGCGGAAAAAACAAGAATTGAGCTTGCAAAGAAAAATTTGATCAATCCAAACTATGCCCCGATGCAAAATGGCGAATATGTGTATTTTCCACTAACAAAAAAAGTAGAAGGCTTTGAGATTGTAGAAAAAAAGCTCAGGAAAAAAGAATTAAAGCCAAAGAGTTTGAGAGATGCGCTAAAAGGCAAGCTTACTGAAAGTGAAATAAGAAGTTTGGTAACCTCATTTGATATTGTAGGCGATATTGCAATCATTGAAGTGCCTTCTCAACTGTCAAAAAAAGAAAAATTGATTGCGGATGCGATTTTCAAGGTCCACAGGAACATTAAAGTTGTGGCAAAGAAAATAAGCGGAACAAAAGGAAGATACAGAATTAGGCCTGTCAAGATCATTTTAGGTGAAAAAAGGACGCACACTGTGCACAAAGAAAACGGAATCGAGCTAGAGTTGGATTTGAACAAAGTGTACTTTTCTCCACGCCTTGCAACTGAGAGAAACAGGATTGCCTCCCTCATCAGAGGGAAAGAGAAAGTGCTGGTCCCTTTTGCAGGAGTTGGCCCTTTTGCAATAACAATAGCAAAAAAAGCGCCGCAGGCAAAAATTGTTGGAATAGAGCTGAACCCGGCAGCGGTCGAATATTTCAGAAACAACGTAAAAAGGAACGATTGCACCAATGTGGAAGTCATTCAGGCAGATGTAAAAAAAGTATTGCCAGGCGAATACCGTGGCTGGGCAGACAGAATAGTCATGCCGTTGCCAAAAGACGCACCCAACTTTCTGCCTTATGTTTTGCCATGCATCAAAAAAGGAGGCATCTTGCACTATTACTCATTTGAAAATTCAAAAAATCCATACGAAGCTGCGGAAGACACCATCCAAAAAAGCGCAAGAGAGCACGGCAAACAAGCCAGCATAATATTCCGAAGGATTGTCCGCCCATACTCCAAAGACATCGTCCAGATAGTCTTGGATGTGGCATTCTGTTGAGAAGTCGCCAAATAGTTTATAAACCACAAGAGAAAAGTAAGATTATGAGAAAGGTTGAGCCGGATTTCATTGTTGAGGTATCATCTGAAGCAGCAAGAAAGATCGGCGGCATCTACACCGTTCTCAGAAGCAAAGCCCCATATATCCGCAAGAAGTTTCACGACAATTATTTGCTGGTGGGATTGCTTGATGAAAAATGCCATGAAGAAATAGAATGGGAGACACCAACCCACGAGCTTGCCCAGATATTTCGCCAGCTCGAAGAGCAAGGAGTAGTCTGCAAATATGGAAGATGGACGTACGGCCAGAATGCACAGGTAATATGCGTCAATGCCAAGCCTGCAAGCGAAAGAATAATTGAATATGTAAGCGACAGTGGAATACAAAAAGACAAGCAGGTAAACTACTTCAAGTACATGCTGTGGAAGCATTATGGCATAGATTCTCTCATGGAAAAGAGCTGGGACTTTACTGAAAATGTGATTTGGGGATTTGGAGCAGGAATGCTAATTGAGAGACTCTCAAAAAGCGAAATGCTCAAAAACAAAAAAGTCGTCCTGCAATTCCATGAGTGGATAAGCGGCGCGGCGCTTCTTTACTGCAAGATGAGAAATCTTGGATTGCCGACTGTTTTCACAACGCATGCGACAGTGCTTGGAAGAACGCTGGCGTCTGCAGGTGTCGATGTATACAGCGAGTCGATGAAGGCAAAAGAGCCAATCTCGCTTAATGTGGCATATAACAACAGAGTCGAAGGAAAACACCAGCTAGAAGCGGCAGCTGCAAAAGAGTGCACGGTCTTCACCACTGTCAGCGAAACAGTAGCTCAAGAAGTAAAATATATTCTTGGGAAAGAAGCAGACCTCATCACAATAAACGGCATTGAGTTGCCAACTGAAAAAAATGTGAAAGAAGAAGAACATTTTGTAAAGTATGTCAGGGATGAGCTTTTGCAGTTTGTTGAAGCTTGCTTTGTGAGCTATTATCAGCAAAGTTACAAGGATCCGCTTCTGGTTTACATATCTGGAAGATATGAATTTTTGAACAAGGGCTTCGACATTTATATCAGCGCATTAGGGATTTTGAACGAGAGGCTGAAGAAGAACAAGAAAAACAAAAGGAGAATTTTTGCGTTTATTTTTGCGCCAAGCTCAGTAAAAGGCCCAAAGATTTCTATCATAAAAAACTATCTTTTGATCGACAAGATAACTGAGGTAATGCAACATTTGCCTAAGGACTACAAAAAGGACTACATAAATTTGCAAAACGCTATCTCAAAACTTGATGGAGAGATAAGGTACGACATTGAGAACATGGCGAAAGGATTTGTCAAAGACGGCAACTTTCCGCACATAAATTGCTATGACCTGACTTATCAAAATGACTCGATCATAAATGCATGTGTTAATGCTGGTCTAGACAACAGGGAAGAAAATGTTGTAAAAGTCCTATTTTATCCGACTTATATGAAACCAAATGACGGACTGATGAATCTGAATTATTATGATGTGATTTCTGCGATGGACATCGGCGTCTTTCCTTCGCGCTATGAGCCGTTCGGCTACACTCCTGTTGAGGCTGCTATCAAGAAAGGGATCGCAATAACATCAGATATGACAGGATTTGGAAAATATATTGAAAACAAAAAAGGGAGTGGAGTTTTTGTTTTGAAGATGGCGGGCAAAAGAAAGGAAGAGGCAGCCCAAGAGCTTGCACAAATGCTTGAGAGATTCTACATGCTTCCTTTGCCTAAGCTTGAAAAGCTCAAAAAAGAGGCATACTATATGATGAAACATTTGGATTGGAATAAACTGATCAAAAATTATTATGACGCATATTCGCTTGCGCTGTCAAAAAAGTGAGCTGGCATGAAAAACCGGCAAATTGTTGAACAAAAAATAAAGAAAGCATTCGTCATTTTGGTCATTATTTATGCTCTGGCAATAGTCATATACCATACGATTGAAGGATGGAGTTGGGAGGAATCGATATATTTCACAACTGCAACAATTACCACTGTGGGGTATGGCGACATCGTACCACACACAACAATAGGAAAAATGATGGCCATTCCGCTTATGTGGATAGGGATTGCAGTTGGGTTCTATTTTATCTACACTATCCAGCAGTACGGAGTCATAAGGCTAGAAGAGAGGACAAAGGCGAAGAAAAAGTGGCCCTAAACCAATTAGTTTAAATTTTTTTGTGCTTTATCATAAAGCCTTGGGTTGCTGTGGAGCCTGAAAAAAAAGCTGTGCTTGTTTTGGCTGAAGGCTCCATCTTTTTTGGGCATGGTTTTGGTGCGCTAGCCAGGCGTGTAGGAGAAATAGTCTTTACAACTAACATGACTGGCTACGAAGAATCGCTTACAGATCCTTCGTATGCAGGCCAAATATTAGTCTCAACCTATCCCTTAATTGGAAATTATGGCATGCATGCTGACCACAGAGAAAGCAAAAAAATACAAATTGAAGGGTATGTAATTCGGCAATTATGCTCCGCTCCACATCACGCCAAGAGCAACTCTTCGCTTGCAAAGGCAATGGAAACAGAAGGCATACCTGGAATTTATGGCATAGACACAAGAAAAATAGTTAAAATAATAAGAGAAAGTGGAGTGATGCCTGCTTGCATTTCGGTATATGAAAAGGAAGAAGACATCCAAGAGCTTATTTGGATGGCAAAAAACCTAGATTATTCAAAAATAAATTTTGTGGAGAGAGTCTCGCAAAAAGAAGTGCTAAGGTACGGAAACGGCAATAAAAAAGTGGTATTGATCGATTATGGGGCCAAATTTGGCATAATCAAGGAGTTGACAAGTAGGGGCTGCACAGTCATAGTCGTGCCATATTCGACAACCGCAGAGGAGATTGAGACATATGGGCCGGACGGTATCTTGATATCGAACGGACCAGGCGATCCTGCACTTTTGGGAAAAGAAAGCGCAGAGCTGAAGAAACTTTTTGACTATCCTATGTTTGGCATTTGCCTTGGAAACCAGCTGCTTGCGCAGGCAGTGGGGGCAAAGACATACAAACTGAAATTTGGCCATCGCGGAGGCAACCATCCAGTTCTTGACATAAAGAAAAACAAAGTGGTAATAACCACGCAAAATCACGGCTACGCTGTTGATGAAAAATCACTGCCAGTGGAGTTTGAGGTGACGCACAGAAATTTGATTGACAACACCATTGAGGGAATCTCACACAAGGAATTGCCAATCTTTGCAGTCCAATATCACCCAGAAGCAAATCCTGGGCCTTATGACTCAAAATATTTGTTTGACGAATTTGTCAAACAACTGTAGGGGGTGGTTTGATGAATTTGCTTTCAATAATGGAGCTGAAAAGCAACGAGATAGAAAAATATCTTGCACTTGCCTCAAAAATAAAGCAGACTCCTGCAAACTATGCAGACAGCCTGAAAGGCAAGACAATGGCTATGATATTTGAGAAACCTTCGACAAGGACGAGAGTTTCGTTTGAGGTTGGAATGACCCAATTGGGGGGCCATGCTATATACTTGGACTTCACTTCCACGCAACTTTCAAGAGGAGAGACTCTTCACGACACCGCAAAGACGCTGGGAAGATATGTGGATATTATAATGGCCCGGCTCTACAAGCACAGCGACATATTAGAGATAGCAAAGCATGCAGGCGTCCCTGTGATTAATGGCCTTACCGATTTGGAGCACCCTTGTCAAGCGCTGTCCGACCTCCTCACAATGAAAGAAAAAGGAAAATTGAAAGCTGGCGCGAAATTTGTCTTCATTGGGGATTGCAGTTTCAATATGGCAAATTCCTTGCTGTTGGCATGTGCAAAGCAGAAAATGAATGTTACGCTGATTTGCCCAAAATCCCATCCTCCAAACGCAGATTATGTCAATGAAGCAAAGAGATACTCAAAAGTTGAAGTGGTTGATGATCCTCAGGCCGGCATTAAAGATGCGGATGTGATTTACACTGACACATGGATATCGATGGGGCTTGAGGACGAAAAAAGCGAAAGGATAAAGCGATTTGCACCTTACCAGCTGAATGAAAGGCTTCTTGAGCATGCTAAAAACGACGCAATAGTGATGCATTGCTTGCCTGCACACAGAGGAATGGAAATAACAAATGAAGTAATCGACGGCCCGCATTCGGTTGTCTTTGACCAGGCCGAAAACAGGCTGCATATGCAAAAGGCTATTGTTCTTTCTCTTTTGGGGAAGGCATAACAAAGGCTGGAGATGAGCGTGAGAAAAAACAACATAAAAAAAGTATTAGTGATTGGGTCAGGTCCTATCGTTATAGGACAGGCTGCGGAATTTGACTATTCTGGCTCGCAGGCGTGCGCCTCGTTGAGGGCGGAAGGCGTAGAGGTGGTGGTCGTCAATTCAAATCCCGCAACGATACAAACCGACAATGATGTGGCAGACATTGTTTACATAGAGCCGCTAAGGTGGGATGTTATAGAGAAAATAATAGAAAAAGAAAGGCCTGACGGATTGATTGCTACAATGGGCGGGCAAACTGCGCTGAATCTTGCAGTGGAGCTCCATGAAAAGGGCGTTCTTGAAAAATATGGTGTTGAGATTTTGGGGACGGGGATCGAGTCGATCAGGCTAGCTGAAGACAGAGGGAAATTCAAGGAACTTATGCAAAAAATTGGAGAGCCGGTGCCTGAAAGCATTGCGGCAAACAGCATGGATGAGGCTTTTGAATTTGCGCGCGAACACGCTTTCCCATTGATTTTGAGGCCCGCCTACACCCTTGGGGGGACTGGCGGCGGAATTGCACGAAACATAGAAGAATTTGAGCGATTGCTTGAATTGGGCTTCAACCTTTCCCCTGCGCACCAAGTCTTAGTGGAAGAGTCGGTGCTGGGATTGGGCGAGTTTGAGTATGAAATGATAAGGGACAGCTATGACAACTGCATCACGATTTGCAACATGGAAAACATCGACCCAATGGGAATACACACAGGTGAATCGATTGTTGTTGCACCATCTCAAACATTGACAGACGATGAGCATCAGATGCTCCGCTCTGCAGCGATAAAGATAATCAGGGCGCTGAAAATAGAGGGCGGCTGCAACATCCAGTTTGCTTTGGACCAGAAAACAGGAAAATATTACGTAATCGAAGTGAATCCTCGCCTTTCGCGGTCATCTGCGCTTGCGTCAAAGGCAACAGGCTACCCAATCGCAAGAGTGGCTGCAAAAATTGCTCTCGGATTAGGGCTGCACGAGATAAGAAATGCTGTGACAAAAACGACGCCTGCAGCATTTGAGCCTGCATTGGATTATTGCGTCATAAAGATACCAAGGTGGCCATTTGACAAAATTCCGGAAGGCGACAGAACAATCGGCACACAGATGAAATCGACGGGAGAAACGATGGCGATCGGAAGGACTTTCGAGGAGGCGTTCGGCAAGGCTCTGCGTTCGATAGAGGTAAAAAAGCCAAAAATAAGGCCAGAGGACATTGAATACCATCTCACTGCGCCAACTGATTTGAGAATTTTTGCTATAATGGAAGCCTTGAAAAAAGGTTGGAGCAAAGAAAGGATTTGCCATCTGACAAATATTCATCCATGGTTCATCGACAGAATCGAAAATTATGTAATGGTTGAGCTTAGGCTTAAAAGAGAGCCTTTTGGAAGAAAGTTGCTTCATGAGGCAAAAAAGCACGGCTATTCGGACGAGCAGATTGCAAGCATAATCGGCCATGAGGCTGAAATGGTACGCCAGATGAGAAAGAAAGCCGGAATATTGCCGGCCTATAAAATGGTGGACACGTGCGCAGCGGAATTTGCTGCAACCACCCCTTACTATTACTCAACATATGAAGAAGAGAATGAGAGCATCCCAAGCTGCAAAAGAAAGATGATAATAATTGGGAGTGGGCCGATAAGGATAGGGCAAGGCATAGAGTTTGATTATTGTTGCTGTCATGCTGCATTTGCATTGAGAGAAATGGGGATTGAGGCAATAATGATAAACAATAACCCAGAGACAGTAAGCACTGATTTTGACACGTCAGACAAGCTTTACTTTGAGCCACTGACATATGAGGATGTGATGAACATTATTGAGCATGAGAAGCCAGAAGGGGTGATTGTGCAATTTGGCGGCCAGACTGCAATTAATCTTGCTCAAAAGCTTGAAATGAGTGGGGTAAAAATAGTCGGCACGCCTGCCGAAGGAATCGACATCGCGGAAGACAGGGAGAAATTCAAGCAACTCTTGCACAAGCTCGAAATACGCCAGCCTGAAAATGCGACCGCCACAACAGAAGAAGAAGCTGTTGCAGCTGCAGCAAAGATAGGGTATCCGATTATTGTCAGGCCAAGCTATGTAATTGCAGGGCGTGGAATGCAGATAGTCTATGATGAAGAAAGCTTGCGCAATTACATAAAAGAGGCAGTGGAAGTAAGCGAGCGAAGGCCAGTCCTCATCGACAAATATATTGAAAAAGCCATTGAGTGCGAAATAGATGGAGTTGCGGATGGGGAGAGGCTTTTCGTTGGCGGCATAATGGAGCACATAGAGCGGGCAGGCGTGCATTCAGGAGATGCGCTCAATGTTGTGCCGTGCGTGAGGCTCAAAAAGGCTGTGCAAGAAAAAATAATAGAATATTCAGAAAAAATTGCGCTTGCGCTTGGCACAATAGGGGCGATAAACATCCAGTATGTTGTGCAAAACGATGTTATCTATGTGCTGGAAGCCAACCCACGGGCAAGCCGGACGATGCCGTTTCTTTCAAAAGCTATAGGGATACCGCTCATAAAATTAGCAACAAAAGTAATAGTTGGCAAAAAGCTTAGTGAGCTTGGCATGAGAGAGATGCCCAAACTCAAGCACTATGCAGTAAAAGGAGTGGTTTTCCCATTTTTGAAACTGCCCGGAACTGACACAGTGACTGGGCCTGAGATGAGGTCAACTGGAGAAAGCATGGGGATTGATGACACCTACCCGGCTGCTTTGTGGAAGGCGCTTTTGGGAGCTGGATTGAAAATCCCTGAAAGTGGAGGGGTTGCCATAAGCCTGAAAGATGGAGATAAGGAGAGAGCAGCGCCACTTGCAGAAGAGCTGGAGAAGCTTGGTTTTGTAATATATGCCACCCCTACAACTGCCCGTTTTCTGCCACCGAACACAAATCTGCTCAAAAAAATAGCAGATGGTGAGCCAAATATAATCTCTGAGATCAAAAAAGGTAAGATACATTTGGTGTTTAACACCCCAAAAAGAGGGAGGATCGCCAACACTGACGGCTTCAAGATACGCAGGACGTGCTTGGAAAGAAACATACCATGCATAACTTCATTTGAAGCATGCGAAGCGCTGGTAGAAGCTATGAAAGAAGCAAGGGAAAAGAAAATAAGTGTCGAAAGGGCAAATGAATATGGGAAAGACAAAAAACGCCAAAGCTGAGCGCTTTTTGATTGCAATATTGTCAGTTATCATAGCTGCGCTTCTTGCCTTCATTGCGCTTTCTTCCCCACAAGGCTGCCAGTTATACAATGCAAAGGCAGAGACAGTAATCTCGCCAGCAGCCCAAGATGAGGTTGTAAGCCTTATCAGGTCGGCAGAAAAAACGATTGACATACAAATGTATTTGATTACTTCAGAGGAGATAATGAAAGAGCTGGAGGCTGCGGCCAAGCGTGGAGTCTACATCAGGATAATACTAGAGCCAAGAGTTGACGACAAAAGAAAAGAGAAAACTGCCTCATTGCTATTGGCATTCGGCTGCCAAGTAAAATGGGCAAGCATGTCTTACAAGCTGACCCACAGCAAAATGATAATCGTGGATAAAAAAAGGGCGCTTGTGGGCAGCATCAATCTTTCCAAAAATGCGCTAAATGAGAACCGAGAGGTGGGTGTGATAATAGAGGGAAGCCCGGTCAGCGATTTGATGAAAGTGTTTGAGGAAGACTGGGAAAAGGCGACGCCAGCTTGACTATCGGCTATTTTTCTTTGGCTTTTTTAGCGCGACGCGAGGGTTTTTTCTTTTTGGCTTTCTTTTTGATTGCCTCAAGCTCGATTTTGACAGATTTTTCGAAGCTTTCTCTTCCCATTTGCTCGACTTTTTTTGATTCTTGCAGGGCTTTTATCGGCCCTTCGGTTGAAAGCAGCATGTCAGGCACGCGCAAAAAGTTCTTTTTGACAGGCTCTTGCACCTTTTTTTCGTCTTTTTTTGGAGCAAACTCCTGCATGAGAAGAAATAGAAAAGCACATTTAAAATAGATTTTGATGCCAAAATGGGACGCCAGCAGAAGATTAAAAAACCCTATTTGAAAAAAGAAGGATGGTCGTCTTGATGGGAACAAAAGTAAAGCAGGCACTCATTAGTGTGTGGGACAAGAGAGAACTTGCCGGCTTTGCATCAGGGTTGCAAGAGCTAGGGATAAAGATAATCTCAACTGGAGGGACGAGCAAATTCCTCAAAGAGCACAACATTTCAGTCCAGGACGTGACAGAGGTAACCGGCTACGCAGAGCTTTTTGAAGGCAGAGTAAAGACGTTGCACCCGAAAATCCATGGGGCAATACTTTTTAGGAGGGATAAAGAAGAAGACGTAAAGCAAGCGCAAGAAAACAGGATAGAGCCTATTGACTTGGTTGTTGTGAATCTCTATCCTTTTGAGCAGGTCGCTGGCAAAGAAGGGACCGAATTCCACCAAGCAATTGAAATGATTGACATAGGTGGGCCTGCGCTTTTGCGCGCAGCAGCAAAAAATTACCAGCACGTGACTGTAGTGACCGACCCTGGAGATTACCAAGAAGTATTGGGATATTTGAAAAATGAGGGAGAAGTGCCGCTTGAAAAAAGGAGGCACTTTGCGGTGAAAGCATTCGCGCGAACAAGCTCATATGATGTTTCGATTTGCAGGTACCTCTCTTCTCTTCAGACGCAGGACCTCTTTCCTGAATTTCTTGAGATGCAGTTTGTGAAAGCATATCCGCTTCGCTATGGGGAAAACCCAAGCCAGCAAGCAGCAGCTTACAGAATAATCGGCAAAAGCAGCATTTGCGACTCGCGCATATATGCAGGAAGCAAGCCCATGAGCTACAACAATTTCTTAGACGCAGACACTGCGTTTGGGCTAATCCGAGAGTTCAAAGATGAGATTGCGACGGTTATACTTAAGCACAACAATCCCTGCGGTGGAGCGCAGGCAGAAACGCTAGTGGAAAGCTACCACCGCGCCTATGCCGGCGACCCGCTTTCCGCATTCGGCGGAGTGATTGCATTTTCGCGGAAAGTGGACGTAGAAACCGCAAAAGCGATAGGCAACCGATTCATAGAGGTGGTGCTTGCGCCTGGATATGAGGAGGGGGCAATTGAGATATTGAGGCAGAAGGAAAGCAGAAGAATCATGGATGTTTCGAATATTTGGGATGCCAGCATGGAAAGAGCAGTCAATTTTAGGTATGTCACAGGAGGCATGCTCATACAAGGAAGGGACCCCGGGATATACGACAAAAATGCCATAAAGATAGTAACTGACAGGAAGCCTACGCAGAGGGAGCTTGATGATGCATATTTTGCAACCAAATTCTGCAAGCACACGAAATCAAATGCAATATCGATTGCCAAAGACTTGCAGCTGATTGGAAACGGAGCAGGCCAGATGAGCAGAGTAGATGCCGCAATGATTGCAATAGAAAAGGCAAAAAGATATGGATTCGACTTAAACGGAGCAACTGCTGCATCAGACGCATTTTTCCCATTTCCAGATGGGATAGATGTGCTTGCGAAAGCAGGAATAACATGCATTGTCCAGCCAGGAGGCTCGATAAGGGATCAAGAAGTGATTGATGTCGCAAACCAATACGGAATAAGCATGATCTTCACAGGCAGAAGGCACTTCAAGCATTGATGATATGAAAAAGCTGCCGATTAGCCTTTTCATTGGAAGGTTTCAGCCTTTCCATAATGGCCACCTTTTTGCCTTGAGATGGATTGCAAAAAAAAGCCAAAAAACAATTTTAGCTATAGGCAGCGCGCAAGAGAAGATGACCTTCCATAATCCATTTTCGGCAAAAGAAAGGGAAAGAATGATAAAAAAATTGCTCAAGGCAGAAGGTTTAGAGAAAAAAGTGCTGGTTTTCCTGTTGGACGACATAAACGACGACAAGAAATGGGTAGCGCATGTTGACAAGCACTTGCCGAAATACGATGTTGTTTATTCAAATAATCGGCTTGTAAGAAGGCTCATGAAAGAGGCTGGAAAAAAAGTACTTTCGATTCCGTTTTACAAAAAGAAAGAGTGCAATGCGACAAACATAAGGGCTAAGATGGCTGCCAACAGAGAATGGGAAAGCCTGGTGCCAAGAGAGATAGCAAAAGAGCTGCGCAGGCTAAAGGCGCAAGAAAGGATAAGAAATTTAAGTCGAGTCATTCAAAGGAAGCCGAATTGACTGCAGAAAGTATTGCCTTTTTTGCAAGGTCAGCCTTTTCTTTTGGAGTTGATGAAGAAATTGAAATGTGGAGCTTTGACTCTTTTTGAGAAATCTGCCCTTCAATGCCCAGATAATCCAGGATGGCTTCTGCTTTCTTTTTATCATCCGAAATTACTTCAAGTACTTTGATTTTGTATAAGATTGACTCCCCTGCCAGCGGATGGTTCAAGTCGACCACGACGCGCCCTGAGCCTATCGATTTCACTTTGGCAAGCATGTTGTCCAGCGCAAGCATCATTCCAGGAAATGGCGTTATCCCTTGCTTTTTGAACTCGGATGCGGACATGATGCGAATGAGGCTTGACGTGCGGTTGCCAAAGCCCTTTTCTGGAGGGAGAACAAATTGCTCTTCTTTGCCTATTTCCATATTGAGAATCGCTTCTTCAACCCCTTTGAGGAGATTGCCCGAGCCGAAAAGAATAAGCTTCGGCCCATATGCTGCATCTTGCTGGAAAATGCCTGCTTTTTTTGCAATTTCCTCGTCCGTTGTTTCGAAAATTTGGCCGGTCGAGACGACTGATGCAGTATATTCTAAGCGTACAAGATCTCCTTTTTTGATGTCCACCATCAGCGGCACCTTTGTTTTTAAATATGCACTATGATACAAAGAAGAAGTAATTGACAAATGAGATTTTAAAATTATGCAGTGGTGAAAAAATGAAAAAAGAGACCCTATACAAAATATTTGCAATAGCCTTAGTTGCGATTTTTATAATTGAGATGGCAGCGATAGGGATAATGAACACAGCAAGAGGAAGAACTGCTCAAGAAGAGCAGTCTCAAGCTGACCAAACTTCGTTTATCGGAAGCGCAGAAGACAACATAACACTGCTAAGATATGAGCCGTATTTGCTTTTGTATGGCAACCAAAGCCAAATCGAGAAGGCAAAAAAGGCATTGATTGAAAGAAAGATTGCAACATATGCGACCACGCTGGAGGATGCAACAGTCATCAACCTTGCAAGCGCAGCAGATCTCGCGATGGCGTATCAAGAGATTGAACAATACAACATTACAGCAGTTGCGAATGCGATGTTTTCTATGTCCGAGCAAGTTGCGGTTGTTGGGCCAACGGGCGAGGCAAGAAAAGCAAGGGGGAGCAGCTTCAAGATACAGATAAGCCCAATTTACCCGGAAGGCTCGAAATTGCCTGCCATCTTTGCTGCGCAAGTTGAAAAAGGGGTAATCACTGGA
This sequence comes from Microcaldota archaeon, assembly GCA_026413765.1. Lineage (GTDB taxonomy): Archaea > Micrarchaeota > Micrarchaeia > Anstonellales > Anstonellaceae > UBA10161. Next base: position 85,708 of record JAOAKI010000004.1, on the reverse strand, counting down.
ATAGGCTCTGTGATGATATTGCCGCAAACCCAAGAAGCAGAAGTGGAAGCCGAAATAGAGCAGATAAAGCAGGCAAGCATCTATCTTGAGATCAGCTGGAAAGATAGGAACAGAGCAAAGCAAATTGCAAAGCAGAAGAATGCAGTATTCAAAGAAAAGTCATACATCTTGGTGGATGAAAACGTCACAGATGAGCAGCTTGGCAAAGCAGGGCAATATGAATATGTAACTGCAGTGCAAAAAGGCATAATCAGTGTAAAAAACGACTTTTTTGACCAAGAAAGAGCACGGGCCGACCTTGCTGCACTCAATATAAACCCGACTTTTCCTTATTCTATCATTTCAATGCCCAATTGGACAGAAAGCGAGATTGCCTCTATCAAGGAAGAGCTAGAAAGGCAAAACATCAGCTATAATGCTGCAAGTGAGGTTAAAGTGTCCGTCAAACTCCCATCCGAGATAAGAAAAGACGGCAAAAGTTATGCCTTTTCCCAAAGGCAATATGAGATAGACGCACCGGCAGTGCAAGAAAACCAAAAAAAGATGCGCTTATTGGTCAAATTTGAAGCAGCCGGCAACAAAGTCATTCGCATAATTGAGGCAAAGCCGGCTGCCGAGCCAGAATAAAAACAAATAAATCTTTATAAAGTTCAATAGGGTTCTATTCATAAATTGGGCGGACTTTAGCGGTCGAGAGGATGGCAACAAAACCAAATCCAACTGACGCAAGGACTTACTATCATCGCGGCAACACCTATTATGAAAAAGAAGATTATGAGAAGGCAATTGAGGCATACAGCACTGCCATAATTTTGAACCCGACTTTTTCAGAGGCATACTTTAACCGAGGCCTCTGCCACTACAATCTCAAGAACTTTGACAAAGCGATAGCCGATTACACAAAGGCAGCTGAACTGGACCCAAAAAACCCAGTGATATACAACAATCGCGGAGATGCTTATTACAGAAAACAGGACTTCAATGCTGCGATAGAGGACTATGACAGAGCGCTTGCAATCAATCCGAAATACTTGAAGGCCTACTATAACCGTGGGCTTGCGTATGCTTGCCTGCAGGATTACGAAAAAGCGGTGGAGGATTTTACTGAGGTCATCAAGCTAAACCCGAATTTTGCAGAAGCATACCATGTCCGCGGCCTTGCATATGATTTTCTCAACCAGCTTGACAAGGCGATTGCAGATTACGACAAGGCAATAGAGCTAAACCCACAATTTACTGAAGCAATCACCCACAGAGAATCTGCCAAAAGCAGGCTTGCTGGCGGAGGCGCAACACAGGCAATAGGAGGCGATGGGCAGCAGCAGGGGATAAATGCCATTAGGCTGCTAAGCAAGCCAACCGTCAACTTCAGCTCGGTTGCAGGAATGAAAAAAATGAAAGAGGAGATAAAGGAGGCGATTGTTTATCCGCTGATGAAGCCAGACTTGGCAAGAAGGTACGGCAAGCTTGCGGGAGGAGGCATATTGCTTTATGGTCCGCCTGGCTGTGGGAAAACTTTCATAATGAAAGCAGCAGCTGGCGAATGCCAGGCGAGCTTCATAAATGCAAAGATATCAGACATTCTGGACATGTATGTTGGAAACACTGAAAAGAACATCCACAATGTTTTTGAGACTGCAAGAAAAAACGCTCCGTGCATCGTGTTCTTTGACGAGGTTGAAGGGCTTGGCGGCAGGCGTGAAGAGATGACCCAGTCTACCGCCTACATGAAAATGGCAGTAAACCAGCTGCTGTTTGAGATGGATGGAATAGAATCCAACAATGAAAATGTCCTTGTTGTTGGAGCAACCAACGCGCCATGGGATGTAGATCCAGCTTTAAGAAGGAGCGGAAGATTCGGAAAAACGATATTCATACCAGAGCCAGACTTCATATCAAGAGTGGAAATCCTCAAGATGCATGTTAAAAAAATACCAGCTGCAAGCAACATTGCATTTTACAGATTGGCTCTCGCCACAATTGGCTATGCATCAGCAGACCTGAAAGCGGTTGTTGAAGAAGCCGCAACGATACCCTGGAGAGAAGCTTTCCACACCGGAAAGCAAAGGCCGGTCACCACTGCAGATTTTATTGCCGCCATAAAGAAGAAGAAATCTTCGCTTCCACCTTGGTATGAGCAGGCAAAAAAGCAGATAGGTCAGCAGGAGGAAAAAACTGTAGTTGATGGCAAAGAGCACATAAAAATAACTGAAAGCAAGCTTGCAAGCGCAGAAAAAGAGGCATTCAAGGATTTGCTTGATGTGATTAAGAGAAGAAATGAGCTTTGGTACAAAATTTATGTGTGGATTGTAAGGCATATCGGTCTTTATGTGCCAATACCGTTTTGAGAGAGGGATAGATTGAGAAACTTTTTTGCTTTGTTTTCGGCATTTCTTTTGGCAGGCGTTTGTCTTGCCTCTCCGATTGGGGACGAGCTTGCCTCTTTTGACGAAGGGCTGGACGCAAAAGTTTTCGTTCCCAATGTTACATTGACAAAAAATCCGCAGACAGTGAAAGTGAAGATAACTGTTACAAATCCTTTCCAAGAGCCAATGCCTTTCTATATACTGAAGCAGACCAAGCACGGCTGGGAAATAATAAAGCTTGGCGGTGCGCTTCCTGCCTCAACAACCACAAACCTTGAACTGAATATAGAGCTTAGCTATGAGAAAGAAAGCAGAAAGAATCAGCGGTTTGCTATTGTTGGAAAAGGGCCTCAAGATAGGCTGTACGGCCTTTATTTTGAGATAAAGGAGAATTGGACAGAATACGAAAGATCAATCCGAGACAAGCTTGGGATGGCGCTCACAATTTTTGTGCCGCTGATGGGACTTGTGATAATTGTTCTTGTCGCATCACTTGCCCATTTTGCATATGGCGAAAAAGACAAAGACCGAATCCACAAGACAATGTTTCTCTTTACGCAAAAAAAAGAGCCAGAAACATTTGAGCAGAAATTTGCAGATGTCTTCTTGCACCCATTTGCAATATTAATCGAGATATTGTTCATTGTGGTTCTTATAGCAATACTTGCAGACGGCCTTGCAGCAGAAATCGGATTGAATGATGCCCTCCAAATCATCGCCATCTCAGGTTTGGGCGCATTTCTTTTGCCTTTCATTTATTTTGCTTCGGCATGGCTTTTTGAAAGGCACGAAGAAGGCAAATCGCTGCGATTGTTTGCAAGTATGTTCATATGGGGCATGTTTGCCGCGTTTTTAGCGCTTATCACAACTTCCACAATAGCAAGTGGGCAAATAGGCCAGCTTGCGCCCTATTTTTTGGTAGCGATCATCCTAATTGCACCTATTGCAGAGGAATTTTTCAAAGGAATAGGGATTTTGTTTGTTTCCGGGCACAAGGATTATGATGACACGCTGACTGGCCTGCTGATGGGATTTAGCTGCGGCTTGGGCTTTGCATTCATAGAAAATTGGTTTTATTTTTCTGCAAAAATCAACCCATTCGAAATTGGATTTTACGAGTGGGGCATGATGATGCTGTACCGCTCATTTTTCAACAGCCTTGCTCATGGATGCTTCACTGCGGCAATTTCTGCGCCAATAGGTTATCTGCGCAGCATCACGCATCTGAGAAGGTACGCAAGGCTTGCATTCATTCCAGGCTTGTTTCTTGCAATAATAATCCATACGATATTTAACTTGTCAGCACTCGCAGACACCCTTGTGGTCGCAAGCCAAGAGATACCATTCTTCATATTTAACCCTATGTTGATAATAGTCTTAGTCTCGATATTTTTCCTTGTATTGGTTTTTGCTGTAATAGATGAAAAGAAAAGAAGATTGCATCAAAATGCATTGCAGACTGCCAAAAAGGTGAAGCAATGAAAATGACGAAAGGGCAAATATCAACTGAGATATTGGTGTTAATTGGAATTTTGCTATTGCTTTTAGCCCCAGTCATGATTTATGCGTTCATGAGGTCTAATTCTGCAAAAGAGGAATTTGCTATCCAAAAGGCTGAATTTGCAGCAAACAGGCTTGCAAGGCTTGCAGACAGCGTAGGCTACCTTGGTGGCTCAACTGCGATAGTAGAAAGGGTGGAAATCCCGGCATATGTAAAGGCTGTAAAAATCGCTGGAGGCGGCCATGACATTGTGATTGAAATGGACAGTTCGGCAGGAAAAAAGGAGATTGTCCAGACGACAGTTTTCAAGATAAAAGCAGTCGGTTTTGAGAAAATCTCCAAAGAAGGAACATATCTGGTAGAAATACGGGCTCTTTCGGATTTCGGAGGGACAGAGCAGGTTGAAATGGCAGTAAAATGAATTAAAATTTGCATGCGACTTCTTTTCCGTCACCTGCCCTTGCAAGCACTTCTTCCCCGTCATACACAAGCTTGCCGCGCAAGAAAACAGACACTATCTTGCCATAAACTTCTTTTCCTTCAAACGGCGTCCAATTGCACTTTGAAAATCGATTTTCAGCTGTGATTTTCCATTTTTTGTCTTTGTCAACCAGCACCAAATCAGCGTCTTTCCCAACTTCAATTGCCCCTTTTGACTGCAAGCCAAAAGCCAAAGAAGGGTTATGCGCGCACATAAGCGAAATCTGGGTGTAAGAAAGCTTCTTTTCTTTTGCCGCATTCAAAAGAAGCGGCAGCATTGTCCCAACGCCCGGAAAGCCTGGCGCTCCGCTTTCCTTATGTTCAACCAAGTGAGGCGCATGGTCGGTAGCAATGATTGTATCCTTTCCTATGCAGCGCCACAGCTTTGCCACTTCTTTCTTGTCGCGCAGCGGGGGGTTGATTTTCCCCATTTTTCCTAGACGTTCCAAGTCAGCAGTGGAAAGAAAAAGGTGCGAGGGAGTCACCTCATATGTCGCATTCTTGTACCTTCTGCACAGCCTTATCTCTGCTTCGGTTGTAAGATGGCAGAGATGGATCCTGCGGGAGAATTTCGCTGCAGCTTCAAGGGAGAATTTGGATGCAAGGAATGCAGAAATCTTATCCCTTATTTGCTCGTGCCTTTTGAACTTTTTTTGGCGCTCTGTGATCCTCTCCCAGTCCTCCGCATGGACGCAGATTGGGCGCTGGTGTGGGAAGAGCTTAAAGTGCAAAACAGCGGACTCTTTTGAGCAGCACAGCTCTGAATGGGTATCAGTCAGGAAGACTTTAAGCGAAGGCGCATTGCTTGCAATTGCCTCTGCGTGGTTGGTTTCTGATGCTCCAAAGCGCAGCAGGAAGTCGCATCTTGACTTTGAAGAAGCAATCTGTCTCTTTTGCTCATAAGCAGCGATTGTCGTTGTTGGCGGATTCCTGTAATTTGGCATGTCCATCACAGTGGTGACGCCTCCTGCAAGAGCGGATGTGCTACCGGTATAAAAGTCCTCTTTGGATATGTCTTCTGGGTCGCGGAAATGCACATGAGAATCGATCGCTCCAGGCAAAATAAGCAAGCCTGCGGCATTTACTTCCTCTGCGTTTGCCGCGCGTATGTTTCGTGCAATCTTTGCTATTTTCCCATCTTCGCCAATTAAAATGTCTGCCTCTAAGATTGAATGAGGCAAAACTGCTTTCCCATTCTTAATCAAGATTTGCTCTGCCATCAGATTGACACCTTTTTTCCACTTTTGTCTCTCCAAATCTTTCCAAATTCCGGGTTGGACTTCAGCTGGCTGTACCAAAACATCGGGCCATCAACGCAAACCAGCAGCTCACCACAGCAGCAATGGCCACAAACACCTATGCCGCATTTCATATAGCGCTCGAGCAAAAGCTGAGAAGCTATCTTTCTTTTTTCTGCCTCTTTTGCTACCGCCTGCATCATTTTTTCAGGTCCGCAACTATAGACTAAATCGAATTTGTGTTTCTTAAAAAGAAATGCCATGCCGGCCAATACATTTCCGGGAATGCCATAAGAGCCGTCATCGGTCGTATAAATCGTTTTACAGGATGCAGCTTTCAAAAGGAGGCTTTTGGTCCTTGCTCCGCAAACAGCAATTGCGCTGATCTTCTTTTTGCGCGCCTCTTTGGCAAGGAATCTTAGGGGCGCAAAGCCGTATCCGCCCCCAACCAGCAATATTTTTTTGCCCTTCAGCTCAAATCCTCTCCCATATGGGCCCCTTATCCAGACAAAATCTCCTTTTTTCAGGCTGCAGAGAGCTGTGCTGAAAGGTCCGCGCGCCCCAACCGTGATTTTCACAGGGTCGTTGTCTGCCAGGCTATATGGCTTTTCCTCCTGCTGGGCAGGCAGCCACACCATCAAAAACTGGCCAGGCACTGCCTCTGGCATCCTGCAAGAAAGCGTCAGAGTAACCACACTTTGGTTTTCCTTTTCTATTTTTACTACCTTTACTGGCTGTGGAAGCATGCGATCACTTCTCGATAAGCTTTATGTCAGAAATTGACCTGAAGCCTTTTTTCTTCATGAATGCTTTCATCTCTTTTGAAATTTCCCGGAAGGCGTTTTTTCTTATCGCAACTGCTGTTCCTATCCCAACCGCAGTTGCTCCCGCCATAATCATCTCAACCGCATCTAATCCTGTGACCACTCCGCCTGTTCCTATAATCGGCACATCAGGTCCAACTGCTTTCCTAATGTTGTAGACTGCCTTGAGGGCTATTGGCTTGATGGCAGGGCCAGATACGCCGCCAAACCAGTTGTGGAGCACTGGCCGCTGCGCGTAAGCATCAATATACATTCCGCCAACAGTGTTGATTGCAGTTATGCAATTTGCGCCTGCGGAAATGCATTCAGAGGCTATTTCGCCTATGTTTGGGACATCGGCAGAAAGCTTGATTGAGATAGGCAAAGATGTCGACTTGCGGACTTCTCTTGTAACAAGGACAGCATCCTCAACACAGCTTGAAAACATTTTTCCTTTTCCCTCTACATTTGGGCAAGAAGCATCTATCTCGATCATGGCTGGATTTGCCTGGGAGATTTTTGACGCAACTAGCCCGAATTCTTCAACAGAAAACCCGACGATGCTTGCAATAACTGGCACGCCGCAATGCTTCACTGCCTTCTTAAGCTCAACCACCTCTTCTTCTACGCCTGGATTTGAAAGCCCTATTGCATTAAGCCATACTGCTCCTTCGTTGACTGCGGTCGGATTTGCATGCCCTTCGCGCGGTTTCAAAGAGCAGGATTTTGATGTCACTGCTCCCGCACCCTCTTTGGCGGCGCGGATAAGCAGGTCTGCGCTGTTTCCGCGAATTCCTGATGCCAAAATAAGCGGGTTTCTCAAGCGCATGCCACAAAATGAAACAGCAAGCATAAAACAACCTTAGTCTTGAGAAACTCTCCTCAGGCCAACACCTGTTTTTTTATCTTTAGAAACAAGCAGCCGCAGCTCATCAATCGCTTTGTCAATTGCCCCCTCAAGGCGGAAATCGCTTGCAGATGCATTGTAAGACTTTCTTGGTGTGTGTATTTTTGCTCTCACAAGAAAGCCAGCGCCCTCTGTTTTCACGTGGAATGCTATCGAGGTTATCGGAAAACTTTTGCCGACTTTTTGGATAAGCTTTTCCCCTTCCTTTACGATATAATCATGAGCATCCTTATGAGAATCATGCAAGCCTGAGACAAATACCCTGGCTGGCTTTTGCTCCTCCAATATTGTGTGGAATATATCTTTTGCAGTGACGATGCCTCGTGGGTAGCCGCCTTCCGACACAACCAATGCAGAAACATGTTTTTCAAGCATCTTTTTCACAGCGGATGCAAGGGTCTCTGTCTCTTGGACAGTTTCGACTTGCTCTTTCATGTACGATGAGACTGGCTGGTCGTCAATGCTTTCTTTTGCCCCGCTAAGATAGAAAGTTTCAGCTTGTTTTGGCTTGGTCATGTGAAACGCAAGGTCAAAGACCGAAAGAATGCCTGCGATTCTACCGTTTTTTGTGACAACTAACCTGCGGATGTTGTGCCTGCGCAACTCGCTTCTTGCCTGACCGATAGTCGAGCTGATGTCGATAGTCGCTACTGGAAAGGACATCACATCTGAAACTCTCTTTTTGGACAAAAACTTTGAAGAAAGAAGCTCGGAAAGAAGCGTTCTTCTTGTGATTGCTCCAAAAACCTTGCCGTTTTTTATCACCGGTATTGCTTTGAACCTGCCTGCAAAGAATGCCTTTGAGGCATCCAACACCGAGGCTTCTGGCTCAAGCACTGGCGATTTTTCAGCGACTGATTCGCATTTCTCCTTGGATATGTCTGCGATTCTGTGGCGTATTGCCCTTTCATCAATCAAGCCGACATATTTCTTGTTTCTCATAACAACAACAGGAAGGCCCGTCTTGGAAATCTCATTGATTGCTTTTGAAACCGGATCGGATGCATCAAGCACGCTTATTTGCTCGATTTTCATAAAACCACAACCCACATGCTACAAATTCTTTAGCAACTGTTTTATTTTTGCCTGATAATCACCATAGCTTGTCCATTTGCCATTATAGAATTTAAACAGATCCGAATCGGTTATTATTAGGCGAATTTTATATGGAGAAAGAGTGGGACACTCTTCAAGGCTGCAAATGTCATAGTCAAAGTAGAACTCCTTATCACCGATCTCTAATTCTACATCGCTTCTTCCATCACCTATAATTCCTAAAAATTCTCCATTCTGCGGCTCAAAATTCCTTGCCCCCGCCAAAGAAAAAACTTCGTTGATTGAAAGAACTGGCTTTTCGGAAATTGCAACTGTGCAATGCCCATAAGTCCCCATTGTGTCAAAGCATACGACAAAAAAGTTTGACGCTCCCAGCTCTCCCAGATAGGCTTTGCGGGCATTCGGATAATACCAGTAAGAAGTATAAGGGTCTTTGAGAACAATGCTTTCTTTTGGATAGATGTAGAAGATGCCGCTTTCAGCTCTTTGCCATCCCACTATTTTTAGGTTTGGTTGCGTTTGCTTGAGTGAGTTCAGAGCCGCCTTGAACAGCAAAGAGTAGTCTTCGCAGTCTCCCCAGCCGCTGTCTATTGTCTGCTTGACGCTTTGCAAGAAATCCTCTTTGCCCACTGATTCGATATCAATCCGATAATGGACTGCGAAAGCGGCATTCTCCATCAAATAGCTCATGCATGCTAAATTAAGCTCTTGGCCATCAACGCAATCTTCCAGCACCCTTTTAAGATAAACCTTGGCTTTCTCTCCATGCTCTTCGCGGAAGGCGGCGTTTTGGCGGAACCATTCGATAGAGGAGGAGATGTTCTTTTCCATGCTGGAGAATTCCTCTTTGAGTTGCTCCAGCTGCCGAATCTGCGCCTTGAGAAGATGTTCTTTTTGTTCCAGCTCTTGGCTTAATTCAGAGGCTTTTTGCCTGGACTGATTGAGCTCAAAAGAAAGCTTGTCGATTGTACGGTTTGCCTCCAGCATTTGCTGTAAAAAAGACTGCTGTGCAGCTAAATATTGGCTTTGGAGATGCGAGTAATTTTTCTGGAGCTGCTGCAGCTGCAAGAGCGCCTGGCGATGCGAATCAGAAAGCTCTGAAAACTGAGAGGAGAGGCTAAGATAAGACCAGCCAACAAAAATTAAAGAAGCTAAAAGCGTAGCCAGCAATAGATGGCTTAAGTTGAAAGGCACGCTATTTTTTCTAGCCAACAATTTAAAAAATATGTGGAGAATCCGAACTATGGATAAAATAAAGGTAAAATTTTTTGGAACGAATGGCTGGTACACTACAGAAACAGGCCATACTGTCTGCGCGACAATTAGCTTTGGCAAAAGCACAATAATATTGGATGCAGGAGAAGGCCTGACAAGGCTTGAAAAAGAAAAGAATGGTAAAAGAAAATTCTTTCTTTTTCTTTCGCATTTTCATTTGGACCATGTCTTTGGGCTGCATGTGCTGCCAAAGCTGACTAAAATGAAAAAAATTAAAATTTTCGGCCAGCCGGGAACAAAAAAAATCTTAGCACAGCTGCTGAACCACCCATTCACTGCCTCGCCTAAAGAGCTTGAAGAGATAGGCTTGGAAGTTGACATACATGAGATTAGTCCTTGGAAAAAGAAGAAGATTGGTGAGAATATTGAGGTGATTGCCGCTCCGCTTGTCCATGCGGACCCTTGTTTTGGCTTCCGTTTCGAGCTTGGCAGCAAAAAAATAGCATATTGCACCGACACTGGCTCATGCAAGAACATCTACCTTCTTGCAAAAAATGCGGACATGCTGATAACTGAATGCGGATTGTTGCCTGGCCAAAAAACAAGCTCGGACTGGCCCCACATGTCTCCTGAAGCTGCCGCCAAGATTGCAAAGAAAGCAAAATGCAAGATGCTTTGTCTGACGCACTTTATTGCCCACCTTTACAAGACGAAAGAGACAAGGGAGGAGGCGCAAAGGGCGGCCCAAAAAATTTTTCAACCCACAGTTGCGGCTCATGACGGAATGGAACTGGAGATTTAAACATGGATTATTTTGTGTGCCGCTTTTTTCATTCTATTCAGGATGGCAAGACCTAATCCCTTCTCCTCAACACCTTCAGCCAAGATTAAATCAACGCCTTCTTTGTCAAATTCGCGAAAAATCGCAAAAAGCCTTCTTGCAACTGCCTTTTGAGACTGCCCTGCGAATTTAACTAGTCCTATTTGATAGTCGAAGTCGCGTGAAGTTGGCAAAATCCCTATTTTTTTTCTTTTGTGCAGCAAGAGAAGCTGCTTGATTTTTTGGCGGACTTTTTTCTTTTCTCCAACTACAAGAATTAGTTTTGCTTTTGGAGCGTAATGCCTGTATTTTGTTCCAGGCGACTTTTTGGCTAAATCCTTGCTGAGCTTATCTTTGCCTAAGACCTTGACTTTGCCCACTACTTTTTCCAGCTGCTCTCTTGTGATTCCACCTGGGCGCAATATTGCGGGCGGGTCGACAGTTAAGTCAACAACTGTTGACTCCACGCCTATTTTTGTATCTCCTGCATCGATGATTGCGTCTATTTTCCCATACAAATCCTCAATCACATGCTTTGCTGAAGTTGGGCTTGGTTTCCCGAAAAGATTTGCGGATGGCGCTGCTATAGGAGTCTGAGACAGTTTTATCAGCTCAAGAGCAATCTTATGCGCAGGCATGCGCACTGCGACAGTGGGCAAGCCTCCTGTTGTAATGTCTGGCAGCGATTTCCTTTTTTTCAATACCAACGTGATAGGACCTGGCCAGAAATTGTCAATTATTAGCTTTGCCTTTCGAGGAATTCGTGGTGTAAGCAAATTGAGATCTTTCAGGTCAGCAATATGCACAATCAATGGGTCGTCAAAAGGTCTATTTTTTGCCTTGAAAATTTTTTTTACGGCATCAGGATTGAAAGCGTCTGCCCCCAACCCATAGACAGTTTCGGTTGGGAAAGCTACTGTCCCGCCTTTTCTCAGAATCACTGCTGCTTTCTTAAGCTTGCTTTCAATCGAATTTAGATTTTCAATCTTAATCAAAAGCGTCCTTTTCATTTTACCCCATCCATCAATATGTATTGTGCTGCAGAGTAAAAATCGTGCGCTATGAAATTAGGAGAGATCCCCTTTTCTTTCAGCTCAGCAAAATGCTTGGCGCCGTGCCCGCTAAGCAGATAAATTGTCCTGCAGCCAGCATTGATTCCCATCAGCACATCGGACGGATGGTCGCCCAAAACCCAGCAAGAGCTTATGTCAATGTCGAACTCTTGGACAATTTGGCGAACATACTTCGTGCTTGGCTTCTTGCAGTCGCATCCTTCAACATGCGGGCAGAAATAAGTCCTTTGTATCTCTATCTTTTCTTTTTTGAGAATCTCGATGAGAAGATTGTTGAAAATGTGAAAATCTTGCACAGTGTAGTAGCCTTTCCCTATCCCCGGCTGGTTGGTTATGATGAAAAAAAGATAATGCTTCTGGAGAAGCTTGAGCCCATCAACAACGCCGGGCAGAAGCTTGAGCTGCTCTGGCTTGTGCGCATAGCCGACGTCTTCAATCAGCGTCCCGTCTCGGTCCAAAAATAACGCTTTTTTCACCCAAATCAGCCTGCCTTGCTTGCTCAGAAGCTACTCCGCATGGTCATTGCTTTTGGCTAACCAACTGGAGCGGTGTCATCATAGCAAAAAGATATGTGAGCCTGGTTTTTAAAGAATTATACACAGCAGCTGGAATTTGCAGAAAAGATAGATTTAAAAATAGTTATTGAAATAAATAAAGTAGCTAATAGTGGTTAAATATGGCATATAAGTCTGCTGGCAAAGAAGCTATGCTTTTTGTTAAGGCTATCATTTCCGGTCAGAAAAATTGTTGCAAAAATGCAAATAGGGGGGTGTGATATGGCAAATGCCTCATTTTCAAAAAATATGCAAATGGCAGGTTGTGGAGATGCACATTCTAATCAAAGCAAAAGCAAAGCTTTCAGAAATCCTCTGAAGGAAGAAATTCTAACAACTGCAGAGATTTCTGAAAAGATAAAAACCGCAAAGAGGTTGCTTGAAGCCTGCCAAAAGTGCTCCGAAATCATTGATTTTCTTTCTAAAAATAGATACGAGGACCTTTTCGATAGGAAAGGATACGTGAACTTTGCATTGGAGCAGGCAAGAATGGGCTTTTTTGACCAAGCCCTTAATACAGCCTCAAGAATAAAAAGCCAAGCATATCACTCTTTGGCATATAGCCAAATTGCAGAAGAGCAGGCAAAGGCTGGGCTTTTTGAGCAGGCTGTTATTGCAGTATCCAGGCTAAGAAAGTACAGCATTGAATGCGAAAAAACATACGAAAAAATTGCAGAAGAGCAGGCAAAGGCTGGAAGGGTCAAGGATGCGCTACGCACTGCAGAGAAGATAAAAGACAGCGACTATCGCTATTCTGCCTATGTAGAGATTGCGTCAGAGCTGGCAATGGCAGGAAAATTCAGTGATGCGCTAAAGATTGCAGAGAAAATACAGTGCAGCTATCAGAGCTCCCCGGCATACCGGCGCATCGTAGAGGAGCAGGCAAAGGCAAGATTATTCAAGCAAGCCATTCGGCTGGCATCTAAAATTCAGGAGCCAGGAGAGCGTTTTGAAGCATATTTTGCCATTGCAGTAGAGCAGACAAAGGCTGGCGAAAATTCAGAAAAAGCATTTGCCCAAGCACTCGCTTCAGCATCTGAAATAAGATCTGAAAGCTATCGCTTGCGGGCATACCAACAGATTGCCATAGAGCAGGCAAAGACAGGATTGTTCAGGCATGCGCTCATGACTGCTTCAAAAATAGAAGAGGAAGGCCGCGATTCTCTATACAGCAGGATTGCAGCAGAATTGGCAAAAATTGGAAAGTTTGGAGATGCTGTAAGAATGGCAGGTGAGATAAAAAACATAAAACTTTACGGCCCTTCAACATACGGCACGATTGCATTAGAAGAGTTGAATATGGGGCTTCTTGAGCATGCCGTTGATACGGCTAGCAAGATAGAAAGAAATGATCTGCGCTATTATCTATACAAAAAAATTGCAGAAGAGCGTCTAAAAGCAGGAAGGTTGGAGAAGGCACTAAGCACTGTGGACAAAATAGAAGACAGCAACTATCGCTATTCTGCCTATGTAGAGATTGCGTCAGAGCTGGCAATGGCAGGAAAATTCAGTGATGCGCTAAAGATTGCAGAGAAAATAGGGGCAGACAAAAGACGATTTGAAGTATATAATCTGATTGCATTGGGACATGCAAATGCAGGAAGGTTTGATGATGCACTAAGTATTGCCGAGAAAATATTGGATGAAAACGTCCTCTATGCTACCTATGCAGATGTTGCATCAAGGATGGCAAAAGCTGGAAGGTTTGAAGATGCGCTAAGCACTGTGGACAAGATAAGGACTATGGACAAAAATGGAAATAAAATAGAGCAATATAAAGTCTATCGCTGTTTGGCCTACCAACAAATTGCAGCAGAGCAGGCAAAGGCTGGGCTTTTTGAACAGGCGTTAAGAACGGCAGAAAAAATAGAAGTGAAGGGAGGCATTCATGAAGCATACAGACAGATTGCAGAAGAGCAGGCAAATGCAGGAAGGTTTGATGATGCGCTAAGCACTGCCATGAAGATAGAAGACATGTCCAACCGCTATTTGGTATATGAGTATATTGCATCAAGACTGGCAAAAGCCGGAAGGTTTGAACAAGCCATAAAGATTGCAGACATGATAGCAAAGCAGCATCTTTCTAGCTTGCTGGCGTACCGACAAATTGCAGTAGAGCAAGCAAAGGCTGGGCTTTTTGAGCAGGCTCTTGCAACTGCCTATAAATCAAACGATAAAACGGTTTTTACTCTAATTTGCAGGCAGATTTTGGATGTGCAGGTAAATGCTGGATTATTTGAACAGGCCCTCAGCATAGCAGAAAAGATAGAAAATGAAGAGATGCGAAATGAGTCATACAAACAGATTGCAATAGGGCAAGCAAAGGCAGGAAATTTTGAGGCGTCGCTTACCACAGTATCCAAAATAAAAGATAGGGAAATGCGGTTCACGGCCTACCTGGATGTGATGTCTGAGCAAATAAAATATGTAGGCAAAGTGCCCACGCCACAAGAGCTTTTGGAAATCATGAAGCATTCTTTGATGAACGGAGACTTTGAGACCTTCAAGGCAGCAGCAATCTTACTTCCAATGGATGAGGTCGTAAAGCTTCCAAAAAAAGAGCAAAAAGAAGTAGTTGCCGCTAAACTGTCTATTTACAGGCGTGCAGACGAAAAAGAACAAATCGAAAGCATCATTCCAGCCTACTATACCGCGATTCTGAACGAGCCGGAAAATAAGTTTTCAATCACTAGCCTCTTCAAAAAGGGATAGTTTCAGAAAACCTGGCAATTCAAATCAAATTTTCCATTTTATTGAGCAGCCTTGAGAATAGAGGAAATCATGGGGTGGCTTTTTCCCTGCCAAGACAGCATCTATTGCGCGCTCCATTTCAAATTTTGTTGGAGTCTTGTCAGGAGAAAGGGCGTCATCCAATCTCCCATGATAAGCAAGCCTGAACTGCGAATCAAACAAGAATGGGTCAGGAGTGCAGACCGCGCCGTATGCTTTTGCGACTTCTTGCGTTTCATCGTAAAGGTAATCAAACTTGAACTTTTGCTCAGCCGCTACTCTTTTCATGTTTTCAAACGAGTCCTCAGGATATTGCTGCGCATCGTTTGGGTTGATTCCAACCATCTTGAGCCCAAGAGGAAAGTATTTTTCGTAAATCTGGTTGAGCCTTGAGAATTTTGCCTTGACATACGGGCAATGGTTGCACATGAAGACAACTAAGAACGCCTTTGCACCAAAATAGTCTTGCAAGGAGTGCATTTTTCCATCTACCCCTTTGAGCAAAAAAGCAGGAGCAGGGTCCCCAGCCTTCAATTTTTGCTCAGACTGCAAGAGAGCCATTCGAACCAACCACATTCAGTAAAGAACAATCACCGTCTCTGTGTATCTTCTTATCGAGCCTTCGTTCAAGCGACGGCGGAGCATGTCATCCATCATCTGCTTTGCAACTTCTTGAGATTCGGCAAGCCAGCCAAGGTGGAGATTAAGGCGGATGATTCTGTTTGGTATCATGTGGCGGGTGCTTTTTGGGGGCATCACTCTGCCTGCCATCGCTTCTGAGATTATCTCTTGTTTTGTGTAGGCGCGCCGGTAAAATGCGCAATAGCCCTTTGCAAGGTATTCATCAACTTTGTCATCTGGGACATATTGCACTTCTTTTCCTTCAAGCGCAGAAATGAAGGCACGCTGGTTTGCGATCACGTTTGCAAGCTTGCGCTCGGCCGAATCATAAATGAAGCACTCCTTTGAGCCATTTGCGCTTCTTACATACATGAATGTTGCTTCCAAGTTTTGTAGCGCTTTGAGCCCTTCCTCAAAATCAACCGGCTCTGGCTTGAATGGAACATCTTCAATTCGGATAGTCTTTGAAACAGGAAACCAACTCCCGACTGTGATTTCGGGGCTAAAATAGTCAACAAGCTGGCAAGCGGCATTTGGGCATTTTATAGATTCAAGAACTTTTCTGCGATGGTTGCCGTCAAGAACAACAAATGTTTTTGTATCGATTATGATTGGATCCACCAAACGGCCCATGTTAAGCATTGCTTCCCTCAATTTTTGGAAGTTGTAAGGGATGATTTCTTCATGCGGGCGAAGTTTATCGGTCGGCACAATTTGAAGCTTTTCTATAATCTCCTCAACAAGCATAAATGCACCAACAAAAAAGAGCCTTATGGATTTAAAACACTTCCAGCGCTCTTGTGACCTCAGCCGCTGTTAACCACATCATAAATCAGCGGTTGTTCATATCATCACAGGCCGAAGAAACTAAGCAACAAAAAGAATTAAAACATAAATTGTCTAATCAAGATTGATGAACATGATATCAGAGATATTAATATATCTGCTGAAGATGGGCGCGCACCAAGAGCCTCAAAAAATTACAACTGGCCAGATAGCCGAGGCGGTCGGCGTTTCGCAGCAGACCGCAAGTAGGAAACTGATTGAGCTTGAAAAGGAAGGCCAGATTGTAAGAGAAAAAGGGCGCATCTTGGTCACTCAAGCTTCGCTGAAGCAGATAAGAAAGATAATAGTCGAGATAAACCAGCTCTTGAAAGGCTCAACTTTGATCTTTCATGGAAAAGTCGCCAGCGGCTTGGGCGAAGGGGCATATTATGTCAAGCAGAAAGGCTATTTTGAGCAAATCAAGAAGAAGCTGTGTTTTGAGCCCTACCCTGGCACGCTGAACATAACAATTGAAGGAGAGGAAATCGAAAAGAGGCTCCAGCTGCGCGAAAGAGAGCCGATAGTGATTGAAGGGTTCAAAGCAGGAAAAAAAGGTGAGCAAAGAACATTTGGCAAAATAGATGCATACCGATGCTCAATCAGCGGATTGCCAGGAGCAATAATTTTCCCGGAAAGGAGCTTGCATGGTTTGAGGACTCTTGAGATAATTTCGCCCTTCAATTTGCGCAAAAAGCTTGGACTGGCAGACAATGCGGAAGTGACGGTTGAAGTGGTGGACAACACTCCATGCTAGCTCCAGCTGTCTAGCCTTGTCTGGCTGGCGCGTTCTTTGAGCTTTTTTTCAGCAAGCAAAGCGCTTTTCAAGACCCTGTCTTCAGAAAAATCGTGCTTGCGGCACAAGAAATCGACTATCCCATCTTTGTCGAATTTTCCGAACTTTATTTTCACCCCTCTTTCCACTGGAGGGTCAAGAAAAAAGCGCTCAGCTGATTCGAAAATCGGCAAAAGATCGCGGGCGCCTATTTTTTGCAAAACTTCATCAAGGCTTTTTGCATCTTTCACCAGCTTGAGGGCTTTCTTCGGCCCTATGCCCTTTATTCCTTCATTAAAGTCGGTGCCAACAAGCAGCCCGACCCAGATGAGCTGCTGTCTGCTTATGCCAAAAAAAGAAAGCACGTCCGAAAGCTCGATAATCTCTGGCTGGACTTCGACCCACTCGTCTCTGCCAGGCAATTTTCTTCTTCCGCCCAAAGAAAGATTTCGGAGCAATGTTGGCGCCCCGAAAAGCAGGCAATCCATGTCCTGCGAAGCAACTGCAGTTGCGCTGCCTTCCAAAACAAGCTGAGCAGCCTGAGCTTCGCCTTCTGAAGGAGCCTGGACAACTGGAATGCCCATGAAAGAGAGCAGCTCTTTGGACTCTTGGACAATTTTTTGTGAAATGCGGGAAGTTGCCTGTGCAGCTTTGCGGGCTTCTTCCAGCTCGCCTTTTTCAAGTGCAGCAACCCATCGGGCTTCAGCTTCCGCCTTTCGCATGTCTCTTTCCTGCAATTCTGCCTGCTTGAATGAAGGTGGCTGGCCATCAAAAACATAGATCGGGCGAATTCCGTTTTCAAGCAAGCGGCAATTCCGGTAAAAGATTCCAGCAAGGTGCCCGGTTGGGTTCCCATTCAAGTCTTTCAGAGGCGTTCCGTCAGGCTGCCGGATCGAAGAGAGAAACTGGTAAATCGTGTTGTAGGCGTCAACTGCAAATGTTTTTCCACCTAACGACTCGATTGTTGCTTGTTTTTTTGGGACTTCCCCAAGATCGACGCCCATAAAAAACTCATTTCAAAACAGGTTTTAAATCATCTACCATCCAAGCACATAAGCAAAAATCAACGGCGCCACGATTGTTGCGTCAGACTCAATGATGAAGCGCGGAGTATCTTTATCCAGCTTTCCCCATGTTATCTTTTCGTTTGGGACTGCACCCGAATAGCTCCCATAGCTAGTCGTTGAGTCTGAAATCTGGCAGAAATAACTCCAGAATGGGACATTTTCTTTGAGGTCTTGGATGATGAGGGGAACTACGCAAATCGGAAAGTCCCCGGCAATGCCGCCGCCGATCTGGAAAAAGCCGATTTTGTGCTTTGCGGACTCTTTTTTGTACCATTTGACCAGTTCTTCCATGTAAAAGAGGCCCGATTTCATAAACGAGAGGCTGGAAAGATTCTTTTTGAGGTATTGTGAGACAAACATGTTGCCAAGCGTTGAGTCTTCCCAGCCTGGGACAAAAAGCGGCAAGTTCTTTTTTGCGGCTTCCATCACCCAGCTGTCTTTTGGGTCAATTTCATAATAGCGCTCAAGCTCGCCAGACAGCAAAAGTTCGTACATTGATTCATGAGGCAGCCTCTGTACGCCTTTTTTCTCATCTTTCTGCCATATTTTCAGAAGCGCGCTTTCAACCCTTCGCATAGCTTCCTCTTCAGGAATGCAGGTGTCGGTCACCCTATTGTAACCTTCTTCATAAAGCTTCTTTTCTTCATCTGCGCTCAGATAGCGGTAGTTGGGGATTCTTTTGTAGTGCTTGTGGGCTACAAGGTTGAAAATATCCTCTTCCAAATTTGCTCCTGTGCATGAGATGGCGTGGACTTTGCCTTTTCTTATCATTTCGGCAAGCGAAATTCCAAGCTCGGCGGTGCTCATTGCTCCTGCAATTGCAAACATCATTTTTCCGCCTTCATCAATGTGCTTGCGATATGCCCTTGCAGCATCCATGAGGGCAGCTGCATTGAAATGCTTGAAATTCCTTTCCATAAATCGGCTAATCTCACCTGCCATAGATACCACCAAGGACAGCAAGATATGAGCAATACGAAAAAAAATTTTTTATATGCAACGGCCAGATAAGAACGCGCGCGTTCTTAGAAATCAAACGAAAAAACTTTCTTTCCAGCTTGGGTGAATGTCGCAAAAAGCCAGACCGCAACAACCGGAGCAAGCATCAGTAATCCCAAGACAAATGTGTTCTCAATAATCCCATCTGTTTTTTCTTCGAGGAAAGGCTCGCCAGGCTGCATGCTGAAAAATTTGTCGGCAAAAACCAGCAAAGAAAGCCCAAAAAGCATTAAAGAAAGTAGACCCAGGCGGTATCTCTTGCGCTGTTGTGGCAAAAGGGCAAACAGCAAAAAAGAGATGGCAGCAGCGCCCAGGATTGGGACAAGCCACATGAAATCAGCTCCCAACGAATTGCTTTACTGGCTTTTTGGATGAGAAGATGTTGTATGCGACCACTAGAGTCAACCATGCTAAAACAAGGGCAATTGCCATTGGAACCCCTACATAAAGCAGCTCATCAAGCAGAACGGCAAGCTGCTGCGGGTTGGATGCGGCTGTGAAAAACGGAGGCCAAGGGACAATCTCGCCATGGGCGATATGCTCAACAGTCAGTCCAACTGCTCCGCCAATTGTCATAGCAAAAAGCCACTCACAATGCAGCCATGCAGGAAGTTTCTTGCGTGCGGCATAGACTCCAATCCCAACAATTGTAGGAACGATGAAGCACCCCAAAAGATCACCTGCTAAACAAAATTTTGCAAAAAATATAAAGCTTACCAGAGCGCTTTAGGGAAGAAAAGGAGAATTGCTCCAAGCAAGACCAGCAGGGCACCGCCGGCAAGCTTGCACAGCTGCGCGTATTTTTCGCCAACCGAGCCGGAAATCGTGAATGCTGCCATGCCGAAAATGATCATGTCATCCAGCATGAAAAAGAAGTCATAAAGCAGGATGTAAAAATAATATTCAAGCGCTGAAAGGTTCTGCAATGCAAGAATCTGAGTGAAAACCGCAGGGATTGCTGAAGAGCATACAAACTCCACCGAATTGACTACGAAAGCAAGCAGAATTATGGAAAAAAGCAGTGAGAGCGTGATTGGAGCAGTTGCGATTGATTGCGCCTGGCTTGCTATTTTTGCATGCTGCTTGGGGTCGACAACTTCGCATTTCAAGCCCTCTTTTCGCGATTCCCAATACTGCTTCACGTTCAGAACTCCGCCAACAATTGCAACAGTGCCCACTAGCACAGTCACTGGCCGCAGATACCCGACAAACAAAAATGCATTAAGCCATGCAGTCATGAACAGGAAATAGAGCACGCCGGAAGCAAAGACAAACGAGCCAACAACCAGGAAAATCCTTTTTCTGTCGTTCATTGTCATCGTCAGCGATATCAGGTATACAAGAACCCACATTGCGCATGGATTGAAGCCGTCAATCAAGCCAAGCACGACTGCCAAAATTGGCAGCGAAGCGGTCTTTCCATCGACCTGCCCTAAAATCGGCAAGTCAAAAACATATTGCTGATTTTGAGTCAGATTTCCTGACAGATTGGCAAGAGGGTCAGAGCAGCCGGACTTGATGCACTCTTCTACTGCCAATTTTATTTCTTTTGCGGTTTTGTCCGAATAGCCGACAAAAGTCCTGTTGCCGACAAGCGTCGTTGGAACCGAGCCAGACAAGCCTGCGCTTTTGCGCACCGACTCAAAAATCTCTTTTTCTACTGGCATTGAAACCTCATGATAAGCAATAGTAAGATTGAACTCTTTTTGCAAAGCAGGATGAAGCTCATTCATTTGCTCATGGCAATGCGGGCAAGAAGACAGATAAAAGAAATGGTAAAATGTCCCATTCGATGGAGAGCTAGATGGAAGCTGCGCCACTGATGGCTCAAGCACCAAAGCAGCTACTCCCAAAATCAGCGCAAAGATGACAAGCACTCTATTGAAAGGGTCTGCTAAGAAAGAGCGCAATGAAGCAAAGACTTGATTGAACAAATTTCCACCTATTTCTTTTTCTTATGCTCTATTTCGATTATGTCGCCCAAGGTGAGCTCTTTTTGCCTAACTTGGCCCCCTGCCGAAGCAGCTTCAGTTGAGCTGACAAGAAGCGTTATGCCAAGCTCTTTTTCCAGTTTTCTGCAAAGCTTCTCGTTTGGCAGTGTCTTTTCGTGCTCGATGCGCTCAAGAAAAGAAGCTTTTTCATT
The DNA here is from genome assembly GCA_026413765.1 of Microcaldota archaeon. Taxonomy (GTDB): domain Archaea; phylum Micrarchaeota; class Micrarchaeia; order Anstonellales; family Anstonellaceae; genus UBA10161. The sequence goes on along the minus strand of JAOAKI010000004.1, from coordinate 64,538 downwards.
TATTTTTTCAGCCAGCACCTCAAGAGGTATGCCAAGCTTTTTGCGCGCCTCCATGATCAATTTGCCATAGCCGTCGACTATTTCAACTTCTTCTTTGGCAAAGGCGGTTTGCTCTGCTTGCCTTGCCGGCTCCGGAGGGGCATAAATTATCTTTCCCGAAAGGCTGCATTCGCGGCACACCCTCAGTTTTGCGCCTTCAACCAAAACAAGATAGGGCGCACCTTCTTGCCCGCATATTTCGCATTCCATAGTAACCAATTACAAAATCCAACATACGTTTTTTATTGTTTTGCTGAGGCATGAATGGCATGTGCGCAGAAACTACAACAAAGGCGGCATTTGCGCTAGCCTCTGTTGTTGCCGCACTGGTTGCTTTTCTTCTTGTCATCCAATCGCCGCTTTCTGCGACTGTAAAGTTCTTGGCAAGCGTCATCATCCTTTCGATATGCGGCCTGATAATTGCCACTGCATATGGGCTGGAAGGGTGGGGCGGGCTTTTTTTGCTGCGCAGCAAGTGGGGGCTAAGAGAGATAGAGCACCTTTCAAAACACAAGCTGTGGCAGACAGTTGCAGAAATAGGCATGGTGATTGGATATGGCTCTTTTGCGCATTTTTTGATGGGGAAGAAAGAGGCAAATCTGAAACATTTTTTGACGGTCTATGGCATCGGAACTGTGTTGCTGGTGACGATTTCCACCTTCATTGCGCCTCTTGCAATTGCAGCTTTGCTTTCGATGCTCAGCGGCGGAGAGGAATTCAGCACCGCAAAGACCAGAATGAGCCAAACAGTTGAGCAATTCGAGTACAGCAGGCAACTGTTCTTCATTTTACTCATCCTTGGCGGCATTGCGCTTCTTACGACAGTAAGCATAGTGGTATATGGCATAAATGTAGGCTGGTCGATAATCAGTGCTTTGTTGGGCGATCACGCCCATCTTGCAGCCACTGCCCCAGGAGGGACGCCGATAATTCCTGGGATAAACTTGCCTTTTTTTGAAGGGATTGCTGCGCTAGTGGTTGTTTTAGTGGTGCATGAGGGAATGCACGGGATTCTTGCCGCAAGGCACAGGATGCCGATAAAATCCGCAGGAGTGGCGATGTTTGGCTTTTTGCCTGTTGGGGCTTTTGTCGATGTTGACGAAAAAAAGTTGTTCAAAGAGAAAAAAGAGAGCCAAAACTCAGTGCTGGTTGCAGGAGTTGCCGGCAATTTCTTGGCTTCGGTTGCATTTTTAGGCGTGTTTTTCATCGCCCATTTAGCAACCGACCCTTTTCGGATAAGCGGGATTTATGTTGAGAAAAGCGATGGAGTGATACCTGCGGGCGCGGTTGTGCAAGAAATAAACGGAAAGCCTGTCGCCACCCTTCTTGGGATGAAATTGAAGCCGGAGACCGTATACACAATAAAGACAAGCCACGGCGTCTTCAAGAAGAAAACTGATTCCAAAGGCAGCCTTGGAATAACCTATGTGCGTGCAGACAAGAAGGGCATAGAGGGGGCAATCCGTTATGCGCCATCCTTTGAATGGATAGCTTCAGTTTTGAAATTCCTCTTGCTTGCATTTGCTCTCAATTTTGTAATTGCCGCGATGAATCTTGTCCCAATCCCTCTCTTTGACGGCTACCATATAATGAGGACTGCAATAAGAGACAAGCTCGTGCAGAATGCGATAGTTTTCATTGTTATTGCGGCTTTCTTGCTCAACCTGTTCCCATGGGTTTTGAGGTAAATGAAATGGATTTAAAAGATGAGCGCGCAATTGGTTTCCGATGGAAGAAGATGCCCCCAAAGAGCCGCAAAAAATTGGGCGGATGATTGCGTCAAGAGGGATACCTTCCAAAGACTCTTTTTACCTTCCGCCGCACAACTCGCCCGAATTGAGAGCTTTCCAGGACAGCAACGAGAACCCTACAAGAAACATCTGGTCGCTTGAAGAAGTCGTGAATTTTGTGTTTCCGAAAAGATACCAGCAAAAATACAATCAGACCGCATGCGCATTTCTCAAGCTGCTGCTGGAAAAGCTGAGCTTGAGCGGCGAGGAGACTGGCAGGTTTGTGGCAACGCAAGGAATCTCAAAGGCAACCTTCTACAATCGAGTCCTGCCGAGGCTGAAAAGGATAGGGATGGTCAAAGTGGAAAGGGAGACAGTGGTTGCGGTTGAAAGCAAAAGGAAATTCCGCCCGATGATAATTTCTCTTTCCAAGACTTTTGGCAATTATCTGACCAAGATAGGCGACTCTTGGCTTTCGATTGTTGATGACGCAAGAAGCAGAAAGAAAATTGATGAAAAGAGCTGGTAATCAGACTTCTTGCTGCAAGTCATAAAAGATATTTTCTTCTGGGTAGATTTGTATTCCTTTGCCTGGAATGAAGTCAAATGGGCAAAGCTTCTCGGAGTGCTTTCTCCCTCGCATTTTCAATATCTCAATTGCCCTGAAGCGGGTGGACTGGTGGCGCGGGTGGTGGAGAAGAATTACTCCGTCTGCCAGATATTCCATGCCAGACATGCCATGGTTAAGAAGCGAAGGCGTGCCTTCTGCAGAAAGGAAAGTGGTGCATTTCCATTTGTGCAGCAGCTCAAAAAGAAGTAGCTGCGCTTCCCTTGCCTGGTAAGGGGACTCAAAAAGCATCGTGTAAGAAGTAAGAGAATCGATTGCCAGCCTTTTTGCTCCGATAGATGAGATGGTGTCCCAAATTAGCCCGCCGCCTTCTTCCACGAGCTTTTTTACTTCGTGCGGCCTGTAGCTTATCGACGCAAAGAGGTTCTGCTCTTCAAGAGAAAGGAAATCGAATCCAAAGTTTTGCATGTGCTTGAATATTATTTGACTTGGCTCCTCAAATGAAAGCAAGACACCTGGCTCTCCGTGCTCAACCGCGCCATTATAGAGAAACTGGCAAAGGAAGGTAGTTTTCCCGCAGCCTGGCCCACCCAAAATGATTGTAGTGGATGCCTCTTCAAGCGGACCGCCCATCAGCTCATCAAGGCCAGGAATGCCTGAGGGAGTATAACCTTCTGGCACTTCAATGCCAACTGGCTGATCTGCCTGCGGCTCTGCCTCTTGCTGGATTGGCTTTTTGCCTCTTTTGATCGGCTGCACGGTTGGCTTCAATTTTTGGGGTGCCATATGAATCCATTCCATCGCCAACTTTTATAAATATGCAGCGCATCTAATTCACGCCGAAAGTGGGAAGATGCCCTCTGACCTTGTGTTGCCGACCGGAATAAAAGGATTAGACGACATTCTTGGGGGAGGGTTGCCCCTGCAAAGCAATGTTTTGCTTTATGGAGACCCATTATGCGGCAAGAAGCCGCTTTTGATGCAATTTGTGTATGAAGGCTTGAAAATGAACATTCCGGGAATATTTGTTTTGCTTGATTATGGGTTCGATGACTGGAGAGGAATGATGGAAAGCTCTGGCTGGTCGATTGATCAATACGAGCAAAACGGCCTGCTTCAGGTGGTAGACTGCTACTCAAAGCAGTTTGACCCGTCGCTTGAAGATGAAGGCATTGTCAGCTATGTGGACAATCCATCCGACCTTTCAGACATCTCAATGACGATATCTGGCTTGCAAGAGCAGATAGCGCAGATCGCAGAAAATCACCGCCTTGGATTCCATTCTGTCTCCTCTTTGCTTGAAACCAACCCGCCAGATGCAGTTTTTCGGTTCATGCAATTCATGACAGGGAAGGGAAGAAAGACTGCCTGCACTGCCCTTTATGTGCTTGAAAAGGGCATGCATGACGAAAAACAAGTCAAGATGATTGAGCACCTGATGGACGGCGTCATAGAGTTCACAGAAGACAAGCTGCACGTCAGAGGCTTGATGGGCGCATCGACCGCGTTCCACCACTATGAGATAGGGCCGCACGGAATCATAATAAAGGTGTAAAATGAGAATTCTTGTCGAGCTTGTTGGGATTGCTGGCCTCCTGCTCATATTGCTTGGGTGGGGGCTTGAGCTGAAAAGAAAGAGAGAGAAGATTCCGACCATGTTTGCGCTTTTGTATGCAGCAGGCAGCCTGCTTTTGACTATTTACAGCATCTTTCTTAACAATTTGATTTTTGCAATACTGAATGCTTGCGCTTTTTTGCTTGCAGCAGCAAATTTGGCTGGCCAGCAAAGAAAGGATTAAATACACTATTTGACAAAAACTAAAACATGATACTGAAGGCAAAAATGTCACCGCTTGAGCAAGTGCACAATATCCACACATTCCAGAGATTGAAAGAAAGAGCAGAAGAGATATGCAAGAAAAACGGCATGCAGCAGCCAGAAATAATCATAAGAGAAGCAAAAAGAATACATGCGGAAGTTGCAGCTTACCCTCATGATTTCAAGATAATCGTGACCTCCACGCTGATTGATAGGCTGTCATTTGCGGAAGCCGAAGCTGTAATTGCCCATGAGATTGGGCACCGCAAAAATAGGCATCGAGGAGGCATTGGTGCAGCAGCATTTCAGATAGCAATAGCAATGAACCAATTTGCTGCAATCGACTGCATTTACCTTTTTTCCAAAAACCAAAACATTTTCGGAACAAGCGAGGCACTGGCGCTCTTTCTGGTTACTGCATCAATCACCTACTTTGGCAGCAGGCGGATGCACAAAAGAGAATATGAGGCGGACTTGTTTGCCGCGAAAAACACTTCAAAGGAAGCAGTCATAAGTGCGCTAGACAAGATTTCCAAGATAAACGCGCAGATAGATGTGCAAACCATTCTTTCTTTTCCGCAAAAGCTTCTTGCAAAGATAAAGGGCAGCATTGAAAGCAAAAAGCTGGATGAGATTGCCTCAAAAGCATCCAAGCTGCTTGAAAAAAGCGCGCAATGGCTGATTGGCTTTTATGAAAAAATCTACCATCTAAGCTTTTATTCAACCCACCCATCAGTCAGCAAAAGGATAAAGAATCTGGAAAATGCATTCAGCAAGCAAGACTAGGCAGGCCAAAAATGCAGAGGGTGGCTGCGGCTACTTAGGAGAGGGCCGCAAGGCTAAGTGGATATCTATTTAAGCCTTTCCATGCTTTATAGCTGTAGCTTTATTCTTCTACCTCTTTATCAAGAGTAGTAGGGGATAGGCTTATCAAATTTTGAGAGGCGGTAAAAATGGCGGCCAAACAGCCTGATGCCGAAAAGAAAATTTTGCAGACTGGAACTACCACAGTTGGTCTTGTATGCACTGACGGAATAATAATGGCATCAGACCGACGCGCAACAATGGGCTATTTTATTGCAAGCAAAGACATATACAAAATCTACCAGATAGATGATTTCCTTTCGATGACTATTGCGGGTGGTGTTGGCGATGCGCAGGCGCTCATAAGGCTCATGCAAGCGGAGGCAAGTCTCTATAGGCTGAGAAACAGCAAAAGCATGAGCGCAAAGGCAGCGGCAAGCCTGCTTTCAAACATCCTGCAAGGCTACAAATTCTATCCCTTTTATGTCCAGCTGCTTGTTGGCGGCTATGTTGAGAAAAGCGAGCTTTACTCGCTTGACGCGCTTGGCGGCGTGACAGAGGAAAAATATGTCTCTACCGGCTCGGGCTCGCCAATTGCATATGGAGTTCTTGAAGAGTCATACAAAGAAGGCGGAACGGTGAAAGACAACCTCAAGATTGCCGCAAGGGCGATCTTTGCCGCAATGAAGAGGGATGCTGCAAGCGGTGAAGACATTGATTTGGTGTCCATCACAAAAGCAGGGTTCAGAAGGTATGAGAAAAACGAAATAGAAAAATTGCTGCAATAGCTTTTCACGCTTCAAGCAAAAAAAATGAGAGGCGACTTAATTGGAGTTAAAGGAAATAGAGAAAAAACTGCACGAGCTTGTGCCAAGCGAATGCAAGATGACAAAAGTGGAAGCAGAAGGGTTAGACATAGTAATATATCTCAAAAATATTGGCGCTTTTTACGAGAACGACCAGCTAATCCGCAAAATCGCAAGCACGATAAGAAAGCGCATATTGGTCAAATCCGACCCCTCTTCGCTCATGCCGCCAGAAGAGGCGCTCAAAACAATAAGGGAGATCATCCCTCCTGAGGCTGGGGTGGCAGAAGACGGCATAAAGTTCAACCCAGAATTTTGCGAGGTGAACATTGAAGCCCTCAAGCCTGGGCTGGTGATTGGCAAAGGGGGCGTGACGCTGAAGGCGATTATTCAGAAAACACATTGGGCGCCTGTGGTTTTGCGAACTCCGACAATGCCCTCCTCGACAATCAAGGGCATAAGAAGCAGCATGCTCAAAGAAGCCGCCGCAAGGAAAAAGTTCCTCAACGCACTTGGGAAAAAAATATGCACAAACTCTGAAGGCAAAAGCGATTGGGTGAAAGTGACTGCGCTTGGCGGATTCAACGAAGTTGGAAGAAGCTGCGCGCTTGTGCAGACTCCGCACTCGAACGTCTTGATTGATTGCGGCATAAACCCAGAGACCTTCGAGCCAACAAAGGCATACCCTTACCTTAATGCGATGAATCTTGAGCTTGACCAGCTAGACGCAGTTGTGCTGACTCATGCACATATGGACCACTGCGGCTTCATTCCTTATCTTTACGCTTATGGCTATGAGGGGCCAGTATATTGCACCACGCCAACAAGAGAGCTGGCAATTTTGCTGCAGATGGATTTCATCTCTATAGCAAACAAAAACTCGCAATATTCTCCTCCATACGGCATAAAAGACATACAAAAAGAGCTTTCGCACATGGTGACGGTTGACTATGGAGAAGTCATAGACATTACGCCTGAAATAAAGCTCACATTTTACAATGCAGGCCATATTCTAGGGAGCGCGATGGTCCATCTGCATATTGGGGAGGGGTTGCACAACCTTGTATTTTCAGGGGACGTAAAATATGGATTCACCAGGCTGTTTGACCAGGCAAACACCGTTTTCCCACGTGTTGAGACGCTGTTTTTGGACAGCACGTATGGCGGCAGGAACGACATCCAGCCAAACAGGCACGAGGCAGACAAGCGGCTGGTGGAGCTTGCAGTCCAAGTATGCCAGCGCGGCGGCAAGGTGCTGATCCCAAGCTTTGCAGTAGGAAGGTCGCAGGAGATAATGCTTGTCTTTGAGGAATACGCATCAAAAAACAAAGATTTCAACTGGCCAGTCTATCTTGATGGGATGATACTTGAAGCATCCGCTATACACACTGCATATCCAGAATACCTTCGCCACAGCATCCAAAGGAGGATATTGTCAAACGACTCTCCATTTGAGTCAAGGATATTTGAGCCTGTCAAGAAAGAAAGGCACGAAATTGCGGAAGGAGAGGCCGCAATAATAATTGCTCCTTCTGGCATGCTTTCGGGCGGCCCGTCGGTCGAATATCTCAAGCTGCTTGCCGAGGACCCGAAAAATGCGCTCTTTTTTGTTGGCTATCAGTCTGCCCTATCGCTTGGGAGGAAAATCCAGCGAGGGCAAAAAGAGGTAGCGATGATAGGCGATGATGGACGGACAGTCTCGGTGAAGATAAATATGCAGGTGGAGACAGTGGAAGGCTATTCGGGCCATTCGGACAGGAACCAGCTGCTTTCTCTGCTGAAAAACATGCGGCCAAAGCCAGAGAAAGTGTTCACACTTCACGGAGACGAGAAAAAATGCGAGGACCTAAGCAGGTCAATATCACACATAATGCGCATCGAGTCGCGCGCGCCCATGAACCTTGACGCAATAAGGCTGAAGTAAGAGCAAGTAAGAAATCAAGATGCAGGCGGGGGAGGAGGCGGAGGCACAAGAGGCGGGATTTGCGGCTTTTTCCTTCTTTTTTCGATGTTTTCCCTTGTTTTGCGCAGGTATTCAATGATGAAGCGAGCGCTTTGGGCGATATATGCTCTTGCAAAAAACGATGCGGCAGCCAACGAGACCAGCAAAACAATTGCAACGACAACCATGTCATCAGTCTCTTGCTCTTTTGCGGCAGGCTGGAATGGGTTTGTGAGGTTTGCTTTTGCTGGGCCGGCTGCCTGCGGCCGGACAAACGTTAGGTTCACAAACGCCTCCGCGCTTTCGTATTTATTTGAGGCGACAATCTTGATGACTGTGTCAGAGGTTATGCAATATTCAGAAACAAAAAAATCAGAAGAAGTGTTGTTCACCTTGAGCACTGATGAAGCCTTTTGGCCTCCTTGTTGCGGCAGCATCCTGACCCTCAATGAGAGGTTTTTCCTTGGGTCAGAGACATTCGCAAAAAGGGTGAAGCAATTGACCTGCTTTTGAGGGGTTGCGCCGCTGCGCACGATTTTCAAAAGCGGGTAAAGCTTGATTTCGGTTGCGTTTGTTTGGTTTGAAAGGTTGAATGAAAAGCTATAGTCATGTTCATATTCCCTCACAGTCAGGTTGAGTTGCCCCTCTTTGTCATAAAAGAAAAGCGCAGCCCCATCTTCGTCAGTATAGACGGTGTAATTTTTCCCGTCAAAAGAAAGAAGGACTTTTCTTTCAGCCAATGCAGAGCCATTAAGCCCAAGCAAAGAAAATGAAAAGTTCATCTTGCCGCTGCCGGCAACGCTGCCAATCGTCTCGCCTTCAAAGGCAGGCAACTTGACAACGATGGTAGATTTGTTTTCAATCTGCTTGATGGCAGATGAATTGAATTGTATGCTTGAGTTCATGTAAACTACATATCCTGCAAATGAGAAGTTTTGCGGGAAGAAGAACCTTGTGCGGCCATCCAAGCCTGTCTGCTTTTTGATTGGAATTTTGCCGCTGATGACTACATCCGCCCCCCTGACAGGCTCATCTTTTGATGAGACGACTTTTACGTAAAACTCCTCAAGCCTGAAAGGCACAACGAACCTTATTGGCCTTATATCAGACTCGTTTATAGTAAGCTTTTTTGTCTCGCCCTGCCAATAGATTGTAGATACCCGCACTTGTATATTCCGCGATGCAGCCTGCTCCGGAACCCTGTTTGAAAGGAATGCAGTAAATATGCCATTCTGGTTTGTCTCGCCAGAAACAAGCCCGTCAGTCTCTGAAACCTGGCTTGCTTTCTGATAAACTACAGAAACTTGCGCCTTGTCCACCGGCCTTCCTGCCAAATCCGCCACTGTGATGTTTATTTGTGCAGTCCATAGGCAAAACGAAAGCGGCAATAAGGCAACTAATGCAAAAAGAAAGGCAAAACGCATAACAACTACCCTTCTTGTACCTCTTCAAAGATAGGAGGAAACGCCCTGACCAGCTTTAAGAGCACCCCGCAATCTGGGCATTTGATAGTGTCTCCTTCCTGCAGATTGCCAACCGGTATATGATAAGTGCACGCAGGACATTCTGAAACCGCCATAGAGAAAAGACTGCTTGAAAGCTTAAAAGATTGAGTTTTTGAGAAGAAAGTCAAAGGCCGGAAAGAAAAATAGCCAAAAGGCGGTTACTTACTTTTTTTGGGATATAAAAAATTAAAAATGATTTGACCGATATGTCGGCGAGGTGATAAGTTGAAAAGCTTTTGGATTGTCTTGCTGGTAGGAATGCTTCTTTTTGCTGGATGTGCTGGCCAAGCGCCTTCGCCAAGCAAGGAGGCGGAAAAAAAGGAGCAGACCGAAACCAAGGCTGGGCAAAAAACTGAAAGAAGCGCAGAGCCGACCAAAAGCCGGACAGAAGAAGAGGAGGCTGAAAGAAAGCAGCCCGAGCCGGCAAAGAAGGAAGAGCAGCAGCCTGAAAAGAAAGAGGAGAAACCAAGAGAGCTTCCTGAAAAACAAGAAAGAAGAGAAGTTGAGCCTTCAAAGCCGGATGCACGGAAACCTATTGACAAGCTGCTTGAATTGATGAAGAAGCCAGCTGCAGGCTGGAAAGCCGAATATGAGTCAACCACTCAGAATCCTGTAATAGGAAAAGAGACCAAAAAGATAATGCTTTACATCAAAGGGCCAGAAAAGCAAAGGATAGACACAAAAGATGAGCCGATGGAAGGCCGCTTCTACATGCTTGGAAACGAAATACATGCTTGCGTGAAAATAGAAGGGTTTGGATTTGACTGTATAAAAATGCCTGCGCAAGAGAAGGCAGCAACACCCACCTCTCCGATTGAATTTGCAAGTGAGTTAGAGAAAAATGTGATGAAATATGAAGTATCGGCATTGCCTCCAAGGAATATTGCAGGAGCAGAAACATTCTGCTTCGAAGCAAAATCAGAAGAGCTCAAGAAGATAATGCAATACTGCTATTCCAAAGAGGGAGTGCTGCTTTACACGCGTGCTTCAGGCGGAGAGGTTGAAACTGAAATAACCGCGCTAAAATACTGGCTAGAAGTCAGCGAAGAAGACTTTACAATTCCTGCAAAAGAAAAAGAGCTGCCTGAAATAGGAAAGCTGCCTATAGTGCCTCCAACTGGCGGCTAAAAAAATAAAGCGGGGCGGCGGAACCAAGCATGGACCGCTGCCCTTATATTTTCATTTTGGCCGTTGCTGCACTGTCAGAAGGATGAGAAGTTCGTTCTTGCCTTTATGCATTTGGCCTGCCATAAGCAAAAACGCCTCTTTGTCGCAGCTGACAAGAGCAGAGACAACCTGGAGGGTGAGCCCTGGATAGACATCTTCAAGCGTGCATGTTTTGCCGTCATATTCGAACTTGTTGCCCGGCAAAACAGTGAAAGTCTTGATTTGCTGCCCAGAAGCTTTCCTCAGCTCAAACGAAGCAAGGAAATTGTGCCTTGGCAATATTGGATCCAGGAACGTGATTGTGACTCCGTCCAGTGAGAACTCTTCCCCGATCCTCAAATTGAACTTCTGCTTGTCAACTTCAAGAAATGCCTTGTTTGAGGCCAAAGTATAATCTATGTCTAGGTTTATCAGCGATAGCGTTCTGCCATTCTGCAAAACTAACTTCTCGCCTTTTTCCATCGCAGCATATTGGATGACGCCGTCCGAATAATTGATGTAAAGGAAGGCTCTTTCTGCAGTAGCTCTTTCTGGAACACGAGGCAAGATTATATTTGGCTTTGGTGAAGGCTTGGCAGGAGCTTCTTGCGAAAGTGGGAAAACATCATTTATTTTGATTTCAAAGCCTTCTCTTGTCAGCGATCCCATTGTTGGGTGCATAGAAGACAGCGAAGCCCCATCTGAAAATATTGCTGCTTTTGGCCCTGAAGAAACTCCATAGAGCAAGTCCACAAGAGTGTATTGCTTGCCGCCAAGGTCAAAAACGCTTCCTATTGTGGCTGCTGGATAGTCGGTTTGCTTGGACGGCCCGACAAATTTTATTTTGGCGGCTAACTCATATGGCCGCATAAGTACATCAAAGGTTGAGCCAGGAAGCCCGGCAAAATCTGCCTGCCCTGCAAAAAGAGTATATTTTGCATCATTGATGTAAAGCTGTGCATAGTACAAACCGTCGTTTCTTGTAATATAGTTAAGGTAGATTATTGTCTTGTTGTCTCTCAGGTATTTCTTTTCTCCAGGCAAAAGCACCAGAAAATCTTGCCCGCCGTCCGGATAGTTGACAGTCACTAACCCTCTCAATTCATTCTTTGGGAACTGCAGCGCAGGAGCTGCTTCTTTCGTGGTCTGCAAATCCTGCACGCTCAGGATTTTGTTCGAAGGCGTTTGTTGGGCTTCAGATGGAGGCTGTGAAGCACAGCCAAAAAAAAGCAAAAACAGCCCAAAAACCAGAAGAAAGCTAGAAATCCTATCCATTCTACACCTCGCAATGTATTTTAATCGATGAAATATAAGCTTTTTGGGTGCCAAAACGTCATGCAAAAAAAAGGCTGGCTCAACAGCACGGTGGCAGGGGCAGGAATCACTAGCTTTCTTTCTGATGCAAGCCACGAGGCAGTCACCGCTTTGCTTCCGTCATTTTTGCTTTCGATTGGAGCTCCCACTTACATACTGGGGGTAATTGAAGGCATAAGCGACGGAATTTCAAGTTTCGCGAAGGTTTTCGCAGGCTATTATTCGGACAAGACAGGCAAAAGGAAGCTTATTGCAACCGCAGGATATTGTGCAACTGCAGTATTTCCTGCGATAATAGCGCTTGCCTCCTCTTGGCAGGCTGTTCTTTTTGGAAGGGCTTTTGGCTGGCTTGGCAGAGGCATAAGGGGCCCCCCACGAGATGCTCTGCTTGCAGCCTCGGTTGAGAAAAAAGATTTGGGAAAGGCGTTTGGGCTTCACAGAGCAGGAGACACGCTTGGTGCCATCATCGGTCCTGTAATAGCGCTTGCGCTGCTTTGGGGCGGGATTTTCACAATGCGCCAGATATTCCTTCTTGCTTTGATTCCTGCAATTTTTGCGCTCTTGGCTTTTGTGCTGCTTGTCAGGGAAGAGAAGGTAGTAACAAAAAAAGAAAGGATTGGGCTCCTTTCCTCGATTTCAAAGCTGCCTGATAGATTCAAGAAATTTTCAACTGCTGTTTTTGTTTTTGGGCTTGCCGACTTTTCCCATACCTTGCTTGTTGCATTTGCTGTGGCAAGGCTTGCCCCAGTCCTGGGAGCTGCAGAAGCAGCTGCCGCAGCAGTCGCGCTTTACACAATAAGAAATATTGCGTATGCGGCCGCTTCCTATCCTTTTGGGCTGGCCGGAGACAGATTCGGCAAAAAAAAGATGTTGGCGGCAGGATACGCGATTGCAGTGCTGACTTATATAGGATTCATAATTGCACCTCCAGACTTTCTGATTTATGCCATCCTTTTTGCGCTAGCAGGAATATTCATCGCCGCAGAAGACAGCCTTGAGAGCGCGATTGCATCTGAGCTTGCAGGCAAAAAAAGGATGGGGCTTGGGCTGGGTCTCCTTTCCACATTGAATGGGGTTGGGGACTTCGCATCAAGCTTTGCGATTGGGATTCTTTGGGCATTGTTTGATTTTCAAGCAGGGTTTATGTTTTCAGCAACAATTGGCATTTGCGGAACACTGTTGCTGATTTCGAGCAGGAATGATCGACCATGTGGAGAAAAATATAAAAAAAGGCACAAAAATCGTAAATAAGGTGAAAAAAGATGGAATTACCAAAATACGGCGCAGTGGCAGACAAAACTAAAGTTAGTATGGATATGCAATTCGACAGTTTTTGGCTCTATATCAATAGAGTCAAGAGCTTGTCAGAAGAGTTCAAAAATGACATCAAGAAGTATTACAGTGGCCACAAAATAGAAAGAGTTGAGAAATTTGTTTCATGGCTTGAAAAAAATGAAAAATGGCTATTGCAGCAGATTAAAAAAGACTACGCCGAGGGAAGGATAAAGATAAATACGAAAAATTTGAGCGAAAAAGAGATTGCAATGATTATCGGCTTTTATTGCGGGTCAAGATACATTGCGTCGCAATATGGGAAAATAGAAGAGATGTATTTTCCACCGCTTAGCGTGCTGGCAATGGCAGAGGATTGGCTTTTCACGGGCGGAGCCAGCGGAACCGAATACTTCCCTTTTCTTCTTGAAATAAACCGAAACCAAATTATGCCGAAAAAGATAGGGAAGATTGACGCTTTCATATTTGGAGTCAACATAGGCATACATGAAGCGACGCATTCCATGCCGATAATAAATCAGAGCCCAAAAAATGACAGTGACTTTCTTCGCCTCTATAGAGATCTTAGCAGGCTTGGTAAAAATGTCCAAACAAGCGAATTTGCTACGATGTACACTCAAACTAATTACTCTTTGCCGATAAAAAAGGAACACATTGAATTCTACTATCTTGGTGTCAGAAATTTTTTTCATAATATAGAAAAGCTTTGGGAGGGATTCTTAGAAGGAAGAGGCGATGATCTTCTTCCATTTAATATAGCCAAAAGAGAATATTCTGCATTTGTGCTTGGCCCGTGGATAATAACTTGGATGAAAAAAAATAAAATTAAATTAGATATTTTTTCTTACAATGCAAAAAGCATGCTTGATATCTTGAAAGAAACAGTAATAAAAGATATACCACTGACAGCAGAAGAGAACGCAACGGCATTCTGTGACATCAACGGAATAAAAAATGAAAAAGTGAAGCAAAAATTAGTTGAATTTTTTTCCAAACTGAAAGAAAAAGGCGTGCAAGTTTATGTAAGCAAAGTTCCAGATATAATTTATTTTACTAACCCAAGAGAGGATTTCGACAAATTCATCGAAACAGCAAACGAAGTGTTTGGCGAACCGGCAAAAAGCGACATTCCCGATGACTACTGCAACGTCTTTGATGCCATGCCAAAAGACTACCGAAAAAGATCTCCGTTCTTTCAAAAAGTAGACAAGGCATAGCAAACTCAGAGATTCTGCTTTTTCAACATGCCAAAGAAAGCACAGCAGATCTTTGTTCTAAAATCTTTAGGTTTTGCGTTCGGGGGTGAACCCTTAGGGGGAAGCTTGTGTCAGTTTAGTGCCCCCTAGGGAGTGAGCCCTCAGGAGGAAGCTGGTGATAAGCTGGTGCTAAAAAATCTTTAGGTTTTGCGTTCGGGGGTGAACCCTTAGGGGGAAGCTTGTGTCAGTTTAGTGCCCCCTAGGGTAGTGCAGGGGGAGGGAATGCCAGCTTATAGCTGCGGAAAAATCACAGCACAAGCTTTTGAACCCACGAACGGCTGACCGACAGGATTTCCCCTGTGGGATGTGATGCCCAATCTGAGTCCTGCGCCTTTGACCAGACTTGGCTACCCCTGCACAAAACTAAAAATGAAAAGCACTTAATTAAAAACTATTCGTAGCGAAGCGCCTCTATCGGGCTCAGTCTGGACGCACGGAGAGCAGGCAGGAATCCAGAAATGATGCCAACGAAAAATGCAAAGAGAATGCCAAAAACTGGAAGCAATGGATCGAATGAGGCAGGAAGGCCAAAAAAGGTGCCAATATAGACAAGAACAAGCGAAAGGAGAGCACCAACCATTCCACCTACCGCACCTATCAATCCGGCTTCAAAAATAAAAATTTTCAAGATTTCACTGTCGGTAGCGCCGATTGCCTTGAGAGTCCCTATCTCCCTTGTCCGCTGGAGCACAGCGGTGAACATGTTGTTCATTATCGATATGCCGCCCACCAAAAGCGAAATTGCGGCTATTGCCCCCAAGAATAAAGTGACAAGCCCCAGCACTTGGTTTACCGAATTCAGAATGGTTTTTGGAGTGATGACTGAATAGTCGCGCTCAGATGGCTTGACTTTCCTGCCTGCATCCAATTCTGCTTTGATTGCCTCTTCTGCAAGATCTGCGCTTTCGCCGCTTTTGAGGGTGACAGCGATCACGTCCATCTCGTTTGGTCCTACGATTTCCTTGAAGATTTCTCTTGCTTCTTCAAAGGGGATTAGGATGGCATTGTCAAGCTCTGCACCAAAAGTGCTGCCGCTTTTTTGGATGATGCCAATGACACGAAATTTTACCCCGTTGATTTCAAGAAAACTGCCGACATCTACTTGCTTTGGCTTAAACAGCTCTTCTGAGACCGAATTTCCTATGACTGCAACCCGCCGGTCGCTTTCCAGCAAGAACCTGCCTTCTGCAAGCCCTATGTTCGTTGTTTTTTCGAAAACACCTGGCTCGATGCCATTTATCAGCGCAGTGATTGTCTTGTCTTTGAAAGTCACGCTTGCCCTTCTTTCAATTATTCTTGAAATGTCTGCGATTTGCGGGACCCTCTTGAGCCTCTCGACATCGTTATCGGTAAGCTTGCCGGAAAAAAGGGAAAGTGCGCCTGCAGAGATGCTTCCACTTGAGAGGCGCTCTTCTGAGATTGGGAGGATATAGATGACGTCAAAAGAGAGCTTTTTGAGCTCAGCGTTGATTGAATCTGAAAAGCCTTGGCCGATGCTCAGAAGCGACACGACTGCACAAATCCCTATAATGATGCCAAGTATTGTAAGCCAAGAGCGCCCCTGGCTGTGCTGAATGTTATTCAGGGAATAATAAATAATGTCAATGAATCTCATCAAGCCACCTAATCATAACGCAAAGCCTCGACTGGGCTGAGCTTTGCCGCATTTCTTGCAGGAACGAGCCCAGCAAGCACTCCAACCAGAAACGCAAATGAAACCCCAAATAAGCCAACAAACAAATCAATCTGAGAAGGAACACCGAAAGAGTTTGCCAAATAGACAATTCCAAATGCAACCAGCACCCCAATAAGGCCGCCAATTCCGCCTAAGATTCCTGCCTCGAAAATGAAAATCCTCATAATGTCCTCTTGCGTTGCGCCGATAGATTTGAGAATCCCGATCTCTTTCGTTCGCTCAACAACTGCCGTAAACATTGAGCTTGCAATCGCAAGCCCGCCAACGACAAGCGATATGCCCGCTATTGTGCCGACAAAGAGAGTCACAAGCCCCAAAACCTGGTTTATCGCATCCTGGATAGTTTTTGGGTTGACCACTGAATAGTCGCGCTCGTCAGGCTTTACTTTTCTGCTTGCGTCAAGCTCTGCCCGCATTTTCTCGCTTACTTCTTCGGCATCAGCTCCTTCCCTAATCAAGACCGCCATCGCGCCAATCTCGCCCTCTTTGAAAGTCGACCTGAAAAGCTGCCGCGCATCCTCAAACGGTATGTATATCGCTGAATCAACTCGCCCTCCGCTGAATGCATTTCCGCTTTTTTTCATGATTCCAATGACGCGGAATTTTTGCCCGCTTATTTCAATGTAAGAATTTAGCCCGACTTTGTTGTTCTGTCCGAAAGCAGATTCTGATATTGTGTTCCCAATCACTGCGACCTTCCTATCTGAAGGAAGGAGAAACCGCCCCGTCTCTATTTCAATGGCAGTAGTCTTTTCAAAAACTCCAGGCTCAATCCCAAACACCATCCCGCTTATTTCCTTATCCTTGAATTTCAGGCTCGTCCTGCCCATGAGAAGTCTTGCAATCTCTTCAATTTCTGCAATTTTCTTGAGTCGCTCATAGTCTTTTTGGTAAAGCTTGCCGGAGGAAGGTGCTGCGCCCGCACGGAATGCTGACGCAGTTCCGACTGAGGCTACAGGGCTGACAAAAATCGTCCGCCCGCCCAATGCCCCCAGCTGCTTGTTTACCTCTTCTTGGAACCCTTTCCCAAATGTCACAAGCGACACGACTGCGCAAATGCCGATGACGATGCCAAGTATGGTTAGCGCTGAGCGAAGCTTGCGATGCCGCAAATTCATGAACGAATAGGCTAAAACATCTGCAAGCTTCATTGCGCTTCCTCCTCACTTCTTCTTGCGGAACTTGAACCAGTAGAGCGCCGCCCCTATCAGGACTATTGCGCCAGCTCCGACAAAAAGAAGGTTGTTTTGTCCCTTGCTTTCTTCAACGCCGCGGACCAGAAGGTCGATTCGACTATTGTCATTGATCCATTGACCAGACTGGTCTTTGTATTTCACGTTAACCAAAATCGGATAAGTTCCTGCTTGCTTGGCCCTGACACGCACCTTGTATTGCACAGTTGAAAAATCATCTGCTTCCAATCCCCCAATATATTGGCTTGCCTGCGCATTGAGCACATCGAATGCTTCGCTTGCATTCAAAAGAACCTCAACGTTGTTTATCTTGTATGAGCCTATATTTGAAACAAGAATTGAGAGAGTGTGCTCGCCTCCCACTGTGAGTGGAGCTGGCTTTGCATCGACAAAGATGGCTGTCTTTGCATCAGACTGCACCACAATCGGAATCGAGATTGTCTGCTCTTTCTCAACATCATCTTCTACCCACCTCAAGCGCATCGCTGCCTGGTGCACGCCTGGCTGCACATCTGCAAAGACCTCAAACGAAAATTCTTTTTCTTGGCCCGCGGCAAGGCTACCCAAGCGTACCTGATTTGACTCTTTAGACTTTATGTTTTGGTCCTCAAGAAAAACCTTGAAGTCTTCCAGCGGGCGGCCAGTATTCTTAACCGACAGCACAAGCTTGTTGCTCTTTGCGGCAATGACTGATGAAAGCTGAGTGAAGACAACGTCTGCCTTCTCTTTCTTGATTGCAATCGGCAACATCTTTGTCTCGGTGAGTGTGTTGCCCGCCTCGTCAATATAGGTTATGATGAAAGGTATGCTGCTGACGCCCTCATCTGCTTTCCTTGCGTCAATTGGGACCTCCACCACAAGCTTATCTTTGATTTCACCAAGATAGATTGTGGTTTTGCCAAGGAGCGAGAATTTGCTGCTTTGGTCTATTTTGAGTGTTGCGCGCGTTGCAACTCCTCCATCGTTTAAGATTGTCAGGTTGATCGTTTCGGTTGATGCGATTGTTTGCTTGTCTGACGAAAGCGAAAGGATGGCTGGATTGCTGACACGGATGACGACGTTGAGGGTCTTGAGCTCTTTTTCTTCTTTCATTGAAACAAAGAATGGCGCAGTAATTGCCCCTCCTTTGGCGTCCGGATTAACCTTAAATGGGATAGAGACTAGTGCGGAACCTCCAACAGGTATTGACCCTACAATGAATGGGCTTTGTGACTTGTAGGTCAGTCCTTTCGGAGCCGCAAAAAACACTTGCACATCTTCCAGCTGGGCTGTCGAAGTTGATCCAGGTGGAATGACATTTTTGATTGCAAACGTGATGGCGCCTTCTTGCCCCGGCACCAAAACTTCTGGAACCACGCTATATGAATCTATATATAAGGCAGATGAAGCAATCCCCACAAAAAGGATTGCCAACAACAGTCCGCACAACAGCAGTTTTGTCATAAAACACACCTCCTATGATTTGATTATCTTACCATCCGCTACACGGATTATCCGATTGGTAATCTTTGCAACGGCAAGATCATGAGTAACGATAACAATTGTTTTGCCATTGCGATTGAGCTCTTCGAAAAGCTTGAGGACTTCTTGGCCTGTTTTGCTGTCAAGGTTGCCGGTGGGCTCGTCTGCAAAAATTATGTCGGGCTCGTTTATCAGCGCCCTTGCGATTGCCACTCTCTGCCTTTGCCCGCCTGAAAGCTGGTTTGGATAGTGGAAAAGCCGGTCGCCCATGTCAATAGATTTCAAGATTTGGATCGCTGCAGCCTCTGCTTTTGCAGGTGAAGTCTCGTAGATGATCGCAGGAAGAGTGACGTTTTGTAGGACCGTCAAAGAGGGGATGAGATTGAACATTTGAAAGACGAAGCCGATTTTTTTGCCCCGCAGCATTGCCCTCTGCTTCTCGCTTAGCGTCTGGACATCAATGCCGTCAAGGTAGACTTTGCCAGAAGTCGGCTCATCCAACAGACCCAAGATGTGAAGCAGAGTGCTTTTTCCTGAGCCAGAAGGGCCCAAAATAGCGGAAAACTCCCCCTTTTTGATGGAAAGGTTGACATTCGAGAGGGCATAGACTTTAGTCTCGCCCATGTCATAGACTTTCGTAACGTTTTCTAACCTCAACAAAACATTTTGGCCGCTCATGACAACATCTCTCTTATAAATTCTCCCAATATGCCGCGAAAGAGCTTCTTTCCTTCTTGAAGAGTTTTTGATCCGTCTGAAGTTATCTCGTACGCTTTTCTTTTCCTTTTCCCAATTTTTGTCTCAACTTGCCTTATCCAGCCTCTTTTTAGCATTTGGTTGAGCATTGGGTATAGCCTGCTTGCACCCATGCTTCCAATCCCTTCTTTCTCCAAGAGCTTTATCATCTCGTATCCATGGAGCCTCTTTTTTGAAATCAGCCATAAAAGAAACAAATAGGCTTTGTGAGTCATTTCTGGATGGATTGTTCTAACCCGTTTGATTGCTTTTTCCATGCGATCACATTAGAGCAATATATAAAAAAACTGATATATATAGAAATAGATAGATTTATATAAGCACCTACTTAGCAGAGAGAAAGATAAAGCTTTCACTGCAAAAACAGCATATGAGCCTGCCAGCCCAAAAAATCACAAGGTTGTTTGAATTTTGCATAGCGCCAAAAAAAGGAGAAAGAATACTCTTCATTAGCGATTTCGTTGGCAAGGCAAAGGAAGAACACGAAGGGAGAGCGCTTCTGATTGAATATTGCCAAGCAATGGAGGAGCTGTGCAAAAAAAGGAGCTGCCGGCTTTTGCCGATTGTTCTTTATGAGCCGACGGGAAAGCACAATGCGGACTTGCCGCCAAGCGCAGAGACGATAGACGGAGGCCATGTGAATGACTTGAAAGAATTGATAAAAAGCTGCAATGTTGTGGTTGCGATAAACAAGTATTCTGCAACTGCGCCGCTCAAGAACCTAGCAAAAGAGGCAGAAAGCCTCAGATGCATTTCTATGCCAGGATTCAGAAAAGAGATGGAGGCTGCAATGCTTGTGGATTATGAGAGGATGGCAAAACGGGCAGAGAGGCTCCTTTCATGCATCCGCCATGCCATAGGCTTTGAATTGATTTTTGACGGAAAAAGAATACCGAGAGGCACAAAGCTGCATATTGATACAAGAGCAAACAATTGGATTGTTGATGCTGGCGTATGCAGAGAGGCGGGCCAGGTGATAAACTTGCCTTCAGGAGAAGTGTTCAGCGCGCCTTATGAGGGAATAAGCCCAAAGGGCAGGATGCTATTTGGCAAATCCAACACAGCAGGCATACTGCCGATTTATTCAATTGAAGATGAGAGGGTTGCTTTCTTGCATGTAAACGAAAACAGGATAGTGAAGGTTGAAGGCGATTGCACTGAGGCAAGAAGAGTTATTGAAAACATAGCAAAAGAAAAGGCGGCAGCCAACATAGCCGAAATCGGCTTTGGAATAAATGAAAATGCCCGAGGCGAGCAGGAGGTCCCGATAGTTGAGAGGGAAAAAGCCGGACCGCACGTGGCTTACGGCAGAAACGACCATTTTGGGTCAGCAGAAAGCATGGTTGGTAAAGTTTCTGCGTCAGTCCATGTCGATTACGTGTACACTGAAAAGACCCCAATAACCGCAACTGTCTATGCGCACTACCAGACTGGAAACTCGCTTCTGATCGCCCAGAGAGGCAAAATAGTGATATGATCACATTGTTTTTGGCGCATCGATGCCGATTATGGACAGTGCGTTGCTGATGCAGGTCATTGCAGCGAAATTGATTGCAAGCCTATTTTGCCGCAAAGCGTCATCTTGGCAGGAAAGGATTGGGCAAGTCGAATAAAATTTGTTATAAAGCGTAGCAAGCTCGATGCAATAATCTACCAGAAGATGGGGCCGAAGCTGGGCAGCCGAATCTTGGACTATTTTTTCGAAAAGCATGATTTGCTTTAAGAGGTGCCGCTCGTGTTGGCTGAATGGCAGAGGAGAAGCTTTGCCTTGCCCGCCTTTTTCGAAAATCTTGTAAGCGCGCGCGTGCGCATACATGACGTAAGGCGCAGAGTCGCCCTCAAGAGAAAGTGCCTCTTCCCATTTGAAGACAATCTTTTTTTCAGGCGTTGGCCGAAGAAAGGAAAATCTTATTGCGCCGCACGAAACCGATGAGGCGATTTTGAGCTTTTCTTCAGAAGGCAGCTGCGGCTTTATTTTTTCAGCTGCCCTTTTGACTCCCTCATCATAAAGCTCATCAGCAGTATAGCCAATCCAACTGCCTTCCCTTCCTGAAAAGTGCCTGTCTTCCAACCAGACATGCTCGTATGCAAGATGGATAGAATTTTCTGCCTGTTTTTGATAGCCAAGCAGGCGCAAGACCTCGCGAATCACTTTTTGCGGATAGATTTGCTCAGTCCCAATGACATTGATGACTCTTGATGCCTTGCCAAAATTTGCTTTTGTCCCCTTGCTGGAAGTCATTTTGCATATTTTTCCATTTGGCTGGACAAGGAAGTCGGAGTAAAGAAAATCGTTTTTAAGGAGCCCAAATTTCCAAAGCTGAAAAATGACATCTTTGCCTGTATAAGTTGCAGTGCCATCCGAACGGATTAGCACCTTGTCAGGGGATTCGAGAGCCTCAAAATCGCAAGAAGCAAGCTTTGCCACCCAGCAGCCTGCGTTTTTTCCCTCTTTTTCATAGGCAATCGCGCCATTTTGCTTTAAGAGAGAAATGCCTTCCGCAAATAGCGTCTTTACAATGTCTGACTCGAACACTAGAGCGTCGTGATAAATGCCAAACTTGAATGCAGTCTCATATTGCGCAGAAACGCATTTTTCAACAAGCGCCCTGCACTCAGAGGCTTCAGGTTGGATGCCTTCTTCTATTTTTTTGAGCAGTACCCTCACTTGGACTTCTGTCTGCTTGTCTGACTCGAAAAGCTTAGCAACTTCTACATATTGCTGCCCAAGCCACAAATCAAGCTTGCCGGTCGGCTTGCTTGCAAGATTTTTATAGCCCCAGAAACTTTGAGCCACCTGCAGCCCAAGGTCGTCAATATAATCGATCCTTTCGACTTCATACCCTGCAAACTCGAGAGTCCTTGCTACGCTATCCCCCAATAGGGCGTTTCTCAAGTGCCCAACGTGCCATGGCTTATTTGGATTCACCGAAGGAAATTCGACAATCACTTTGCCGTCCTTTTTTTGGCCTCTCCCGAAATTGTGCCCGAGGGAAAAGACATGCTCCAAAAGCGAAGCAAAAAATTTGTCTGAAAGAAAGAAATTGATGTATGGCCCTTGCACCTCTGCTTTTTCTATCCAGTCAGGCAAAACAAGCGAACCTGCCACATCTTTTGCAAGCAGCTGGGGCGATTTTTTTTGCTTTTTAGAAAGATGAAAAGAGATTGTGGACGAGATGTCGCCAAATTCTTTTTTTGGGAGCTCAATTGAGCTTAATGCCTCTGTGAATGTGGCAGAAGTCGAGTCAGAAATTGATTTTGCAATTGCCTCTGCAAGCAAGAAATACATGGTGTAATTTTTGCCTTTATTATTTTAATAAATGCGCCAATTCAGCCTCCAAGGACAGGGAAAGATGCCTTGAGGCCTACAATGATGAATTGGACGCCTATCGAACATACTATTAAACCCATTATTTTTACTAAAGCAGAAAGGCCGCTATCGCCCAGCTTTCGGTTGATTGAATCAGAAAACCGAAGGACAAGAAAGTTGACGACACAGGCGAAAAAAATGGCTGTCCAAAGCGCTATCTCATGCAAGAAAGAGGTTGCCTGGCTTGCCAAAACAACCGAAGTGGTTATTGCGCCTGGGCCTGAAGTCATTGGGATTGCAAGCGGAACAACATAGGATTGGGTCACGGTTGGGTGCGACTGGTGGGGTTGCGGGAATATCATCCGAATGCCGATCAGCAGCAAGACCAAGCCGCCTGCAATTCTGAATGCCTCAATCGTTATTGAATAAATTTGAAAGACAAGATAGCCGGTAATTGAAAAGAAAAGAAGCACGAAAAATGCGACAATGCTGACGTTCAACGCTATCTTGTGCCTCTCCTTCGGATGGACATTGCGAAGCATCGAAAGGAAAACGCCGATTGTGGAGATTGGGTTGATGATTGCAAGAATAGATATGAATGAAGAAAGGAAAAATTGCAGCAGCGTGTCCATGAAAGTTGCTCTTGTGAAAAAAATAAAAGCTGATCGGACCGCCTGTCGGGAAATGATGATGAAAAACCGCTCTGATGTGGCAGAAAAATGTTTGGCTTTGTTGCCGCCATTAACTCCAAAGATTTAAATTAAATCAGCACAAATTGATGCAGGGGTGTTGGGTTGGGCTCAAACACTACATTTATATGCAGCTTCTATTCTTTTCGACCGGTGGCGGCATCGATCCATACATTTTCTCAATCAAAAGAAGAGGTTGACGGCACAGACATTCTTGCAATTCCAAGGAAAGCTATTGAGCTTCTTGAGGCGGACGATTCTGAAAAAATAGTCAACATTTCAGGAGGGTGGGAGCTTCTTGCCCAAGGGCTGCTTTATGGCTGCTATGGTAGGCCCAACCTTGTCTCAAAGATAGTGTGCAACAATATTGACAAAAGCGAAGAAGAGCTTGTTGATTTGCCCCAGGTCATCTTTGAGCTTTCAGAAGGGAAAAAGGCTTTCTTGAGGCAATAGCTTCCCTTTCCTCAAAAGAAGAATGAAGGCTGGATGTCCAGCAGATAGCAAAAAAAGCAGAAAAAAGCGATGTGATGGTCTATCAGCATATTGATTTCCTCAAAAGCATGAACTGTGTCGATAAGGACAATCGCATTAACGGTGGCAGGCAAGCTGGCATTGCTTTGGAAAGACGAATAGAAAAAATGAAAAACAAAGCGATGCAAAATATAAGAAATGTTCAAATTTGAATTTGGGGCCGTGGGCTAACCTGGTATGCTACTAGGTTCGGGAAAATTGGCAAATCTGCCGATTTTGGAAAACCTAGCGATCTGTGTTCAAATCACAGCGGCCCCATCATTTCCTGAGCTCATTTTGGATCAGCGCCGCAAGCTCAACCGCAAGCCGCGCATAATAAGAAGAAGGATTGTATGCTAATGCTGCTTTGTAATTGTCACTGCCTACTGAAAAGCCGCTTTTTACTGAGGCACCTGAGTCTGCAAGATAGGCAAACGCCAATTTTATCGAGTTTTCAGTCGAAAAAAGCTCTTCGAAGCTGGTTGGGTTCACGACTCCGAGGTATTTTTTGACAGAAGTAGGAATGAATTGCGCAGTAAGGAATGCTCCCCAGTGCGAACCCTTGACTGAATAAGGGTCTGCCTCGAACTTGAGACACAAATCCAAGAAAGCAGACAGCTGCTCTAGCGCAAATTCAGCTCGAGCAGGCTTCTCTTCGATGATAGTCAGAAAAACATTGACTATCTTGTGGCTGCCAGTATGCTTGCCGTAATTGCTTTCAATGCCTAAAATCGAAAGCACTAACGAGGCTGGAACATTGGTTGCCTGTTGGAGCGAATCGAAAAGCTGCCTGTGCTGCGCATAAAAGCGCTTTCCGTGGTTTGCCAACAGATGGACTCCGAAAATTTTTTTGTATTCTTCATAGGTCAATTTGCGTTGTGGCTTGGATTTTGGGAAAATGCTAAGCTTTGTTAACCTCTTGTCAGACAAGATGGAATCTATGTACGCTATTTGGAAGCCTCTGGAAAGAAGGTAAAGCCTTGCTTTTTTTAGCGTTGAGGAAGAAAAACTGTGCTTTGGCAGACTGTCTTTGACAAGCAGTTCTTTTGATTGGATTGAGGCGCTGTCAGTCAACGAAACTGTCGCCAGATCTTTTTGTGGAAGTTTTGCCTTTGATGCATCAATCATTTTGCTGAAAAAGACAGAAGAAGCAAGCATGGTGGAAACAAGAATTCCGCATGATATTTGCTGGAGAGTTGGCTTCTTGAACAACTGCATAAAGCTCGTTTGAATTTAATTGTGGGAAAAGCTTAAATTTTGCGATGGAAGGCGCTAGACTTTCTTGTAATCTGCATCAAAGACATTGTCAGTTGGTCCTTTCTGTGAGCTATCACCAGACGGCCCGCTGCCGGGTCCTGGACCAAAGTTTGGCCCGGAGGAAGCCGAGCCGCGGTAAAGCGATGCCCCTGCTTCTTGAAGGGCTTTTTTGAGATTGTCCATTGCGGATTTTATTGCTGCTATGTCGTTCTTTTTGAGAGCTTCCCGCACTTCTTCTGCAGCTTTCTTGACTTTTTCTTTTAATGGCGCCTCAATTTTGTCCCCTAATTCAGAGAGAGTCTTTTCTGCGGTGTATGCTAAAGCTTCTGCTTCGTTTTTCATTTCAGCCTCTTCGCGGGCGCGCCGGTCCTGCTCTGCGAATCTTTCAGCCTCTTTCATTTTCGCCTCTATTTCCGCTTTGTCCATTTTGTGCGGAGCGATGATTTGCATCTTTTGCTCTTTGCCTGTGCCCAAGTCCTTTGCAGATACATGCAATATGCCGTTTGCGTCGATGTCAAATGTCACCTCAATTTGCGGGACGCCTCTCGGCGCTGGAGGGATTCCTACAAGGGAGAATCTCCCAAGCTCAATATTGTCTTTTGCCATTGCACGCTCTCCTTGCAGAACATGGATTTCGACAGAAGTCTGGAAATCTGCTGCAGTCGTGAAAATCTGGGACTTGCGCGTCGGGATGGTTGTGTTCCTTTCTATGAGCTTGGTGAACACTCCACCTAGGGTTTCAATTCCAAGCGAAAGAGGAGTGACATCAAGCAGCAAGATATCTTTTACATCTCCTGAGATTATTCCTGCCTGAATTGCTGCCCCCATCGCTACGCATTCCATAGGATCGATTCCGCGCTCGGGCTTTTTGCCAAATGTAGTTTCAATGAAGCGCTGCACAATTGGCATCCTGGTCGGCCCACCAACAAGAATGATTTTGTCTATGTCGTTGATAGTAAGCTTTGCATCTTGAAGAGCCTGCGCAATTGGCTTTTTGCATCTGGTGACAATAGGCTCCACGATTTCTTCCAGCTTTGCGCGAGTCAGCTTGTGGACGAAATGCTTCGGGCCGCTACTGTCTGCGGAAAGGAATGGAAGATTTATCTCAGATTCAAGAACAGTGGAAAGCTCTATCTTCGCCTTCTCAGCAGCTTCACGCAACCTCTGCATTGCTTGTTTGTCGGTTGAAACATTGATGCCGCTTTCGCGCAAGAACACTCCAACCAAATAATCCACTATCGCATTGTCCATATCGGTGCCGCCAAGCTGCGTGTCGCCAGATGTGCTTTTGACCTCGAAAACGCCTTTTCCGAATTCCATCACTGTGACATCCAATGTGCCGCCCCCTAAGTCGAACACGACAATCCGCTGCTCTTTGTCTGACTTGTCCAAACCATATGCCAATGCTGCTGCAGTTGGCTCATTGATGATTCTGACAACTTCAAGGCCGGCGATTGCTCCTGCGTCTTTTGTAGCTTGGCGCTGGTTGTCATCAAAATAAGCAGGTACTGTGATGACTGCCTTCTCAACTTTGTCGCCAAGAAACATTTCTGCGTCACGCTTTATTTTTTGCAAAAGGAAGGCAGAAAGCTCTTGTGGGCGGTATTCTTTGCCAAATGCCTTGTATTTGAAATCCGTGCCCATCTTCCTTTTGAACCCATAGAAGGTACCTTCAGGGTTTGTTATTGCCTGTCTTCGGGCAGGCTCGCCAACCAAAAGATTGCCGTCTTTTGTGAATGCAACATATGAAGGGAATGCTTTGCCATATTGTGATGCGCCTTCAGCAGAAGGTATCATCACCGGCTTTCCTCCTTCAAGCACTGCTGCTGCCGAATTTGAAGTTCCAAGGTCGATACCAATTATTTTTGCCATAAAGCTCACCCCGACTAATTTTCATTTTTTTTCTTGCCTGATGAGACAATCACGACAGCAGGGCGAAGAATTTCGCCCCTGAATTTATAGCCGTTCTGAATTACACGCACGACCGTGCCTTCTGGCAGATCAGAAGGCTCATAGCCTGCGGCTTCATGCAAGAAAGGGTCGAACTTTTGCCCTTCTACTTTGAGCTGCTCTAGGCCCTCTTTCTCAAATGCAGAGCGAAGCTTTGAAAGCACAAGCAAGATGCCAGTCTTTAGGGAGTCTTGAGATAGCTTGGATGCCTCTTGCTCGGCAAATGAGATTTCTTCGTAAATCGGAAGGAAGCGGAGCATCATGTTGCTTTCAGCGTGGTTCAAAAGCGCCTCTTTTTCTTTTGCAGACCTCTTTTTGTAATTGTCAAACTCAGCATGCAGCCGCAAAAGCTGCTCGGAAAGCTGCGAAATTTTAGAAGAAAGCTCGGATATTGAAGCTTGTTGGTTGTCGGCTTCTTGCTGCTGGTTTTGCTGCTCTTTGGGCAGCTGGCTTTGGTTGGCTTTCTCTTCATCTGGGTGACCTGAGGTAGCAGAAAGCTTGTTTTCTTTCATAAAAACCACTTTTCATTTCTTCTTTTTTTGAAGAGCAGAGTAATTGGTTGCAAACTCTCTTTCCAGCTCTGCAAACTGCTCATCTATCTGCCTTGCAAGCTCGTCCATTTCCATAAATGCCTTCTCCATCTCTTTCCTGAACTCAATTAGCATCTCTTCGGCAGAATGGAAGCGGAGGACGTATTTGCCTTCTATTCTGCGCACGAAGCCAGCTTCTTCAAGTCTTTTGAGATGATGTATTACAGTGATCCTGTTGAGGCCCGAAAGCCTGGAAAGTTCGCTTCCACCAACCGCTTTCCCTTTGCCCTCGATAAGCATCAGCTTCAGCACCTGAGGAAGTGTGCGCGCGGTGTCTCGCTCAGACATGATGCGCATCATTTTGCAAAGCAGAGCAAGATCGGAATCCAAGCTCGTCTTTTGCTGTGAAGCCAAGACTGGAAGCGAGGATTTTTTTTCTGCCATGCCAATCACTGTCAATATTGTATTAACAAAGATTTAAAAGCGTTAATACCTTATTAACACTGTAAAATATAAATTAACACACCACAAAAGCAATCCAGTAAAGATAAAAAAGATTCAAAGAAAGGTAATTTTGATGAAGGCTGCTGTTGTGATTGTTTGCTTTCTTGTGCTTGCAGGATGCGCACAGGTTGGAATAGGGACCAAAGACGAGTGCGAGCAGATCCAGAAAGCGCTGCAGGAGGAGAAATCCTACTTTTCAAGGCAGCTAGCAGAAGAACAACAGAAATCGTACAATTTAGAGGCTCGACTGGAGGATTGCATTGTGAACAAAAAAGGCTTGGAGGCAAAGGTCTCCTCTGCAGAAATTGAGCTTTCAAGACTGAAAAACGAAAGCCAGCTGCTTGGGATGATCGAGGAGAAGGTCAAGGAAAGCATGAAGGTCGAGGAGCTGGATAAGTATTACCAAGAAGCATTTGGCCCGAAAGGGATACCAAATACCTATAGAATAAAAAAAATGGAGGAGATAATAAGGGCGTTGAACGATTCTCAGATGGAAAAAGAGATGCTGGCCCTCAAAAACTGCGATAACCCAGTTTCTTGTCAGAAAGCAAAAGAAGCTTTTGTTGAGACAATGAGGAAGAGGCAGGAAATGATTATGGAGCAAATAAGGGAGATTGTAAGAAAATCTGGACCCCTGGAAAATTAAATATAAAAATAAGTGGAAAGATAGCTTTGGACTGCTTTAGGTGGGAAGGATGAGGAAGTTTAAAACCACAGAGGAAATTCCCATTCCTTCTAGGCTGATAGACCAGGTCATAGGCCAAGACGAAGCAGTAAAAATAGTAAAGAAGGCAGCTGCCCAAAGAAGGAACGTCTTGATGATAGGCATGCCTGGGACTGGCAAATCGATGCTTGCGCAGGCGATGGCAGAGCTGATGCCTGCAACCGACCTTGAGGATGTGCTTGTCTATCCCAACCCTAACGACGAAAATCGCCCAATCATTCGCACTGTAAAGACCTACCCGACTGAAGAAGAGATACGCAAAGACCCGCAGTTAAGCCAGCTTTATTCCTCTTTTAGACAGATGAGAAAGATGCTTGCGCAGCTTGGGCAAAAAGAAGAAACTGAAGAAGAGATTGGGCAAGGAAGGATAATACAGCAGGCAACCAAAAGCAGGGAGGCGATGATGAACAAAAACAGCGGAAGCGACGGAATAATGTTTCTGCTTGTAATGATAGGCGCAATCATCGTTCTTTATGCGACAGGGATGCTTTCGAATGAAAACAAGTGGTTTGTGCTTGCGATACTGTTTGGCCTTGGATTCCTCTTTTTGCTCAACAAGTTCACGAACAACTTTGGGAGAAGGTTTGGATTTTCGGAGGCAAATGAGCCAAAGCTAATTGTAGATAATTCAGGGAGAAAGACTGCGCCATTTGTTGATGCGACTGGAGCCAAGGCTGGAGCTTTACTTGGGGATGTAAAGCACGATCCGCTTCAATCAGGCGGCCTGGGCACGCCTGCGCATTTGAGGGTGGAGGCAGGAGCAATTCACCGGGCAAACAAAGGAGTTCTGTTCATAGATGAGATTGCATCCTTGCGCCCAAGAAGCCAACAAGAGCTTCTGACTGCAATGCAGGAGAAAAAATATCCAATAACCGGGCAATCTGAGAATTCATCAGGAGCAATTGTTAAAACCGAGCCTGTCCCATGCGATTTTGTTCTTGTGGCAGCAGGAAACCTGATGGATTTGAGGAACATGCATCCTGCCTTGCGCTCACGGATAAGGGGGAACGGATACGAGGTTTATATGCAAGACAGCATTCCAGACACGCCCGAGAACCAAGACAAATATGTGCAATTTGTTGCCCAAGAAGTAAAAAAAGACAAGAAGATACCGCATTTCACTTTTGATGCGGTGGCAGAAGTTATAGACGAAGCGCGCAGGATGGCTGGCCGCAAAAAGAGGCTGTCGCTAAATTTGAGGGAGCTTGGAGGGCTTGTGAGGGCTGCAGGCGACATTGCAAACGAAGAAAAAGCAAAATATGTCACTGCGGATCATGTAATCAGGGCAAAAAAGATAGCCCAGACACTCGAGCAGCAGATAAGCAGGAGAGTAATAGAATCCCGCAAGGACTACCAGGTCTTCTCAATCAGCGGCAGCCAGGTAGGGAAGGTAAATGGATTGGCAGTGATTGGAGATACACTTTCTGGATTAGTCATGCCAATTGTGGCAGAAGTTACGCCGTCAAGCAGCAAATCTGAAGGGAAGCTCATAGCGACTGGGAAGCTTGGGACAATCGCAAAAGAAGCTGTTGAAAATGTATCCGCAATAATCAAAAAGCACATCGGAAGAGATGTAAGCCAGTATGATATGCATGTCCAGTTCTTGCAAACCTACGAAGGAGTAGAGGGCGATTCGGCCTCTATCTCGATTGCGGTTGCGATAATATCTGCTATGGAAGGCATACCTGTCAGGCAAGAAGTAGCAATGACAGGCTCGCTTTCTGTAAGGGGAGAGGTGCTTCCAGTAGGGGGAGTCACAGGAAAGACAGAGGCTGCAATTGAGGCAGGGCTCAAAGAGATTATCGTGCCTGCAAACAACGTAGAGGACATCTACCTTTCCAAGAGACTAAAGGGGAAGATAAAGATAGTGCCTGTGAAGAATTTTGTCGATGTGCTAAAGGTTGCTCTTGTGGACTGCGCTGCGAAAGAAAAGCTGATCTCAAAGATGAAAAGGATGATTGGCAAAAAACCGACAAAGTCTAAATCTTGACCAGCACTCGCTCGCCAAGAGAAGAGACGTCGCCCAGATGCACAGTGAGCTTTTGGCCAAGAGGCGAGCGGTAAATTATTGTCAGCTCTTTTGGATCAACACCCAAGATTTTGCCCAGATAAGCGCCATTTTCCGTAAAAAGCTCCCTTCCTTCCAGCTTCATCTTGAGGGCAAGCGACATCTTTATTTCGCGCATCGACCAAATGCTAAAGAATCCAAGCAAGGTTGCAATGAATATTGAGAGAAGGAAATCCTGGAAAGAAACATATGGCGGGTAAAGGTTGAGCACCCAATCAGAAGCGACTGATATCAAGAACCAGATGATGACTGTAGTAATCGCATAAAGGCCATAAGTAGGTATTTCGACTTTTTTTGGCTCGCGTTCATTTAAGATGTCGATTGTCTTGCCTGCAAAAAGAATGATGAATGCGATTGAAAGCATATTTGCAAGTGTTTTTGCGACATATGCCATTGTCTTTACGCTGTCCAATCCCATCTCTTGGGCAGAAGAATACCTCTGGATTGCAGACCAGCCAGCAATAAGCAGCATGATGAAGAACACTAAATACACGATGCTTGAAATCTTGTCTGGGGTGAAGCGGAACTCTGAAATGATGCGCAGAAGCTTGTCCTCAATCCCGAAAGCCTTGAGGGCAAGGTAAAAGGCAAGCAAAGCGGCGACGAACTCGATGCCAAGGCCAAGGTAGCGGCTTGCCGCAAAAAGCATCAGCAGAATCGCAGGGATGCCGAAAATAAGGCGGGCATAATGCGGCTCTTTCAGCTTTTCAAGGATGACAAAATAAGTTTTTTCCAGCTCTTTTGCCTGCTTCATCACAACAAGCTCGACGCCGTCTATTTTGAGCCTTGAGCGTATTATCGGCAATATCTGCTGGTCAGATGCGCCATCTGAAACCACAATGCATGAATCAACAGGAAACTCGGAAAGGACGCGGTCAAGCTGGGTCGCAATCTCATTGTCCGCCACATAGCCAAGTGAAGAGGAACCAGTGAGCGTCACTATTTGTGCCGGCATTTCTGCAGAGATTGAATCGAAAAGCTTTATCGCCTTGAATATTGTATTTGCATCGGTTTCTGTTGGGTCTGCCAGCGCAAGCTTAACTGCTGCCTCCAGATTTGCCTCTCTGCCTATGATTGGGCCAGATATTTTGACCTTCTCATAAAGGTCGTTGTCCCTGTCAATGCAGATTATCAGCCTGCCTTTCTTTGCCACCATTGATAAGAGGTTTAAGAAAATCCATTTAAATATTTATTGAGGCACAACACCAGTTAGGAGGTCAAAATGGAAAAAAAGTTCGTAGTTCCTGGGGAATTCCTGGGGGTGCAGGAGGAGTATTTGGCAGGGGAAGGCACATTCATTGAAGGAGAGACAATAAGGGCGGCGGTGTGCGGCAGCGTCAGTGAAAAAGACCGCAAAATATCGGTAGCCCATGAGATACCTTTGAGAGCTTTCGGAATAGGCTCTACAATAATTGGGAGAGTGGAAAACATTGTGGAGCCGGTTGCGCTTGTGAGCATGCGGATCAGCGGCAGCCTGACCGAAGAGGATGAGCGGTTTGGGGAAAATCCAGATTATGCGATTTTGCATGCTTCAATGATAAAAAAGGGATATGTAAGGAATGTTCGCGACGAGTACAAGATTGGCGACATAATTCGCGCAAAGATTGTCGACATGAGGAATGGCGAAATGCGCCTCTCAACCGATGCAGAGGAGTTGGGAGTGATAAAAGCTTTTTGCAACAAATGCAGACACCCAATGAGGCTGGAGGGAAGAATATTGAAATGCGAGAAGTGCAGGAACATAGACAACAGGAAAATCGCGAAAGACTACCGAAAAGCCATAATATAGGAGGGATTGCGGATGGAGATTAAGATAGCCAAAAAAGAGAAAGATTACATTGAAATAGAGTTGCATGGGGAGGATGTCGACATTGGTTTTCCTAACGCAATAAAAGAAATCCTGCTAGAGGATGAGAATGTCGAATTTGCTGCATGCAGGCATGACCACCCGTTGATTGCCCCGCCAGTATTGATGGTGAGGGTAAAAGAGGGAAGCCCTGTTTCAGCATTGAAGAGCGCGATAAAAAAACTGCGCAAGCAAGCAGTCGAATTTAAGGAATTGGCAAAGAGCGCTAAAAAGACAAAAAAATAGGGAGCAATACAAATGGGAGAGGAAGCGTTTTTTCTTAGCCAGAAATTTTCCTATCTCAGCATCGCTTTTACATTCATACTCTACTTGCTGAGTGGACATTGGCTGTTTGGGCTGCTGTGCGGACTTTCGATAATTTGGGCGGTGATTCTTGAGTTTTGGCATGGAACAAAAAAGCACGGATTGCTGCATGAAATAAAAGAGACTGCTTTCGCGCTTGCGATTGCATTGGCAATTTGGTTTGGGGCAGGATTTGTCTTGCAAACTCCCTCCCCGCTCAACGCAATCGTCTCTTGTTCGATGATGCCCAACATTCAAAGGGGAGATTTGGTTGTTTTGGCTGGCGGAGAAATAGCTGCTCCCCAAGTAGAAGTAGAGGATGTGTCTACGATAGGCGAGGCAATAGTAATGCGCTCGAAGTCCGAGGTGGCTAGGCTGAAAGGATCTCTTTATGCACAATGTGCCCAGCAACAGATTCCAATTTGCGCAGAATTCATCCAAAATCCGCAGGAGTTTAGCGAAAAGCATGGGGCGATCACTTTTGGCTATGAAAAATGCGAGATGGTATATCCTAAGACTGGGGAAAAGAAATACGGTCCTTGCGTTGGGTGGATCGAAATCAACAACATCCGATATTATGCTAACATGAGCAACGATGTTGTTGTATATACTCCAAAAGAAAGCGAATATTATGCTTCGATTGGAGACATTATACATAGGGCATACATCAAGCTGAAGACAAAGGAAAAGACATACATATTAACCAAGGGAGACAACAATCCAGTCTTTGATATTCAAGTTTATGACGCAGCAAAGAAAGCCGGGAACTTGCCGGTCGAAAGCGAAAGGATAAAAGGCAAGGTTGTATTGTCGATTCCTGCAATCGGATACCTTAAGCTATTCATTTCGCCTGTCGGGATTACCACGCCAGAGGGATGCGATAGGTATTTTGTGTCTACTTTGAGGTCTTGAACCCAAAGAAAGAATAGAGCATGCAGCTTCCAACTATGCCTGTAAAAATGCTTATCATCCCCAAAAGAGCAACCAAGACCCTGACTGGAAGGTCCAGCTGCAAGAATGCGGCCGACAAAAGCAATACTGCTCCCAAAATCAATCGCACTATCCTGTCTGCCTCGCCGACATTTTTTTCAAATTTCATGAAATCACCTCTGCTGCAATTTGATCAGGAAAAATCACTTAGCTGACAGTGCCTCATCAATTGCCGCTTTGTCGAAGCCTATGATGATTTTTCCTTTTATGTCAAGCACTGGAACGCCCATCTGTCCGCTTTTTGCAACCATTTCGAACGCTTTCTGCTGATCTTCAGCAACATTGTAGTCAACGAACTTGATGCCTTTTTGCGCAAGATATCTCTTGGCCATCACGCAAAAAGGGCAGGTGGGTGTGCTATACACAATGACTTCTGGTTCTGGGTTAGACATCATAATCCCCTCCTTTTGCAATTCTTTTTGCCAACTGAATTAGTTTGGCAATCTGTGGCTTGCAAATGAAATAGCATGTCTGCTTTCCTTCTTTTTTGTACCAAATCAGCCTGGCCTCTCGAAGGACCCTGAGGTGCTGGCTGATGTTAGGCTGGCTTTTTTTCAGGGCCGACTGAATTGACGAAACGCAACCTTTCTTTTTTGAAAGAAAGCGCAGAATTTCAAGCCTTGTTGGATCTGCCAGCGCTGAAAACAGACGTGCCTCTTCTTCCATATATAAACAAATGCGCATATAAATATAAAAGTTGTTATAACAGAAAAGTTTATATAGGGAAAGGAAAAGATGGGCTTATGGAAACTAGTAAGGCGCTGATTCCGGCCTTTGCAGTCTTTGGATTATATAGTTATTATTCGGGGATGAAAGATCTTGAGCTTCTCAAAAAAATAGAATATACGCCGACTTGCAAGGCTATTTCCGTTTATCCAGGACTGGTTGAAATACAAGGCAAAGCAGCAAGAGGCGAGAGATTGCTTGAAAGTCCGGTTGGAAAAAAGCCGTGCGTTTTCTATGCAGTTTTTACTTATAAATTCGAGCAAAAAAGAAAAAAAGGAGAGCAAATGGAAATTGTCGGCATCACTACAAGCGAACAGCGGTTCTATATTGAGGATGAAACAGGAAGGGTTGCAATCGACCCGCGCGGCCTGGAGTGCAAGCTGAATTATATGAAAGTTGACAAAAAGATAAGAGTGAACATGCTGTCAGGAAGAAAATCTACCTTAGAGCAGACAAAAACTGCACTCGAAGAACTCCGAAAAGCGCAAGGCGGAAAGATAAGTGGAGGCATTGCCGAAAAGATAATTGAAATGCAGCAGGCGCTGGCTAGTGCCGAGGTAGAAGAGGAAAAGAAAGCGGTAGAATTTATCAAAACATATTACCCACACTTAAGCCAATACCATGGAGATATTGAGATAAACGAAATTCTGGTTCAAGAAGGTGATGAGATCTATCTTCTTGGGGAAGCGAAAGTTGATGAGGAGGAAAAAGGAGACAACATGATTATTTGCAGCCAGAAAGGCAAGCCTTTTTACATTTCAGATGGAAGTGAAAGAGAGGCAGTAAAAAAGCTGAAAAGCTCGGCTCTTTTTAAAATTGTGTTTATGCCGCTATTTTTTGGGGCTCTGATGCTGCTGTTCGCCAGCAACGAACTGCCTGGTCATTTTGTGGAAATTGCAACTATAATTGCAGCGATTATTTTGCTTATGTATGCTTATGCCATTTTGATGGTCTTGCTTGAGATGTATAACGGGATAGTGGTGCTTAAGATGCAAATTGAGAGGGCAAAAAGCAACTTGCAAGTTCTTCTGATGAGAAGGCGAGAGCTGCTGCCAAAGCTTGAAGAAGTAGTGAAAGAGAGTGCAAAACATGAAAAAGAATTGCAAGCAGCTATTGCAAATGTGCGCGCCTACGTCATGGACGAAAAAATAGATGGGCTTTTGGCGATTCTTGAGAATTATCCAAAACTGAAGGCAAACAACAACTTTGTTGAGTTCCAAAGGCAGCTGAAGCACACAGAGGAGTGGATAGCAGGTGGAAGAAAGTTTCTTGTAGACAGCATAACGCTGTACAACACGAAAATAGAGCAATTTCCATATAATTTGATTGCAAAAGCAATAAAATTCAAGCCTATTGAAATAAATATGGCCTAAGGATTCAGCGTATAGTAGATGCGTCGATTGCTCTTGCCTTTATTTTCTGCTGAAAGAAAGATGATTTTACCTATTTCCGAAGTGTTTTTTACATGGGTGCCGCCGTCTGCTTGGCAGTCAATATCGCCTATCCTTATCATACGCAATTGCAAGACATCTGGAGGCAAAGCAGAAGCAAGCTTGACTGCGCCAGGATAGTTGAGCGCTTCTTGCCTAGAAAGATAGAAAGTGCTGACCTCAAGATTTTTGGCAATTTCTCTGTTTGCCTCATCTACCAATTTTTGAAATTCCTCACGGTCAAAATTTTCAAGCGAGAAGTCAAAGCGAGACTTATCCACTCCGAGCTGGTTTCCTGTAATGAGGATGTTTTTTCGGAAAAGAATGGCTGAAAGGATGTGGCCTGCGGTATGCATTCGCATAAGCCGATATCTTCGCTCCCAATTTATCTTGCACTCTATTTCGTCCCCCACAGAAAGAAAGGCATTTGGGTCTTTGGGGCGAAATTCGTGCAATATGGCTTGTGAGGACTTGGTCACATTTATAACTTCGAAAGCTGCGCCATCGCTTTTCCTTATGAAAAGACCGGTGTCAGAAGGCTGCCCTCCGCCAACAGGATAAAAGACAGTGCGGTCAAGAATCGCAAATTTGTTGTCCAAGATTTGGAGGACTTTCGAGCCACAAGATGCCAAATAGGAATCAGAAAGATATAGCGCTTCGGTCATGGCAGGATAACTGAACAAACTGCTTTAAAGATATGCATTGTTAGTGATAAGTGGGAGGTAGGTTGAATGTTTAAGATAGTGGTGGAGGACGCTCGGCGCTACAAGAACGCCACAGATGCAATTGTGAATTTGATTGACGAAGGGCTGCTGGAGATCGGAAAAGACGGACTCTTTCTTAGGGCGATGGACCCCTCACAGATATCAATGGTCGTATTTTCTATGCCTGCAAGCGCCTTCATGCAATATGAAGCGCCATTACCTCCTGCCAAGGTAGGCTTGAATTTCGACAGTATCTCAAAAATCCTTTCAAGAAGCAGAGCAGGCGAAAAACTCGAAATCACTAAAGCAGACAATAAGCTCCAGCTGAAGTTCATCGGACAGAGGAGGCGGAGAAGTTTCAAAGTCCCAATTATTGATATGCCTGCAGGAGCGACAAAAGAGCCATCTGTCCAATATGATGCGTTAGTTAAAGTGTCAAGCACGCATTTCAAGGAAAGCTTGAGGGATGCGCTGCTAGTTGGCTCACACATCACACTTGAAGCCTCTGAAAAAGGATTTGCAATAGAGGTGCACGGAGACTCAAGCGATTTGACAGAAGAAAATGAGATGCAGTCGGAAGAAGTAATAGAGATGAAAATTAGCAAGCCTGCGCGAGCAACTTTCCCACTGGAGTATCTTGAGGATATTGTGAGGGCTTGCCCGGACAATTCTGCGCTGACAATCCATCTCACAACCGACAAGCCGCTGAAAATAGAATATGAAGTTGAAAGTGCCAAAGTCGTATATTACCTTGCGCCCCGCATAGAGGCAGACTAGCGCAAAAGCTTATTGAGCTGCCTGGCGCATTGCCCAGGCGAAGTTTCCTGCGCACGCCCCTTTTCTTTGCCATTTTCAAAAAGCACCACAGTTGGAACAACTGAAATGTTGAAAGAGTCCCATATGGAATTGGATTCGTCGTCAATTTGTGCTTTTAGCAGTCTTATCTTGCCGCCAGGTGAGAGGGCTTCGAAAATCGGCATAAAACGCTTGCAATCTGGGCACCAGCTTGCGTAAAACAATACCAATGACTTTCCTTTTGATATTTGTTTTGAGAGCTCAGCTTCTGATGAAACCTCAAGCATGCTAACAAAAGAGTCAATGTGATTTAAAAAATAAACCCCAAAAATTGGACGATAAGATGAGCGCAATTGAGATTGTAAAACTGAAAAAATATTTTGGAAAGATTGCCGCAGTCAATGGAATAAGCCTGAAAATAGAGGAAGGCGAGATATTTGCTATTCTTGGCCCAAATGGGGCAGGTAAGACAACAACAATATTCATGCTGTGCGGGCTTCTCCAACCAGACGAAGGCACTGCAACCGTTGCGGGCTTTGATGTCACAAGAGAGCCTTTCAAGGTGAGGCAGAAGATTGGCGTGGTCTTTCAGTCTCCAAGCGTGGATGACCTTCTGACAGGCAGAGAGAATTTGGAAATGCATGCCATGCTTTATGGCATGCCTTTAGACCAGATTGGAAAGAGGATAGACACGATGTTGCGCTTGGTTGGATTGGAGGAAAGGCAGCACAGCCAAGTAAGAGAATACTCGGGAGGGATGAGAAGAAGGCTCGAGATTGCAAGAGGGCTTTTGCACCACCCAAAAGTATTATTTTTGGATGAGCCAACGATCGGACTGGATCCGCAAACCAGGCAGCATATATGGAATTATATAAGGAGACTCTCAGAGAAGGAAAAGGTGACGATTGTTTTCACTACACATTATCTTGAGGAAGCGGAGAGGTTTGCAGACAGAGTGGCAATCATAGACAAAGGAAAAATAATTGCTGTAGGCCAGCCAAAGAGACTGATTGAAAGCCTTGGGGGAGACACCGCTTTTTTCAAGACAGCCCAGCCAGAAAAAGTGGCAAGCAAAATGAAGAAAATGAATGGCATTCTGAATGTGAAAGTAATCGGAGACCAGATTAAGGCGACAGTCAAAAACCCACAAAAACAGTTACCGATCATTTTTAGAAGGTTCAGGAGCATCAAATCAGTGGCGCTGCAGCCTGCCACCCTCAATGATTTGTTCATGAAATATACTGGCAAACAAATAAGGGAAGAAGAGGGGGAAGGCGGATACCACGAAAGGATAATGAGAAGCCAGCGAGAGTGATAGCTTTGAACTTGATTTATGCGACCTATGCGATTTGGCTTAGGGAAGTGAAAGTGTTTTTCAGGGAAAAGGAGAGAGTAGTGTCTGCGATAGTAACCCCTCTGCTGTGGATTTTGATTTTTGGGGCAGGCCTTGGAAGCAGCGTAAAGATAAATGGCATAGATTACCAGAGATTTATATTCCCTGGCATTGTGGGGATGGCAGTGCTTTTCGGGTCGATATTTTACGGCCTGTATGTAATATGGGACAGAAAGCTTGATTTTCTGAAAGAGGTTCTGGTCGCACCTGTGCCGCGAAGCGCTGTTTTCATCGGCAAGATGCTTGGCGGCGCAAGCGATGTTCTTCTGCAGATTGCGATATTGCTTGCCATAGGGGTGGCACTGGGCATGACAACGACGATGAGTGCTATTCTTTCTTTCGCAGTCTGCATTCTCCTTTCTTTTTGCATAGTTTCGCTTGGCCTAATAATAGGGGCAAACATGAAAAGCCCCGAAGGGTTTAACCTAATAATGAGTTTTGTGCTGTGGCCGATGTTTATGCTTTCTGGCGCACTTTTCCCTGTTGAAAACTTGCCCGCATATTTGGCGGTGCTGATACCGCTCAACCCGCTCAGCTATGGGGTAGATTTGCTAAGATATGTAATGCTTGGCGGGAGGACCGCTTTTGGAGTCGCAACCGACCTGATGTCGCTTGGGTTGTTTAGCATAGTGTTTGCGGCAGCAGGCATCTATAGCTTCGAGAAGATGAAGATGTGATTGGATGCTGAGGGTGTACAACAGCCTGACAAAAAAAGTTGAGCCATTTTTGCCAAAAAAGCCAAAGCAAGTCAAGATATACACTTGTGGCCCGACCGTCTATGCAAGGCCTCATATAGGGAATTTCAGAACATATGTTTGGGAAGACATTTTCAAAAGGTATTTAATTTACAGCGGATTTGAAGTCGTGCACGTGATGAATATCACTGATTTTGACAATAGCGTTGTCAAAGAAGCTCTGAAAAAAGGTTGCAACTGCAGACAGATTGCGGCAAAATACGAAAAATTATTCAGAAAGGATGCTGAAATGCTTGGAATCTTGCCTGCCGATATCTATCCCCATGTCACCCAGTATATAGACAAAATGGCTGATTGGGCAATCCAACTGCAAAGAAAGAAGCTTGCTTACCAAGAAAAAGACGGGAAAGTCTTTTTTGACATATCAAAATATCCAAAATATGGAGAACTTTCTGGAGAAAGAATCAGCTCAACTGGAAAAAAAGTTGTTGCTGAGGAATACAAGAGGTGGCAAGCGGGCGATTTCCTTATATGGGCGCCGTGCGAAAAAGATGGAAAGCAGAAGAGATTTTGCTTCAAATCAAAATTGGGTTTAGCCTATCCTCCTTGGAATTTGCACTGCGCGGTGATGTCGTTTGAGACTCTCGGCAAGGGAATTGATGTTGCAATGGGAGGAAAAGACAATATATTCAACCACCACGAGAACACTCGCGCTATCGTAGAGGCGCTAAAAGGGGAATATGCAAGATATTGGATTCATATCCGCCATTTGATTATCAACGGCAAAAAAATGAGCAAATCAAAAGGCAATGTGGTTTACTTGCCAGACCTATTGAAAAAGGGATTCGAACCCAAGCAAATACGGTTCTTGCTGCTTTTGAAGCATTACAGAGAGAGGCTAAATTTCAGCTGGAAATTCGCAAAGAGGGCAAAAGAAAAGTGGCTTCACATAAAAAAGATGATAGATGCATTAAGAAGAAATGAGGGGGGGAAGTTCAATCCCTATGTCGACAAGCAAATAAATAGACTGAAGGAGGAGTTCGAAAAGAAGATGGACGACAACTTGGATGCAAAGGGAGCTATTGAAACAATTGAGAGCTTTTTGGAAGAATGCGCAAGGCAAGAG
Organism: Microcaldota archaeon; assembly: GCA_026413765.1. Classification (GTDB taxonomy): domain Archaea; phylum Micrarchaeota; class Micrarchaeia; order Anstonellales; family Anstonellaceae; genus UBA10161. The sequence goes on along the minus strand of JAOAKI010000004.1, from coordinate 23,660 downwards.
ATGTCAAAAACCCAAGCTAGCCGAGCATGCAAGCTGCTCAAAAAGCTGGATTTTGCCCTTGCAGTATTGCCTCTTTAAAATTTTTCTGGAAAATAACAGCATGCTTTTGGCTGAAATAAGGAAAAGGAGAAATGAGCTATTTGAGAAAACAAACATTAAAACCGCAGTTTTCTTTTGCGGCCACAAAGAAGGCGCAAACTTCGAGTATTTCTGCGGGTGCAGAATCGATGGGAGCTATCTTGTCTTGAAACCCAGAAGCGGCACTGTGCTGACGCATGAGATGAATTACCGCATGGCAAAAGCAATCGCACCTTATCGCGTCGAGTGCATAAGAAAAGGAGAGGTGGCAAAAATCATAAGAAAGGCATGCGGCAATCGAAAGATAGGATTCTGCCCGAACGAATTTTCGGTTGCCCACTACAAGAGGCTCAAAAAGAGCAGTATAAATCTTGTAGATTTTCAAGAGGCGGTAAGCCGGCAGCGCGCATCCAAATCAGACTATGAAATAAAAACGATGGCAAAGGCGGCAAAGATTGCACGTGACATTTTGGAGAGCCTTGATCCGTGGGAATACAAAAATGAAAAGGAGATTGCAAATGCGCTGAAAATAATGGCTCTGCAGATGGATAGTGAAGCCGCGTTCGAGCCGATAGTTGCAACCGACAAAAACAGCTCTTTTCCGCACCATCTGCCGACAGAAAAAAAAATAGGAGAGATCGTTCTTGTGGATTTTGGGGTAAAAAAGGATGGATATTGCTCAGACCTCACCCGTTGCTATGTGAAAAGCAAGAACAGTAAAGAGTGGCAAGACTATGAGAAATGCCAGGAAATATTTTGGGAAATTTATGATGGGCTTCAGGAGTGCACGCAAGCAAAAGAGATTGCAGAATTGAGTGAGCTAAAGCTAAAAGAGGCAGGATTTCCACCTCTCGTGCACGCAATCGGCCACGGGGTTGGGCTGGAAGTTCATGAGGCGCCGCACCTTGGCAAAGCCTCTAACGAGAAGCTGAGAATTGGAAACGTGATCTCCCTTGAGCCTGCGGCATATAAAGCAAAATACGGCGTAAGATTTGAGGAGATGGTGGTATTTCAAAAAAGAGGGTGGAAAATTGTATGAAAAGCGGTGAAAGTGTTTTTAAAAGATTGCACAAAATAGGCTAACTTGACCTTCGGAGTGAGAAAATGAAGATAGTTATCTCTGATCCAAAGACTGGGAAAAGCTTTAATGTTGAGGTGCCAAAAGGCAAAGAAAGCGAGCTGATAGGCAAAAAAATAGGGCAGACGTTTGCTGGTGGATTTCTAGGGGCAGAAGGGTACGAGTTTGAAATAAGGGGTGGCAGCGACTCTTCTGGGTTTCCAATGAGGGCAGATGTTTCTGGGCCAAGAAGAGTGAATGTCGTCCTTTCAGAAGGGCCAGGCTATCGGCCAAAGAAGAAAGGCACTAGGGAAAAAAGGAAAGTTAGAGGAAATGTTATCTCAGACCAGATTGTCCAGGTCAATGCAGTTGTGGCAAAGGCAGGAAGCAGGCCGCTAGAAGAAATATTTCCGGCTCCTGCAAAGAAAGAGGAGAAGAAAAAGTGATTTCTTGCAGGCAGAAGTAAATATTGGGATGGTTGGGCATGTAGACCACGGCAAGACAAGCCTAACGCGAGCCTTGACAAACAAATGGACTGACACTCATTCTGAAGAAATCAAAAGAGGGATAACAATCAAGATAGGCTATGCTGACACTACATTTTACAAAAACGAGGATGGCACTGCCTTTGCGACTGCTATGCAGGCAGAAAAAGAGCCAGACAAATGGAAAGTCTCCAGGCATGTCTCTTTTTTGGATGCGCCAGGGCATGAGACATTGATGACTACGACTATTGCTGCTTCGAGCCTGCTTGATGGAGCCATATTGGTGATCGCCGCAAATGAGAAATGCCCACAGCCTCAAACAGAAGAGCACCTGATGGTACTTAATGTGTTGGGCATAAAAAACATTGTCGTAGTCCAAAACAAGATTGATTTGGTAAGCAAGGAAAAGGCGCTTGAGAATTACAGGCAAATAAAAGAATTCCTGAAAGGGACGAAATTCGAAGACGCCCCGATAATACCGGTGTCTGCAAATTATAACGCAAATATTGACAAGCTGGTTGAGGCGATCGAAAAAACGATACCTACGCCTAAGCACGACCCAGAATTGCCCGCAAGAATGTATGTTGCAAGAAGCTTTGATGTGAACAAGCCAGGCACTGAGATAAGCAAACTTAAGGGCGGAGTGATTGGGGGCTCTTTAGTGCAGGGAAAGTTGAGGCTGGGCGAAGAAGTCGAGATGTTACCCGGAATTTGGATGAAGGTAAAAGATAAAGAGATAATTGAGCCGATCGTTTTGAAGATTGAGGGGCTGATGGCTGGCGGCGAGCCAGTCGAAGAAGCAAAGCCTGGCGGCTTGATAGGGATTGCAACCGGCCTTGACCCTGCAATAACCAAGGCGGACCAGCTTGTGGGCAACATAGTTGGGAAAAAGGGCACGCTTCCGCCGGTGCTTTCCGAAGTGGAGCTGGAATACAGCCTTTTGAAAAGGGAGGGCATAGACAACCCGCCGCTCAAAGCAGGAGAGCCAATTGTGATTTCTGCTGGGACTGCAACTGCGGTAGGAGTAATAACAAAATTGAAAGGAAACAGCGTAACTGTGAAGCTCAAAAGGCCGATCTGCGCTGAAAGGAAAGGGAAGGCAGCACTTACACGAAAAATAGGCCAGCGATGGCGGTTGGCTGGGTTTGGCATAATCTGCTAGGTTTAAATGCAGGTTAGATGGAGATTTTTTTATGAACATACCAGGAGTGTGCGCAGTATGCGGAAGAACAGCTACCGAAAGCTGCAAGCTTTGCGGCAGAGGCAATTGCGGCAGAGAGGGGTGCAAAATAGGCTTCGTATGCCTTCACTGCGCCAGGGGCAAGCAAATTTAAGCTATAAGCGGATGAAATATTCGTGGAATTTTGTTGTGGTCAGCTCTGGATGGAATGCAAGAGCAATCAGATGCTGATCTTTCACTTTTTGGTAAGCGCCGACAACTTCATCCCCCAAGAAAGCCATTGGCTGGACATCTTTTGACAATAGCGACATTTTCGGGGCGCGAATGAAGACGCCATTGAGATTTCCAAAGACAGTGGTGATTTGCGCTTCGAACGAAGCAAGCTGCGAGCCGTAAGCATTCCTGCTCACGGATATGTCCATCAATCCAAGAAAGCGCTGGAAATGCGTTGCCCCGTGCACTTCTTTAGCAAGCAAAATTGCGCCTGCGCATGTTCCCATTATTTTTCTTACCGAAGAAATCTTTTCGAAAAGCCCGCTTTTTTCCATCAGCCTTGAAATTGAAGTGGACTCCCCTCCTGGTATGATCAGCCCATCAATGTTTTCGGCATGATTCTGATTTCGCACTTCTATGACCTTTATTGGCACAGAGATTTTTTCGGATGCTTTCAGCAAAGCATGTATGTGCTCTTCGTAATCCCCTTGCAGCGAAAGAACGCCTATCTTTTCCACGTCAGATACCTCTCTGGGCAAATCTCTCTTCGACTTTCAGTGAAGATAAATCAACGCCTTCCATAGGCTTGCCCAAACCCTCCGAAACCTCTGCAAGTCTGAATGGATCTTTAAAGTGGGCGACTGCCTCAACAATTGCTTCAGCTCTTCTTTGAGGGTCAGAAGATTTGAAGATGCCGCTTCCGACAAACACGCCGTCGCATCCAAGCTGCATGCACAAGGCAGCGTCTGCAGGGGTTGCAATTCCGCCGGCAGCGAAATTGACCACTGGCAGCCTGCCAAGCTCAACCACTTTTTTTACAAGCGAAAGAGGCACCCTCATTTGATGTGCTGCCTGGGCTAGTTCTTTTTCATCAGAATATTTCAGCTGGCTGATCTGCCTGTTGATTGCCTTGATATGCTTTACTGCCTCAACGATGTTTCCAGTGCCTGCCTCGCCTTTTGTCCTCAGCATTGCGGCCCCTTCTGAGATTCTCCTTAATGCTTCACCAAGATCCCTGCATCCGCAGACGAATGGCACTTTGAAAGACCATTTGTCTATGTGGCTTTCCAAATCTGCGGGTGTAAGCACCTCGGATTCATCGATATAGTCAACATCAAGCGCCTCAAGTATCTGCGCCTCGACAAAATGCCCTATCCTGCACTTAGCCATCACAGGTATTGTGACTGCAGCTTTGATCTCTTTGATTTTGGCAGGGTCTGCCATCCTTGCAACACCGCCTGCTTTTCGTATGTCGGCTGGAACAGCTTCAAGCGCCATCACTGCGACTGCCCCTGCCTGCTCTGCCAATTGGGCTTGCTCGGCATTCACGACATCCATTATGACTCCGCCCTTGAGCATCTGCGCAAGACCTGCTTTTACTGCGAATGTACCCGTCGAAGAAAAGACCTGCTTTGTCACAGTGGCACCCAAAAGGTCCTTACGAAGAAAGCTTAAATAAAGTTTTGGCATGGCAAGGCAATTTGTTTTGTTTCGCATAAAACAACTTAGAGAATGAAAAAAATGCTGAAAAATATGCTTATAAATCTGAACATCCGAAAAACTACGCAAGCACAACAGGTTGTGTGTCTGGCTGTGGGAATGCACAATATATTGTGTTTTTCGCAAAGCAAAGATTTTGCTGAAAAGAGCAACTCATGAGTTCTGTTTGCTTGCAAAGAAGGGGTGACGGGATGGAAAAACCGGCAATTGTTGCCCAGCAGGAAAGCAGGCAGGGCGGGCTGAAGATAAGTCGCTTTTTCACAACTGAAGGGATAGACCCTCTTGATACTGTTGAATATGAGCTGAGAAAGTCAGTGATAAGGAATGCTGACGGCTCAGTCGTATTCGAAATGAATGATGTTGAGGTTCCAAAAAGCTGGTCGCAAGTTGCAACAGATGTCGTTGCACAAAAATATTTCAGAAAGGCAGGGGTCCCGCAATACGACAAATTCGGAAACCCCATAAGAGGACCAGATGGAAAAATACTGCTTGGGGCAGAAAAGAGCGTGAAACAAGTTGTAAAGCGGCTTGCAGGCTGCTGGCGCTATTGGGGGGAAAAATACGGGTATTTTGCAAGCAAGGAGGATGCAGAAGCATTTGAAGAAGAGCTAAAATATATGCTCATACACCAGATGGCTTCTCCTAATTCGCCCCAATGGTTCAACACTGGGCTTGCTTTTGCTTATGGGATAAAAGGCAGCCCGCAAGGCCACTATTATGCAGACCCGATAACTGGAGAGGTAAAGCAATCTGAAGATGCATATACTCATCCTCAGCCGCATGCTTGCTTTATCCAGTCGGTAAAAGACGATTTGGTAAATGAAGGCGGTATATTCGACCTCGTGCTGCGCGAGGCAAGGCTTTTCAAATACGGGTCTGGCACTGGAACTAATTTCTCTTGCCTGCGGGCAGAGGGCGAAAAGCTGTCTGGCGGAGGCTATTCTTCCGGATTAATGTCTTTCCTCAAAATATATGACAGGGCTGCTGGGGCGATAAAATCTGGTGGGACGACGCGAAGAGCTGCAAAGATGGTGATTGTAGATATTGACCACCCAGACATTGAAAAATTCATAAATTGGAAAGTAGTCGAGGAGCAGAAAGTAGCCGCGATGGTTGCTGGAAGCAAGGCATGCTCAAAAGCGCTCAATGAAATAATGAAGGTTGTCAAGCAGGAGCAGACGGCTGACATAAAAAACGAGAGGGTGAAGCTTGCAATAGTAAAAGCGTTGGCTAAGAATGTGCCTATAAATTACATTTTGAGGGCGTTGGCGCTTGCAAAACAAGGCAAGGAAAAAATTGACTTCCCTGTGTTTGACACGCACTATGAATCGGAAGCTTATACGACTGTTTCAGGGCAAAATAGCAACAATTCGGTACGCATATCAAACAAGTTCATTTGGGCGGTAGAAAATGATGCTGATTGGAACTTGATAGCAAGGGTTGATGGAAGCGTCATGAAGAAGGTGAAGGCAAGGCAGTTGTGGGACCAGATAGCATTCGCAGCGTGGAGCTGCGCTGATCCAGGTCTGCAATTTGATGACACCATAAATGAATGGCACACATGCCCAGTTGATGGGAGGATAAATGCATCTAACCCATGCTCAGAATATATGTTTCTGGATGATACTGCCTGCAATTTGGCGTCGCTCAACTTGGCTAAATTTTATAATGAAAAGACTGGCGTTTTTGAAGTGGAAGCATTCAAGCATGCGGTGCGGATTTGGACGATCGTGCTTGAGATATCCGTTTTGATGGCGCAGTTCCCATCCAAAGAGATTGCCAGGAGGAGTTTTGAGTACCGCACCCTTGGCTTGGGATATGCAAATCTTGGGACATTATTGATGATAATGGGAATACCTTATGAAAGCCCGCAAGGTCTTGCGATCTGCGGGGCGATAACTGCAATTATGTGCGGCCAGGCATATGCCACTTCTGCTGAGATGGCTAGAGAGATTGGGCCATTCAGGGCGTTTGAGAGGAACCGACAGCACATGCTGCGCGTGATAAGAAACCACAGAAGGGCTGCTTACAATGCGCCAGCTGAAGAATATGAAGGGCTCACTGTCAAACCGATGGGTATTGACCCAAGGTTTTGCCCAGAATATCTCCTCAAGGCGGCTCGTGAATGTTGGGATCTAGCCTATGAGATGGGGGAAAAATACGGCTACAGGAATGCGCAGGTCACTGTGATTGCTCCAACCGGAACGATAGGGCTGCAGATGGACTGCGACACCACTGGAATTGAGCCTGACTTTGCGATTGTCAAATACAAGAAGCTTGCGGGCGGCGGCTATTTCAAGATTGTCAACACCTCGGTCAAAAAGGCGCTTGCAAAACTTGGCTATTCTGCTTCGCAAATAAAAGAAATAGAAGAATATGTATTAGGAAGATCTACGCTGACTGGCTGCCCGCATATAAACCCGCAAAGCCTGACTGCAAAAGGATTCACTTATGAGAAGATAGCAAAAGTTGAAGCAGAGTTGCCAAAGACTTTTGATATAAGATTTGCATTTAACAGATATGTTCTTGGGGAAGATTTCCTCAAAACGCTTGGGTTCAGCCAAAGTGAAATAGATGACCCGAAATTTGATTTGCTTTCTAAGTTGGGGTTTACGAAACAGCAGATTGAGGAAGCAAACGAATACGTCTGCGGGACGATGACAATCGAAGGCGCGCCACACTTGAAAGAAGAGCACTACCCAATATTTGATTGCGCAAGCAAATGCGGCAAAAAGGGCAAGCGCTTCATATCTTATCTTGGGCACATCAAAATGATGGCTGCTGCCCAGCCGTTTATCAGCGGCTCGATCTCAAAGACAATAAACATGCCAAACGAAAGCACAATTGAAGACATAAAGCAAGCATATTCTCTATCTTGGAAATACATGCTCAAGAGCATAGCCATTTATAGGGATGGAAGTAAGCTTTCCCAGCCGCTGAATGCCACCGCAGATGTTGACGAAGACGAACTTTCAGAATTGATGGGACTTACTGAAGACGTCGATGAGACGTTTGGCCCTGCCCAGCTGCAATCTAAAATAATAGGCAGGATGTATAGGAGAAAGCTGCCGCCAAAAAGAAGAGGGTTTGTCCAAGAAGCAAGAGTGGGCGGCCATAAAGTGTACCTCAAGACAGGCGAATATCCGGATGGGACGCTAGGTGAGATATTTATCGACATGTATAAAGAGGGCGCAGGCTACCGCGCATTACTCAACTGCTTTGCAATCGCAGTGAGCAAGGGGCTGCAATATGGAGTTCCGCTTGAGGAATTTGTCGACACTTTCACCTTCACTCGCTTTGAACCGTCTGGAGTGGTGACAGGACATGAGGCGATAAAGAACGCAACATCAATAATAGATTACGTGTTCCGCGTTTTGGGATATGAGTATTTGAACCGCAGAGATTTTGTCCATGTCAAAACAATAAACGGCGAAACGCAGCATGAAGCTTTGCCAAGAGTCGAAGAGCAAAAAACGCAGACCAAGCTTGTAGGCAGGGCGGCGGAAGCACCCCAAAAAGAGGAGGAAGACTTTGAAGAGAAGGCAAGAAACGCAAAAGCTCAGGGATTCACTGGGCTGCAGTGCCCCAGCTGCGGCTCTATGAAGGTGAAGCAAAACGGCAGCTGCCAAGTATGCGTTGACTGCGGCGAAACTACTGGCTGCTCGTGAAAGGGTAGCTTTTTATTTTGGAGCAGGACTACTATAAACATGCAGCTTTATTTGGATGTTCTAATTTTGGGTATTCTTTTGCTGCTTTCTGCCATTTTTGCGGCTACCGAAGTCGCCTTTCTTTCCATTTCACCTGTCAGGCTGCACTCACTAGTCGAAAAAAAGGTTCCAGGAGCCGAAAGCCTACATCGCCTCCGTTCACGAAGAAGAAAAGTAATAATTGCTCTTTTGATAGGGAACAATGTAGTGAATATAGCGGCCTCTGCAATTGCGACTGCAGTAGCAATCGGGATTTGGGGTGAAAGCGGACTCGGGCTGGCAATAGCAATAATGACTTTCTTGATTTTGACTTTTGGGGACATTGTTCCGAAAAGCTTTGCGACATCGCATGCTGAAAAAATAATGCTCATCATAAGCCCTGCGCTGGAATTCTATTATTACTTGGTCTTTCCGTTCGTGGCTCTTTTTGATCTACTCAACCATTTGATACCTGGAGTATACAGCAGGCCAACAGGGATTGAAAAATTCACTGAAGATGAAATCAGGTCTGCGGTAAAGCTTGGCGCAAAAACAAAGGGTATAACTGAAAAAGAAAAGGAGATGATTGAGAATGTTTTGGAATTCAATGACAGGACTGTGGCACATGCGATGACCCCAAAAAGCAAGGTTGTCTCGATTGATGGGAACATGATCGTTGCAACTGCACACAAAAAAGTGCTTGAAAACACGCAATATTCCAGATTTCCTGTGCTGCAAAACGGCAAGGTGATTGGCACTGTTTCGGTAAGGATGCTTGGCCGAGCGCTCTACCAGCACCCAGACTGGCACGTCTCAAAGATAGCCTGGGAGCCGATCAGATTCCATCCGAACGTCAAAGTGTCCGAAGCATTCGCAAGGCTGCAGAAATTAGGGCGAAATATCGCGATAGTTGAGGATGAAAAAGGGAGATTCTTGGGCATCGTGACAGTTGAGGATCTTCTTGAAGAGCTTGTCGGCGAGATAAAATGAAGATACATTTAAAAGGCTGTTTTGCGATAAACTCATGGTTGTTTTTACGTCGTAAAAATTTGGAGAAATAGGCTATTGCGCAAAAATGCACAAATCAAGAGAATCAGCCTCGGGGCTAGCCAAAAATATGTGGTTTGATGGAAGAAAAAAAAGAGGAAAGTTCTGCAGGCGCCCAAGAATACACCGCAAAGAGCATTCAGGTCCTGGAAGGGCTTGAAGCAGTGCGCAAAAGGCCGGCAATGTACATTGGGGACACCTCTGAGCGAGGGCTGCACCACCTTGTATATGAAGTTGTAGACAATAGCGTAGATGAGGCGCTTGCCGGCTATGCAAAAAACATAGAGGTATCACTTGGGGAAGGAGGGGTTGTATCAGTAAATGATGACGGAAGAGGAATACCGGTCGAAATCCATGAGGAGATGGGTAAATCGGCATTAGAAGTGGTGATGACAGTCCTTCATGCTGGAGGAAAGTTTGACAACAAAACCTACAAAGTTTCTGGAGGGCTGCATGGCGTTGGAGTGTCAGTAGTGAATGCATTGTCAGAGTGGCTTGAGGTAGAAGTCAAACGAGAAGGAAAGATATATCGGCAAAGGTATGAAAGAGGAAAGCCTGTGACTGGTGTATACCAGGTGGGGGAAACAAAAGGCAGCGGAACAAAAGTTCGTTTCAAGCCCGATGCGCAGATATTCAAAAAGGTTGAGTTCAACTTCGAAATTCTTGCAAACAGAATGAGAGAGCTTGCTTTTTTGAACAAGGGCCTGACAATCACAATAAGAAATGAAGTGACTGGAGAGTCTGAGACTTATTGCTACGAGGGAGGATTGAAGTCTTTTGTAGAGCACATAAACAAGAACAAAAACCCAATTACAGGGATTATTTATTTTCAAAAGCAGGAGGGCGACATTGACGTCGAGGTTGCAATGCAATATAATGACGGTTACACTGACAACATCTACACATTTGCAAACAACATCAACACTATCGAAGGAGGATTCCACCTGATTGGATTCCGCTCTGCCTTGACTCGCGCCGTCAACGACTACATAGAGAATAACCTAAACCGCAAAGAGCCGGTGAAAATAAGCGGGGAAGACTTGAAAGAGGGTATTGCAGCAGTAATATCGGTGAAGCTGCCTCACCCTCAATTCGAAGGGCAAACAAAAACAAAACTTGGGAATTCCGAAATAAAGGGAATAGTCGAGTCGATTGTATATGAGAAGCTTAGGCAATATATGGAGGAAAACCCGACCGATGCAAGGAAAATCATAGAAAAAGCGATTTCTGCTGCGCATGCAAGGGAAGCTGCACAAAAAGCAAGGGAATTGGTCCGAAGGAAAGGGGCGATGGAGAGCGGTATTTTGCCAGGGAAACTTGCTGATTGCACTGAAGAAGACCCGCAAAAAAGCGAGCTCTTCATTGTCGAAGGCGACTCAGCTGGAGGCAGCGCAAAGCAAGGAAGAGACAGAAGGTTTCAGGCGGTTTTGCCTCTGAGGGGGAAAATATTGAATGTTGAAAAAGCGCCAATAATCAAGATTTTGAACAATGAGGAGATAAGGACATTGATTTCTGCCCTCGGAACTGGTTTTGGGGAGGACTTTGACATAAAAAAACTCAGATACCACAAAATAATCATCATGACTGATGCGGATGTGGACGGGGCGCACATACGGACTCTGCTTCTTACTCTGTTTTTCAGGTATTTGAGAGAGCTCATTGAGCAAGGCCACATATATATTGCGCAGCCGCCGCTTTACCGCATCAAAAAAGGCAAAGAGGAAAGGTATGCCTATACAGACCATGAAAAAGACGCAATTTTGGAGAAGTTCGGCGAAGGTGCGCAAGTTCAGCGGTACAAGGGACTGGGAGAGATGAATGCAGAGCAATTATGGCAGACAACTATGAATCCTGAAAACCGGGTCCTGCTAAAAGTCCATATAGAAGACGCGATGAAAGCAGATGAAATATTCACTATTTTGATGGGGGATGCTGTTGAGCCAAGAAAGGAATTCATTGAAAGGCATGCGAAAGAGGTCATGAATCTTGACATATGAGTGGTAAAAATGGACAAAAAGCAACAAGATGGCGGCGGCGCAGTAGTGCCTAAAGCTGTAGAAAGAGAGATGCAGACTGCTTATCTGGACTATGCGATGTCTGTGATTGTTGGCAGGGCGCTTCCTGACGTGAGGGATGGCCTTAAGCCAGTCCACCGAAGAATACTCTATGCGATGTATGAGCTTTCGAACACTCACGACAAGCCATTTAAAAAATCAGCAAGGATTGTCGGTGAAGTCCTCGGTAAATACCATCCGCACGGAGATGCGGCAATATATGATGCGATGGTAAGAATGGCGCAAGACTTTTCGATGAGATATCCATTGATTGAAGGGCAGGGGAATTTTGGCTCCATAGACGGCGACAACCCAGCCGCGATGCGCTATACAGAAGCAAGACTGACTAAATTTGCGGAGGAAATGCTTGAGGATATTGACAAGGAAACAGTTGATTTTGCGCTGAATTTTGATGCCACCTTGAAAGAGCCGACAGTGCTGCCCTGCAAGATACCCAATCTGCTTGTCAATGGGTCTTCTGGAATTGCGGTTGGGATGGCTACCAATATGCCCCCACATAATCTGGCAGAAATAGTGGATGCGTTGGTTGCGATAATTGACAAGCCACAAACAACAAAAGAGGAGCTTTTGGCAATAGTAAAGGGGCCAGACTTTCCGACAGGCGGATTTATCATAGGCAAACGAGGGCTGATGGAAGCATATCTCACTGGAAAAGGCATAATCAGGATAAGAGGAAAAGCAGAAATTGTCGAACAAAAAGACAAAAGGCAGGCAATAATAATCAGCCAGCTTCCATACCAAGTAAACAAAGCAGAGCTGGTAAAGACTATCGCGGAACTTGCACGAAACAAAAAGATCGAGGGAATAGCAGAGATTGCCGACCGCTCAGACAGGGAGGGCATGCATATTTTTATAGAGCTAAAAAAAGATGCTAATGCGCAGGTTGTATTGAACCAACTTTACGCCCACACCCAGCTAGAAAGCGCATTTGGGATAAATAATGTGGCGCTTGTGAATGGTGAGCCAAAGACGCTTGGCCTTGAGCAGCTGTTAAGGCTGTTCTTGGAGCATCGCGTAAATATTGTGAAGAGAAGGAGCCTGTTTGAGCTGAAAGTAGCAAAAGAAAGAAAGCATATTGTTGAGGGTCTCATTCTGGCGGTTGAAAAAATAGAGGAAGTTGTGCAGATAGTAAAAACTGCAAAAGAGCCTCTCAAGCAGCTTGTAAGCAGGTTTTCACTGACAGAAAAGCAAGCAGAAGCGATACTTGAAATGAAAATAAGGAAGCTTTCTGCGCTTGAGTCTGGAAAATTGAAGGAAGAAAACGAGGAACTTGCCCGCAAAATAGAATATCTCCAAAAAGTACTATCTGACGAAAGACTCATATACCAAATAATAAAGGATGAGCTGATTGGTGTCAAGCAAAGATACGGAGATGAAAGAAAAACGCAAGTCATTGAAGCAGAAGAAGAGGATGTTGAAATCGAGGATTTGATTGCAGATGAGGAAGTTGCAGTAATAATCACGCAAGACGGATACATTAAGAGAGTCCCGATTATGGAATACAAAGCCCAACGGCGCGGGGGGAAGGGAATAATTGGCTCTGAAACAAAAGAAGACGACCAAGTGAAAGACGTCATCCTTGCTTCAACCCACGATTATCTGCTGTTCTTTACTGACAAAGGAATTGTACATTGGCTGAAGGCATACAAAATACCATCTGGAACGAGATATTCCATGGGTAAGGCAATAGTCAACCTGCTGCAATTGGAAGGAGAGAAGGTATGCGCATGGGTTAAAACAAAAGACTTCAGCCCAGAGGAGTACTTGATCATGGTAACAAAGAATGGGATCATAAAAAGGACGCAAATGACTGAATATTGCAGGCCAAGAAAGGGCGGCATTATCGCAATCACTCTGAAAGAAGGGGACATGCTCATTGACGCAAAAAAGACGGATGGAAAAAGAGAAGTAATTTTGGCTACGTCCGAAGGGATGGCGATACGCTTTCCAGAAAAGCAAATCAGGGAAATCGGAAGGACTGGTCAGGGAGTGATTGGCATCCGTCTGAAGAAAGGGGATTGCGTCGTAGGGATGGCAGTGGATGACGCGCCAACCCTTCTTACAGTGACTGAAAACGGATATGGAAAAAGGACGTTGCTTTCTGATTATAGGCTTCAGGCAAGGGGAGGGCAAGGGGTGAAAAATATCAAGACAGCTGGCAGAAATGGCAAAGTCGTCGGAATTTTATCAGTGAGTGATGAAGACGAGATACTTGTGGTTTCATCTGGCGGGAAGATAATCAGGATGCCTGCAAAAGAAATCTCAATAATTGGAAGAAACACCAGCGGCGTTCGGTTGATGAAACTTGAGGAAAATGAGAAAGTGGTGGCAATTGAGAGAGTAAACGCCTCGTAAGCAGCTTTTATTCCCCAAAAAAAGAGACGCGCAATTTGCGTAACTGCGCAAAAAACGCTGAATCTGAAAAGAAGAAGAAAAACAAAGGGACAGATGCGCTGAGAGCTATTGCAGCTAGCCCTGCCGCCAAAGCCCCTTCGGGAGGAATGGGAGGAGCAGTCCCAACAACATAGTCAAAAAAATCATTCATTAAAAACCACAAAAAAAGCACAAAAAGCTGGGTGAAAGATGGCCGCAGAAAAGAGGAAAAGGCAAACCCTTCAAGTGCCATTCCGAAATGCCCGATTACAAAAATTGCCCATATGAAAAAGTTGTCTAAATAAAACTGGTGGAAAAAAAGCAGCACAAAGAGAGTCCAAAGGCCATATTTTGCAAGGCCTGCCGAAACAAAGAAAGAGAAAAAAGGATGGGAAGAATTCCTTGCCAGTATGCCAAAAAGCAAAAGAAGGACATAAAGAGGGCAGTCGGGAACAAATAAAAGAAGCAGCGGCACAGTCGAGGAAAGCTGATCTTTGTAGTAGAAAATGCCTATCAGGACTGCAGCCAAATTGACAAAAACAGCAAGTGCTCGCAAGCTCATCTAATACACTTTGCTGGGACTCCGCCCCAAACTTGCTTAGGCGGAACATCTTTATTAACAAGCGACATCGCTGAAATCGAAGCTCCTTCCCCAATTTGCACCCCTGGCAAAATTGTACAGTTTGCTCCAACCATTGCGCCTTTGCCGATTTTCACCTTGCCAATTCGAAAAGAGCCCTGAAGAAACTCATGGGTGAGGATGACAGTATTATAGCCGACAATTGCGCCGTCTTCCACCTCTATCAATTCTGGGAAAAAAATGTCCAGCGTTGCGCCAAGTCCGAATGCCACGTTTTTGCCTATTTTTGCTCCGCAGAGGCGGTAAAAGAAGTTCTTCAAAGCAAGCGAAGGCAAAAATCTTGCCGCGTAAATCAAAACGAAATTACAAGCAATCCTCAGTGGGTTTCTAACTTTCCACCACAAAAGCAACGAATTGCCCTGGCACTTGAAAATTTTGACCTTGCGCACAAGATTAGAGTAAAAAAGAAAGAATAAAAATCGTTACGAGGAAAAAGAGATGCGGTGATCAGATGATTTTGGAATTCCTATTTTTTTTATTTGCAAGCGGAATCATCTTTTACATCATAATCCTCATCTTGCTGATAATCATATTTGTCCGCGTAATTTACCAATATGAAAAAGGAGTTGTGTTTCAGCTTGGAAGGTATGCCGGAACAAGGGAGCCAGGCATTACAATCATCATTCCGATCATCCAGGAACTTCGCAAGGTTGACATGAGAATAATGACCTTAGACATACCGAAGCAATCAGTAATGACAAAAGACAACGTGCCTGTTTCTGTGAACGGAGTTCTTTATTTCAGAGTTGCAAAGCCTGAAGACGCAGTCATGAAAGTGCAAAATTTCCAATATGCAATGGCTCAATATGCTCAGACTGCACTCAGAGATGTCATCGGCTCTATGAACTTGGACGAGGTGCTAAGCGAGAGGGGCCTGATTGGGGAGAAAATACAGAAAGTCGTGGAGGAAGTGACAGAAGGCTGGGGACTTGATGTAACTGCAATAAAGCTGCAGGATGTTGATGTGCCAGATGACCTAAAGAAGATGATGAGCAGGCAGGCTTCTGCAGAAAGGGAAAAGAGGGCAACGATCATAAAATCCGAAGGCGACAAGCTTGCTGCGCAAAACCTTGCGGATGCGGCAAGGATAATGTCAACAACTCCGGGCAGCCTTCAACTGAGGGCATTGCAGACAATTGACGGCCTTGGCCCAAGCGCATCAAACACCGTAATAATTCCACTGCCGCTTGAAGTTTTGGATGGATTCATTGAAATAGCAAGAAAAGTGCAAAAAGCAGACAAAAAAAGAAAATAAGCAAAGCTTGCTTTTAGTTTTTGGCAAAAAGGACATACCTTTTGTCAATATGAAGCATGCCTGATTTTGCTACTGTTTCGACTCTGGCAAGCACTGTATTGAAAGCCACGAATGAGGCAGAAATGCCGCAAGCAAACAAAAGCCTTTCAAATGCGACGATTGGGATGAGTGCGATCCAAAACTCTGGAGTAGAGGGGAAAGAATAAAGCCATATTATGCTGCCTATTGAATGCGCAGTGAAGGTAGCACCAAGTGACCTTGCAAACAGGTTTTCAGGAACAAGAAGGACCAATGCTGGAATTAGCCAATAGAGAGAATAGAACCATGCTTGGCCACCTACAGGATGCAAAATGAACGCAATCATGCACAAAAGAGGAACGACTGCAGAATGCAGTTTCCCTTTAGAGTACTTTGCGAAATAGATTGTTGCAAAAATCATCGGCAAAAACCTAAGGAAAGTGATTGGTTCTGCAGAAGAGCCAAGGGTGATGAAAGAGACTGCCTGCGCAAGCAAGACCGAAAGCGCGCCAACTCCGGCGCCCAAAAATCCGCCAGCAATGGGACCTACAAATTGGAAGAATGTGAAGGTTTGGTTTTTTGGTCCGCCAAGCACTTGCGAGAAATTTATAGATGACGAAATTATGGCAACGCCAACAAACAGCAGCAAGAAAGAGAGTCCCTTGACTGACAACAGGTCTAAAATTTTCATCATTTCACCTCTCATATTTTAGTCCCAAAAAGACGTTTATATATTAATCCCATATGAATTTAAAAACAATATGATGACATTTTTAAGTTTTTGATTGTTGGTTTTTCATAATAGAGCGCGAACATGAAACAGCCCAGTAATTTATAGAGCGATTTAGCTCGCGAAATATCCTAAGCTTCATTTTGTCTAGGAAGAAATCGACAAGTTCGCCGCTTTCGGTTCTATAATTTGAATAATGGCTTTTTATGCCTTCCAAAAGAGTATTCTTATATGAGCTTTCCAAGAAGGCGGGCGGAGTTTCGCCTATATTGGAGAAATAGCCGCCAAAATTGCTTTTTGAAAAAGTGGAAATGAAATAAGAGGTGGAAAGGTCTTCTGACCGCAGGCTTTGCTGGATTTTAAAGAACAATGAAAAATCTTTTGGGATTGAGTTGAAAATTGCAACATATATATCCGGCAATCGATGTCTGGAAACATTATCTTTTTGCAGCACAAAATCTAGGTCAAATTTGTCTCCATAGAGAACCTCTTTTCCAGTTTTTTCAAAGCTGCTGTCGTATGTTGGTGGTGGGATTTTGACCTTTCTTACGATGTTGCTTATTTGGTAGATGATATATTGGTCTCCATTTTCAACAGCGGTTTTATAGGTGACCTCGATGCTTTTTCCACGGTATCCTTTTTCAACTTTTGCAAATGGGTTTGATTCCAAATCAAAAGCCTTCTCTTTGAGGTAAAGGAATGGCTCAATTTGAGCAAAAATCTCTTCCCGCAGACCATACTTTTCAAACAAGCCAAAAAGCTGCGCGTTTCTTTCGACCTTTTGGCTAAGAAGATCAAGATAGTGTTTTTTCTTATCCGGAGGAGACAGCATGAGACTGGCAAGAAGCAGGTCAGATGAGTTCAAATAATAGTACGGATCTTTGCAGAGCATGCCTCCGAACTTGTATTCAAGATGGGTCTTTGAATCAATATATGCTTCAGATAAAATGAAATACGCAAGAGGCGAAATGTCTGAAAGAGAGCTGATTTCAGATGCAAGCTTAGCCTCAAGCTCTTTGCTTTTCCCGCTATACTCATAAGGGCTCTTGGAAGAATTCTGCTTCATGTCTTTGATCTTTTGCCATTCTTCTTTTGATTTCGATATGAAGAGGAGTACAGAGGATTCGACTTTTGCCTCATCTATAGATATCGCAGAGGTAGTGCTGCTTTTATGCCTCTGCTGATAAGAAGACAAAAGGGCAGACAGCTGGCCTGACGAATAAAACTGCTCCCATAAGCCATATTCGGAAGGCAGCACCTTGCAAAGGTTTGCTGCCATTGTAGCAATTATCATTTTGAGATGATTGAGTACCTCTCTTTTGTGGCTCACTTTTGAAATAGACTTATAAAGAGACTTGAGCATTTTCAGAAGATCTGCCCTCATTTCACCTAATTCGCAAACGGAGATAAAATCTTCTGCCGAGTAATATATTTTTGAAGACAGATTAGTCATTTTTTTGTCAATTTTGGCTATTTGCTCATGGATGAGCCGGAGAGTGCCCAAAACAGAATAGTATTGGCTCTCAAAAACATGATGCCCTTCGTAGTAATGCGAAATTCGCTGGAGCGTATATTCTATGTCTCTCATCAGATCGTAAGAAGAATATTCCAGCAATGCAACTCCCATCGATGATTTCATCGCAAGGACGTATTTCTGAAGACCTTCAGTGATGTAGGAGAGTTGCTGGCTGTCGGCTGTTTTTAGAAGCTCGGTTGCAACCGAAGCCGAGATAGGCCAGTGCGATGCAGCATCGATCGGGAATCTCTTGATCTTAACTGCAAAGTTCTGGTTTCGCTTAAGGCTGTTGATGCTGATAATAATTGAGCGGATGCTCATAAGCTTCTTATCGAGATCTTCGAGTGTCTTTGGCTGAATGCAGGATTGTTCAAGAAGACGGGTTCGTTCATTTTTTTCATCTTCAAGATAGGACAAAAGAATTTGAAGCTCTTGCTCTTTTTCGTCTTTATTTTTGATCGAGTTAGAACGGCTAATCTTACTCTTTTTGTTTGAAATGATAGAGGATGCCCTTTGTTCGTCAATGTATTTTATCGAGAAATTAATTAGCGGTTTTGCGCCTATCTCACGGTGCAAAGTGTCGACCAGTGAGAATGGGTCTTTCGACCGGTAAGAAATAAGAAAAATGCCGCTTGTTTCATCTTTGAATATTTTGAATGCGTTGATGTCCGAAAAGCGCATCTGTGGATAGATTGAAATGTATGGAGAGCCTTCTTGGTGGTCTGGTTTCAAGACAAGTTTGTATGCGCCTGGCTCAAAATCGCCAATATTTTTTGCGACGACATTTTCTATAAAATCCTTCAGCACGATGATCCTCAATTTGCGGATGCCGATGCACTCGTTTTGGAGCTGCTTCTTGAAAACTGAAATAGCGGGACTCTCTTCTTTCCTGAAAAATTCGCTTTTCCCAAAAAAGTGGCGATTGGTCATTGCTTTTTCACCTTTTATCTTTTAGAGGACAAATTCTTATAATAGGTAATGCAGAATGCTTAAATGGAGATTAGCCGCTTTGTTCCACAATCTTGACAAATCCCGGCTTTACTTTGTAAAGCTCGCCTTTGTATATTAGATCTTCGATGAGGCGCCTGGCGGTAATCTCATCAATTCCCTTCTCCTCTGCCTGCATCACAAGACGAGAAATTTCTACCACTCCGAGTTGATCTTGCAGCCGCTTGGCAATTGACAGGATTTCGTTTATTTTGTCTATCTGGCTCTTAGGCCGACCTGTGGCCAAAATATCAATGTCTAACTTGTCGGTTTCTCGGTCGCGGCTTACTTTATTGAGCATATAATCGACAAGCCTTATTGCCCGTTCTGCATCTTGAACTTCCACAGTATTAGAAAGGCGCACTTTTGCGGAAGCTTCTGAAAGCCGAATTAGGCCTTCTATGTATCTGGGAGTTATCGGTACGGTGCCTTCGGTTTTACCGCGGCTCCTAAGCTGCACATAATACTCCTTGAGCTTCTCCATCGCCTCGGCAGAAAGCACTGGACGAATATGCTGCCTTGCATAAGAGATGTATTTGCGCAGGAGGACAGGGTCGATAGGAGGAAGTATGGCTTCTTCTTTTGTATCTCTGCTTCCTGCTGCAAACTGGTGGATTGAAAGCAGATGCTGTGCAAGCTTTGCATCTTTTTCCTCATCAAGCACATCAATGATGGGAAAAATAAGATCAAATCTAGAAAGCAATGTTGGGGGTATGTCGAATTGAACGACAGGCAATTTTGAAGGATCAAACCTGCCGAATTTTGGATTTGCCGCTGCCAGAATTGCGGTCTTTGCGCGGAATTTTGCGACTATGCCCGCTTTTGCTACTGACACGCTTTGGGATTCCATGACTTCATGCATTGCTGCCCTTTCGTTTTCATCTATTTTGTCAAATTCGTCCACTCCTGCTATCCCACCAGACGCAAGAACAAGAGCCCCTGCCTTAAGCGTCCAGCCACCGTCGCCGATTTCATCTTTCTCAGCTGCCGCTGTCAATCCAACTCCAGTAACAGATTTTCCGGAAACATAGATGCTTTTTGGGGCAAGCTCGCACACGTATTGCAAAAAGCGGGTTTTTGCAGAGCCTGGGTCGCCGATTAAAAGGATGTGCATGTCGTCGCGTATCGGCGCCCCGCCCGGCATAGTCTTTCCGGGCGTCCCGCCAAACAACTGCAAAACAAGAGCGTCTTTGACCTCGTCATGACCATAGATGCCAGGCGCAATCGAATGCCGCATTTTTTCGTAAATATGCGGATCGGAAGCAAGCTCCTTGATCTTGCGCTCATCCTCTTTGGTAGTCTCAATCTCCTCAAAATCCCTCTGAGTGCTTTTAATGTAAACGACATCAAGATAGCGCTCATATATTTGCGCTGAGTCTTTTCCCCTTTTGCCTTCGGGCCTTATCCTCATTATGCCAGTTATCTCCATCGTGTCCCCTGGTGTCACTGAATTGACAAGGTCGTCTTCCAAAAGCAAGCTTATCTGGGCAGGAGTTGCACCCCCTTTCAGTCGCTCAAGAATCTCTTGGGCTTGCGCCCATTGGATGTCGACAAAATAAGATTCATCTTCTTCCAGTTTCAGTGCTTTTCGTTTGCAAGAGTCGCAAACTTGCGGGATGGTGGCGTTCTTAGTCATAGGAACTTTGATTTTTGCATCGCAATACTGGCAAAGATAAACTGCAACTTTGACCTTGTGTTTCACTTGGGTCCGCCGAGTAATTGTTCCCTTGACCGAAATTAGCTCTTTTATTTGCCTACTGCTAATATCTTGGATGAGAAGGTTTGAACTTGGAATATTGAAAAAGCGGACGTGGGGCTCGAATGACTGTTCTGGGTGCGCTGTCTTGAAAGTTACTGCCTGCGAATTTATGAGCGCCTGCTCTGCTGCGGAAATGATGTCATCTGGCTGCTTGATAAGAAGGTCTGCGAGGTTTTTGTCAAACCTTTCCAACTCGTAGTAATCCACCACAAGACTTTTTTGCGCAGGATAGTCCGCAAGAAGCTTGCTTATTTTGTCTTTTAATGCAACAGAATAAAATTCTTCAAATTTTTCTATGAATGGCAAAAGGTCAGTATCGGATGCCATCGCTATGCTCCCCTCCCAGTTGCTCTTGAAATTTCATCCTATGCCCTATAAATAAGTTTTGGGGCAACTCAGCTTACCTTGCCATTCAAAACTTTTTTTGTTGTGAGCGGCTTTCCATCAAACAAAACTTTCTTGCCATTTGCAAAAAATATCCCGTCTATAACCTCTAGCTTTACGGTAAAGAACTGCTCAATAGTAATTTTTGCAGGTTGCGAAAATGGCTGGCTTGCTCCTTGGCTTATGGATGCCTTTGCGCCTACTGGGGCATCGGCAGACAAAACCTCTAGATTGCCGTCTTTGTCTTGGACTGCCAAAAGCATTCCTTGCGACTCAACACCTCTGATTACCGCAGGCTGCAGATTTTTGACCAAAACAATCTTTTTGCCTTCAAGCTCCTCTGGCTTATAATATGGAACTAAGCCGGACACAATCTGCCTTTCTTCGCCTCCTCCAAGCCTAATTTGCTCGATGTATAGCTTATCAGCAGAGGGATGCCGCCTTATTGACATTATCTGACCTATTTCCAAATCAAGCCAGCTTTCAGGAATTACAGAGAACTGGCCGGTTGGCAGCTCTTTGGTCTTTGCGCCATATCTGACAGAAAGAGAAGCCAATTGCGAATCTTCAATTTTGTGAAATAGTATTTTCGGGGCCCCAAGCTTATGGCCTGGCTGAATCGAGAGATTTCCGATATCCTCCCATTTCTTTTGTGGACTGTTGATCTGCTCAAAAATTGACTTGGAGGTGAAAGGCAAGAATGGCTCAATTCCAATAGCCAAGTCCTTCAATTGATGAAGAAGGACGAAAATAGTGGTTGCACAGCGAACATTGTTTTCTTTTGCAGTTTGCCAAGGCTGATTTCGCTGGAAATAGCCGTTTGCCTCTTTGCTGATTTGCATGACAACGTGCAGTGCATCCTTCAGCTGGACATGCTCCAGAAGATGACTGACCTGGTCGAATTTTTCTTTTTGTTGCCTCAAAAAGGCAATATCTTCATCAGAAAGCTGAGGCGGCGGCACAATGCCATCAAATTGGCGGTGGGCAAATACAAGAGTGCGGTTGACTAAATTCCCAAGATTGGCAAGCAGCTCGTTGTTTATTTTTTGCCCAAAGTCCCGCCATGTAAAATCTGAGTCTGTTTTTTCTGGCCTGTTTGCAAGAAGGTAATAACGCCAAACGTCAGCAGGTATTCCGCTTTCGATTGCGTCATCCCCGAAAACCCCTATCTTGCGAGATTTGCTGAACTTGCCGCCCTCATAATTCAGAAATTCGGTTGTAGAAAGATGGTGGACCAATGTCCAATCTTGTCCAGTCCCCATCAACGTAGATGGAAAAATTACTGCATGGAAAGGGACGTTGTCCTTGCCCATAAACTGGAAAAGAAGGACGTTGTGCGGGTTTTGCCACCATTCCTTCCAATTGCTTGTATAATTTGCAGTGATTGAAATATAGCCAATCGGCGCATCGAACCAGACGTAGAAAACTTTGTGCTCCCATCCTTTTAGAGGGACTGGGACGCCCCATTTTAAGTCCCTTGTTATGCAGCGCTTTTTCAGCCCTTCTGCAAGCCATGCTTTTGCTATTTTGTATGAGTTTTCTGACCACTCCCCGTCTTTTGCAGTTTTCTCAATCCATTGCTCAAGCTTCTTTTCAATTCCAGGAAGGTCGATAAAAAGGTGGCGAGATGTCCTTTTTGTAGGCACAGTTTTAGTCAGCTTGCTTATAGGATTGACAAGTTCGTCAAAGTTGAGCAGCCTGCCGCACTTGTCACACTGGTCCGCACGTGCCTGCTCAAATCCGCAATGTGGGCAGGTCCCTTCTATAAACCTATCCGCAAGAAACATCCCGATTTTTTCATCATAAGCCTGTATTATTTCATCCTCTTTAATGTAGCCATTGCGGTAAAGAGAGAGGAAAATCTCTTGCGTTATTTGGGTATGTAGTGGTGTCGAGGTCCTCCCAAAGATGTCAGTTGAAATGCCAAACCACTCATAGATTTTTTTGTGGACCAGATAATACCTGTCACACAATTCTTTTGGGCTGACTCCTTCTTCGAGAGCTTTTGCCTCTGTAGCAGTCCCATACTCATCAGTGCCGCAGACAAAAAGCGTCGGGTAGCCCATGCTTCTGCAATATCTTGCAAAGACATCTGCAGATAGGACACAGCCGATAATATTGCCAAGATGCGGCACGTTGTTAACATAAGGAAGAGCGGAAGTTATCAAGATTTGCTTGCCTGCCAGCCTCTTTTGCATGAAGCGATAGATGTGTTCCTATAAATTAATAGCTTTTATGGCCTTTTTTCAGGCAAAAATGCAATGAAAAAAAATACGCCCTTGCCGGGATTTTCATTTTTTGGCCAGCCGATTGCTGTAAAATTTTACCCAAAGCACAAAAGATATCTGGCTTTTTACCCCCCAAACATTTGTTTTCCATTCGGGGGTGAGCCCTTAGGGGGAAGCTTGTGTCAGTTTAGTGCCCCCACCCCCAAACATTTGTTTTTCGTTCGGGGGTGAGCCCTCAGGGGGAAGCTTGTGTCAGTTTAGTGCCCCCTAGGGTTTTGAACCCGGACTACGAACTTACACCTGCATCGAGCCATTCGGAGGCTCGCGTCCTATCCAGGTTGGACTACAAGGGCGCAACAGAAAACTGAGAAACAAAAATAAAAGGATAGATATTTATAATAGAATGCGGTATTTTTGGATCGAAATCTAGTAGGGGGTGAGCCTATGCC
>JAOAKI010000010.1 GCA_026413765.1 Microcaldota archaeon | reverse complement strand
TGCTCTGCGCTTCCAATAACCGCCTCGATATCCAACAGTTCGCCTGGGGCAGGCTCGGAAGTCAACCTCTCAATAAACATCACAAACAACCTGACAAAAGAAATACAGATAATGAACATCACCTTGTCAAATTCCACGCTTGGCAGCGGCTTTTCGCTCATTTCGCCATTCTTGCCGCTTCCTGCAGTCATTTCACCATCTGCAAGCCAGCAGTTTTACGCAAGATTAAGAGTGCCCCCATCAAATGGCCAAAAGGAAATAAAGCTGAACATAACCTACATGCCGACTAGTGCAGACTGCACAGGAAGCCGGCCGACGTGCAATTTAAGCGAGATTCATGCGCTTTCCATAAATGTAGGGCCAAGTGCAGGCCCTGATTATGCCATCGTTTCGCTTCGCTTTGAGCCCCAGCAAGTCCCACTCTTTGGCCGCACCCGCCTCACCATCGAAGTCAAAAACATAGGCAACCAAAATGCAGCAAACAACACAACCACCTGGGTCAATGGCTGCGAGCTCCAAACTCTGCCTCTCAAGCCTCTTGCGGCAGGAGAGACTGCAAACCAGACAGTTCTTTGCAGATGCCGGCAAATTGGAATGCAAAACGTGTATGTAGAGGTCAACAAAGAGCGGACGCAATATGAGACCAATTACACAAACAACATAAGGGATGCGCAATACTTATGCAACATCATTCAGCCGCAATGCTCTGATTTCGTATAGATTCCACTTCGCGCCACAACTATTTAATATGCCCGCCTCGAAATCCTAATATGGCACCCATCCTTGAGCTTCCTTTCATGAAAAAGCCAAAAGAAGAGCAGCCGCCGCCAGCCGCGCCTGAGCCGCCAGCGCCGCCAAATTCGGAAGAGCAGCTCAAGCTGAAATTATACAAACTAATAATCGACAGGTACAAGGAGCAGATAGAAAAATATGAGACAAAAACCGTCTCTGAGCTTAAGGCAATGGTTCTGCCATATGACAAAACAGTAGAGCAAATCAGGGAGACTCTCCTTTCGGATTTTCACCCATACATTTTTTCCGAGCATTTCTTGGATGCCGCAAAGATGGCATTCCAATATGTCTCTTCTTTCCAAACAATAACTTCTCCAGTCTCTTTCTGGCTTTCGTTTCAGGAGATGCACCTGCTGCACGCAGGAGATGAGATAGACAAATCCATCTTGCTTTGCTCGCTGCTGCGCAGCCTTGGCTGCGAGCAGGCAAAAATCTATGTGACTGACAGCCGCTCCTCAGTGGTGGTTTTCTTTTTCCAGGATAAGTGGTTTTTGGCAAGCCACAAAGAGAACAACCTTAAAGAATTTTCCTCTGAAAAAGACGCATTGTCTGCAATCCCGGGCAAGCCGCTTTATGCGTTCAATGACAAGGTTTATGAAGATTTTGCAGAACAGGAATAAGGACGGTGGTTTTGTGGCAACCCAGCTTTCAAGATTCGAGCTTGCAAGGATAATAGGCGCTAGGGCAACTCAGCTTTCGTACGGCGCGCCGCCGTTGGTTGAGGTCAAGCCAGGGCAGACTTCAATTGAGGTCGCAAAAGCAGAGCTTGAGGCAGGAGTGATTCCGTTAGTGGTCATCCGACAATAAGCTGAAATCAGAAAGCCTTCTTTGCTTTTTCTGCTGCAGCGTCGACCACTTCTTTCTTAAGTACTGCTCAAGGGCAGGATATTTTGCGCGATTTGCCACCACCTCTTGAGTTTTTGGGTCTGAGGTGTAGCCTGAGTTGAAGTCAACGCCAATCTCCTGCTTTATTTTCTCAATCTCCCTGTCACGCGTCACTTTTGCGATTATCGAGGCAGCAGCAACAATCACATATGTGTCGTCTGCCTTGTTTGCGGCAATGATTTTGGCAGGGGTTTTGAGGTATTTTTGTATCCTTTTTGCGAATTTGGAAGGCACATTGTCAGGAGAGTCAACATAGATGGTCGCGTTGGGCAAAGCAAGATGGTCGATGGCCTGCGCTATCTTGATCGCTTCAATCTCGTTCAAGTTGTGCTTTTCCATCATCTCGTTTATCTCTTGCGCGCTGACTTTCACCGTCACATGCCTGCAAAGCTTTGCTATTTTCCCGTAAAGCCTTTTCCGCTGGTTCGGAGTCAGCTTTTTGCTGTCCCTCACCTTCAAATCCTTCAATTTGTATTCTTCAATCGGCCTGATTGCAGCAGCGCAAATCACCATCGGGCCTATTATGCAGCCCCTACCTGCCTCATCCACGCCAACAATCATGCAAATCACTATGTTTCCAAAGATTAAATAAATTTCATTCGACCTCAATCTCCCTCACGATGACAGAGTCTTCAAGCTTGCAGTCTTCAATCTCGATGCTTGCACTCGGGAACCGCTTGTGCAAGAAAGCCGCAAGCTCTATTTTTGAAAGAGTTACCTTGCCTCCTATCGCAAGCTTTATGAAAACAACCTTACTATCGCCTGCCGCCTTCCTGATCGTCTTTTCGACCTCGCTTGCAAGCTTGTGCATAATTGGTTTTCCTGGCAAATGCTTAAAACTCAGTCAGCCTTCTTTGCGCCAATATCTTGCTTCTCCTTATGAACTGCACAATAGGCAGCGCAATCTTTTTTTCAAGATATTTGAGCGCTTCAAAAAGGCTGCCAAACTTCGCTGGCGGCTTGCGGAAGGCAGCGCGCACGTTCTCCCTCACCTCCCACACTCCTACTGGCACGCTGTAGGCAGGACCAATCTTGCGGAACAGTGAGACGCGCGCTTGCCTCCTTATCTTGTACAAATACTCTGCGACCGCAAACCGCGCCGCAAAATACCCTCCCCCCTGGCTTTCAGGGTAGTCCGCTCTGCCCCAGAAAGCTTCATGCTCATATGCGATTTTTTCCGGGCGCTGGGCAACGAATTCGAATTGCTCATATTCCCATTTCCCAGGCATCAAAATTATCCAGAAATGATTGTCCAAATAGGAATTCGAATACAAAAGAATCTCCCCAATCTCTTCGCACTCCCTTATCGTCTGCATGAACCTTTTTGCTGCAATGTCGTCAGTTGCGGTTATCGCCCATTTTGTTGGGACAAGCCGCTTTGTTTTTTCCATCCCCAAAATCCCTGCTGAAAGCAGCTTAGAGATATAATAGACATCAAAGCCCGAAACCAAGAGCTCCACAATCGCTTCATTTGCTTTCATTTTCTCCTCAATTGCCTCATCCACTTTTTTTGGCACCTCGGGGTTTTGGGCAACCTTGAATTTTTCAAGCGGGGCGGAAGCGCCAATTGGGTGGACAACTTCGTCAGCCTGGAAAGAGAAAGAAGGTGTTTTTGAAAACCTCGCCTCAACGTCGACAGGCTTTATGCTCATTATGGCTTCCTGCGACTCCTGCAAAATCCTGCTGGGCATGCTGCGCACGCTGCCTTTTCTTATCCCGTAAACCATGCTGCTTCTTGCATGGATGATTTCTTGCAGGCTCAGCCCATAAAGCTGCGCCGGGTCATCCTTCAACTGAGCCTCTGCTCCTGCAAAGACCAGCGGACCCCAACAGACATTCGGATAATTGCTGTGCCCAACAAGCAGGTTTGGCGGCGAAGGGCCGAACATCTCCTGCTTGAAATTCATCCGGTATTCCTTTATTTTCTTTGCGAAGTTATGCGGGCACCACGCCCTCCCTGCTTTCCTGCAATTTAGGCAAAGCTCTTCTTCCACAAAAAAATTAGCAAGGCTATTTATAAGAAGGCATGCCTTATCTTACCATGCTTGTCTTTGTCGGGCTTGGCATATCTGACGAAAAGGGGATTTCGATTGAGGGGCTCGAAGCACTCCGGTCTTCCGACAAAATCTTTGCCGAGGCTTACACCAACTTTCTTCCAGAAGGCACAATCGAAAGGCTGCAGGCATTGGCAGGCAAAAGCATACAGCTGCTCTCAAGGAAAGAGGTGGAAAGCGAAAGCATCATCTTGGAGGCAGCAAAAAGCCAGAATGTCGCATTCGTCGTCCCTGGCGACCCACTCATTGCAACCACCCACATCTCACTGCTTCTTGCCGCAAAAAAGCAAAGCATCCCAGTGAAAGTCATCCATTCTTCCTCGGTGCTTTCTGCCGCGATCGGAGAGTCAGGGCTGCAGGCATACAAGTTCGGCAAAACCGCCACAATTGCTTTCTGGAAAGAAAACTACAAGCCGACGGCAGCTTATGATGCGGTGCTGGAAAACAAAAAAAGGGGGTTGCATACCCTTCTGCTGCTGGATATTGACGAGCAGCTTGGGCCGATGGAGCCACAGCAAGCAGCGCAGATTTTGCTTGAGATGGAAAAGCAAGCGAAAGGCGGCTTGTTTTCTTGCGATACTAAAGTAGTCCTGATTCAAGGGGCAGGATGGAAGAAAAGCCAGACGCTTTATCTTTCCCTAGGCCAAATCTTAAAGATGAGAGCCCAAAAAGCGCCTTCTGTTTTCGTTGTTCCTGGCCGCCTTCATTTTCTTGAGGAGGAGTTTCTTTCATCTTTGCGCTAGCTGCATCTGCCCATTCTTTCCTGTTGAAGCCTGGAATTTCCTGGGCTATCAGGGTATCATAGCCTTCCACAAGAGCGCCAATCTTTTGAAGCAGCAGCTCTTCTTTCAGCTTGAACGAGATTATTGTTGCATTCCTGAGATTGTAAGGCAGCAGGCTTTCGGAAAGACTGATATCTGAAATCTCTTTTTTGTAAATGTCAAAAAGCAAAGTAGTAATAACTACCGGGTTGCTGATATATGGGAATTCTGCCTCAAAATTAGGCTCTCTGCCATATATTGATATGATTGGGCTTCCAGTCAGCCCTGTTTTCTTTAGCACCAGCGTGTTGAATTTCCTTTCTGCCCCAACAATTGCATATCCTTTTTTGAATTTCTCAAGCTCAAACGGATGAGTCTTTCTCAGCATTTTTGCATCCTGCGGGAAATAATAGCTCAATTCAGTAATCATTATCTCTGCCATAAGCCAGGATATTTTTTGCCATCTTGGCACTTGCAGCCCAACCTTTATCCTGCTTTTTTGAGCCATCTTCTGCCGAAGCCGCTCATCTTCAATAGGCCCGATCTCCCACAAGTTGGCGACCGCATCAATCCCCTTGCTGAAGGCAGCCCAGATATTCTGATAAATCGGCACAAGATATCTTCCGTACCCCCACTTGAGCGCCAAAAGCGTCTCAAATCTTTTTTGCTCGGGCTTTCTTGTCAGCAAGCGCAGATGGCCGACAGCATCTTTCCCTTCAATCAGCTCAATGTGGTTTAGCGCAACCTCAGGATCTTTTGTCACAACAGATGCGGCAGGGTTTTCCATGTCAAAATAAATATAGCTTATCCCATCTGCCTCAAGCATGTCTTCAATAATGTCGTGGCGGGCGCATTTCCTTACCGCATGCTGCGGCAATCCTATTGCAGAGGCAAACAATGTGCAGAGAAGAAGGTGCGTAACCGCCTCGTTGCCGCTCCTCCTTTTTTTGCCAGCATAGCTTGAAATCAAAGAATCCAAAGCCTTATCCAAGAGAACCATGTCTTTGTACTCAATTTTTGCGTAATTGTATGTAAGCCCAAAAAACGAGCTGTTGAAAATCTTTATCATGTTCAAAAGAAGCGAGGTGTCCCTCAAATTCAAGGCAGCTTTGAAAGATTTCTCATACCATCCTTCATCCAGGATAGGGGCAATCCTGCCGAATTCCCATCTCATTTTCGGAGAGCGCACGTTATCTATGACTTTGCCAACGTTCTCTTTGACATATTTTGCAAGTCTTGTGTCCTGCTGCAGATTGACCACCTTGGGCAATTTCCATGTATATTCTCTTTTATACACATTTGTATATAAGGCTTAATATTACTTTCTACGCTCAAGAAGCAAAAAGCCTTACCGCAACCGAAGCAAACCCACTGTCTTTCATTATGCTTTCTGCAACAGCAGAAGCTTCGTTTTTTTTCACCAGCGCCACCACCACGCCTCCTTCCCCTCCTGCGCCTGTTATCTTTGCCCCAAATGCTCCAGCCTTCAGCGCGGCCTCTATTGCCTTTTCTATGCCCGCCGAGCTTACTCCCCTCTCTTTCAGCAAATAGTGGTTCTGTAGCATCAATTCGCCCAGCTTCTTGGCATCTCCAAACGCATCCTTGATTTTCCCCCACAACTCCAAATATTCCTCCAGCCGCACCTTTTCATCGAAAGATTTGCCAAATTTCTCGATGAGGTCTGCGGTGGACTCCCTTTTGCCTTCATAGGTGTCAATAAGCAAAAAGCAAAAGCCTGCCGGCAAGCGTATCTTTATTTTTTGCCAAGAGATTGCCCCTGCCGCGTCTTTCTTGAAAATAAGCGGCACACCATAAGAAACAACTGCCGCATCTATTCCAGAAGCCTTCTTTCCATGGGCGACCAAATCGCCAGCCTGCACTGCCTCGTAGATCTCCTTTTTTGTCGCTTTTTTTCCAGCAAGCCTGCATAGCCCTGCTGCAAAGGCAGCGCAAAGCGAGGAGCTTGTCCCAATCCCTTTCAGCCTCAATGCAGGGGCAAACTTTGCAGTGCAAGACGGAATTTTCCTTTTGCCAAGCAGTTTCCTTGCGACGTGCGCATACATTTCAAGCTCGGGCGCGCCTTCATACTCGCCGTTTTTGGATATTCTGCCGATGCCCAATTCTGAGGCAAGCGCAATCCCTTCTTGCCTTCGTTTTCCGAATATGACTTTGTTTCTTGGCTCAATTGGGATGGCAACTGCAGGTGCGCCATAGACAACATAGTGCTCGCCAAAAAGTATTATCTTGGCAGGCGCAAAAGATGCAAATGCCATGCAATCTTTTTTCCAGCAGGTTATTTAACCTTTAAAGTGGAGAAGTTGGCATGGACACAATTACTGCGCTGATAGGGATTGCCTGCATAGCTCTCGCGCTCATCCTATATTTGATGTGGCGGGCAGCAAGCTCAAAAGAATGGCAAGCAATTTCCTCAAAAGCAATCCCGCCAAAGCAGCAAGCAAAAAGCCTCAAAGAGCAGCTCATTGGGCTATACATGAAAATACCGCCGCTTCCTTTCATTGGCCGCCTCGCCTCTGCAGTAATCTATGCGTTCATCCTCGCCTATTTGGCAGGCTTTCTGTTCTTGCTTTTCTTTTACCCTATCCGGTCCGAAATCAGCCTGCAAGAGGAGCCGCTTTCCCCAAAAACCCCTCTTTTGCTTTTGCCAGGCGAAAAATATGTCTACGAGGTGTCCTATGAAGACCAAAAGATAAACATCTCTTATGAAATCTCCTCTTCGCCTTCTTGCAGCGGCGTGGTGGTCACCGAGCAAAGCCAAGAAAGCAGAATTTCCTATTGCTTCAGCAAAGACGGCCAGCTGGAAGAGATAGCGCCAGCCTCCTCAAGCCCAGCCATCCATTCCATCCTTTTGTATTCGCCTTGGATGCTTTCGGTGGATGAGAATTTCTCCTGGAGCAGCAACTTCTCATTGAATGCAGGAAGCATAAAGCTGGATATCCCAATGCGCTTCGAGTATGCCAGCAGCGACTTGGTGGCAGGCAGGAAGGCATACACGGTCAAAGTCAGTGTGCCAGGCAGCGTGCCGCTTGTGTTCCAAATCGATGCACAAAAAAGAGTGCCGCTCTTCATCTATTCTGATTTTTCTGCCCGCCTCGTCCAAGCCCCATTTGAGCTGAGCTGGGAGCAAGCTCCCTGAGCAGTCATTTCCTGCTTTTTTTGAATTCAATGCATGCTTTCACAAATGATACAAAAAGAGGAGCAGGCCTTTCGAGCCGGCTTTTGAGCTCTGGGTGCGCCTGTGTCCCAACCCCAAACCCTTCCGGCCATTCGACCATCTCGACAATGTTGCCGTCGGGAGAGGTGCCTGAAATGACCAGCCCAGATTCCTCCAGCCTCTGCCTGTAGTCGTTGTTCACCTCATAGCGGTGGCGGTGCCTCTCATAAATCAGTTCTTGCCCATAGGCAAGGTAAGCCTTTGTCCCTTTTTTCAGCTTGCAAGGCCAAGCGCCAAGCCTTTGCGTTGCGCCCTTGTCTTTCAAGCCGCGCTGCTCAGGCAAGAAATCAATGACAGGATATTTTGTCTTCTCGTCAATTTCGGTCGTGTTTGCTCCTTCCATCCCAGCCACATTTCTTGCCCATTCAATAACCGCCATCTGCATGCCATAGCAAAGCCCCAAGAAAGGCACCTTGTTTTCCCTTGCGTACCTTATGCACATTATCTTCCCTTCAGTGCCCCTGCTGCCATAGCCTCCCGGCACGATTATCCCATCGCAATCTCCAAGCAGCTCTTGCGCTCCCTTCAAATCGGCTATCTCGGTAGTCTCCACCCATTTCACATTCACTTTTGCGGAGTTTGCTGCGCCGCCGTGCACAAGCGCCTCCTTCACCGACACATAGGCGTCTTTTACCGCGGTGTATTTGCCAGTTATTGCCACTGTGACGCTTTCTTTCGGGTTCTTGATTTTCTCAACAAGCGCCTTCCATTCTTTCATGTCATCTTTTTTTTCTTCAATCCCGAGCTTTTCCAAAAGCAATTCAGTCATCTTCTGCTTCTCAAGGACAAGCGGAAGCTCGTATATCGTCTCCAGATCCGGGTCGTCAAAGACGCTTGTTGGCGGGACATTGCAAAACATCGAAATCTTTTCCCTTGCCTCTTTCCCAAGAGGCTCGTCCTCCCTGCAAATTATTATGTCTGGATGTATCCCAAGCGACTGTATGAGCCGGTTTGCATGCTGGGTTGGCTTTGTTTTCTGCTCGCCTTCTGCAAGCGAGGGGACGAAAGTCAGCTGGATGAAAAGCACCTGCTCCTCAAGCGCAAGCTGCCTCATCGCCTCCAAAAAATAGCCATTCTCCAAATCCCCAACTGTGCCGCCAACCTCAATTATCACAACATCTGCGTCTTGCTCCTCTCCAGTCTTTCTAACCCAGCTTTTTATCTCGTCAGTCAAGTGCGGCACAAACTGCACATCCCTGCCCAGAAAGCCGCCCTTCCTTTCCTTCTCGATTATATTGCGGAACAGCTTGCCGCCGGTTATGCTGTTTGCTGAGGACAGGTCAATGTCCAAAAAGCGCTCATAGGTGCCAAAATCCATGTCGCATTCGGTGCCGTCATCAAGCACGAAAACTTCCCCATGCCTGAACGGATTCATCGTGCCGCAGTCCACATTGAGATATCCGTCGAATTTTATAGGCGATATTTTCAACCCTTTTGACTGCAGAATCTTTGCAATCGACGCAGTCAGGATTCCTTTGCCAAGCCCTGACATGAGCGAGCCAAGAATCACGATGTATTTCCTGTTCTTCAGGCGCATACGGGAATCTGCTACTGCGCCAATGCTTAAATAACTTGATTTCATCGCGCCAAAAATCGCCTTTTATATATTTCTTTTCCATATGTTGTCCGTGGAATTCTCAAAGATTGGGCTTGACCCTGCAATCGCAAAAGCGATAAAAGAGCTTGGCTTTGTGGCGCCGACTGAAATACAGCAGCAGGCTCTGCCCCTGCTCATCCAAGGCGAGGATGTCATCGGGCAGGCAAAGACAGGGACGGGCAAGACTGCCGCGTTCGGCATCTGCATCCTTGAGCGACTGCTGGCAAGCAAAAAAGAGCCGCCTGCGCCAGGCTATCCTCTGGCAGTTGTGCTTTGCCCGACAAGAGAGCTTGCTGTCCAGGTGGCTGGCGAAATCAGCAAGCTTGGGAAATACCTTGGCGCAAAAGTTGTGGCGATCTATGGAGGGCAAGAGATAGAAAAGCAAATCAAAGCCCTTTCCGCAGGGGCCGACGTCGTTGTTGGCACTCCTGGCAGAGTGCTGGACCATCTGGCGCGCAAAACGCTCTCATTGAGCAAAGCCAAAATTGTCGTGCTGGATGAGGCTGACCGCATGCTGGACATGGGTTTCAGGGAAGACATCGACAAGATATTGCAGTCTGCGCCGGCAGACCGCCAAACTCTCCTTTTCTCTGCAACCCTTCCGCCTGATGTCCTTGAGCTTGCGAAAAAATACATGAAAAGCCCGCAAGAAATAAGGGTTTCTGCTGATTCTCCTTCGGTTGAGGCAATCAAGCAATATTATGTAGAAGTCCCAAGGCATGCGAAATTCCAGGCGCTTTTGTGGCTGCTGAAAAAAGAAAAGCCCACATTGGCGATCATCTTCGTCAAGACAAAAATCTCGGCAGAGAGGCTCTCCAAATCGCTGCAGGCAAGCGGCTTTTACTGCCTTGCGCTGCACGGCGACATGTCGCAGCGCAAAAGAGATCTTTCGATGTCTGCATTCCGCAAAAAGCACATCAGCATCCTGGTTGCGACCGATTTGGCAAGCAGAGGCCTGGACGTTGAAGGAGTTTCGCACGTCATCAATTTCGACCTTCCCTCCGACCATTACAGCTACATTCACCGAATAGGCAGGACAGGTAGAGCAGGCAAGAGCGGCAAGGCAATAAGCCTGGTTTTTCCTGACCAGCTGCCTGCTCTCCGCTCAATAGAAGAAATGACAAAAAGCAAAATCGAGCCAATCGCACTTGACGCCGCTCTCTTTCCTCCGCCAAAAAGCCCCTTTTTTGCACCCAAAATTTCCCCCTTTTCCCGCAAGCGAAAGCCTCTTGCAACGCAAAAAGAAGGCACCCATCGCAAAACCCAGCATCCCAGCCGCCCGCGCTCCTCCCGCGGCCACCACTATTTCGGCAGACAAAACTAAACACCCTTAATTTATCTAGCTCAAGCTAGCGGACGCCCTGCCCCTTAACCCCGCTAACACAAAATCCTTGTTTTCTTGAAATTGGTTTTTCTAC
>JAOAKI010000001.1 GCA_026413765.1 Microcaldota archaeon | reverse complement strand
AGATGTGTATAAGAGACAGCCCCAAACATTTGTTTTCCATTCGGGGGTGAGCCCTCAGGGGGAAGCTTGTGCCAGTTTGGTGCCACCACCCCCAAACATTTGTTTTCCATTCGGGGGTGAGCCCTTAGGGGGAAGCTTGTGCCAGTTTGGTGCCCCCTAGGGTTTTGAACCCGGACTACGAACTTACACCTGCATCGAGCCATTCGGAGGCTCGCGTCCTATCCAGGTTGGACTACAAGGGCGCAACAGAAAACTGAGAAACAAAAAATAAAAGGATAGGTATTTATAATAGAATGCGGTATTTTTGGATCGAAATCTAGTAGGGGGTGAGCCTATGCCAGAAAAATTTTCGCCATCTTTGAGCTTGAGGATTAGAATATTGTTAACCACAGTATTGGTTTTTGGAATAATTACGGCATTGATCGGATTGCTGCTTGCGGCAGCTGGCATAACCGGCTCAGGCAGCCTGATAGTTTGGCTGATGATTTCGCTGTTCATGCTTGCCCTCCAATGGTATTTTGGACCGACTATAATCAAGATTGCAACTGGGGCAAAGGAGCTAAAATACGAAGATGCGCCAGAGATTTTCCAGATGGTTGAAAGGCTTTGCAGAAAGGCAGAGCTGCCTATCCCAAAAATTTACCTTGTTGATGACCCAACCCCTAATGCTTTTGCATTCGGAAGGACGCAGAAGGATTCTGGCGTTGCAATCCACAGGGGGCTGCTTTCAGTGCTGGACAAGGAAGAAATAGAAGGTGTCATTGCGCACGAGCTTGGCCATATAAACAACAGGGATGTGGCGGTGATGACAGTTGCTTCTGTCTTGCCAGTTGCCCTATACTACGGCGTGCTCATTTTTGGAAGCGACCGTGAAGGGAGAAACAGCGTTTTGACAATTATCGGGGCGTTCGTGGCACAATTTTTAGGGCAGCTGATGGTCATGTGGCTTTCGCGCCAGCGCGAATATTTCGCAGACGAATTCTCCGCAAGGCTTACTGGCAACCCAGCCATGCTGATGAGGGCGCTTGCAAAAATAAGCTATGGTGTTAAACCACACGCAGAAAGCTCCTCTATGGTCCGGGCGCTTTACTTTGCAGAAAGCCAGCAGACCGACATGCAGCTTTCCAAGGTACTTTCATTGATTGATTCTGGAAACCGGCAAGCGCTTCTGGAAGCGATCGAAAAGGAAAAGAAAAGTGGATTTTTTGAAATCTTCATGACACACCCACTTACGGCAAAAAGGCTAGAGCACCTCTCAAAGCTTGCAATGTGATGTAATGATAAAAGAAATTGACAAGGCCATCTGGGAGATTGAAAAAGAGGGGAAGATGAATGTCCCTGCGCGGGTTTTTGCTACGCAAAAGTTGATACAAACAATGGGAAAAGACCGGACCTTCGAGCAGCTGAAAAATGTGTCTTGTTTGCCTGGAATAGTCCGTCATGCTCTTCTCATGCCTGACGGGCACGAAGGATATGGCTTTCCAATAGGAGGAGTTGCTGCATTTGAGCTTGAAAACGGCATCATTTCTCCAGGCGGCGTCGGCTATGACATAAATTGCGGCGTGAGAGTGATAGCCACTCCTCTGACAAGGAAAGAAGTTGAACTAAAAAAGAAGCAGCTCATAGACCTTCTGTTCAAGAATGTCCCATCTGGCGTTGGCGCAAAGGGGAAGCTGCGCCTCACAATGCAGCAGCTTGAGGAAGCGGTTGTTGAAGGAGTAGACTGGGCGATAAGAAATGGATTCGGAAGAAAAGAGGATAAAGAAAGAACAGAAGAAAATGGCAGGATGGAAGGCGCAGACCCTTCGGCTGTCTCGCAGAAGGCAAAGGAAAGAGGATTGCCTCAATTTGGAACAGTAGGGGCAGGGAACCATTTCGTGGAGATTCAAGAGGTACAAAAAATATTCTTGCCCGAAGTTGCAAAGAAATTCGGCTTGGAAGAAGGGAAGATAGTTGTTATGATCCACTGCGGCTCAAGAGGATTTGGGCACCAAGTTTGCGACGACTATATTAGAGTGATGCTGGCAGCCGCAAAAAAATACAACATAGATTTGCCTGATCCTGAGCTTTGCTGTGCCCCGATAAATTCAAGCGAAGCAGAAAGATACATAAAGGCAATGTGCTGCGCAGTCAATTACGCGTTTTGCAACAGGCATGTGATGATGCATTGGGTCAGAGAAACATTTGATGAAGTTTTCGGCAAGGGAACTGGCGAGGAAATGCCACTTGTCTATGATGTATGCCACAATATAGCAAAATTTGAGGAGCACCAATTAGATGGCAAGAGGGTGAAGCTGTGTGTCCACCGGAAGGGGGCGACGCGCGCGTTTGCTGCAGGAAGAAGAGAGCTCCCAAGCTACTATAGAGAGATTGGACAGCCTGTGCTTATTCCAGGCAGCATGGGAACAGCTTCCTATGTCTTGGTTGGAAAAGAAGGCGCTATGAAAAATTCGTGGGGATCCTCTTGCCATGGTGCAGGGAGGGCAATGAGCAGAAGCAAGGCGGTAAAAACATGGAGCGGCAAGGAAATCCAAAACACCCTTTTGCAAAAAGGGATAATGGTCAAAGCCACTGAATTTGACCTTCTTGCTGAAGAAGCGCCTGATGCATACAAGAACGTGGATGAAGTCGTAGAAGCAGTAAAGGATGCAAATTTAAGCGAGATTGTAGCAAGGCTTGTGCCGATCGGAGTAGTAAAGGGCTGAAAGGAAAGTTAATAAATTTCAGTTGCTACAAAAGGATTTTATGCCAAAGGCAGTTGTTGGCGGCCAGATACAGCAGTGCTACCAAGAATTAGAAAAGCTGGAGGCAGAGTCCGGCGAGGTAATTGACGAATTTGTGCAGGCAGTGGCAAAAGCTCCAAAATTCCACTCAAAGATAGAGAAGATTGAGGAGATGATCGCGCTTATTGAAAAGCTACAAGCATCAGAAAGCGACTTGCAGCTAAATGAATCAATAGTACTTGCGGAAAGAGCAGAAGAAGAGATTTTAGAGGCGCAAA
Source organism: Microcaldota archaeon (assembly GCA_026413765.1). Lineage (GTDB taxonomy): Archaea > Micrarchaeota > Micrarchaeia > Anstonellales > Anstonellaceae > UBA10161. The sequence continues at coordinate 134,592 of JAOAKI010000001.1, read as the reverse complement.
ACCTTGCTTTGCATGCTGCGCTTTCTGAAAAAGCAGAAGAATGGTCAGAAAAATTTGAGCAAAGCAAGCAGATGCTCGAAAAAATGCGAATGCACCTCAAAAAAGCAGAAGCTGAGAGCGCTGAGGGCGAAGCATTGGAGGTTGCCCTGCTTATTGCAAAATTTAGGCAAGACGCAAAAAAATGCAGAGAAATACACAAAGACTTGAAAAAGGCGTTGAGTTCTCATAAAAAAACCAAGGCACTGGTAAAAGTAAGGAAGGCAAGGAATCGGCTTTATAGCCTCAAATCCAACATCGGCAAGATAGTGCGGCAAATCGCAAAAAAGAGGCTTTCAAAGCAAATAGCATATATGCACCAGAAAATCATGGAGACGATGTTGCAGACGAAGGGTGGAAAAGTAGTTCTTGATTTCAAGAATTTGACAATAACTGCAGATGGTACCAACCTGCGTTTACCTCTGACTGACGCCGCCGCATTTGCATTCTGCGAGCTTGCGCCTGGGATAGAAAAGCTTGTGGAGAAAGCCGCAAAAGGAGAGGCAATCATAATTGGAAGATACAGGGCGGACGGCGCTTCAAACAGGATAATACTAATGTTAGGCGAGCGAACAGCAGCTGGCGATGCGATAGTCTATCGTCAGCAGCAGTTTGTGTTGCCACCAGGGCAATGATTAATATAAGTTTTGTGGCACAACCCTTCTTGCGCTTGGCTTGCTTTAAGCCTACATTAAAGCGCCTAAAAGCAGATCAAGAGAGATGGTGGTTCGTGTGGGCATATACAAATACATACAAAAGGCGTTTCAGGAGGAGTACAAGAATCGGTCTTTGATATACCGAAAGAGGCTCCAAGAATGGAGAAAGCTTGGGACAGTTGTAAGAATCGACAAGCCTACAAATCTTGCGAGAGCAAGGACGCTAGGCTATAAAGCAAAAGAAGGCTATGTGATGGCGCGTGTTGCAGTAGGGAGGGGGTCAAGAAAGAGAAGGCACCCAAGAGGAGGCAGAAAACCTGCCAAAAATATAGCCTATCTTTCGCCAGGCAAATCGCTCCAGAGAATAGCAGAAGAAAAAGCTGCGCGAGCATTTTCCAACTTAGAGGTACTGAACTCCTATTGGGTAGGGCAGGACGGCACCAAAAAATACTTTGAAGTGATTTTGGTTGACAGGAAGCTTTTGCAAAATTCTCAAAAAGGCAGAGCATTCAGAGGACTGACCTCTGCAGGCAAGAAAGGCAGAATGAAACTGAGGCAGAAGTGAACTGGATGCTTGACATTGTTTGTGCAGATGGGCTAGAGCCGCCTTTAGGCATAAAACAGCTAATATCATCAAGCCGCTTGAAAAACTTCTGCGACAAAAACCAAGCGATCGAAAAAAAAAGAAAGGCGATTTTTTATAGGGAGAGCTACGAATTTAAGGAAGGCGAGCTCAAAAAGCTTGCAAGTTTAGGCAGTGCGGTGTTGCTTTCGTTTTCAGACGTAGCATATCAGAAAGGAATAAGGCGCGGGATTGTCCTTTCAAAAATGAAGATTTTGGTTGAGATGTGCAGAAGGACTGGCTGCAGGATGGTGTTTGCTACTCTTGCACAAGAGCCCAACATGCTCAGAAATGCAAAAGAGATCGAGTCTTTCATGAAGGTGGTTGGGTTGAGACCCAACGAAATCGAAGCCTCAAAAAAATCGATAGAGGAGCTTTGCGGTGCAAGAAAATGAAGGTGATTGGTGCGTTCAAGAAAAGGTATATTGCTTTCAGGCTGTCAGTGGACGGTCAGCCGCCTACCGAAGAGGCGGCAAAAAATTTGATATATCGGCATTTCCTTTCTTTTTTTGGAGAGCTTGGATTTTCTGGGTTGGGTTTCAAAATTATAAATTACCAAAATGGTAGAGGCATCATCCGCTGCCATAAAGACAGACATGCTGAAGCGATTTTTTGCATGGCCTGCTTGACCGAATGGAGCAGCAAAAAAGCAAGAATGGAACCGATTGTTTCTTCAGGCACGATCTTTAAAGCCGGGCAGAAGGCAGAGGAGGAGCGGGGCAAAAGTTGAACAATAGCCAGAATGTTTCAAATGGAACAAAATCAAAATACGACGAAGCAAAGCGAAACAAAGATATAAGATGGCAGAATCCTTTTAAAATAGACAATAGACTGCTGTTTTTGAAAAAAACGAGGAAAAATATGTTTAAATTAATTAAAAATGTTATTAGCAAATTTAAATAAATTAAAAGCGTTATTAGATTTATTTTTTTTAAAAAGAGTGCTATAAGAGCTTATTTTTTAGCAAAATAAGATTAAAGAGTTCCTTTTTTTATGAAAAATAGAAAGATTTATATATACTATCTAATTAGATAAAAAACGCATTTCCTCTATTGAAGGTTTAACCTTCTGACGGGGGGAAGGGAGGACAAGGCAAATGTTTGGACCGCATCTGACTTTGGACATGTATGGATGCAACAAAAAAAAGCTGAAAGATGTAAATTTTATATACAATTTTTTGAACGAGCTGCCCGAAATGATCGGGATGACCAAAATAATGCCGCCGTATACATTCACATACAGCGGCCTCAAGCCAGAAGATTGGGGGGTGTCTGGCATAGTCTTGATAGCAGAATCGCACATCAGCATCCATACTTTTCCTGAAAAAAACTTTGCAAGCGTGGACATCTTTTCTTGCAAGGAATTCGATGTAGAGTCAGGGGCAGAAATAATCGCCTCTAAGTTTGAAGCCAAAACGTATGAACGCAACTTCATGATGCGTGGCAGGCACTTCCCGAAAGACATACTGAGAACAAGGCAGACGCTTGAGCTTGAAAGGGCAAGAGAAAACACAAAAATAAAGCACTGATTTTTTTAAGGAGGATTGGAGGCTATCTGTACGGCTTTTCCAGGGCAATCCGAGCCGCACTTGTCTATAGCGTCAAGGTAGCGGGAAAGTACACGTGCTGCATAGGAGTATCCCTTGCTTCTCAGATAGGAAATGTAATTTTGTTGGCCTTGACAATTGTTAAGCTGAGATAGGAAGCCTGAAAAATCATTAGGATAGCCATAATAGGTGTTAGCAGCCAAGAAATAAGCTACCCACTCCTTGTCATCTTTGATGCCTTGCGGGCAGGAAGTAAGCGTGTTCCAGTTGTTTTGGACAAAGTTTCTGCCTGCTGATGGTGAAATGTCCAGATAATATTTCAAAACAGAAGTTCCGCAGCAAACACTATCCTGCGGATCAAATGGATTGTAATCTATGCCTTTCTTGCTTTTTCCGCAATTTCGGATTTCAAGCGGAAGGTCAATCCCGCGCTGGACATAATATTTGCCGGGGTAAGCAATGCATTGCGCAATGCCAAATGCACACGGCTTCATGCCTGCCGGACAGGAGCTGCCTCCGCCTACCACTTGGCCGCAGTCATCAGAAAGGTTTGCCAGCCGGCAAATCTCTGCAATAGAAAGGTTTGCAGGATTGCAATTTGGCGAATTTTGGTCTATGCAAGAAACTGCGTATGGGTTGAAGTTGCTTTCCTGCTCAACTATTGCTCTGAAAAACAAGGCGCTGATTTCTTTTTCTTCTGCTAATTCCTCTATGAATGGGTAGAGATCGCAATGGGCAGAATCGAATGTGTCTCCAGTGTTGTCGAAAATCTGCCAATCATTCAGCGGCACGTCGGAAACACAAATGTCGCTACAGCGAAGATATTTTTCTTTTGGGGCTGTAGGAACAATAGAATTTGGCAGAGGCTTTCCGCTATTTAGTTCAAAAGAAATCGCTGTAAACATCTTGTTATTCTGCAGTTGCATAGGGTCGCAAACCGAGCCGTAGCCATTTCTTGAAAAGATAAGCGGGCTTCTGAACTGCACAGTGCCAAAATACTGGCAAAGGGAAGACCATGTGTTGATTGCTGGGTGCTTTTGGTTTCCAAAAGAATCCAAAAGGCCAAACTCGCATCCCTGAATTTTGTTGTCGCAAGGAAGTGGGCCTGCATAGTCTGAAAACTCATAGAAGCCGACGCCAATAATCCCTGAGCTTGACATTGCTTGGATGCTTGCAAAAAGCTGCTGATAAAAGTTATGCACTGCCTCTTCATCCCAGCTGCATGTGCCAAAACTATTATTTCCTTTACTTACTCCTACATACGCCCAAAGAGTCGGCTTCGAGTATTTTTTCAAAACAAATCTTGAAAAAAGAAAGTTCTCCCCAATGACGTCAACTGGATTGCAGGTTGGATAATCGTTTGCAAGAAAACCAAATCCGACAACATCTACTTTCTGGTAATATGGGCTGAATCCTGCTCCAGTCTTTATGTCCCCTCTACCGAATATTTTCTCTAAGACAAGCTTTCGATCTTGGATTGATCCGTTCAGCATGAGAACGACGAGACAGCTGTTGCAATTTGCTTTTATTGCGTCAATTTGTCCTTTGATGCCTTCGATTGCTTGAGGATCATTTGGATCGAACCAGACTTCGGTGGAAAGAAGCACCGGCCCAACATCATTGAATGCTTGCGCAATCTGGGCAGTCCTCCATACGTCGATGTTTTTGCCTTCGGTGTAATATAGGTAGACTGGGAGGATATTTCGCTCGAGCCAGCATTTTGCTGATCGCGGGCTTGGGATCTCTGGGCTATTAAACACAGAGCCTTTCAGCCATTTGAAAGAAAGCTGGAGAGAATAATTGCAGAAAAGATTTGCGTTATCAACCGCGCTTGCGGAGGGACCGATTCCGAGCATGAATGAGCGCATCTGATAGCGCTCTTTTTCGCTTATGATGTTGACAAAATCAGTCATATTGCAGTGCATAAAGGTGCAATTACCCTTGTGCAAAGTCGAATCGAAAAAAGCCATAAGCTTGCGCATCTTTTCAGGGAAGATGGATGACCAAGTTGTCTTGTTTTCGCAGACCATGCAGTAGCAAGGCCTTGAGTCATTGAGTGGCTGACAGACCATCTCATCTGCAGGCGAAAACCTGCCGACTGCAAGAGTGGAGGCTGCAAATTTTTCGGAAGCAGGAACGTTGAGAGTGCAGCCAAAAAAGAAAAAAAGCACAGCAATCGCAAGCAGTAGCCTCATAATAGATACCCTCTCGAAGACAGATTGCTATAGCTGTAAATAGCAAGTTTTAAGGCATCTTCCTCTAGCCTGCTTTTCCTTGAAGCGCCAGATAAACGAGAGATTAACGTGCTTTCTAATAATTCATTCCAAGAGTTTTTAGCTAATGCCCATCTTTTTGCAATAGAACTGTACCAACTCTGGGTGAAAAATCGCTCGGAGAATGAAGCTTCCTCTTCAGTAATCGAAGAGCCGAGCCGAGTCTTGCTTAGGAAAAATCTGCTAATGTTGAATGCAAGAGCTGAACCAATGCCAGGCGATGCGACAAGAACAGCTGGGCTGTTGAGGATTGTATAGCTTTGCAGCTCGTGCTGGTACTTCAGCAAATGAATCAAAAGAGTACTTTCGCGCTTGTATACCTCCCGCATTGCGTCATCATAATTGTGAAGCTGCTCAGTCAAGACAAACCGGCCAGTCTTTTCATCATAAGTTGGCAGGTTGAATTGCCTTAGATTGTCAAGCTTGCTTTCTTCTGGAGCCCGGTAGACTTCCATAGCGGTCTGCGGGAATGCCCTCCATTTGCCGCTGATCGGATCAGTATCCATCAACCCTGGAACGGTTGGCTTCCAGATGTTTTGGTGGAAGCCAACATAAAGGTTCATGAAACGATTCCGCGAGCCATCTTCCTCCATATCCGAACCTGAAACTCCACGCTGGACGCCAATTGGCCTTCGGTCCGAAATCTCTACATATTTAGATATGGTTTCTAAAGCTTTCCTTTGTGCTTCAGAGCCATCAATTGAGTTGATGTATGTATCGATTGCCTCTTTTACTTCTGAATATTTTTCTCTTGCTTCATCAAGCATCTTGAACTGGTCTAATGTCCTCTGAGAAAGCAAGAATCGCGCTTCAGTTGAATAGTGCGGACTTGGCAAGAACATTTTTTCCATTGTTCTTCTAAAGAAAGAAGCCTCGGTCTGAGAAGGAGAGGTTGAAAAATACGCCCCTATTAGTGAGGATGCGCCTGAAAAATCAAGCAGAGCTTGGAAGCGCGTTCTCCAATAATCTGAGCTGTAATGCCTTCTTAGAGGAGCCAAGACCATCGGCATGAACAGATCATGCTTTCCGAGTCGGCTTTCATTATGCGGCCTGCCTGGATACAAAGCATCCATCTCAAGATAGGAAGGATAGTGGCTTCTGTCGCGTGTCGCCTGGCTTACTGCAGGATAGAACCATTTGTGGACAGCATAAGACAACATAAGTGGAAGGCGAAGCTGCTCTTCCCACAATGCGTTTGTCGTCCAGAATCTTGGCCTTTCATAGACCGTCTGACCGGTTTGGTAACCGACATAAAACGAATAGTCAAGTCCAACGCCTGCGCCTGTCGCTGTGCGCGGATCCCTCATTGCGCTTGATTCGGTAATGAAATAATAATCTATTTTTGCACCTTGAACAAATTTGCTGTCAAAAATTGAGGTAAAGACGGGCAGAACCTTGAAAATGTTTCTTGCGGTTCCGTAAGTGTTGTCGTGGCTGCTTGCCCAATAGCGCGCCAGTTCGTTGTATTGCTTGTACTCTTCTTTTAGCTCTTTGTACGACTCTTTAAGGCCGCTGATCTTAGAGAGTGCTTCTTCTCTTAGAGTCTTATATTCATCTTTTGTAATTGCCCCTTCATTTTTCAGCTTCTCGATTGCCCTCAGCTCAAGCTTTGCGGCATACCAGGCAGATTCCGCCTCGGCAACTTCGTTGACTATTTTGGCAGCAAGATTTCTTCTAAAGCCATCAAAAGTGGCGCGCAATGTGTCAAGCCAGCCCCCTTCCCCTCTTTTCAATTTCTCCATTGTGTTTGCTACGCGAATGCGCAGCTGGTCATTTGTTTTGAGGCCCTCTGATTTCAAATCCTCAATATAAGATGACGGATCATATCTTTTGGTGCCAGGCGTCATGTAACGGGCAAAAGAGCGCTCATAAGAATCAAGAATCATGCGCATCTGATATTGGGCAGCATACCATTTTTCAAGCTGTGATGCACGGTAGTCGGTCGCAGAATAATACATCTCGCCAAACAGCTCCCCAAGTTTGTGAAGCCCAGTACGTATCCTGCTCCTGAATTTTTCAAAGGGTGAAACATATCCAAAGAAATTGTCTGGATTGTTTTTGATCTCCTGCAAGTCTTTTGCGTAGATCACTTTGATAAGTTGGGTAGACGGACGGTAGTTGCCGTCTTTATCAAAACCTACAAGCTTGTTGGATAGTTCAGAAGTTCGGCTGAAAGTGGGGTCTTGCAGCGCCTCTCTGTACACTCTTTCCACTTCTTTGGATTTCAGAGGCGCACCGTATAACCAGCTGATCCTGCCAGATGAATCTGTGAATTTTGAAAGCACCACCACACCTGAAGGCAAATAAACGTAAGGAGAGTCTGCTATCCTTGCAAACAGTGCCCCAAGGTCTCGCACTTCGCCTTTCTTTACGATTTCGGAATTGTAACGATATTGAGAAAGTATGGTCGGGTCATATTCCAACAAAGGCAGATTACCTTTCTTGTCGCCTCTCAGCAGGATGCCAAGGCCGTTCCGGACATCCAAAAAGTTATATCCCCTTGCGCGAAGTGCATCATAGTTTGAAACAAAATCGCCTTCTTTTATCTTTTGCGCAAATTTTTCGTCATAGAATCTGCTTTCGCGGTTGATGAGATTGTTGTAGAAGGCTCTCAACATGCCGACTGCATCAGCATTGTGCTTGAAGGTCGAATCCAAAAGCCACATCACGCTGTCTGCATTGCTGCCGCCGCGTTTGGTGCCCCAGATGAAGAAACCTGCCGACCGCTCAGAAACCCTCAATTGGTTGAACAGTGCCTCTTTCTGCAAATCATAAGGTGAATAATTGAACGATATCCTCTGAAATGAATATTCGAGTTGCTCGTGAAGTTTAATCATCCCTTTCATCTGTTTCTCTGCTCGGCTACCGAAGATGTCCGAAAAGACGCTCTTGCGGGAAGCTGTGTCTCCAAAAATCAGCTCAGCAATCCTGATATTTGCAATATTTGCAGAGACTTGGAACCTTAAGGCCTCAACCATGATATCCTTAAGCAGGTCATCCACCGTTCGCTTATTATCCGCAGCGATCCTCTCAAGGCGCCTGCGCAATGACTCTGACATCGTCCCTCGGAAGAAAAAGATCTCAAATTCGTCCAAGTTCTTGACTTTGATGTCACCAAGCCCTAACTCAGCAAGGCGCCTGTTCAAGTAGAATGCCGTGGGATTTGAGCCTAGCGCATCTGCATAGATATGGGAAAAAAGGGTGGTTGGACCTGTGGAATTTATTTTGGCATTGATGCTGTCTCTGATAGTGAGGATTGTGCCGATTGTATTGTCCTTTAAGGTTTTTGCATCTGTGGAGGAGAGAACCCTGTTGCGCAGCTCAAGCATCCTCCTTTCGTATTCTGCTTTTGAGACAATACCACCGAATTTGGTTTGAATGTCACGAGTCGATGCGCCACTTCTAAACTCATTTCGGACATCAGCCCATGTGATTGGCTTATAGGTGCCGTTTTCCATCCGGGCAAGCATTATTTTCCTAATCACATTTTCCTCGTAGTCCTTCCATTTATTGAGATCCTCACCCAATTTTAAATCAATACCGTACTTGACTGCTAAATCATAGAGTGCTTTCAATCTGTAATAGTGGCTTTCGTATGGCTTATTCATTATCGCCTCAAGCGCCTGCTGGATCTTGCCCCACTGATCTTGCAGCTCAACTACTCTCCTTATAAAAGAGACGTCTTTTTCTGAAAGTTTAAGCTCACGCGCGATCTTCAAAACAGTATCAAGGTTGATATTCCGATTGTTCTCCAAAGCATCGATCAATTTTCTAAAATCATCTTTGAGTTGATCGTTTCTTTTTTTGTCTTTTATAGAATTTTGCATGGAAACAAGAATCTCGCCCATCGTCATTTTAGTCGGAAGCGAAAAGGTGAGCTTTCTTAGAAGGTCGTGGTATGCAATATTGTATGCGTCAATTGAGAGCTTTCGGACATTTTCCACAGGGTCGTAAAGTTCCCTGAATTTTCGGTTATACAAATCGTGCTTGGCAACAAAGCTGTCAAAACTCCACTTATGTGTCCATTTGAAGAACGCTTCTATTCCTGACTTTTGCATGAAGTTTTTTGCTTTGTCCACCATGTTGAGCCTATTGAGGATGGTGTAAACCGCGCCACCTATTAATTCCCTCCTCAAATTAAGCGCGCCCAAACGAGAGGAGCGGTGCTGGGCAATTGCATCAAATATACGCGTTGGCGTGTTGATTACGTTCTTGACTATTGGGATTTTACCTATTGCCCTTATTCCTTTCAATTCCTCCAAGTAAACGCTGACCTTTGTCAACTTATTGAAAAGTGGTGTAACAATTGCCCTTGATACCAGTGAATTTGAAAGCCCACGACCGCTTGCAGTCATCGAATAGGTCTGGTATGCAGCGTTGTAAAGCTGGATGAATGGCAGTGTCATCTCCACATTTTTTTTCCAGATTTTGAATGCCCTTCTTCCTTCTGGAGCTGTGCCAAAAAGAGCGGCAAGTCGCCTCTCAAAGTTGCGAATTTGGGCATCCGTAAGGCCTTTGCCCTTTGAAGCCTCTATTGAATGCTTCAAGTCATGAAAGAGGTGGTGAACTTTGGCTTTTGCTTTTAAGACTTCAAGCAGTATCTCTTCTTTTCTTTTGCCTTCATATTTTCCTCTCACTCTTATGACTTCGGCTAAGGCTTTAGATGCGCTTTTTGCTGCCCTCACTTGTAGTTGGGCATATTTTCTTGCTACTGACCTCATCATCTGAGGAGAAGCCTTTGACTTCATCTTGAATGAGCGCAAGTGCGGGAGTTTTGGAGTAGTCAAGTCGAAAAGAGAAAGCGGGTTTCTTCCAGCATAATACATTGCAGCAATCAGTAAAGATAAAAGCAAGGCTAATGGGAAGCATAAGCTGTTGATGAAGAGATTGTTTGATGAAAGTATTAGAGCCAAGCTGCTGCCAAATCGTGAAAGAGCAGAGGCAGATGGCTTTGGGCAGAGAATTACTGTCTGAGAGCTTGGCTTATAGGTTTTCTTGTCTATCTGCTCGCCAAGGAATGACGCTTTTACTAGTATGCAGCTTTTTTCAGAATCAACCTCCTTAACCTGACCACCAAAAAGGAAGTGAGTGACAGTGCAGTTTGTCTTCCCTGCTTCGTCTGTTTTTGGAGCAGGGGAGCATTTTTCGTTGCCATTTTCGTCTGTTATATTCAGTTGCTGACCATTGTAGAGCACAACAAAATAAATGGAAGCATTAGAAAGGTTTTCCCTCTTGACCCTGAAAAACTCTTCTGAATAAGGGCGAGAGGGGGGCTGGAAGAATTCGGGTGGCAGTGTCCCAAGTCGTTGGTCTATATTCGGGTAGTTTTGCGGCATTTGCTTGCTGTAATAGCTGAGATTGTAGTAAGAAATCTTTGCGATGACTGTTTTATTTTCAACTGAAAGCTCAATGAAAGTCTTGTCTTTGCCTTCGCTGACGACTTCGAACGAAAAAGAGCATTGAACAAAGGCAGACAATATAAAAATTATAATTAGAAATGCATGAGTGCTCTTTGTCGCCATGATTTAATTTTGGGTTTAATGTATATATAAAATTATGCTATAAAAATACAAATAGGGCGCCTTTAAACGGTGAAGGCAAAATGATAGAATATTTGCTTCAAGTAGTAGTTGCTGGCTGGCCTTGGCAGATGATAGGGATTGCGTTTGCTATTGGCGTGGCAATTGTGTCTTTATCTTTTATTGTTGGGGAGGCATTGTCTAATTCATCAATAAAGGCGTTCGCAAAAGCAGAGACTGGCGAGCTTGCTGTAAGCGCAATCATATTGCTGATAGTTTATGTCTTGGCCACTCCTGGAAGCGTATTTGACAAGGTTGCCGAAGGCTTCATGCTAAGCGGAGTTCCGCCAACTCAAGTTTGCGAAGAGTGGAAGATAAAGCATGGGCCATTTGAGAATGGAAGATGGAGAAACGGAAACATCGCATATGGCCATGCTGATTATTTTCTTGGCTGCAGACCAGGCATCATAACCTCCTCTACCCCTCCATTCATGATTATTGGGGCTGATGGCGTCATAATGCGAAAATTGACATTTGGCTATATGTCACTAATGATGACTGAGGTTGTAATTGGTCTTCTTTCTGGCCTTTCTACCGGATTGAGAATGCCTATCATTTATCCCTTTATTGATGTGTCTTTTGGTATTGCCCCTTGGATTGCGATGGTGCCAATATCCGACATTCACACCCTGCTTGTTGATGTTGTTGGCGCAGCACTAGGCAGCATAATGGCACAAAAAATATTGCTTACCTTTATTGAGGAGAACGCTCTTACTGTGTTTATGCCGATCGGGCTTATTTTGCGAGCATTCCCATTTACAAGAAAAACAGGCTCTACAATACTTGCGGTGGCGTTTGCAGGATATTTCATTTACCCGATCAGCATACTCATAAATCAACAAATATGGGAAATGATTGCTAATCCGATGCCGCAGCCTGGGGGCCCAGCCTGTCTTACAAATGGCCAGCCTTGCACAAGTGATGATGAGTGCTGTTCAAGAAATTGCAGGTATGAGCAAGGAGGCAGCAAAGTTTGCACTACGCCACTGACTGACTTTAGAGAATACTCTTCTATTTTCTCTTTGTGCTATGGAAAGAGTGCTGATGAAATCAACGAAGCGCTAAAACAGGCTGCCCAAACCCATGATAGAGTATTCTTGGAGGTCTATGGCGGTGGAAGCGCCAGCAATGAGAAATGGACAAAAACCGAGAAAATGATGGAAGATGCAAAAAATGAGCTTGCAAGGAGGATGCAGAGTATAGGAAGGAATATCTTGCTTTTTGCATTTCCGCTGCCACCTGCAGCATCTGTGGCAATGTTCAAGGAGATAGAGATATTAATTATGGATGCAATGCAATTTACAATTATGTCGATGTTGTTTTTAGTAATCGAGATTATCATTACAATGACGCTCCTGAAAGATTTTGCGATTTTGATAGGAGGCGAACCAAGGGTATTTGGAATAAGCAAGCTGGTGTGAAGATGGCATTATGCGCAAATGATGCGTTTTTATACAATGTGATTTATTCTACCGCGGGCATGGCGCTTGCTACAATGATAAGTGTAGTGATAATATCTTACATGGCTGCAAACTTTTTTAGAAGACCTGAGTATGAGGCATTCAGCTCGATTGAACTTTATCAGCTTGCGGTTTCTGCTTTCCTGTTTATCAGCATATTTGGCGCAACGTGTTTTGCAGCTGAAATGACCGAATTATTGACCGGAAGAGATCCATACGAAATAGGCAAAGAGTACCTGACATTTATCAACCAGAAAATGTTGATAACTGCTGCATCGATGAAAGCAGCAGTATTGCGTTTTCAGTACCATGCGGCTTGGTCAATGAGATGGGGGCCAGCAGCGTGGGGGACAATAAATCTAACATTCCCTTCTGCTGTATTGTTTGAGAGAATATTTGACTTTTTATCGATAATAATTGTCCCGTTTACTGCAAGCTTGATGGTTCAGCAGCTAATTTTGGAGGCGATTCAGGCAGTATTGATTCCGTTTCTGCTGCCTGCTGCGGTATTGACAAGGATATTCCCGCCATTGCGAGATGCAAGCGCATTTCTGATATCAGTTGCTATTGGATTTGGAATACTTTTTCCGTACAGTTATGCAATGCATGCTTATATCGTGCCAAAAATGATGGAAAAAACATTCAAGCAAGCCAGCAGTCAACAGTTCGAAGAAAGACTCGCACAACAATATCCGAACTTTATGGCAGAAGTTAGCTACTCGAAATTTTTCAGCCTAGAAAGCATCCTGTTTGACCCGCTGCTTACTTTATCTTACCTTCTATTGCAGGCTCTGTTTTTGCCTGCGCTATCAATGACACTCACAATAGCATTCATTAGAAGCTTTACAAAGTTCATTGGACAAAAGCTGGGGTAAGTATGAAAACGGCTAGTGCGATTTTGTTAACCGTGCTTTTTCTTGCATTTGGCTGCAGCGGAGCAACTAGCACCTCGTCCTCAAGAAGCGTGTGGGTATGGGGTTGGGAAATGCTTGCTGGAGTGGCGCTTTTGGCAGTTGTGTTTCTGCTGTCGATATCTTATATGGTGGCTACTCTGACAAACGACGAGAAGCTGAAAGCCTGGACAAAGAAGGAAGTGGGGCAGGCTTTCCTTTCTGTGCTGATACTTATCTTTGCTGTCGCGCTTGTGGAGGTTTTAGACTCTTGGCTTATGAGCCTCAGTTACTTAAGCGATGACAGGACGGGTCAGTGGAACACTTATGTAAACACTGTTTGCTGCACTGGCGCCAACTGCCCGTTTGCAAAAAGAAGAGCATGCCATATCGAGCTTGCAACCGACTATCTCCAAACTTTATACGAGACAGCAAGAATGAATGCAATAACTGCCCTGAAGCATTATTGGCTTTATGGATTTTTGTCAAATCTTTCTTTTAGCGGGACATCACTGTTTGATGAAAGGCAAGGGAACCTGAATTTGTCGCCTTTTGCCTTCTTGGCGCTGGCTGCTGATTTCTTCTCGATTGTCTTTGAGCTTTCGGTGAAATTGATGATGTTGGCGAGGGCTCAGCAAATATTTTTGGATTACTTATGGTACGCGCTATTTCCGGTTATGATTTCGATGGGATTGATATTAAGGATATTGTATTTCACGAGAAAACTTGGCGGCCTGCTTATTGCCCTTGCGCTTTCGGCTTATATAGTAATGCCAATGTTTTATGTCGCTGCCAATGCAATACTTTTTGGGTTTATGGATGGCGCAAATTGGAACACCGGAGGAAGAGTCTTTGGGTTCAAATATGACGAAAGCAAGGGTGCGACCTTGCCTTTCAGCGGCGGAAGCGTGGACTACGGCTCATCAAGCGATGCAAAAGAGGTGTTTAATCCTGCAAAAAAGCTTCAGATAGATGTGTGCAATGATACGCGCTCTCAAAGCCAGATTAATGAGATGGAGAATTTAGGAAGCGCATTCATTGCGATATGGAAAAAGTATGAAGGGACTTCATGGTACAAAGACTTTTTGGGCTATATTAGCAGTGGGGCACCATCAAGCGGATTTGGACCAAAAGGGCCAATAGGTATGCTTGCTTCGTTGCTAATATTTTCTCTTGTGGTTCCGTTTTTGGGTCTTATGACGATGCTTGCAAGTGTGAAGTATTTTTCTCCGCTAATAGGAGGAGATGTTGAAATTTCTGTTCTGTCAAGGTTGATATGATGAAAAAAATAATCGCTGCGTTAATATTGTTGTTTTTGATGGAAAAAGGATTTGCCTGGATATGGCAAAATCCACTGTTTGTAGATTCTGACCTGAAAGTAGTAATGTGCAATAGACGTCCAGCGCAAGACCTTGGATGGGCGGCGCTTTCGGTTGCAGCAATCGCGCTTGGCGTGTCAATAAATAGCTTGACGCATATTTTGGGTGGCCTTTTAGGGCAGAAAGTACGCGATTTTGCAAAGGCAGGAGTTTGGGAGCTTGCCGAAAACGCGCTTCTTGTTGGGATCTTTGTTTTAATTGTTGCCATTTTCCAGCCATTTGCTCAGACGAACTTGGAAACCGCAAGAGCATATGCGGTGATAATCAGGAACACAATGATTGCTGATTTTGGAATGATGCTTGGGGCAACAACTTTGCTTTCTCTGCACACAAGCGTAACCCCCTATGCAAGGCTATTTGGAAAACAACTGGGAATCTATGTCACTTTCCAAGTTGCGCCAGCATTCAAGCCGATATATGACACTTTGGGGCTCTTGATGCAATTGATTACGACTGCGATAATAAGCTGGTTTGCCCATGAGTATATGCTTTGCTTTATTGCAGATAGTGCTTTGCCGATATTGCTCAACGCTGGCCTCTTTCTTAGAGCGCTAGGGATAAAAGGTGGAGGCAACGCCCTGATAGGCGTTTCGCTTTCTCTTTATTTTGTCTACCCGTTTTTGATCGTGCAAGGTGGTGAAATCATTTCCCGCTATATAGAGGGAGAAATCAAGACTGTCAGCGGAACAAGCTCTTCCGGGCTTTGGATCAACTGCTTAGACCGGCCGATTTGCTGCCTTGGAAACGCATACCCTGCAAGTTTGGATGATCCTCGGCCATACATTCCAAATGGCGATACATCGACAATAGAAGGGAGGCTTTTGGTTGAGGAAATAAACAAGGGGCCACTGGTTGTCAGGATATTTTCAAACCCCACTATAAGTACTGGCGCAAGCTGCATATTCAACACTGTGCTAGGAAAAGTATATGCCCAATTTGTCAATGCATTGACAGGGCCTGCGACTGGGGAGTTTTGGTCGGTTGCAAAAACAATCGGGATAACTGTTGCAACATACTTTATCCTCAAGTTCCTCAACCTCAACCTGTTGGCAGTCGTATTCATAATCCCTGCCACTTCGTTTGCAATGCACGCTTTATATCAGACGATATATTTTGTATTTATAGTAAGCATTCTGCTTCCGATATTCAATGTCTTCATAACGATCACTTTTGCGAAAGAGATTGCCAAAGTGCTTGGAACAGAAATAGACTTAAGCTCGCTTGAGAAGTTGATTTGATGACATTTGGAGAAGCTGTGTGCAATGCACTAGGCATGGGTGGAAGCGCACCCGTTGTACCAGTCTCGTTTGGGATTCTTGGGAGTGGATGGCTAGAGCTTACTTTCGCAGCATTGTTTGCATCTTTGTTTATTCTTGTGTTTTTGTATATGGTTTCCCAAGCGTTGCGCAACCAGATGCTTGAAGCATGGACAAAATTCGAACTTTTTCAGATTTTTGGAACGACGATAATTATTGGCTTCAGCATAATCTGGATTTATGGCTTTTGCAATTTCGACATGAGTTTTCTTGACTCTGCAAGATATCCGCAGGGAATGAAAATGGAGGCCATAGTTGACAGGTATTTCAAGCAGATTGAGGAGTTGGGTTATTTGATATTCTATTATATGAATTTTGTGGTAAAAATCGTCAATTTAATAGCAAATTCCACTTGGGCATCCAATCCACTTGCGGTTGGCTCAACTAGCACTCCATTGCAGACATTTAGCCAAATAACAGGTTTGATGTTTTTGATGCTTGGCGGCTATGTCACCTCATTTCTTATGCTGCAGCTGCAAATGAGGATAGTGGAATACATGGCGATTGCTGGGCTGTTTTTCCTTTATCCTTTCGGAATATTTCTTAGGGCATTTGAGCCGACAAGGCCGCTTGGCGGAACATTGATCGGACTTACTATTGCTTTGTTTTTCTTTTATCCGTTAATGATAGTATTTAATGACTATATAGTATGGCACAGAGTTGAGGCAGCTGAGCAAGAAATAACGCAGCAAGTTGGCGCTGCGAACAGCAAAGCCGATCCGAACAACTACCAGCTTCCGACTCCAAACGATTTTCAGCGGAATATAAAGGAGCTGGACCCTTCAGATCCGGCAACTTTACAGACTCGCAATAAACTTGTGGAGAATGCAACCAGCGGGGTATTTATTTTACTGCAGCCAGTTTTGGTGTATATGATTGCAGCAGTGGCTCTGCCTGTGATTAATTTCATAGTGTTGGTAGAATTGACAAGAGGCATTACGCATTTCTTAGGAGAAGAAATAGATGTGACAAACCTTACGAGGCTGATTTGAAGATGGACATGTGGGTGGAAATTTCTTTGATTGTTGGGTTCATTTCCCTTTTCATAGCAATTATTTTGCACATGGTTGCGAACGCCTTTAATCTGCAGAACCTGAGAATGTGGGTTAAAGGAGAGTATGTCCAAGTGTTTGTTACTTTCCTTATAATCATGGTTGCAGCCACGATTCAGCTACTGAACACTAACCTTTTTGCGCCTCTTGCAACAAGTATTGCGGCAGCTTCAGGGAACCTTCATCTGGCTTCAACTGTCCCGCCAAACACGCTTCTTCCGCCAAGCGAGATAGGAAAAGCATATATTCTTGTGGTCATTAGATGCCAAATCAATGTGTATACTCTTGCATACACACTAAATGCGTGGGTTGAACCGTGGAGCACTCTTACTTATGATATCCGTGGGCTCGAGCCAATATCAGGAGGATTCGCACTGACAGGATATGTCGCAGTATTTCACTATATTGCAAATAACATGATATATTTGATCTTATTTCACTATATCCAATATTACCTTTTGCATTTTGCCCACTACACCATGCTTTACCCATTCTTGCCAATCGGATTGGTACTTCGCTCTTTCCCACTTACACGCGGAATTGGGGGATTCGTAACGGCTTTTGCGCTTGGATTTGCGTTTGTCTTTCCGCTAAGCTATGTGATGATAATCTCAATAATGCCTTCCTCATCTGACATGTGCAGAGAGATTGAGAACATACAAGCATCCCAGACAATCCAGCAACTAAGCTCAGAGGAGCCCTGCTTTACCGATGCTGGCAATCAATTTGAGATATACTATAAATTGAACAGCAAAGCCACACAAAGCAGCGCAGAAGGCGCAGGGTTGGTGACGTGGATTTCGGATCAGATCGACTATATTATTGCCTCGGTGGGGATAATATTTCTTCAGGCAATGTTTTACCCGCTTGTGTCTCTTATAATCACTTTCACATTCATAAGGCAGACAAGCTCTCTGCTTGGCGCAGATTTGGCAGAGATAGGCAGAGGGTTGATTAAGATAATTTAAGCGGCAGTGGCACAATTTAAAAACCATTCATTTAAAGAGTAGAGAGGTTATTTTTATGCAATTGCCAAACATTTACAGGGGGAATTACAAGCTGCTTGCGCTAGTGCCGATAGTGCTGGTTCTGATTTCGCTTTTTTATATCCCGCAAATAAAAAAGGGAGTCGATTTCAAAGGCGGAACATTGGTGACGATGCAAACAAAAGAAGGAGTCGATATTGAAAAACTCAAAGAGGCACTGGAGCAGAAAGGCTATGCCATTTCTTCTGCAAAGTCGCTTAAGAATCCGGCTGGATACAAAGTCGAAGTTGAAGTTGAAAGGGACGAAAAATTGACTCAAGCAGAAGAGCTGAAATCCGCTTTTTTTGAAAAAATTGAAAGGGTGGCGCAGCTTGAAGCAGATGTTGGCATAACCAACCAAAGCGCAGAAGCGTTGGAAAAATACATGCAAGAAAGGAAAGAGTTGGACAAGAAAGCAGATGCGCTTTTTGAGATAGCGGGGCTGGAGAAAAATGCCTCTGGCTATGCGAATGCAAACGAATTGAAGAAAGCTGTTAGTGCGGCGTACAGGATGATTTTAGACAGCTATTCCAGTAAATTGGCGGCAACGCTGTCGCAGTTAGTGGCATACGAAAGCGCACAATTTAACGAAGTTTCAGCATCGCTTTCTGCAAAATTTCTTGAAAAGGCAGTAAATGTAGTGATTTACTCTACAATTTTTGTAAGCATTGTGGTCTTCCTCATCTTTAGGACTGCCATTCCGTCGGCAGCTGTGTTGATCGGAGCATTGTGCGACGTGCTTATTGCGATGGGCGCAATGGGCTTTTTCGGCATACCGCTTACTCTTGCTTCATTTGCCGCACTTTTGATGCTGATTGGCTTCTCATTGGACACCGACGTTTTGCTGACAATGCGTGTCATCAAGAGGCACGAAGGCACACCAAGAGAGAGGGCATATGAGGCGATGAAAACAGGCACGACCATGAGTGCTGCTTTGATGCTTTCGTTCCTTTGCCTTTTTGCTCTTGCATCAATCACACATATCAACACTTATTTTGAGATTTCTGCTGTCGCGCTTGCAGGCTTGGTTGGGGATTTGATAGCCACCTGGATGCTCAATGCGGTGATTGTGATAGCCTATTTGGAAGGCGGAGGAAGCAGAGGAGAAGAAAAGAAGCCTTTAAGCGCGCTTTTGTTTTCGGACCAGGGATGAGTATGATTTCAAGAGAGCAGATAGTAAAAGGTGCGCAAGCACGGGAAGTGCTGCTGGTATTAGCGTTCGCCATTCTTGCGTGCATTGGAATAGCGATAGACAGGCAGCACGGCGTGCCGATCTACATATTTTCTATTGTTCTGATAGGCGCAATCATAACCTTCCTAAAAAAAGACAATGTGAGGGTGGCAGGCCTTTTTGCAATCGTAATCCTGTCGATATGCTCGATCGCATTCAATGGCATAAAATTTGGAATCGACTTTTCTGGGGGCGTGCGCATCCCAATACTTCTTGAAAAAGCGGTGGACAGCGCAACAATGGACGAGATGGTAACCACGATAAAGAAGAGGTCTGCGGCGTTTGGGCTTACTGAAGTGAGAGTAAGGCCAATTGGCGACTCTGAAATTTATGTTGAAGTGCCGCAAAGCAGCCCGCAATTGGTGAGCCAGATAGAAAATCTGCTTTCGCAGCAAGGAGTATATCAGGGAATCGTGGATGGAAAGCTTGCCATAAGCGGAGATGACATTTATACAGACAATATTGTCCGGATTCCGCCTGCTTATTTGCATAATGCAGATTGGGGGATAAGTTTCACCGTTACGCAAAGCGGCGCCCAGAGGTTTGCGGCTGCAGCAAAAGGGAAGGCAAACTACCCCCTTTACATGTTTTTGGACAGGCCAAGCGACGTGATAGTAATAATCAATGACAGCAGGCTTCTTGAAGCGACAGGAAAGCAGTTCCCGCTTAAAAAAGAGAGAGCACTACAGATTGCAAGAAACGCCTTGAAACTTGAAGGTCAGGATATTCCGCTATACCTTGAAAGCGAAGTGGAAGGCAATCTGAGCATCCTGGCAAAGCACAACATAACAAAAATAATAATCGAGAATGGAAGCGCACTGGAAAACAGACTCAGGGAGAGCGGCTTTATTTTGTTGCAAAAGACAAGAGAGGAAATGACGCCACAATTTTCTTATGGAGCTGAAAGCTCTGTCTCGGATGCGGTGGTCAGCTGGAAAGCGGTAGGGCTTATTTCTGCGCCAAGGCTGGTTCCGGGAGTCACTGAGGGCATACCAAGTTTTGCCTACAGCATCACAGGATTTGCGGAGGGAAATAGCCCGCAAGAAAGAGCGCAAGACGCTCTCAAAAAGGAAAAGGAGCTGGAGTCTCTCTTAAAAGGTGGCGCGTTGCCAGTCCAAATAACTCTGGGGAGCAAAACAGTGGTTCCTGCTGCACTCGGAGAGGAATTCCTGAGGCTGAGCTTAATTGGAGTTGTTGTTGCCCTATTTGTTGTGTCCTTGATGGTCGCATTCAGATATCGCCATTTGAGAATCATAGCGCCAATGATAACAATCAGCTGCGCAGAGATAATCATCATGATGGCAATATTGGGTTCATTTACCATAGACCTATCGACAATGGCAGGCATGCTTGCGGCAATAGGGGTGTCGGTTGATGCGCAGATTATCGTCACTGACGAGTTGCTCAAAAAGGAAGAAATTGCAAGGAAGAAGCTTGAAAAAGCATTTGGAATTATCAGCACTTCGGTTCTTGTTGCAGTGGTTGCGATGCTGCCTCTGTTGCTGTTTTCGGGGTTGGTTGAGATAATCGGCTTTGCTACTGCGACTGTGCTTGGCCCGCTGCTTGGCCTGTTCATATCAAGGCCAGCATACGGAGCAATCATAGAGCATATATTCGAATAAGGTTAGTGCCTTTTCTTTTCGTGTTTTTTCCTAGAAAAAAGAAAGTCCGAAAATAAAGCGTTCAGTATCGGCAGTATAAAAAATGGCAAGACGAATCCTATAAGCGCTCCTGTGGCAATACGGACCGCATTTGTGCTTTCCCACAGCCCAAGAAACTGGCCTGTGCCATCTATTCCTATTGGGATGGCGGCGGCAAGCAATATCAATTTGTTTGGCCAGGCTTTGCTTTCAATGCTTCGGAAAAAAGGAAGCAGCAGCGCCCCAACAAGCATGAAAAGGTATATTGCGGCATCCCTGCTGCAAACTGGAAGCTTGAAGCCGGTTTTTTCTGGGTAAAAAACAACATTTGCCTTTGATGGGGAGAATCTGCTGACTGGTAGGCAGTCTGCAAGCTCCCATCTTTCGCTTGCATCGTACTTGAAAAGGCAAAGCGAGCGGCTTGTAAGCTGATGGCAACTGGGAGAAAAGAGAAAATAGAGATGGTGCGCAAGGTCATTGCCTTGCGCTGCAAGAAAAGCAGTAAGAAAAATCAGGGCATTAAGCCCTATCAGAGCAAAAAGCAAAAGAAAATATGGCAGCTTTGGCATCATAAATAGCTATCTTGCAATACATTTAAAGATGGTTTGGATGAAAAGGTGAAATGAGGGGACCGTAGCTCAGTTTGGATAGAGCGGCACTCTCCTAATGAAAAGGGGGAAGGTGAAGGTCGTGAGTTCAAATCTCACCGGTCCCGCTTTTAGAGGAGTCACAAATGATAGAGGAAAAATTCCCTGGAGTATACAAAATAGACGGCAGGCTTGCAACTAAGAATCTCGTGCCAGGCGCAAAGGTCTATGATGAAAAGCTTGTCAGCTTTGGGGGGCAGGAATATAGGCTGTGGGACATTTATAGGAGCAAGCTTGGGGCAGCTATACACAAGGGGTTGAGGTTCATGCCCATAAAGCCAGGCGTTTCTGTCCTTTATTTGGGAGCATCAACTGGGACGACCGCGTCGCATGTCTCGGATATAGTAGGAAAAGAAGGGACAGTGTATTGCGTTGAATTTGCCCAGCGCCCAATGCGCCAATTGATAGGTGTTTGCGAACAGCGCGAAAATATGCTCCCAATCATGGGTGATGCAAGGCAGCCAGGGGAGTATGCGATGCAGATTGCGCAGCAAGTAGATGTGATTTATCAGGATGTCGCACAACCCGACCAAGACGAGATACTTTTGAAAAATGTCAGGCGATTTCTGAGAAAAGAAGGCTGGGTGATGGTTGCAATAAAGTCCCAAAGCATAGATATTTCCAAGGACCCGAAAAGAATTTTTGACGAATTTGTAGGCAAGATATCACAAGAGCTTGAGGTCGAGGAGAAAATTGATTTGGCGCCCTATGATCTTGAGCACTTGTTTGTCTGCGCAAAAAGAAAGTGAAACGAAAATAAGCTATGAGTTTAAAAACTATTTCATGAATAAACAGTAATTGATATGCACAGACCTTCGATAAATCTGCAGTTGCTTTCTTCCTTCGATTTTGGCTACTTTTTTGACTTTTTTGCTTTTAGCTGATTTTCCCCCTTGGGTTGCCTGGCAAGTGGCTTGAGGGGCCTGAAAATCAAAGGAGCAGAAGTTTCCTTTGTTTTTTGCGCTTTGAGAAATCAAAATGAAAAGAGATAAAAGAGGTGTTTTATGAGCGTCCAAAAAAATGTTGTCAGATGCGGAGTACAGGAAAAGAATGTTGTGCAAAACGGGCAGCATGAAAACCAGCAGCCCGGATGCAAAAATAATGGCTTGCTTTCCAAAGCCCCGATGCTTGACAGCTTGGTGCTTGCGGAAAAGAAAAGCCAGCAGGATGAAAAGCATGCCAAGAAAAGCCCCAAGGAAAAGGAAGACTGGGAGCTTACTGCAGAGGATAAATACTACCTGCGGGGATGGGGGTAAAGCAAAGCGTCAGCAGTCAGCTTAATTGGAAAATTGTTACATACAAATAAATACAGCTTTGGGCATATTTGCGCAATCAAAGGTGTTGGCATATTGGCTGGCAACAAAAATAGACAGTGTCTTCTGCATGCTAGCCTAGCTTCTTCTTTTGCTTTTTATTGGCGCTAAAGCCCGAGCCTGCGTGATTTGGCAAGTTGCGCATGCTCCCTGACAATACCCTTAGCTTGCCTCTTTTTTTCCGCAATGCTTGGGTGAACAAACATAGAGGTGAGAATATGGATAAATCAGGTTGTGTACGCAAGGCTTTGCGCGGAAGACCGCTAAAGCTTTCTCAAAATCAGCTGGATGAAGTAGTCCGGCTGCATCTGACAGAAGGAATTCCAATAAGGGAAGTTGCCCGCTTAATCGGCGTTTCCCATATGACTGTGTGGCGAGCCCTTTGCAGGCAGATTAGGGGAGGAGATGCAAATGGCTGATGCAGCCCTCATCCGCCAGGCAGCTCCCCACAGACATCTCAAAAAAGCTTGGAGACACACTCTTCCACCAATGGTAGAAGGGATAGTACTGCTTCGCTCCCCACAAAACAGCCATAACATAGAGGTGACCCTACAAAACAGCCATGGCATAAACGTCATCTCACAAAAAAATAACATCGAGGCGATAATATTTGACATTGACGGAGTGCTTGTGAATACTAGCGCGCTTACTGCAAATGCCTTGAAAAAAACGCTCGAGAGCAAGAGAATTGCGATAACAGATATCCAAGCAAGAATAGCAGTTTTGAATGGGCACGATCTAAGAAGCATCCTGCTTGCTGCTTGCCCAGATTTGAGCCACAAGCCAGACTTGCTTTTGGATCTTTACAGCAGCTTTATAAGTGCCACAAATGCCACCCTTCATCAAGTGGAGCCAACCGTAATATCCGGGGCAATTCCAATTCTAGCGAAAAGGTTCAGATTGGGAGTGGCGACCAGCCGCGTAAAATCCGCAGCCATGGCCATCTTGGAGGCGATTGGCGCTTTGCAGCACATCTCAGTGATAATGAGCTTGGATGACGCTGAGCCCAAGCCTTCTCCGCAGATGCTTCTGTTTGCCATCCAAAAGCTGCAGGTGCCTTCCCGATCAAGCGGTCTTCGTGGGCGACAAAGAATCCGACCGCATGGCAGGAGATAAAGCAGGTATCAGGACCATAATGGTGGATGCTTCAAGAGGCTTTTTGGGCTGCCTTCCTTTCATAAATGAGTTCTGCAAAGAGGTAGTTTTGTGAAGAAAAAAATCCGGAAAAGCCGCAGGCGCTGTGTGGAGAGCTGAAAAAGGCGGCAGCCTTACCTTTTTCTCCTTTTTTTCAGTTCTTCGTCTATCTTAAGCTCTTCTTCTATCTTTTCGATATTTTTGAGAAGGATTTTGTGCACTCCAGATCCATATTGCATTGCTTTCTTCTTGCGATCGATTGCCGCTTGCGGCACACCAAGCTCGGCTGCAATTTTGCGAAGAAGGGGCTTTTTGTTGGCAAGCGTCCCAAGCCTCTCAGATATTGGAGTTTTGAGCACCTCATCCACAAATGGAGGATAAAGAAAAGGAAAAGCTGCAGACATGCCAAAATGCTTGGCTATCAAATTTTGTGATTCACAATCTTTGAGAGGCAGGTTTTTGAGCTCTTCTTCCAAAATTTTTTGCAACTCTGATGGACGATATTTGAAATACCTGTTGTATCCTATAAAGAGCTCTTCTGCGCCAGACCCTGACAATATCTTCCATTTTCCGGCGCGAGCCGCCTCGCGACAGCAAGAGTAAACAGGAACCATCAGCTCCACTTCCAGAAGGTTCCCTTTCCTTATTTTGTAGCACTTTTTATACACCTTGATTATTTCTTCTTCAGAGAGCACAACCGCTTTGTGCGGAAGGCCCAGCTCATTGGCGATAGCCTTGGCTGCCTCCAGATCTTGGCTGCCTTCCAGGCCAGCAGTCACCAAAAGCGGAGTAGTGAATTGCTTTGCAACAGTTGCGATTGAAGTGCTGTCAAGGCCGCCAGAAAACAAGATAGCAATTTCGCCTTGACAGTTGTTTTTCACTGCCTCAACAAAAAGCTGCGCCAACCGAGATACCATTGCCACCCTCTTTCAAAAAACGGGCCCGGTGGGATTTTTGGGCGAAAAACCTTAAACTGATTTTTCAGAACCCACGACTTTCTGGTGCCTTTGCGCCTGGAAAGATTTGGCATAAAAGCCAGACACTCTAGGCCAAGCTGAGTTACGGGCCCTTCACTTTATTTTCAACTTCATAACCTTTTAATACTTATAGCGAGTGGTAAATGCGTAGCTGCCAAGCATTGGGGTGGGCAAAATGAAAAACATAATGTGGTTTTCGGAAATAAGGAAGGAGAATCTGGCAGAAGTCGGAGGGAAGGGAGCAAACCTCGGAGAGATGACTTTTGCTGGGTTCCCTGTGCCAAACGGCTTTGTAGTGACTTCGGCTGCATACTTCTCATTCATTAGGCACAACAAGATTGACCAGGTGATAAAGGAGGTTACCACCGATTTGGATGTGGAAAACAGTGAGCAGCTTGCAAAGGCTTCACAGATGATCAAAAGCAGCATATTGGGAGGAGAAATCCCGCAGAACATAAGGAACGAGATAATAAATGCATACCGAAGCCTCCAGCCAGGCAAAGAGCCTTTTGTGGCAGTCAGAAGCTCTGCAACAGCAGAGGATCTGCCAGAGGCGTCTTTTGCAGGGCAGCAGTCTTCATTCTTGAACGTAAAGGGAGCGGAAGATTGCGTGCAAATGGTAAAAGAATGCTGGGCAAGCTTGTTTGAGCCACGCTCAATCTATTACAGAACTACAAACAAATTCGACCATTTGAAAGTTGGGCTTGCTGCTGTCGTGCAGCTGATGGTGCAATCTGAAAAGGCAGGAGTGATGTTCAGCGTTGACCCTGTAAGCCAGGATTGGAACGAGATTGCGATTGAGGCGGCATACGGCCTAGGAGAAATAGTAGTTTCCGGCTCGGTCACGCCCGACAGGTACATTGTCGATAAGAGGAATTTGGAGATAAAAAGAAAAGAAATTGCAAAGCAGACATGGATGATTGCGAAAGTAAATGACCAAAACACGAAAGTGGATGTCCGCGAAGAGATGCAGGAAAAACAAAAGATAACGGACATGCAGATAATTGAGCTTGCCTCGCTTGCAAAAAAGATTGAGCAGCACTATGGAAAGCCACAGGACATAGAATGGGCAATTGCAGAAGGGAAGACATATATAGTGCAGTCTCGGCCGATCACTACTCTGAAAGTGAAGTCCCCAGCTTTGGCTGAAGAAAAGCCAGCGCAGAGAAAAGCAGAAGAAGGAAGCGTTGCTGAGAAAAAAATTTTGGCAAAAGGGCTTGGCGCCTCTCCCGGTGTAGGCAAGGGAAGAGTAGTGATTCTTGCAAGCCCTAAAGAAATTGGCCGCGTGCAAAAGGGAGATGTGCTGGTCACCGAAATGACTACTCCTGATTTTGTGCCTGCCATGAAAAAGGCTGCGGCGATTGTGACGAACTCTGGCGGAATGACGTGCCATGCGGCAATTGTATCGCGCGAGATGGGGATACCCTGCATTGTGGGCACAAAAAACGCAACGACAGTGCTGAAGGAAGGCCAGCTGGTGACAGTGGACGCGACAAGAGGGATAATTTATGAGGGCGAAGTTGAAATTGAAAGGAAGATAGGGGCTGAAGAGGCGCCAGAAAGATTTGAGGCTTCGCCACCAAGCCTGTCAGTCCCTGTGACTGGCACAAAGATTTATGTGAATCTAGCCGAAGTTGAGCTGGCTGAAAAGGTCTCAAAGCTGCCTTGCGATGGGGTGGGACTGCTGCGGGCAGAATTCATGATAAGTCAGATAGGAGAGCATCCAAAGAAAATGATAAAAGAAAAAAGAGAGCAGGAATTCATCGATAAGCTTGCAGAAAGCCTGAGAATTTTTGCTGCCGCCTTTTATCCGCG
This sequence comes from Microcaldota archaeon, assembly GCA_026413765.1. Classification (GTDB taxonomy): domain Archaea; phylum Micrarchaeota; class Micrarchaeia; order Anstonellales; family Anstonellaceae; genus UBA10161. The sequence continues at coordinate 108,001 of JAOAKI010000001.1, read as the reverse complement.
CCCGGTTGTCTATCGCGCCACTGATTTCAAGACGAATGAATACCGGAACTTGAAAGGGGGAGAGGATTTCGAGCCGATTGAGGCTAATCCGATGATGGGATATAGAGGCTGCGCAAGATATATCGCAGAGCCCGAGGTTTTTTCGCTTGAGCTGAAGGCGATAAAGAAAGTCAGGGATGAATTCGGAATGAAGAATCTTTGGCTGATGCTTCCTTTCGTAAGGAGGATAGGGGAGCTGCGTGCGATAAAAGAGATGCTGAAAGCGCATGGCATACATCACACAAGAGACTTTAAGCTTTGGATAATGGTTGAAGTTCCTTCTACTGTGTTTTTGATAGATAAATTCTGCGACGAAGGTATAGACGGCGTGTCAATCGGCACAAACGATTTGACGCAGCTGATATTGGGAATAGACAGAGACAACGCTACCCTTGCAGAAGGATTTGACGAGCGCAACGATGCTGTATTGAGAGCGATTGAGAGGGTCATAAAGGTGTGCAATCAGAAGAATGTCACTGTTTCTTTGTGCGGCCAAGCGCCGTCGGTTTATCCAGAATTCGCGGAAAAATTGGTAGAATATGGAATAACATCCATTTCTGTCAATCCAGATGCTGTTGAGAGGACGAGGAGGGTGGTTGCATCCGCAGAAATGAAAGTCATGCTGCGCAGATTGGCCGAAATGAAAGAGCGAGGATAAGCCTTTGGCTGATGGCAACTTTGCTGCTTGGCTTTGGATGCATTAGCCTCCCTTCGAGCCAAAATTTGCCAGTTACTACCGAGGTAATGAGAAGCGATGTGTTGAGTGGTGCCCAAACAGCCCTCAGAGGGGACATTGTGCATGTCGATTACATAGGCATGTTCGAAAATGGGACAGTATTTGACACAAGCATCGCATCAGAAGCGCAAAAGGCTGGCCTTCCCCAAAAAAGATATGAGCAGCTTGTTTTCCGGATAGGCGACGGACAGATAATAAAGGGGTTTGAAGACGCAGTGGTTGGGATGAGAGAGGGAGAGGTGAAGACAGTAAAAATAGAGCCAAAGGATGCCTATGGGGAGTGGGACCCGCGCCTTGTTGCCACACTGCCGATAGACAACTTTGAAAACGCAGAAGACATAAAAGTTGGCGGCTTCGTCTATTCCGCCAGTGGGGCGCCCGGCATCGTAACAGCTATCCAGGATGGGAAAGTCACAGTAGACTTCAACCACGAGCTTGCAGGCAAGACACTTGTCTACACGATAAAGCTCGTGAGGGTTGACAAGAGATGAAATGCTATGCGAATCATCCTCCAATTTCCAGAAGGATTAAAGGCAAAAGCAATTGAGGAGGCAAAAAAGCTTTCGATGGAAGGGCACGAGGTTTTCGTTTCTGCATCTGCCTGTTTTGGAGGATGCGATGTTTGCGTAGATGAAGCCAGGCACATAAAAGCAGACAAAATAATCCATTTTGGGCATGCTGAATTTTCTAAAGTCAAGACAAGCATCCAAATCGAATACCGCCCTTATTTTTTGGACATTGATTGGGTGAAGTTTCAGAAGGCAATCGCAAAGGCTTTAGAGTTGCTGGCAAAAGTTGGCGCAAAGAAAGTTGCACTTGTGTTTCCTATACAGCACTTAAACAACGCAAAAGTGCTCAAAAAGAAGCTAGAGGTAGAGGGCATCCAGGTGGTCATGAAAAAAGGTGGCCCGCATGTAAAGCAGCCAGGTCAAATTCTTGGATGCGACACACAAGCGGCTATGGTGGAAGGCGTTGACACAGTAATATATTTTGGTGGTGGAAAATTTCACCCAACCGGAATAGTCGGCAAAAGAGTGATTTGCCTAGATCCTCATCTGAATGACGCATATGATATAACAGGCGAAATAGAGAGGCTGGAGAGGAAGAAGAAGGCGGCTCTGATTGCAGCCTCGCAAGCAAAAACATTTGGAGTATTGATATCGACAAAAAGCGGGCAGATGAACTTGGCCGCAGCAGTGCTGGCAAAAAGAATGCTTGAGAAAAAAGGCAGGACCGCTGTCCTTTTGGTGGCAAACGAATTTTCACCGATATCGCTTGCCAATTTCATGAGTTTCGAAGCTTACATCAACACTGCATGCCCAAGGATAGATGAAGACACTGAAGCTTATGGCAAGCCGATTGTGAACGTGTCAGACCTAAAAAAGCTGCTTGAATTGATGTCATAGGCCAAAGCGTTAGCCCGTTGGTATTTTATTGGTTCCTTTTCACTTCAAAGTGGGGGTGCAAGATGGCAATAATCATCGGACTGACTGGTGAGAATTGCGCAGGCAAAGGCACAGTGGCAGAATACCTTGTGAAAAAAGGATTTTACTATTATTCGCTTTCGGATGTGATAAGGGAAGAACTTGCAAAAGAAGGAAAAGAGATAACTCGGGAGGCGCTGATCGCAAAAGGAACCGAGCTGCGCAGGATGTTTGGCGCAGATGTGCTTGCCAAGAGGATTGTTGCAAAGCTTCAGCCAGACAGGAATTATGTCATCGATTCGATAAGGAATCCTGCTGAAGCAAAAACATTGCTTGCCACAGGTAGAATGACGCTTGTCTATGTCACTGCCTCGCCAGAAAATCGCTTCGAAAGAATGAAGGCAAGAAAGCGCGAAGGGGATCCAAAAAGCTTTGAGGCTTTCAAAATAATTGACCAGCTTGAGCTGAATTCTTCAGATGAGTTTGGGCAAAGGCTCTCGGAAGTATTTGCTCTTGCGACAAAAAAAATAACGAATGATTCTGGTTTTCGGGAGCTTTATGATGCGATAGACGCGATGCTGAGCGAAATTTCTGCCGAATTCAAGATTGAAAGGCCAAGCTGGGATGTCTATTTCATGAATATAGCAAAAGTTGTGGCAAGCAGGAGCAACTGCCTAAAGCGGCACGTTGCGGCGGTGATTGTGAAGGACAAACGAATAATTTCAACAGGGTATAATGGCACGCCAAGAGGGATTAGGAATTGCAACGAAGGAGGCTGCCCAAGGTGCAGCTCATTTGCTGACTCAGGAACAAAGCTTGAGGAATGCGTCTGCTCCCATGCAGAAGAGAATGCAATTGTGCAGGCAGCCTATCACGGGATTTCAATAAAAGGCGCAACCCTCTACAGCACATTCTCGCCGTGCCTGATTTGCACAAAGATGATAATAAACGCTGGCATCAGCGAAGTAATATATAATGCAGACTATCCTCTCGGCGAAGCCCCACTTAAGCTCCTCAAAGAGGCAGGGATAACAGTAAGGAAAATCAGCCTCGAAAAATAAGAGATTGGATTGCGGATTTTCTACTTTACAACAGTGCCGCCATGCGGCTTTCCTTCAATCGCATTCCGCACGTCTGAAAAGTTTTTGCCATGCACAAAGTGCGTTTCTATTTTGCTTCTTGCGATAAGCTTGCATGCAAGAAAGTCGAAAATGAAATGTGTTCCTGCTTTTCTTAAATCATATCTGCCTGCAAGATTGATGAGCTTCTGGTAAGAGATTCTTTTGAATTTTTTTGCATTTGGCTCCAAATAAGGATTGGAAGAATAAATGCCATCAACATTTGAAAGATTGACCAGCCTTTTTGCATGCAGGCATTCTGCAAGAAGAGCAGCATCAGAATCGGTGGTAATTCCTGGGATTGTTCCGCCCATCACCACAAAGCGGTATTTTTTTGCATATTGCCTTGCTTGCGCGAAACTCTCGCAGGGCGATGCGTGCGTCTGGCTGCGTCCAAGCGCGCTGATTACGAATTTTGCATTCTTTTTGGTTGCCCATATTGCTGCCTCATCTGCCTCAAACTCTCCTGCGCCCTTTTTGCGAACTGCTTCTGCCAGCGTCCTTGCAAGTTTCCCACCGCCAACAACGATTCCGAATTTGTAATCGGTGGCTTTCAAAAGCTCTACAAGCCGGCGAACATATTTTCTGTCGGGCTTTCCTGGATTGACAAGGGAGCCGCCAAGCGAAAGGACAACTGTCTGGGCCATAGATTTGGTTCGGCGCCCATATTTTTAAAGCCTCTATTCATCTGCAATATTAGAGGTGAAAATAGTGGCAAGAAAGGAACCTTCAGAAAGCATACGCCTGATTGTAGAGGAGCTAAGCAAGCAAGAAAAAGAGCAAGACAAAATATTGGCATCTGTGAGGCAGATTGTCAGGCATTGCGCAAATGCAATAAGGCTTCTCCATGCTTTGGATGCAAAAAAGGCCAAGGCAGAGATAAAGAAGGCAGAGGAGATGGTAAAAAAATTCTCCCACACAAAAAAATTCGAATACCTGCTTTTGCAGCCTTACCAGGAGATAGCCGAGGCAAAACTATTGCTTGCCGCAGTGGAAAACAACCCTTTGCCTGGCTGGCGCGAGCTTGACATGCCGTTTGAGCCTTATCTGCTTGGCCTTTGCGACTTAGTGGGGGAGCTGCGGCGGCAAATGCTTGAGATGCTCAAAGCAGGAAATCTGCCAGAAGCTGAACGCTATTTTTCTCTGATGAGCGAGATACACGAGCAGCTGCAGACTGTCCGCTTCTCCAATTCGCTTTTGCCAAATTTCAAAAAGAAGCAGGACGTCGTGCGGCTGCAGACAGAGCAGGCAAGAAGCGAGCTTGTTATGGCTAAAATGCAGCTGAGAAAAAGAAGCTCACCTGATTAGACTGGCTCAAAAGCCCAGCTTGGCTTTACCACTGTAAGGATTACCTGCGTATTTGTATGCTCAACAAAAGGCAGGTGCAAGAATGACTTGATCAGACGCGAGAACGACTCCCTCGTCTTTGCAGCAATTAAAACTACGCTGTCGTATTCGCCTGTCACGTCGTAGACTGCGACAACCCCTTGCATCTTGGCTATTTTCTCCTGGGTTTCCACAAGCTTGCCTTTTGCAATTTTGACCTGGACCACCCCCATAAACTCATAGCCAAGCTTGGATAGGTCAAGATATGCCCCATATCCTCTGATGATGCCCAAGCGCTCCAGTTTGGACACCCGCATTATGACTGTTGTCGGATGAAGGTGCAATTGCTTTGCTATTTGGCGGTAAGAAAGCCGAGAGTTTTTCTTGAGGATGGAAAGGATTTCCATGTCGATTTTGTCCAACATTTGTACACCTTTTATATATGAGAGAACAAATTAATAGATATTTGAATAAATAGTTTAAAAAATATATCATATTTTTGTCTATTAAAATTCTGAAAAAATATATATATGACATATACTGCTATTTGCGCCAAGGGTGAAAACATGTTATCAGACATAAAAAAAGAAGAGATAGACCGAATCCTTTCTGATGCGAAAAAAAATGAGGTCAAATTCGTGGATTTGGAGTTTGTGGACATCTTGGGGACACCAAAGATGTGCGAGATAACTGTAAATCGGCTTGAAGATGTGCTTAAAGAGGGGATATGGTTCGATGGCTCGTCAATCGAAGGGTTCGCAAGGATTGCTGAATCCGACATGTTTCTTGTCCCAGACGCTAAAACATGGGCAATAATCCCTTGGGGCCCAAACAAAACTGCGCGGATGATCTGCGATGTTTATCTTGACGAAAAAACCCCTTTCGAAGGGGATCCAAGGAGAGTCCTCAAAAGGCAGCTTGGCATTGCTGCCCAGATGGGGTTTGAATACAAAGTTGGGCCAGAGCTGGAATTCTTCCTTTTCAAAAGCTCAAACGGACAGAATGACCCTCAAATGATGCAAGTGCATGACAATGCGGGCTATTTTGATTTGGCCACAAGAGACGAGGCATTCGCATTGAAGCAAGAGATTGTGCCTGCGTTGGAAAAAATGGGGATGATAATTGAAAGGTCCCACCATGAAGTAGCGCAGGGCCAGCATGAAATAGGATTCAAATACGGCGGCGCACTTGAAATTGCCGACTCGGTGATGACATACAAAACCGCAGTAAAGAGTTTGGCAAAAAAATATGGCCTCTTTGCATCATTCATGCCAAAGCCTGTCTATGGGATAAATGGCTCGGGCATGCATGTGCATCAGTCTTTATGGAAGGGCGGTGAAAACGCATTCTTCGATGGGACAAACGAATATGGCCTTTCAAAAATAGCAATGAACTTCATAGGCGGAATAATCGAGCATGCAAGGGCACTGACTGCGATAACCAACCCAACGATTAATTCTTACAAAAGACTTGTCCCTGGCTATGAAGCGCCAGTCTATATCTGTTGGGGCAGGATAAACCGATCTGCTCTTATCCGAATACCAAGGAATTTGAAAGGAAAGGAGAAGGGGGCAAGGATTGAATGCAGATTCCCAGACCCTTCATGCAACCCATATCTTGCATTTGCAGCAATGCTTGCGGCTGGGCTTGACGGAATCAAACGCAGATTGCAGCCGCCCGCTCCGGTCGAAGAAAAAGTATACGGCTACGAGGATGAAAAAAGGAAAAGTCTTGGGATAGGCACCTTGCCAGGCTCGCTTGCGCAGGCAAGCGAGGAGTTCGCAGCCGACAGCGTTCTAGTTGATGCAATGGGGCCGCACGTGACGCAATACTTGATGAAAATACAAAAGAAAGACTGGGATGAATATAAGGCGCAAGTGACCGAATGGGAAAAGAAAAGGTATTTCGGGGTTCTGTGAAAAAGTTATTAAAAGAAACATGAAGAAAGTTATACATGCGCTCAGCTTTAGTGCTTTTGGCAATCTTAATTATCCTTTTAGGATGTAGCATGCCCTGGGAACAAAAAAAAGCGGTCCAGGAGGCTCCTGCTGCAGAAGTAGAAAAGCAAGCCCCACCAAGGCAGGAAAATGCTTCACAGGAAAACCAGACGGTTGCCGAAACAGTTGTGAAAAAGAATAAGACTTCCGCTGCTAGCAGACCTGTCGAATTGCCGCCAGATCCTTTTGCTTCGTTTATCCCAAGAAATATCTCAGACAGAATAGCAGATGGCCAATTCCGAATCTATGACATGCCTGGCGCGCCTTTGAATATCTATGTGATAGACGCAGGTGAAGGCGATGCTGTTTTGGTCATAAAAGGCAACTTCTACATGCTTGTGGATGCGGGAAATGCTGAAAAAATATTGAGCTTTCTTGAGAAAATGCAAATTAAGAACCTGAATGTCTTGGTCATAACGAGGAATGCGCCAGAAGCGATAAATGGTGCTGCAGAAGTATTGGAAAGAATAGAAGTAGGTGAGATTTGGGAAAATAACGCTACTCCAGGCAGAAACTTGGTCTCATTGACAGCAGAAGAAGACAGATATGCAGAAATTATTGAGAAAGCAAAGGACATGGGCATTGCAATCAAGCGCCCGCAGGCAGGGGACAGCATCGTGGTTAGTGGCATGGAGATCAAAGTCCTCAATCCACAAGCAACAAGATTCAAAGGCAACCCAGATGTTGATGCGATCGTGCTCAAGCTGTCATTCAACAACTTCTGCATGCTTTTGTTGCACCCAACTGTGCAGGATATCGAAAGCATCCTGATGGGAGCAGACAGTGAGCTTGGGTGCCCTGTCATCACATATTTCAAGCATGGCGAAGGGCGGCCGTTGCCTTCGCTGCTGGTTGAGAGGTATCCGCCTGAGCATGCGATAATTTCGGTTGGGAAAGAAATGAGCGGATTGCCCTCCCCAACCACCATAGAAAGGCTTTTGATGAAAAAAATAAAGGTGTGGCGGACCGATGTTGATGGGACGATCAGGATTTACAGCGACGGCTACATGCCGTATGAAATAATGCAATTCGGAAATCGCACTTCAAATTAGGCTTTTTTGGCGTGAGCAACTGATGCAGAAGAGGTGAGCTGAACGCCAACGATTTTTGAGCCCTCATCGGTTCGCGTAACTCCGAGCACCACATCGGCATAGGAAAGGAGCGTGTCATTGTGCGTAACAACGATAAATTGGGTAGTTGAGGAAAGCTGGCGCAACAATTCGGCAAGTTTCCTTGAATTTTCTTTATCCAAAGCAGCATCCGCCTCATCAAGAATGTAGAATGGGGCCGCCTTATACATCTGGATGGAGAATATGAAAAGAAGCGCAAGCAGCGATTTTTCACCTCCAGACATTGAATCGAGGTATTTTTCGTGCCCGCCTTCCTTGACCTTGATGAATAGGCCTGACTCGAATGGGTTTGAGGTGTTTTCCAGAAGAAGAGTCCCTTCGCCTTTGAAAATGTAGGAAAACAGTTTTTTGAAGTTGCTGTTGATTGAAGAAAAAGTAGAGAGAAATATCGACCGCTTCTTTGCCTCTATCTCGTCGATCATATGAAAGACAGCCTTTTTTTCTGCGTCTAACGACTCGACTCTCGACTTGATCTCGTCTATCTCTGCTTTCTTTTGCTCATACTGCTGTGGCGCTTTGAGGTTCACTGAAGAAAGAGAATTCATTATTGCCTCGCTTTTTTTCATCAGCTCCTCAAGCTCTTGCTTCGACGCATCGATTATCTGAATTCCAGAAAATTCTTCAAGCGAAGCTTTTAGGTCAGCAAGGCGAGTCTCTATTGTTTGCCTGCGGATTTCCGTCTCCATCATTTCTTTTGAGCACCGGTCAAGCTCCGCCTTCAGCTTGCCTGCCTGCTGAGCAACTTCCGCTGCTTGGTCTTCAATTTCTTTAAGCTTTGACATGAGCTTGCTGTTGGTTGCGCTCAGCTCAGAAAGTTTTGCTTCTTTTTCTTTCAGGAGTTTGCTGTTTTCGTCAATTTGGGCCTGCAGATCTGAGATGGTCTTTTTGCATTCGGAAAGCTGGGCTTGGATTGTTTCTTTCTTGGAAACAAGAAGAGAAAGCGAAGATGTCGTCTTTTCCAGCTCTTCGTTTTTGGCTTGGAGCTGCGCCTCGAGCCTTGACCGCTCTGCATGCAGCTGCTGGAGCCGCACGTTTGCGTCCAGATTTGATTTCTTGATCTTCTCGTTTTCTTCGTCCAGCTGCCTTTTGAGCAGCTCAAACTGGCTGATTGCTTGCGTAAGCTTTTGTTCTAACGACTGCACTAAAGAGGATGCATTAGCTATCTCTTTTTCTGCAGACTGAATTTCGGCATCGATTTGCGCAAGCGCATCAGACAGAGCTTTTTTGCTTGCTTGCTTTTCTTGCGCAGATTTAAGCTCGAGTTCTATTCCTTTCAGCTTGACTTCCGCCTCTGCCTTTTGCTTTCTTAGCAGGCTCATCTCTTCTCTTATGCTGTAAAGCTGCGCAAAAAGGTCATCCTTTTGCTTTTTGAGCTCCTCTGCTTCTGCTTCTGCCTTATCAAGCGCCGCTTTGGAGAGAAGCGAAGTCCGCAAGAATCCGCCAGTAATAGCCCCAGACTTCTCAAACAGCTCTCCATCCAAAGTGACCATTCTGTATTTCCCATAGCCGCCTTTTTTTGCGTTCTCCGCATTGTCAAAAAGCAGCGTGTCCCCAAAAACATAGTTCATCGCAGGCTCAAATAGCCTGTCGTACTTCACAAAATCAATGAGTCTGCCAAGGAAGCCTGCCATTTTTGGTGCATCATCCTGCTGGCGCACCGGAATGTCAAGAGGAATGAATGTGCACCTGCCTGCCTTAGTCTCTTTGAGCTTTTCGATCACCTTTATTGCAGTGGAAGAATTGTCCACAACTACATAGGACAACCTCTGCCCAGCAGCTGCTTCAAGCGCAAGCATGAACTTCTGGTCGCATGAAATGAGAGAGGAGACTTGGCCAAAAATACCTTTGATTTTCGGCTTCAGCTCCTCAACCGTTTTGAGGGCAAGCCCGCTTTGCGCAGGCGAAATCGAAGCGCGCAAATTTGCAGCCTTGTCTTTTGCCGCAAAAAGCTGCTTTTCAACTTCGGGGAGCTTTCTGTTGATCTCTCTTTCAGACTCAAAAAGGCTGTCCAACTTCTGCTGCAGTGCCAAAATCTCTTTTTTGTAAAGCTCAGCTTCTCCGGAGAGCTTGTGCTCCGAAAATGAGCCTAGCGCGGCAGATATGCGTTCTTTTTCCTGCCTCTTTATGCGCAATATTTTTTCTGCGCTTGCTTTTGCCGCCTCTGCAGCCGCTTTTTGCTCCTTAAGCGATATGATTTGCAAAGACAAGGATTCAATTTGCTGTGCGATTCTTTTGGCATTGTTTTCGCTGCCGGAATCTTTCGATTCAGCTTGGCTTAGCATAGACTTGATGCCCAATAAGCTTTCGTTCAGCTTTTTTATCGAAGCAGCTATTTCATCTTGCGTCTTTCTTGCCTGGCTAATCTCAGCAGAGATTTCTTTCAGCTCAGCTTGCAGCCGTTGGAGGTCTTTTTGCTGTGCAGAATGAGTTGCGGAAAGTGAGCCTATTTTTTCTTTCAGAAGGGAGATGTCTTGAATAGTTGCTTCGCGCGAGGCGGAGGCAGCAATCTTTTCTGCGATTGCCTTTTTTTGACCATTCAGCTCTTCTAGCCTGGAGGAGAGGACTGAAACCTGGTGCCCAAGCTCGCTTGCTTGGCTTGAAAGCTCGGAATATCTTTGGACTATCTCGGAATGCTGGCGATTAAGCTTGGAATATTCTGAAGAAATGAGAGATGCTTTGGCTTTCTTGAAATTTTCCTGAGCCTCAAGGAAAGCAAGCGCTTCTGCTTTTTGGCGCTCCAGCTCAGAAAGCGCAATCTGCCGCTCACCCAAGACCAGGTTCGCCTCATTTATTTTTGCGTCAACGCGCGCAAGCTCTGAAAGCGCTTCTTCTTTTTTTGCATCGTATTCAGAAATGCCTGCGATGTTGTCAATGATTTGCCTCCTCTCCTTAGAGGACATCTCAACTATGCGCTCAACTTGCCCTTGCGCAATGATATTGTGAGAGCCGCTTTCAAGACCGTATTGGCGAAGCTCTTCCAGCACAAGCGTCCTTGTGGAGCGCCGACCATTTATTTTGTATAGCGTCTTGACGTCTTTCCCGTCCACTTTGATTGCTCTTTTGACTTCATACTGTTTTTCGCCATCTATATAGAGAACAACCTCTCCAAAACTGCAAGAGGAATTGATCAAGTCGGAAACTCTCTTTGCCCTCAAGGCTTTCAGGCTGCTTTCCCCCAACGCAAACCTTATGCCATCAGTAATGTTGCTCTTGCCGCTTCCGTTCGGACCTGCAAGGCAGACAAACCCTTTTGGAAAAGAAGCCTCGGCGCGGCGGAAAGACTTGAACCCTCTGAACTTCAAAGCCTTTATGTAAACCATAGACTTGCCTTTCCGGCGGCAAATTTGGTCGCCTTTGAGGTTTATGCCGTAAAAAAAATACAGCATTAGGATTTAAAAGTATGCTGATCAGCCGCCTTCCACAAGCGAGCTTATCTTTCCTGACACTTCATATGGGCCGCTGCAAGCCGCATTTTTGCAATTCAAATAAGACAGGTGGACAAAAACAGTGCGGAACGATTTTGGCTGAGGCTGAAAAGGCCCAGAAAAGTTCTGGGAAAAATTCGTAGATGCGCCTGGCTGGATTGCGCTTGGGACAGGAATGTTGCCAACAACTTCTCTTCTGCCTTGGACTCCAATATCTATCACAGTGTAGTTGACCTCGGTTATATTGATGGGGAAGCCAAGGCCGTTAGAGAGACTGAATTTCAAGTAAGTCTGGCCTGAAGAGCTGTCCTTGTAGAGAATGAATGAGTTGCAAGGCAAGCCCGGCTGGAAGACGCATTCTTGGGAAGTAAAGCTGGAGGGAGAAAAAATGCCGGAAGAAACAAGAACCGCCAGAACAAGCAAAAGCGCAAGAAGCGCCCAGCCATAACTAACCAGATATTCCATCATGGCTTGGCCTTTTTGCGAGCCCATATAAACCAACAGGCCTTTAGGCTGCAGTGCTTAAAAGCTTTATTTGGAGCATGCACGCTTGAGCATGAGGAAATGTGTGTCAGCCATTCCAAACTGGTAATAGTATTTGTTGCCAGCAGGATCGAAAACCTCGATTTCTACGCTGACTTTGCCAAGTGGCAGCTCCCCGCTTTTTTCAAGCATAGTAATATATCGGAACGGCACCTTCAGAGTGTTGCCTTCCGCTTCCAGTATGATGCCGCTTTCGCACAGGATAATTTGGCCAGCATTGTCTATCCCATTGGAGTAGAGAGGTATTCTTCCTTTGATTTCGCCAAGCATATCGTCTTTTTTTGCAGATGGCATAAAACCAGCCCATTTGAAATTTTTGAAATAAGATTTAAATGGCTGCTTATTTGTTGTGCATGCATTCCAGAAGGCTGCATTGGTGGCTGCCAGAAAGCGATGATTTTGCGACGGCATCTATCCCGATTCTTCGCAGATGAGCTGCCGCCTCTCTGTCGGACGCATTTGCGCATATGACTTTCTTTGCGTTTGATTCGTGGATATAGCGCATTGTGTCTCGAAAATCTGCATGGTCGGAAAGCGGGAAACCTTCGTCTGCTGGAAAACGATGAAAGGCTGCCCAGCCGGTGACGACCGCAGTCTTGACCTCAAGCCCAAAAGCCTCTGAAAGCTTGGCGCCGAAAGAAAAATTGGCCTGGCTAAGCGGAACGATTGCAACAAATGCAGACTTCATCGCTTCTTGCGCTTCAGGAGTGCCAGCGGCAATCCAGTCAAGCTTTATACCTGATTGTCTGTAGACTTTGCAAAAATAGTCCGCTTTGCTGGATACGATCGGTGCAATGCCGCATTCCTCATTGAGGAGGCGAATGAGCTCTTGGGTCTTGCCGCGAAGGTATGCGCCAAGCAAGACGATCTTATTTTCATTTTGCCTGACAAACTTTGCTATTTTGCGGATTGTATCTGCGCGGCTTGGCAGCCGCAAGTGAGGAAGGGCATAGGTAGAATCTATCATCAAAGTGTCGCATTCCAAAATCTTGGCAGGCAAGGTGGTGTACCCCTGGTGCAATGAAAAGTCGCCAGTGTAGACGAAAACTTGCCCATCAAGCTCTGCCCTCAGCTGGACTGCGCCAAGCATGTGCCCTGCTTGGTGCAGTGATGTCCCTTGAGGAAGAGGATGGCAAGAGGGGGACTTGCCCAAAAGCAAGAACGTCTCATCCGAAGCAATGATTTTGCGGTTTTTGGAGAATGCTTTCGTATGATCGGTGTGTGCATGCGAAACAAAACAGACTTCTGCGTCATAGTCATCAAGAGCTATCTGCAATCCGAAGCTGTCCAGGACGCCCATCAAACTAAAAAACGAGTGAAAAAAATAAAAGCGCGATTATTCTTCGCTTGCGTGGCTAGAGAGCTCTTTTTCAAGCTTGTCAAGCTGCCTGCTTACGCGCTCCATTGTCTGGCGGATGCTGGCTATCTCAAACTTGATGCTTTGCAGATAGACTTTGTCAAAAACGATTTGCGGCTTTGGAAGCGCAACTTCTTTAGGAGGCGACGCAAGCTCGTCTTTTATCATATTGACGGTCTCTTCGACTTTGCGCGGAACCTCAAAATCTGCAAACTCGCTGCTGCCTGATTTTTCGGGCTCTTTTGCCTTTTGAGGAGGACTTGCCTCTTTCTTTTGCTGCGATTTTAGCATAGACCGTGCCGCCTTGACCCACTTTTTCACATTCGCAAAAGAAGCAAATTTGTTTGTCTTGGTCGCAGAATAGACTGCTTGCCGAATCTCTGTCAGCTTTTCTTGCGTAATCGGCTGTCCTTCGTATTGTTTGAGCTTTCTTGCAACAATTTTGAGTATTTTTTCATCCATAGGACCACCTTGATGCGAATGCAAAGCCTATATATGTAAGCATAAATAGTTATAAAATTGCACTAAGCAGTTCAACAATCTCATGCCCAAATTAAATGCATGACGAATGTATATTCGACAAGAGATGTAAGGCAGAGTTGGCTGGTTTTTACTCTTCTTTGAATCTCAAGGAAAAAAGCTGGCGCAACCTTTTTGCCTTTTTTTGCCCAATTTTTCCTGCCTGAACAAGTTCTGCCTCTGGAGCAGTCACAATGTTTTCAATATTGTCAAAGTACAAAAGAAGCTGCCTGGCAAGCTTTGGACCGACTCCGGGCAGAGACTCGACAACTGCAAGCTGCTGCTCAGCAAGCGTGCGGGCTTTTCTTTTTGGAAGAATTGGGCGCGGATGATTTTTCGACAGTTGCTCATGGCAGGCTAATGCAAAGATCAGCTCGGCGGTTGAGGAGAGTGAAGACGTAAAAAACAGAGAAAATCCGAAATCTGAAATAAGCGAAGCGTATGCCCCCAAAAGCGCATTTCTTGAGACTCTCTGCTGCTCGGCTTGCCCTTCCACGATTATGACTGTCCTTGGGATTGCGCTAGCAAGCAATTCTGCCTGCGAAAATAGCCTGCCATCAATTATTGAGGACTCGAAATCTTGCCTCGTCTTTCTTTCGACAATCAGGCGTGAAGAAAGCTGATAGTCGCCTATTGGCAGATTAGTGATCTCTATTTCTGCCCCAGCTGCCTCAAGCCAGTCAGATATTTCAGCTGGTTCGCGGCTGTCAACAAGAATCTTTGGGGCTTCATTTACCATTTTTCCACGATTTTAAAAGGAAGAAGAAAATAAATTGGTTTTGCTGTGCCTGCGCAAGATTTTTGGAACAAGAAGGTCAGCCGGCATTGCAAGAGGGCCTACATTTTTGTTATTAAAAAAGGCAAGAAATGTAAAAATTTTTTATGCTTTTTACGAATGACAAACCTAAATATTTATATATATTGTCATGACTAAATCGTGACAAAATCACAATCACCACATGACGCCAACAAGCTGCCAGCGTGATAGGAATGAAGAAAAATGAAAATTATAAACCTATTGGCGAAGGCTCAGGAAAAGAAGCAATCGAAGAGCTGAAAAACGAAATTATTTCCCCATTGGAAAATGAGATACAAAAGCTGAGAGACCCGCTTGTGATTGCCGCAATTATGCATACCGCGGCAACAGAAAAAGAGAACACCAATCGAATCCTCAAGACGCTTGTTGCGCAAATTGAAGAGAAATTCGCAAAAATAGAAGCAAGGCTTGATGCACTGGAAGCATCCATCAAAAAAGAGCCAGAAGAAGTGCTTTTGCCGCAAGTGGATGAGGAGATATTCAAGTTCGTCAAAGAGAAAGGTTATGTATCTGCGGAAGATGTCCGCAGGAGGTTTGGATACAAAGGGAAAAACGCTGCCAGCTCACGCCTCAACCGCATGTATGAGATGGGCTTGCTTTCAAAAAAGCAAGTTGGGAGGGCGGTGCTGTACAGCGCAAGATGATGCTTGCAACTAAATTGCAAGGCGACCAAGATATTTTTGGGGAAACGGGGGCGCCTGTTATTCACCTCCCACACCCCTACTTTTGTTGCGCCCCCCTCCCCAAAAAGCAGGCAGCAAAAAAAGAATAATATAAATGTTGCCGCCAAAGTTTAGCATATGCAGGAAAGGACAATAATAATCTCAAGCAGAGAATTGGTAGACTATACAGTGTTGAGTAGGAAAAAAAACGAGCTGCTTTTCAAAAAAGATTTGCTTATGCGCTCGGGTGCAAAGGAAGGGGACTTGCACCTCAAAACAATCCAAGAAGAGCTCAAGTCAGTCGAAGAGAAGCTTGCTCCAATAGCAGAGAAACTTGAGATTGCCGATATGGTCACACTCGTCCCAAATAGAAAGGAGATAGAAGAATATACCAGGCAGATAAATAGCCATTCGAGGGCAGAGCTTGAGCAGGCAGTGCGGACAAAGAGCGGCTCGCTTTACGAGTTGATGAAAAAAAGGGCAGAGATAGTCAAGAGAAACTATGAAAAAAGAGAAGAGATAGCAAGGCTTACAATTTTTTTGAACACAATCCCGCGCAAAGAAGCAGAGGCACTCAGGCAGATAATAGAGGAAAACGAAGGCCCGGATGTAGACGTGTCGTTTCTGCCGAAAGAAAAGCAGCAGGAGCTTGTCAATCTTGCGGCAAGGCTGGGCAGAAATTGCATGATCGTCTCGGGCAGCTTCAGCTTGGATAAAAAAAAAGCTGATTTTGCAGAATTGAGGCCGACAGATGAAGTGCAAAGGAATATAGGCGGCAAGATAGTGTGGGTTGAAGCATCAAAGGCAGGAGAATTTGACGCGAACGAAAAATTGATTGGAGAGCTTCTTGCAAAAATACAGGCAAAGGCTGCAGAAAAGCAGGCGCGGGAATTAAGTGAGGAGGAAAGCGTCTACTTCGAAAAGATACAGAAAGACTATTTGGAAGCGCTGAAAAAAAGGAGCCAGCTTGTGCCTGATTTTGACGCTGAAAAGACTGCAAAAGTCTACACGAAGCAAAAACCACAATGACAGGCTGCAAGCAGGGCTGACCAAACTGCTCTTTTTAAAATCTATCATCGATTAACTTAGCAAGTGGGCCGGTAGCTTAGCCTGGTTGGAGCGTTCGACTGATATGCAATATGCTTTGAAATCGAAAGGTCAAGAGTTCAAATCTCTTCCGGCCCACTGACTGCTTAGATCCAGCCGGCAGAAAATTCGCCCAGCAATGCCAGAGCAATATAGCGTGTTGATTTGCCCAAGATGGCCGCAGACAGGAATTTCCACCATTCCATTTTTATTGCGCCTGCTGCAAGGCCGACGACATCAAAAGCAGGATTTGGAATCACAGCAAGGAGAAAAACGACAGGCCATCCGTATTTTTGAAGCTGCAATTTGTGCTTTTCAAAAAAAGTAGTGGTTGTGAGAGTACGGTGTCCGACAGTACCTGCAAGATATCCAGAAATTTCTCCAAGTCCTGAGCCGATGCCTGCCGAAAGCCCAAGCAAGAACGGATTGAGGTACTGGGCTGCCGCAAAGACAACTGCAAATCCAGGCAAAGGCAGCAATACTGTAGCAGAAGAAACAAAAGAGACTGCCAATATCTCCAAATATCCCAGCTGCCTCAAAAAAGAAATATGGCGGAAAGCAAGCATTGCAGAAACTGCAATCACAACCGCGGCTAGGAATGCAACAATCTCGCTCTTGCCAAACCTGACCAGCATAGCTTAGGAATGCCTACTTTCTGTTTATATTTTTTCTCTTCCAAAGAGGCTTCGGGTGGGAGGATGCACAAGGAGATTCTTCCTGTTTTGATGCTAGTGCTGATGTTTGCGATTGCGGTTTATGCAGACCCTCTTGTCCACACAAACGAGAAAGAGGAGGTGACAGTAACATTCGGATTTGATGGGCGAAACACGATATTTGCGCACAAAAGCGTGATACTGTACCTTGTGCCTTTCATGACTCTTGTTCTTTATGTCGGATTTTCGATCATTCCTAAGATAGAGATCTACCAGAAAAATCTGGAGAATTTCTATGAGCAGTTTTTGGGATTCAAAATCTTGTTTGTATTCATAATGTGCGTCATTTACATATCAATGCTTTTGCCCAACCTTGGCTATTGGAGGCATGTAGACACCAGCCTGATAATAATTTTCTCGGTGGCGATTTTGTTCTTTTATGTCGGCTACATGCTGAATTTCACAAAAAGGAACTACTTTATAGGAGTCAGGACTCCTTGGACGCTTGCTGATGAAAAAATATGGGAAAAGACTAATCGGCTTGCAGCAAAGCTATTTTGGATATGCGGAGTGTTTGCCTTAGTTGGGTTGGTTGTGCAAGGAGACTTGAGGCTTTGGCTGCTCATAATTCCTGCGATAGTCAGCGCGATAATCGCAGGGCTCTATTCCCTTTATGAGTATCTCAAAACAAAAAGGCAATACGAAAAAAGAAGAAAAAGGAAAGTCATTTTGATTTTTTGATCAAGTGCGGGCAGACCATCTCGTTGTACTTTGAATAGTGGTTTGCATAGGAGAGAAAGCGCGCTATCGCTTTCATGGCAGAAGAGGGGGAAGAATAGGTAGGTACCCCATAGCTTTCCAATATCCTCTTGTGCATCTCAGTGTATTCTCCGCCGGTGCATACTGCGATTATCGGCTTTTTCTTTTGGTCAGAAGCGCGAATCGCTATGTTGACCACCGAGCTGTCTATTCCTACCGTCTGGAAGAGAATGATTAGCAAGATAATGTCCACATTCTCATCTTTCAGCAAGGCGTTCAAGGCTATCTCATAGCGGTGCGAATCCGCGTCACCGACCAAGTCGAGCGGATTGCGCACGTTTGCGTAAGGAGGAAGAGAGTTGCGCAAAAGCTTTTTTGTGTCTTCCGAAAATTCTGCAAGAGCAAGGCCTTCTTCTTCAAGCGAATCTGTCGCAAGGACACCCATCCCTCCGCCGTTTGTGATTATCCCAACTCGGTTGCCGCATGGCAAAACTTGGTCGAAGATTTTGGCAAAGTCAAACAGCTGCTCTAGTGTGTCTGCCTCGATGATGCCTGCCTGCTTGAAAGCCGCCTTGTATGCCTCTGCCGAGCCTGCAAGCGAGCCAGTATGCGATTGCGCTGCTTCTGCGCCTGCCCGGCTTTTTCCTGCCTTGAGTACGACAATTGGCTTTTTGCAAGTTATTTTCTTTGCAGTCCTCAGGAACTTGCGGCCGTCTTTGACTCCTTCAAGATATGCAACAATGATTTCGGTTTGCTTATCTGACGCAAGATATTCAAGCAAGTCGCATTCGTCAATCACTGCCGCATTTCCATATGAAACGAACTTGCTCATCCCTATTCCTGCTCGGGCGGCAAGATCGACAATGCAGCCGCCAACCGCGCCTGACTGGGAGATGAAAGAAATGCCGCCTACGCGAGGCCTGCCAAGCTTGTAGATGGGGAGAAAAACGCTATCTACCCTGCTTGCGGGGGTAATGACGCCCATGCAATTTGGCCCTATGAGCGCAATTCCGTACTTGTTTGCGACCTGCACAATCTGCGCTTCCCCCTCGACATTCCCGACTTCAGAAAAGCCGCCAGTGATAAGCACGACTCCCTTGATTCCTTTCTTGCCGCATTCCTCAAGCACTTGGGGGACTGCCGCTGCTGGGACGGCAATTACTGCTGAATCTATATTCTCTTTTACGTCCAGAACTGAGCGGTAAGTCTTCAGGCCGATGATTTCTTCTGCGTTTGGGTTGATTGGATATATCTTTCCTGCAAATCCGCCATCTACAAAATTTTTCAATATCACATGCCCTATCTTGTTTGGCTCCCTGCTTGCTCCGATGACTGCGATGCTGCTTGGGTTGAAAACAGCATCAAGCCTCTTTACTTTTGCAGAAACCATCTCAATCACTTCAACAGCCTTACATCGACTGCAACACAGCCTTTATCGTCTGCAATCACTGGATTGAGGTCAAACTCCAGGGGGTCCTCTGCCAGAAGCAAATCTGATACCCTCAGCATTGTTGAGATCACTGCTGAGATATTTGCAGGCTTTCTTCCGCGCGCACCTAAAAGCAATGGATAAGCTTTCAGCTCCTTGAGCATCTCTTCAGCATCCGAGCGCGAAATTGGGCAGATTCTGAAACTCACGTCGTGGAAGGTCTCTACAAATATTCCTCCAAGGCCGACCATAATCAGCTGGCCAAACTGCTTGTCTTTTTTTCCTCCTACAATCAGCTCGACGGCATCTTGGCTTTTCACCATTTTCTGAACCAGCACCCCTTCCTGCTGGATTTCTGGAAACCTTTGCAGTAGCAATGAGTAGCCTGCCTTGAGCTGCTGTTGATTTGCGATATTGAGTAGCACGCCTCCCTTGTCAGATTTGTGCACTATTGTTTTTGAATTGACTTTTAAGACGACCGGAAAGCCTATCTTCGCCGCGGATTTTGCCGCATCCTCTGCAGAATTGCAGATTGCATATTTTGGGTGCGGAATCTTATATTTAGAAAGCAAAGAGAAATCCAAACTATCCCTCATGAGAATTTTGTAAGAGAAAGGAGGATTGCCCCTCCAAAAATCGAAAGCAGGGCAACTATTAGCAGAAGATAGGGCGCATACTCAACTAAGTAATATTGGAGCTTCGAAAGCATCCTTTGCATCTTGATGTTTTTCATTTGGTCTTCTTGCTTGGCAGGCGGCTTTTCCTGCGTTTCATTGGTTGGCGCGGCAGGCTCATGTCCAAGGATATGGGCAACGTCTTGCTTTGGCTTTTCTTCTTTTGCCTTGACATCTTCTGGGTTGACCCATGGTGGCGCTATTGGTTCCTCTTTTTGCAATGCTTGCTTTTGCGCCAAATGAGGTGTTGCTGCTCTAATGCCGCCAGTGGCATTGAACCCCGCCTCGGTAAGAAGAAAGTGCACTTTGGCGGAGCGGACTT
Organism: Microcaldota archaeon; assembly: GCA_026413765.1. Taxonomy (GTDB): domain Archaea; phylum Micrarchaeota; class Micrarchaeia; order Anstonellales; family Anstonellaceae; genus UBA10161. The sequence continues at coordinate 87,985 of JAOAKI010000001.1, read as the reverse complement.
CAAAATCCATGAAGCCTTGCTCAACGAGCTTGTTGATATGGTAGGCAAGGTCGCTGCTTCTGATGTTGAGAGTGTCCTGGATGGCATCCAAATCTCTTGCTCCAGAAGCAAGAGTAAGCAAAATGGCATTATCAAGAGGGCCGATTGGCTCTTTTGACTTCTGGGAAGCAAGCTCCAAAACCTTCTTGCCTTCATCAGTCAAAGAGACGGCAGACGCCCCGCCGATTGAAGACTCGATATTGATATAGCCTTTGAGCTTGATTGTCCCTAAGAGGTTGGCGGTTTCAAAGAAAGAAGTGTTAATAAGGCTTCCAAATTTCTCAACTGTCGAATCAGCATCGATTTTTTTCAGCACAACAAGATCCAAGAAATTCAAATCAGACATCACAACAAAATTATACGCTAAATTTTAATAGCTTAACTCATAAACCATCAGAGAGAGTCAATCTTTATAGGATTGCTTGTATTGGTTTTGGCATGCAAATTGATTTTCTTGGTTCAGCTCAGGAAGTAGGAAGGAGCAGCATCTTGCTTAGAGGCAGCCAAAACATCATGCTTGACTGCGGCTTGAAGATACATTCAGAAGAAGCCTATCCTCTTGCCGCTGCAGAAGAGCCAGATTTTGTCATCGCCTCGCATGCCCATCTTGACCATACTGGCTTTTTGCCTGCGCTCTACAAAAGAGGGGCACCAGAGTTTCTCTGCACCCCGCCGACACTTGCACTGGGCAAGATAATAATTGAGGATTCAATCAACATAATGGCAAAAAGAGGGGAATTCCCGTTCAAGCCAAGCCACCTGAAAAAGATGGAGCAAAACGCCACCAAGCTTTCCTACAAAAAAAGATACAGCTGCAATGACGCTACAGTGATATTTTACGATGCGGGCCATATCCCCGGGGCTGCGATTATCGATGTGGAAATCGATGGAAAGAGGATTGTTTATACTGGCGACTTCAAGGGGGAAGCAACAAGGACAACCTATCCGTGCGAGCTGCCGCCAAAAGAGCCAGATGTGCTGATAATAGAAAGCACCTATTCGGATCGAGATCATCCGCCAAGAAAAGAACTCGAAAAGCAGCTTGCAGAAAATATAGAGTCGGTCCTTGAAAACGGCGGGAATATCCTATTCCCTGCGTTTGCGATTGGAAGGACGCAGGAGCTTGTGAGGATAATAAGGAGCATAAACAAAGATGTCGAAGTATATGTGGATGGCATGGGTTGGAGAGTCTCACAGGAGCTTTCGCGGTATTCTGCCTATGTGAAAGACTTCAAAAAATTTAGAGAAGACCTGCAGACTTGCATACCAATTATGCACAAAAGGGAGCGAAGGAAGGTGCTTCGCAAGCCTTGCATAATCATCGCAACTGCTGGAATGCTGCAGGGCGGGCCCGCGCTTTCTTATCTTTTGCAGCTCAGCCCGCAATCAATGGCAATATTTACTGGATATTGCGTCGAAGGGACAAACGGACACAACCTGCTCAATTTTGGCTTTGTTGAGTATGATGGCGTGAAGCTGAAGCCAAAAGCCCAATACGCTTATCTTGATTTTTCTGCGCATGCCGGAAGAAGGGAGCTTTTTGAAATGTGCGAAAAACTCCGCCCGCAAAGGATATTCTGTGTCCATGGCGACAAATGCCAGGAATTTGCGGAAGAGCTGAAGCTTGAGGGGTTTGATGCATATGCACCGGTTTTGGGCGAGACGGTAGAGGTGGAATGAGAGGCGCAAAAGCCCTTAAAAAAATAAGGAACACTCTGCCAATACGGTGATAGAAAAATGGATGAGTGGAAAGCAAGCCAACTAGCCATCGAAATGCCGGCTTTTCAAGACCCCATCCTTCCACCACACGAATTGCCATGCAACAGCCCGTTTTTTGCTGAAAACGATCAAATAGCACAGCAGTTGATAATCAGCGCGGTAAGCAAAGCAATCTCAGCAGACCATCAGCCAAGCAGCAGTACAAAAGTAGAGCACCGCGGCGCAGAAAAAATGCGCATACATCTTCGCTCGTTTTACCAGAAATTGGAAAAAAGCCAAAAGATTTATGCTGGGCTCTTTCTCACCTCTACTCTTGCAAAACTGCATGCAAAGTTGAGAGAAATAATCCAAAATGAGCAAAAGAGACTGGAAGAAATTGACTTGGAAATAAGCCAGCAGAAAAATGCCAGCAACAGCAACAACACCAAAGCAATGACTGCTACCTTGATTGCTGCATGCACTCTGATGCTGTTCGTGCCGCCTATCCAAGCTGCAGGCGTCGCAGCGATTGGATATGCAGGATACCGCTATTTCATGCACAGGAGAGTGATGAGGAAAATCGCTTTCCTTGAAAGAAAGAAGGAAGAGGAAGCCGAAGCTGCAAACGAAAAAATGAGACAAGAAGTCAAAAATGCGCTGGGAGAGATAAAAAGCTATTCCTCAGAAATCCGATCTACGATGCTTTCAAGCACGCCGCAAAAAAGGCGCAGATTCCTAAAAGAGATAGGCAAGATGTATTCCCAAGAAATCATGGACCTCATCAGAAAGCAGAGCACAGAAGGCACAGAGCAGGGGGCAGTAATATTCTTTAGCCAAAAAGGAAGCGAATTCATACCGCTGCGAAATGTTGCAGCAGAGTTTTTAGACGAGATGCGAATGCTGTTGCTTGAGCAGATAGAAAAAGAAAATTTTGTTGGCGCAATGCATACCATCAGAGAAATGTGGCGTGAAATCTCAATTTCGCTGGGCATCACGAACATGGAAAACATCGAAAATTTATTGAACGAAACAGAAGAGAGACTCAAAAGAGCCACTGCAAAAGAAAGAAAAAAGATAATGGAGGAGATGGTAGAAAAAATGCGAGTCCCTCTAGAAGAAAGCAGAAGGAGAGTATTCAGCAGATCAATTGTAGAGTTAGTCAATAAGATACGCGGAACATCCGTGCAAAAAGATTATAGGCTGACGAACTTGGCTTTTATGATGGCTGAAGCAGAATGCTTACAGCCGTTGGCAGAAAAGATAAACCAAAGCTCTATTTTGATCCATACGCATCCCCTTGCCCCAAGAAGCCTCAGAGAGGCAAGAGTGCACATGAATATGGATATTGAATATGCGCGGCTCAAGAACCACATCGGTTTCATGGCTGCGCCGATAAAGGGCGGCTTTGCGCTTTATTTTTTCGATTCGCAAACAATAGAGCACATTCTTGACTACACAGAAAGCAGACGGGCTTAAGGCAATGAAAGAAGTCTTTCGGAAGAATGAAGCCCCCGGCGAGGATTGAACTCGCGACCTCGTGCTTACCATGCACGCGCTCTACCACTGAGCTACAGGGGCAAATAACTCACTTTCTTTTGAAAACCTCTTTTAAAACAATAGCATCCTCCCTGCTTTCCCCCACCCCGACGAAATAAATTGGCACACCTATGCTTTCGGAAATGAAGCGCAGGTATTTTTTGGCTTGTTGTGGAAGCAAGCGAAAACCTTTTTTGGCAACAGCAGACCATCCTTTTTGGCCTAAGTCAGTCCATCCTTCAAATTCCTTGTAGACTGGCTTGCATGCCTCAAAATCCCAATACGAAGCCGGAGGAAAGAGAAGCTTTTTGCCGTCAAGAAGGTAGTGAGTGCAAACCTTGATTTTTCCCAAGCCAGAAAGCGTATCCACTCTGGTGAATGCAAGGCCCGAAAAACCATTTATTGCTGCTGCATATCTTAGGGTGACTAAGTCAAGCCAGCCAATTCTTCTCGGTCTGCCAGTCGTGGTGCCATATTCTTTCCCCTTTTCCCTGATGAAGTCGGCGTCTTTGCCGAAAATTTCAGTAGGAAGAGGGCCGCCGCCAACTCGCGAACTATATACTTTGACCACTCCTATTGTGTGAGTGATTCTTGAGGGAGCAATCCCTGCCCCAGTGCAAGCGCCACCTACCGAAGTGTTGCTGCTTGTACCAAAAGGATAAAGCCCGTGGTCTATATCAAGCATTGTGCCCTGCGCCCCTTCAAGAAGGATATTCTTTTTGGAGGAAATTGTCTTTTGCAAAAGCAAAACAGGATCGGCAACATAGGCTGCAAGCAAAGAAGCATAGCCGCAATACTCCTCATAAATCTGCTCTTCTGAATATTGGAAATCTTTGCCATATACATGCTGCAATGTTTTTGTTTTGATTTGGTGAAGCAGATGCAGCTTTTTCCTGAAGACATCTTTTGAAAGAAGATCCCCCATGCGTATGCCAATCCTGTTGGCTTTATCGGAATAGCAAGGCCCAATTCCTCTTTTTGTTGTCCCTGCCGCAAGCCCTCCTTTGAGTTCCTCTTCTGCACCATCAAGCGCAAAGTGATAAGGAAGGACGATATGGGCGCGCGGGGAGATGACGAGATTGGGATGTATGTTTGAGGCTTGAAGTTGGCGTATTTCTTCTATGAGCTTTTTAGGGTCGATGACAACCCCGTTGCCGATAACGTTTATTTTATTTGGATAAAGCGAGCCAGAAGGAAGATGGTGGAATTTGAATTTTTTGCCCTTGTGGACAATTGTGTGCCCTGCATTTGCCCCTCCATTGAACCGAACAACAACATGGGCAAAAGATGCATAATAGTCAACCACTTTCCCTTTTCCTTCATCGCCCCATTGGGCCCCAATCACCGCTGCAATTGGCATTCAAACCCCCCAAGCTTCATCCCAACGAAGCTTAAAATTGCTTTTCCAGCATTCCGCAGCCTACCACTCGATTTTCTTTATTTTTGCATCCTCAAAAGAAAGCAGCTGCTGTTCTGCCAGCTTCAAGCAGACGCTGAGGGCATCTTTCACATTCTCCCTTTTTCCTGAAGCTGCTGCCGCAAACTCATGCCCGCCACTTGAGCCTTCCAGGACTTTTGCAGCTTCCGCCATGAGCTGGCCGAGGTGAATTTTGCCTTTGAGCGAGTCGCGCATTCTTGCGCATATTCTGCCATCATGTCCAATACATCCAACAAACGCCAAATCTGCACCCATACTCACCAAAAGGTCTGCAAAGTGCGCCTCATGGCTTTTTGCCACTGCAGTGGCAATTATATGCTGGCCTATTTTGTCTGCCGAAACTGTCTGGCAAGAGCGAAGGGCTTCGATTCTTTCAGAGAATGATTGTGGGGCATGCGCAAGCTGCTGGACTACTGAATAAGAAAGTCCACAGCTTGCCACTAGGCAGGAGACTGCTTCGAATGTTTTGCTGCTGGCATTCTGGAATCCTGCGCTGTCAGATATTATTCCCAAAAGCAATGCGAGAGCTGAAACTTTGTCTGTTGGTTTCAAAAGAAAGTAGAGAAGCTCGCATGTTGAAGAGGCTGAGGGGTCGCTAATTCTTTTTTTGGCACGAATGCCAGAAGAGGAATGATGGTCGATTGACAGATCCACTGTTTTGTCTTTAAGATGCGGGGCGATTGATAAAGAAGCACTATCCAACACGATAATCTTGTCTTTGGGGGTCAGACTAAGCTGGTCGAAAAAGACATATTGCAGCTGCAGATAGTCAATAAGGCGACGGGCTGAAGAAGAAGGAGCATCAGGCGGCGCAATTATCGAGCTTTTTCCCAGAAACCTTGAAAGCGCGATTGCCGCCCCCACCGCATCCAAATCGCCTAAAGAATGAAAAGTAATGATCGTTCTGCTTCTTTTGAATGGTGCAAGCAGTCTGGAAAAAGCGCGCGGCTGCATCGCTTTCACTTTTGGCGAGATTCCTTGAGGGCTTTCTCAAGCTCGCTGCGAAGCTCCTCGATGCGCGGGCGCAGCTTTTCTTCTTGCTTAAGCAGCATCCCTATGCGAAGGTCATAGAGCTCTTTTCTCTCATTGATATCCGCAAGCGCATCTGACTTGGAGGTCTCAATCAAAATAGGCCCAATGGCTCGGTAGATTGTCTCTTTTGTTGATTTTGAGATGATCTCTTCTGCTATTTTGAGCTCTTCGACTTGGAAGGAAAGCTGTTGCCTTTGGGCAGCCATCACTTGGACTTGCCTTGAAAGCTCTTGGAATTCTTCCAAGTTTTTTTGTAATTCTTCAGGGTTTCTAAGCGGTTGTGCCATATACCTCTCCCTCCTAACAACTAAACTTCTTGCTGAAGTGTTTTAATCATTTGCATGAGGCGAAGATAAGAGTTTAGCGAGGCTTTTAGGCTTGTTGGGTCTTCAGCAAATATAGTTATGACAAGCTTTCCGTCCTTGGCAGAAATTTTGGACTTTCCACGGTGAGAATAGCTTGCTTCTGCGCTGAGGCTGTCGTATGCTGCCTTCAGCAAGCGCTGCGTGCCGAAAAGGAATGTAAGCCTGGCAGTGCAGCTATAATTTTTACTTTTCATACCCAACCACCAGCTCCATGACTTTTTTGCCATTCAATTTCAGGCAGAGGCGATTGCTTGCGCAAAGAATATAACGCCAGCCGCTCTCGGAAGGCAGAACCTTCCCAAAAAGTCTTCGAAAAATTGCGGCATTCTTTCCTGAGAAAGAAAGCCTTGAGGCTTGCGCAAGCTTGCGAAAATGCGGTGGACGGACAGTTATTTTTTTGATAAGGATTCTTGGAAGCAGCATAACAGGCAATTTATCCTTTATCGCAAAGAAGATAAGCGCAGCTGGGGAAACCACACAGATTCTTTCGATTCCTCTTTTGGAGGCATGCTTTGCAAGCCTCTCAAGCGACCTTTTGCCTCTCCCAAAAAATTTTGCATTCGGAGTTGCGCATGCAAAAGCCAATGCAATCTGCCTTGCAAGCAATGACTTGGCCTTGGAGGTCGTAAAAAGCATCCCACCACTAATCAGTGGACACTTCCCTTGCAACTGGCTGCCGGTCTTTATAGAGCACGCGATGCCCGCAATATGGGCACCTCGTGAATTTGGTGTCAAGAGAGGCTATTTTTTTGTTGCATTTTGGACAAACGTACATTCAAATTACCTCTTTTTGTATTCTTCTATCAGACGCATCGCGACTTCTCCAGCAGGAGTTGAAAGCGAATAGGTCCCTCCTGCAAAAACTGCGTTGCAAGAGCGGCAAGCCCATAAGGAATTGCCTTTGCGTTTTACCTTTTTTTTGCCGCATTTGGGGCAGATGAAAGAGGACGATTTTAGTGCATCGATTTTGGCTGCTTGCTTCCTTATCTCAGCCCCATAGCGGACGTTTTTGTCTGCCATTCAACCACCAACTAATCACGAAGCAACGAACGAAGCTCGTCTCCTTTTTTTATCGCAAGCTCTGAAAGTTCAACAATATCTTTATAAGAGAATGCCCCCCACCCGCCTTTTTGCCCTGCGCAAATATGGGTAGGAGTGGTTGCGAAAGTTATTCTGCAGTCCATTCCGCGCTCCTCATCTAAAGAAGGATCTATAAAAACCTTATCGCCAAGCTTTCCGAAAGTGCAGCTGACGACCTTGTCCTTTGTCGGCAGCTTGCCAGCATACTCGCCTCGAACGATTTTGCCGTCCTCAATCTTTGGTAGGCGAGTGCAAAGAAGCGCCTGCATGGCAGCAAGGGCAGAGGCATCAAACATGTTCCCATCGTGGTCCAAAACATAGATGTCGATATAGAGCGCAAGCACTTTTCCTTCCTCAATGAAGAATGACTTCAGGTCGATCGTGTTTGCGCTGCGGATTCCTCTGTCCACAACCCTTGCAAGCTCTATGGACTCGTCAGAGGGCGGACCTGCCTCAAACATAGAAGATGCAAGCGGAAGAAGATCTGCAGAGGTGGAAAGTATCCCTTCATCTGGCTTGTCTGGAAATGGCGCAGCAATGTCAAATTTTATGCCGACTATTACTTGCGTTTTGCCAATTGCAACAAGCGAGGACCCTTCTGCGTTCTGCAAAGGAGAGGGCTGCACAACGATCTTGCGGAAGTCCATCATTCCTCTGCCGTCTGCTCTCCTGCCCTTGCTCAAGAAAGAAAAGAGCATGTCTTTTTTTATTTCATCTATTATTTCCATAAAATCACTTGATTAGCAATAATCTTTCTTCTTTGGGCTCATCATACACTTTGCGGATTGCGTCTATCTGGATTTTGTGTATTTTTTCAGCTGCCTTTTTGGCCATCTGCAGCCCTTGTACTAACTCCTCGTGAGTGAGCATACCGTCCATCTGGAAAAGCAGTATGTCGCCATTCCTCATTGCGAAGGCAACTGGCATGTCTGATTCCCCATAATTGTCCTCTTCTTTCCCCGGGTCTATTGCCATATGGCCGTCGATTTTGCATATTGCAACCGCGCAAGGGAGATCTTTCATAGGTATTCCTGCGTCTGCAAGAGCCACCGCCGCAGCAGTCAATGCGGCGCATCTTGTCCCTCCATCAGACTGCAGGACTTCAACGTAAATTTCTATCTGCGTCTTTGGGAAGCTTTCAGAGATGATGATGTTTTCGAATGCTTCCTTGAGAACTTTTGAAAGCTCCCTGCTTCTTCTGCTTGGTCCGCTTTTGCCGTGCTCTTCAAGCCCAGAGAAAGGCGCCATGTTGTAGCGGAATTTGATGATTGAGCGATAGAGCGATTGGTCGTGCTTTGGAATGCACTCAGAAGGACCATAAACCCCTGCCAATATTTTGTTCTTTCCCCATTCAATGTAAGCAGAGCCTTCTGCATCATTTAAGACTCTTGCAACTATCTTAATAGGCCGCAGCTCGTCCAACGCCCTGCCGTCAATACGCTTTCCATCAACAAGCAATTTCGGAGCAGAATCTGCCATGATACCACCACTCACCTGTGTTCTCTCAAAAATGCAGCCACCCTATCGGTAAGCCCTTGTGTGTGTGCTTGCACTTCAATTATGCGCAGAGCCTTCTCTGCAAGAATGTCATTGCCTTTCCCGCTTATCCAAACATAGCCGTTCCTACCTACGAAGATTTGGCAGCCAGTTGATGACTGGAGCATGTCGATCATCGAATTCCTTTTTCCTATGATGCGAGGTACCTTGACTGGGGAGACGCGCACTAGGCTGCCAGCTGGAAGCCTTTTTGCCTCAAACAGCTCGACATCCTTGACTTCATTGACCGAAAGCACTTTCGCAATGATCGCATCGCCCAGCGCAAGCTTTTCTTTCGATTCTCGGTTAGAAAGAAAAGCAGGGAAGGCATAATTGATATCCACGCTGTAGCCTGCGAACTTGATTTCAGTTATGACCCCTACGACTGTATCTTCGGCCAGAGGGTCATAGGGCCCTTCAAGAGGGACAATTTTTCCGTTTGAATAGAGCCCGACCACCGTTGAATAGGTTTTGCCTTTTTCAACATAAGCATAGCTTATGTGCTCCTCTCGTTCAGAAATGAGCTCACCGGGCATGACAATTTTCCCTTCTACCATAAATTTCACTTTATCAGTTTTGTTTCCGCGCTGCCTGCAGTCAGTCTATTGAGGCGTTCGTAAAACTCTCCTTGCATACCTGCAGGCATCTCAATTACGACAATTAGGCTCCCATCATTTGCCCATTCTTCTTTTTGAATCCCATAGCTTTTAAGTGTTCCGTAAATTTTTTGGGAAAATTGGGGCGGGACTTTGACTGCGATTTTGACTTGCTCAAACTTAAGCGGGATAATTGGCCTCAATGCCTTTATTACCTCATCTATCTGCTCGGTTGCGTCTTTGAAAGCGTCAATATGGACTTTCGCCTCCTCCAACGCCTGCTGGATGCGAAGTTGAGTATGCGGAGCGCCTGTTCGCGGGTCAATCGCTTGGCGGGCGATGATAGCTATGATTTGCTTTTTCTTTTCCTCAAGCATTTTGCGGCGCTGCTCCACGGTAAGCTGGATTTCGCCATTTTTTAGTATCCTGTCTGCAATCTGATAAAGGTCGGTGGTGCCAAAAGCTTTCTGCAAAGCTGAAGAAGTGTGCCGCTCGCCTTTCCTGAAATTTTTGAACACCTCCTCGACCGTCAAGACATTGGCTAGCTCTTTTTTTTGCCCGACCTTGTAAAGGTAAGCCAAATCAGGGTCTACGACAATTTCGTACCTTTCGCCGCCTATATCGATATGGGCAAGAACAGATTTATCCAGGCTGGACATCTTCCTTCCTCATTTGAGATATTTCTCGACTTCCTTTTGCGACAGGAGAACGAAATCTTTCTTTTTGACTGTAGCCAGCGCTATTTCGACTGTCTCAGGCTTTATCGAAAGGTCTCCGGACTTTTTGAGGGCTTTTATCGCAAGGGAGATTGCCTCATCCTGAGAGAGGTTTTCCCTGTATTCTTTCTCAAAAAACTCCTCGACTTCTTTCTTGCCTGCCCCGACCGCGTCTGCAAGATACCCAGTCAGCGCGCCTGAAGGCTCTGCTTCATACAGCCGCGGCGCGCTGTCAATTCCTGCTATCAGAAGCGAAACGCCAAATGGGCGAATTCCGCCATACTGCGTATATACCTGCATGAGGTCGCAAAGCTCTTTTGCGATTGTTTCGACTGAGGCGGGCTCAGAGTAAGCCAGGCGATGCCTTTGCGCTTCAAGGCGGGCAATATCCACCAGACGCCTTGCGTCCGCAATCAAGCCCGAGGCAGTTGCTGCTATGTGACGGTCAATCTCGAATATTTTTTTCATTGATTCTGGAACTAAAAGCTTGGAGGGCGCGTTCTTGTATGCGACAAGCAAAACTCCGCCATCAAAAATCATGCCGATTGCAGTAGCTCCCCTTTTGACTGCTTCTTTTGCGTATTCTACCTGGAAGAGCCTCCCATCAGGTGAAAAAACTGTAATTGCCCGGTCATATGCCTGCTGTTGTGGAGGATACATTCATCCACCTCTTATCAGAAGACAAAGAAGTCTCCTTTTCAATTTACGCACCTATTGAAAAGGAGAGATTTTAAAAGAATAGTGGGTGATGCAATGGGCAGCTCATTTTTTGTCTCTTTTGAGCCTGAGCTTAAGCGAAGGCCTCACTAACCTTGATGGCGCAAGAAGCTTCTCAAATTCTGCTTCAGAAAGCAAGCCTTCCTGAATGACGATCTCTTTTAAGCTCTTGCCTTCGTTTTGCGCTTTTTTGACCAAGTTGCTGAGCAGAGAGTAACCAAAATAAGGTGAGAGGGCAGTTATCGTGATAAGCGAGGCATCAAGGTGCTGCCTTATTCTTTCGGTGTTCAGTTTCATGCCAATTATGCATTTCTCAGAAAGCATGCTGCAGCCTGTGCTAAGAATAAGAGTTGCCTCTGAAAGGCAATGCAGAATCAGCGGAGTCTGGACGTTCAGCTGCAGCTGCCCTCCAGCGCAAGCAAGCTGGACTGAATGGTGCAAGCCAAAAACCCTGTTGGCAATCATTTCTGCGCATTCTGGTATAGAAGGATTGATTTTGCCTGGCATGATTGAAGAGCCTGGCTCAACTTCAGGCAAGACATACTCCCCTACCATCGTGTTTGGGCCTGAAGAAAGAAGTTTCAAGTCGGATGAGAGTTTGTGGATGGAAAGTGCAAGGCTTGAGAGAGCGCAAGAATAGGCAAAAAAATCAGACGCAGAAGAAACTAGCCTGAAAAGATTCCTCCCTTCTTTGACTTTCAAGCCGGTATTCTTCCTTATCTGAGCAACCACTGTCCTTTTGTAGGCAGGGTGGGTATTGATGCCCGAGCCAAGCGCGGTTGCGCCTATAGGAAGCTCTGAAAGCAGCGACCGGGCGCGGCCGATATGCAAAATGTCTTTTTTGACTGAAGAGGAAAAGGCAGAAAGCTCATCTGCCACTGTAAGCGGCACCGCATCCATAAGATGGGTTCTTCCGACTTTCACGATTTTTGAGAATTCTTTTTCTTTTGATTCCAGTGCATCCGCAAGGCGAGTTGCCGCAGAAAGCAGTTGGGCTGACTGATGCAAAAGGACAAGGCGGATAGCGGTTGGGATGACGTCATTTGAAGACTGCGACATGTTGACGTGGTTGTTCGGATGCACTAATTTGTATTGACCCTTTTTGCCTCCAAGCAACTCTTCTGCCCTATTTGCAATGACCTCATTCATATTCATGTTGAAGGGAGTGCCTGCCCCTGCCGTATATGAGTCAAGGATGAACTGGTTGTCGTGCTTTCCTTGCGCAACTTCGTCTGAAGCCTGGATGATTGCATTTCCAATTTTGGCATCCAGCTGCCCCAATTTGACATTTGCCTGCGCACAGCTTTTTTTGACCAGCGCAAGCATTCTGATAAAGTCTGGATGCGGTTTTGATTGCGAAATCCTGAAATTCTCTGCTGCCCGGACAGTGAAAATCCCAAAATAGGCATCTTCTGGAACCTCGACTTTGCCTATGAAGTCCTCTTCTATCCGCATGCGCACCACAAAAAATTCAGATCAGGACTGTTTTCAGGACGTTTGCGTTGGCGAGGGAGAGGAAGTGCTGCTGCCAGGGGCTGAGACAACTTTTGAGACTATGTTTGCGCTGATTGAGCGCACGGGGTATGACGCTCCGTCCTCTTGGTTTTTGTAGAATATCCACAGTTTTGCTGCAAAATCCGAGCCCGCAGAAGGAGTGACTGCAACACCGTTTGCATCCACGCATGTGATGTTGAACTCATACTGCTCTTGCCTTTGGAGAGTCCTGATCGGGCTGGAAGGTGGAGAAAATGAAGGTGGAGAAGGCGCGCGGTTAGTGGTGCAATTCATTCCATAAATCAAGATATTGTTTTGGTTTGCGTTTGTGATTTTCAGGTAAAGCTTGCCGCTTGAAGTGACAAGCGGTTCGCTGCAAAGAAACCCAAGGCTATCAAACCTGCAGCCTGTTGGAGGCTGAAGAGGATTTATAATGAGCAGGATTGCGATAACAACTACAATCACTAACAGCGCCCATCCATAAGTCATCAAATATTCCATCGCCGCTTGGCCTTTGCTCTTTTTCATTGCACCACCTCATAGATACAAGTTTGAAAGGACGCTATCAAGCGCCCCGCTGACTATATAAAAGACTGTTAGCGAGACAAACAATATAAATGGAATATATGAGATTCCCTCCTTCTTGCTTCCTTTGGAGATTACGCCAATTATAAGTGAGGAAAAAACCGAAGTTATTGCGCAGGAAAGAATAGCAAAAACAAAAAAGTCAGAGGAAGAGATTGATGAGGGCGAAACGACAAAGAATGGAGTGCGCACCAGATTGGTAACTGAAGAGGAAGAAGGCAAGACAGCAAACACCCCTTCCAAGATGCCTATCAGCTTTCCTGCCACCGCAAAAAGAAATGGGGCACCCAGCGCACCGGCAAAAAGTATGAAAATAGTGTACATGAGCAATGAAGCGGCAATCTCTTTTTGAATGACTTGCATTTGCCTGGAATCTTCCGCGGTTCTTTCCAGAATCTCTGCCATCTGGCCGCCAGATGCTATGCCTTGCTTGATCAGAGCTACAACGCGCCTTATCGATTTTGAATTGAACCTTTCCGAAAGATAGTCAATCGACTGGTTGAATGGCATCCCGCCAAATGTTTTTTTGGCAAGGATTGAAACTTCCTGCGAGAGGATTCCGAACTCTGGCTTTGCCGCATACCATAGGGCTTGATCAACTGTCATCCCAGCACGAACGTTAGAAGCGGCAAGTGAAAGAAACTCTGGCAACACGCTTTCCACTTCCCTCTTCCTTTTTTCTGCGCGCAACAAGAGAAAAACATAGACAAACAAAAGCAAAAGACCAACTGAGAGAGTGGTTGAGAAAATCGCTGACACAATGTTGACGAACAATTGCGACTGCACTGCAAGGTCATAAGAGATAAAGAACGACAATTTGAAAAGGAAGCCTTTTGTTGGGGGAAATGAGATGAGCAAGATGTAGCTTAGCAAAGAAAGGATGAATGAAAGGACCACAAGAAAGCCTGCAAAGGCTTCAGGAATAAAGTTTAAGCCTGCTGATTCAAGTAGCGCGCCTAATCTTTTCATCTGCGCCCTCGAAAAGATTCTTCCTATCATCTCGTAAAGCATGCTGGACATAGACTACCCCATATCAAATTTTGGTCTTGAGGATTCCACCATAGTAAGGAAGATGAACTGGATTAGCGCAAGAGCAAGAAGAAAGCTGAACAGCGCAGAGGGGCCAAAAGAGATTGCTGACCCCAAAAACGACACCAGGATTATGAGAAATGCGATCCCAAGCGAAGGGAGAATGATTCCAAAAATCATGTAAAACATCACAAGAGGGTTGAGTTTCTGCCCATATGCCTTAAGCTCGATAATCTGCTCTTTTGAGATTTGGTCCAAAACTGCTTCAAGCGCAACTGCCACGTCTGCTCCAGAAGAAAGCGAGTTTGCTATTTGCAAGACGACTCGCTTAAAGTAAGCGGAAGGATTATTTTCAGCAACTTCGTGGAGTGCTACCCCCATGGGCACTCCAAGCGTGACTTTCTCAACGATTTTGTTGAATTCGACAGAAACTTCGCCGTAGTCTTGAGAAATGCCCAGCATAGCATCGAAAAGAGGAACACCGCTTTTCAGCTCAATGAGCATGTGCCTGCCTGCAAAAACAAGCTCCTGCTCTATTTTTTTTGCCCTGATAGAAGCTTTGGCTTTCGGAAAATACATGACATAAAAAAATGACAACAAAAATAAGATTGGAAAGGCCAAAATTAACGCCAAAAGCAAAAAGTCGCTATTGCGAAGTAGCAAATACACAATCAGCAAAAGAACTGCAGTAATCCCAAATGCATTCAGCAAAGCAGTCCGAACGAATCCTGCCGGAGTATAGTTCATATCTGCGCGAATCAGATCTTTTCTTAAGTCAGGAAAATACGACGCAATTGAAATGAAAAGGTTCCGGAACTGCACTGGGTCTTGAGGCCCTTCTGATTCACGCAACGGCTGCGAGATGAGTGGCTGGTGTACTTTTTTTGCCTTTGCGTCATATTTTGGCTGCGCCATGCACTACCTCACAATATTGTAAAACACTACTTTTTATATCTCTTGTCTATCTCTTTGTTCAAATTTGCAAATGCCGGGTTGAAAGGCGAGGCGGATTCTGCCTGACTTTGAGTTGCCTTCTCTTGCTCTAGCTTCTCTTTTACTTTTTGCAAAAAGTCCTCTCTGGGGATCCCCCCCATCTTGTAAATCTCATAAAGCCAAATCATGTTTTCTTTTGCGTAAGACTCAAGCATCGCCTCATATTCTTCTTTTGTTTTTTCTTTTATGGCTTGGCTTTCCATCCGCTGCCTGAAATCCTCTTTTGCAGCTTGGTAGCTTTCAGCTGAAGGCTCTTGGTCTTCGGGCGGCGGACGAGGTATCTCCAAATCATCTTCTTCTGCAGGCAATTGGGCTTCGGCTGAAATTTCCCGTGGGTATTTTGTCTGCTGGGCAGGCTGCTTTGTTTCTGATTCTTCCTCCTGCTTTTGGGACGCTGGAGCAGCTGGTCTTCGTATGAGCTCTCTTTTGAGCGGCGCAACCGAAGGCTGGATCTCGCGTTTCTGCTGCGCTGGGCGCGCTGGAGGAATGTAAGTTCTTGTTGCCTCGGTGACGATTCCCCCAGGAAGCACGCGTGGCTTGCGCAATGCTGAAGGAGCAGGAGAGGGAGAGGTTGGCTTGAAGGTTTCTTGCTGCTGTGGTGGGACGATAGGCTGCTTGAGTTGTTTTTTTGGAGGATAAGAAGAGGGAGCAGGGGACTGCTTTGGAATCTTTCTTTCTTTTGCTTTTGATTGAGAAAGTTGAGGGGCTGCTGCGGGCTCTTTTTCTGCTTTTTGCTTGGGTTGGAGCTTAGCTTTTACAGGCTGCTTTTCGATATTCAGAGAGGCTCTTTTGATGTCTTGAATCAATTCTGAAATGCTGTCTTCTTGTGTGGCAAAAGCAGGCGGCTTTGATTTTTTCTCTTTTTGTTTTGCGGACGGTGGCTTGCTGATGGATGGCTTTTGGGCTTGCCCTTCTTGCGGGATTGCTTTTGCCTTGTATTTGTCGGAAGAGAGTTCTTCGATTATTTTAGAAATTTTTTCAATCCGATTTTGTGGTTCAGAGGAGTCCGCTTGGGCTTTTTGGTCAGGAAAGATTGGTTTGATTAAAAGCGAGCTTGAAATCGGAGGTGCATAAGAGGGGCGAGGCTGAGGCGGTTCAGCCTCCTGTGGCGGCGCCTCTTCTTTTTGCAAGGCTTCCTGCTTGTTTGATTTTTCAGGCTGCTGCGGCTGCTTGGGAATTGGTTGGATGGATGGCTCTTCCATTGCGCCTTCTGCATCTTGCAAGCCTTCTTCAGGGGGTTCTTGTGGTTTTTCAGCTTTTGGAGGAGCGGCTTGCGAAGGTTCAGCTTGTTTTTCGATTTCTGCCTCTTTTTCTTCTTCTTTTCTAATTTTCTCCTCGATGATTGCGCGAAGCCGAGGCGAGATTTTTGAAGAGGAGACAAACGAATATTGTTTTTGTGGCTTTGGCGGGGTAGCTGGCTGGGAAGCAGAGGTAGGCTGTTGTGCTTCTGCCTGCACTTCTTCTGCCTTTTCTGCTGCTGGAGGCTGCAAAGCCTCGGATGGAGGCTCTTGGATGGCCGTCTCGGCTGGCTCTTCTTGCTGCTTTGCGGAGAGTGCCTCTGGAGGCTGAGCTTGTGGGAACTCTTGCTTTGCAAAAGAAGCAAGCTCTTGAACGATTTTTTCTTTCTCTGATGGTGCAGGAGGTGAGACCGATTGCTGGATTGCACCTATCTTGAGTCTTCTTTCTATTTTCTGTGCTTCTGCAAGAAGATAAGAGATGGTGTATTGCTCGAATTCTGGTGGGAAGATAGTTGGCTCTTGAAGGTCGATCGATTCGGAAATAGTTGCTGGTGGAAGCTGGAGAAGCCTGCGCTCTACGTCGCGGGCTTGTTTGGAAAGCTCAGAAAAGGTTGGGAAAATGTCCTCTGCCATAATCCTCAGCCGAATCTTTTACTCCCCTTGCCATTCGGCATTCTTAGTTGCAAGCGAGAGTATCTCGTCTGGGTCAATGTAATACTGAGAAACAATGTGACCGACTGTCTCGACGCTTTTGAGGCCTCTTTTTACCATCCAGCTAAGGATCTTGGCTTTGTCTGCTACGTCTTGCTCTATTTCTTTTTGCGTCATTCCTGAGTAAAGCGAGAGAGTCTGCGAAAGAGTGATCATTTTCCCGACTTCAAGTGTTTTGTCGCTTTTGACATCCCATCGATATAGAGTGTTTATCTCTCCGCCTTTCTGCACTTCGGCAAATTCCAGAGTCCTTCTTATGTTGAGCCTCCTGTGGCGGAACTGGACAACGATTGCTGAAAGAGCTGAGAGGCTTTCTTTTGGCATGGATATTGGTGGTGTGGTTAATCTAGTGATGGTCTCGGCGGCATTATCGGCATGCAAAGTAGCGTAGACTGAATGGCCAGTATGCATCGCCTCAAACAGAATCTCTGCTTCTCTTTGCTTGCGCACTTCTCCCAAAATTATCCGGTCGGGCCTCATTCTCAATGAGTTGACAAGCAAGTCGAGCATTGTGATTTCGCCTTTACCTTCTGCATTTGGCTCGCGGGTGACAAGCGGGACCCATTGAAGAAAGCTGGGCAAAGTAAGCTCGCGCGTGTCCTCAATCGATATGATGCGCTGGTTTGGGGGTATCAGGCAGGCAATTGCATTCAGGAATGAAGTTTTACCTGAACCTGTGCCTCCTGAAACAAGCAGCGACAGCTCGTTTTGGATGCAAAGCCAAATCAGCCCAGCAACCTGTGGTGAAATGCAGTTCAGCTCGATAAGATAAGGGATAGTCCAAGGATTGCGTGAGAATTTCCTGATTGTCAGCGTGTTCCCAAAAGAAGACACTGGATAAAGGGTGGCGTTGACACGGTCGCCTGTCGAAAGATGAGCATCCATCACCGGGTTGAGGATGTTGATTTGTTTTCCGATTCTTCTGCCGATCATAGCAGAGATGTCATAGATTGCCTCCTCGCTTTTCAGCCAGACATTTGTTTTGCACCAGCCGTGCTTTTTGTGATATACCCAGACCGGCTCGGAAGAGGAGTTTATCGCTATTTCTTCCAAGTTTTCATCGTGAAGAAGAGGCTCAAGATCGCCAAGCCCCAGAGAGTTTTGAATCAGATAGGCAGTCAGAACTTTCTTGTCTGATTCAGAAAGAGTAGGAAAGTGCTTGCTTAGCAGAAAATTTGCCCTAGTCTCAAACTTTTTGCGCACGTCGTCTCTTTTTTTTGGGTCCATGATTTCGGTTATGTCCAACTTCACTGTCGTGATGAGCTCCCCTTTAAGCTGATTCAGCACCAGCCTTGTGCCCTCTGAAAGCTCGCGGACGCTGATTTCGTAAAGCGGGACGTATTCGCCTTCTTTTGTGATGATTTTTGCAAGAACTTGGATGCCTTCGTTGTCATAAACATAAGAATCTACAACACCACTGCGAGAAGCCAGGTGCTTTTTTTGTTCAGCCATACAAAACCTCCTCAACCAAAACCTCAACGAATGAAAATCTGCAAGATTATTTAAAATGCTAATCTTTTAATCTTTGCATGGACGTGCTGACAGTCGGGACTCCGGTAATAGACTTTTACGCTCGTGTGCAGGCAGGCGAAATTGAGAAATTGGGCCTATCAAAAGGGGCGACCAACTATCTTCCAAAAAGGAGGCTGGAAGAAATCATCAAGGCAATTGAAGGCAAAATTGTGCTCAAATACCCGGGCGACAACGCAAGAAACCTTTGCGAATGGTTTGCAGTGGCTGGCGGAAAATGCGGGTATTGCGGGGCGATTGGGGATGATCCGGAAGGTGAAGAATTCAAGAGGAATTTGGCTAAAAACAACATTGAGGCTTTGCTTGAGCGCAAGAAAGGGACAACAGGTAAGATAGTTGCATTGATAACGCCTGACAAAGAAAGAACATTCTGCGCAAATTTAGGTGTTGGGACAAAATATTCTTCTTTTGAAGAAAATGCAATCCGGCGGGCCAGATTTTTCTTTTTCACATCAATTACCGTGACGCAGGAAAATGCGACTGCAAGAACTGCACTGAAAATGTGCCGCTATGCAAGAAAGGCTGGGAAAAAAATTGTATTTGCATTGGAAAACTGGAAGGCGATAGAGAAAAAAAGGCCCTTTTTCCTTGATCTTTCAAAGAGCGCAGATATCGTATTTATGAATGAGGCAGAAGGGAATGCACTTCTTGGGAATTGGAAAAATGCAGCCAAGCTCAATCCCTCTGCGTATGTCTTTGTAAAAAGGGGCGCAAAAGGCTCAGTCGTATTCTGGAAACACTCAAAAATAATGATAGGCGCTCTGAAGGCAGAGGTGGTTGACACCACAGGTGCCGGGGACGCCTATGAGGCGGGAGTGCTTTATGGATTGGCAAATGACTATTCGCTCGAGGCTTCTGCAAAGCTTGGGGCGGCATTCGCCACAAAAGCAATAGAAAAAATAGGTACTGCGGCAGAGATTAGCCTTGAAGGCTGCTTGCCTGCGAAATGAACTCATCCTTTATTTTTTCTTCATCTATGAAAGCGAGTCTGCCGTCTTGGACAAGATGCTTGCCATCTACAAAGACATGCCGGACATTTCCAGGATGGGCACAATAGATGATGTTTGACTGGAAGTTATGCCAAGGAAGCAGATTCGGTGCACGCATGTCGATCAAAATCAAGTCTGCTAAAAGGCCCTCCTGGAGCCTTCCTGATTTGATGCCCAACGCGTTTGCGCCGCCCTCTGTTGCTGCGCTCAAGATATAATGAGCAGGCGCTATCGATGCGTCCCATCGCGAATTTTTTTGCGCAAGCCCAAGAAGCTTCATTGTATCAAACATTGAAAGAGAGTTGTTTGATGCTGCCCCGTCAGTGCCAAGCGAAACGTTCATGCCGAATTCCTGCATTTCAGGCAGAGGAGCAGTTGCCCCTGTGGCAAGCTTCATGTTGGATACAGGGCAAAGCGAAGCAGAAACTCCATGCCTTGCAAGAACCCTCACCTCCTCTTTTGAAAGCCAGCCACAATGCGCCGCAACCATGCTTGGGCCAAGAAAGCCAAGCGACTCAAGATAAAATGCTGGTCTTTTTCCTGTCATCTTCAGACAATCAAAGACTTCCTTGCGGGTTTCTGAAAGGTGGATGTGCAACCGAAGCCCAAATTCTTTCGAAAGATGGAAAGATTGCTTCAACAGCTCAGCTGAGCAAAGATAGACGGAATGCGGAGCAACTGCGCAGGAGATTCTGCCTTCTGCTTTTTGATGCCACTTTTTGACGAAGCGCTTGGTTTCGGCAAGCTCTTTTTTGCGCAAGCCAGGCTCGCCCAAATCAACCATGCCATAGCCCAAAACTGCGCGAATGCCTGTCTGTTGAACTGCTGAGGCAACCGCATCCATGTGAAAATACATGTCTGAAAAGCAGGTGATGCCGCTTTTGAGCATCTCCACACAAGCAAGAAGCGCGCCGGCTCTCACTTGAGCAAAAGACAGATTCTTTTCTTTTTTTCTTACTGCAGAAAGCCAGTCTTCCATCCGAAGGTCTTCCGCAAGGCCGCGCAGAATTGCCATTGCGCAGTGGGTATGCGTATTGACAAATCCAGGCAATGCAAGAAGGCCAGATGCGTCGATTCTTTCTTCTGCGCTGGCTGAAACAGAAGGCCTTATTTTTGATATTTTGCCTTCTTGCAAAAGAATGTCTGCTTTTTTTCCAGAAAGCAGAGTCGCATTCTTGATGAGCACGGACATGTGGAATTTTTTAATATTCTGATTTATTAATATATGGTGCATCTTGACGAGCAAAGGATTGTTGCCTTGGCTGCTTTTTTTGCAATAGCCGGCACTTTTCTTCTGTTTTTGGAAATCCCGACTGTGACAACAGTAGGCAGAGCGCTTATTGAGGCAGAAAACACGCTTGTCAGACTAGAAGGGTACGCAGCAAACGTAACTCAGCAGAAGTTTTTGCTTTGCCAGAAAACATTGTGCATTACTGTTCAGGCAAGAGGAAGTGTTGCAGGAAAGCTTGTTGGGGAAGGGCAAAATGTAGTCGTTGTTGGTAAGATAAAGAATTACAGGGGGGCAAAATATGTGGAGGCCCAAAAAATCCAGCTTAGTGATTGAAGATGTTTCTTGAGATAGCTTTAGGGATTGCACTCGGCACCTTCAGCGGGCTTCTGCCTGGCATCCATGCCAACACAGTCGCATCGATCTTAACAAGTCTGCCAATAGAGCCGTCAGTACTTTTTTACATACTAGTTGCAACAATGGGGGCCCATCTGGTCGTGCAGTTTTTTCCATCAATATTCTTTTCTATTCCAGACGACACGGTTGCGCTTTCAGTGTTGCCAGGCCACCGGATGGCACTCGAAGGGCGAGGAAAGGAGGCGATCATAGTCTGCCTTTCCTCATTGTTTGGAGCTTTTTTTCTTGCCTTGCTTGCATTTCCAGTTGCGACTGAATTTTTCCCGCTCGCATACAAGATGATAAAGCCGCACATTGCTTTTTTGCTAGTGCTTGCATCGATAATTTTGATTTGGACAGAAAGCGAATTCAAGAAGGCAATCGCTGCATCCTTTGTATTCCTTCTGACAGGGGCGATAGGAATTGCGACATTCATAGGCCAGATAAACGAGCCGCTTTTTCCTGCCTTTGCGGGTCTCTTTGCCGCAAGCGGTATTTTGCTTTCGTTTGGGGCATCAAAGCCACCCCCAAAGCAGAAGGAAGTGACAACAAATTTTGATTATGCGGCATATATCATAGTGGGTGCAATATTTGGCATGCTTTCTGATCTGCTGCCAGGGATAGCGGCGCCAGCCCAGATTGCTGTTTTTGCTTCGCTTTTGCTGCCAGTTGCTGAACCCAGGAAATTTCTTGCGCTGGTTAGCGCGATTGCCTCTGCGCATACCGTCTTTGCCTTCGCTGCATTGGTCACAATCGGAAAAGCAAGGGAAGGCACAATTGCCATGATAAACGAAGTCTACCCTATTACTTCGCAAAATGTCCCTATTGCGCTTGGCATATTGCTTGTCTCAATAGGCGTATCAAGCATAATCTTGACCCAGCTTGCAAAGCATGCGCAAAGATTTTTGCAAAACTCAAAAATGCTTAATTTGCTTGTGATAATTTACCTTGTGTTTTCAGTGTGGCTGATTTCTGGACCTTTGGGGATGTTGCTTTTTGCGGTCTGCACTGCTGCAGGAGTATTGCCGCCTCTTCTTGGGATAAGAAGGACCCATTTGATGGGCATAATTATTGTCCCATCTATTCTAGCGTCAATTTGAAAATCAGAGGAGCTTTGCGTTGATGACTCCGTCTTGTCCAACCCTGTTCAACACCTTTGCTTTTCCAAGCTCGGTGTCAATTATTGCTCCTTTAGTAATGATGTTTTGCCTTGCATGGTGCCTATTGTCTGGAGTCTCGATGACTGTCCTGATAGAGGCTTTGCGTATCTTGCCGTCTTTTGAAAGAACGTTGGCGAATTTTGCTGTCTTGAGTTTGACTTTGTAGACATTGCCCCTGCCTTGCCTCAGCTGTCGCAAGTCTTCCTTTCCAACTTTTGTTGCAGTGAAAGGGCCGCCGACAAGACGCAGCTTCTTATCGCTGTGCTTGCCCATCTTTCCGCCAGTGCCCTTGACTGTGGAGCCTGAAGGACCATGGTAATTTTCCATCTGAAACCCTCCGAAAGCAGCAAGATATTAGCCATGTTGGTTTTTTAAAAGTTCTGCTTGACTGAAAAAGCAATTATTTTTTCTTTGAGGCTTTCTTTGGCTTTGCCTTTGCAGCGGGCTTTTTCTTTCTGGCAGCTGCCAATTTCAGCTTGACTCTGCTGGCAGCCTTAGCAGGCTTTTCTTCATCAGGCTGCATCGCTTTGTCAAAAAAGCTTGGCTCTTTTTCTTGCTCAATTCTTTCATCAGCAGCAAGATCCTGGCTAGATTCTCCAGCCTCTTGCTTTGGCTGCTTTGGAGGCTGCATGCTTTCTGGCGCGCTGCTTGCGGCAGATTCGCTTTCAGGCTCGTGCCTTTCCTCTTCATGCAGAGGCATCTGAAAGCCAGGCTCCTCTTGCTTTTGCTCAAGATGGCTTTCTTGAGGCTGTTGCTTTTTGACCATCGAAGGCGGCACAGAAGACAGGGGCGACAGTTGCTCCAATGGCATCTCTTTGTAGCCCCACAGTTTGTAAACATCAACAACTCGTAGCTTCATTGGAAGGATATAATTTTTGCCATCAAAAAGTCGCACTATGCATTCTCTTTGGTGCAGACGGATGAACATCTCTTTCTTTGACTCTTCCAGCTCGGCTTGGGTTCTTGATTTTTTGAACGCTTCCTCGATTTTTATCTCCATCATTGAGGAAAGCATCGCGGCATCCTGACGGTTTGCCTTGAATGCAACTATGTTTCGGATATTTGAAACAAGCGAATCGTGAACCTCTTTTGAAACTTGTCCGAGAGATTGCATTGACAGATAGACATACAAATTGAACTTCCTTTTTTCAGCTAGGATGTCTTTCACAACTTTGGTTTCGACCCTCTGGAACTCGTCTATCACAAGGATTGTCGGCAGCTTCAGCTTTTCGGTTATCGCAAGAATATACATTTGGTTGATAATCGCCCCCGCCATGAAACTGATCATTCTTTTTCCAAAGAAATTTGGGTTGAAAGAAATCACAATTAGGCGGTTGTTGTCTATCAGCTCCAGCAGGCTCTCCTGCTTTTTTTTGCCTCCAAGGTAAAGCTCATACTCACCGACAAAGTTGAGAATAGGCAAAATCGCATCATTGAAATGGCGTGTATAAATGTCGTTGAATTCTTCGTCAAAAAACCGCTTCACTTCATCGTTGTCTGTCTCAGAAAGAAACTCTGCTCTTTTTGCTGAGTCGGTCAGCAGAAGGCCGATGTTCTTCAAATCCATCTTGCCAAGCGAGGAAAGAAGGTGGGTTGTGTAAAAAAGCACTCTTTCAGAATATTTGTTCTCCTGCCCTATCGCAGAAGAAAGAAGCTGGGCAATCAGCTGTGTCATGAGAGGTGTCTTCATGCCTCCAACATCAAGCGGCTCTATATAATTTTCAATGAAATTGACAGTTTTTGCGTAATGCATTGAGCGGATGAATTCGCCATGAGGATCAAGAAGCACAATCCGGACTCCATCGCCATGCATCGCTTCTATCGCTTTTATCATCGCATAGATGCTTCTGCTTTTTCCTGTCCCAGATGCGCCAACAAAAAGTGTGTGCTGGAAAACATCGAAATTGTCAACTCCAACTGTGATGCCAGTCTCCTCAAAAACTGGGTATTTTGAGCTCAAAGACACTCTTTTTGGGATAGGGTCCAAAACTTCCACATATATTGAAGGGTTTTTTTCTAAATCCAATACAAGAAGCCTTTCAGGCGAGGTGCTGACTAGAACGCTTTTTTTGCCTTTTTCATCTACTGCGGTCCCAAAGCCAAGAAACTTCCCGAAAATTTTGATTATTTTGAGGTTCATTTCTTCGATGCTTTCTTTGAGCATAAAGCTAAGAAAATCCCTGTCGCCAACCAAAAAATAAATTTTTGGATAAGGTAGAAACGAGCCTGCTTTCTTTTCTATCTCGATTGGTTCGGAGATTTTGTATGGGAAAACCAGCATAGACAGTGTGCCAAGCGATTTTTTATCATGAACAAAAAACTGCACTGTGTTGAGCCTGCGCTTTACTACCAACTCAAGCACATCCAAGGAAAACAGATCTGAAAAATCGATCAAGCCAAAAAGCGGCATTCTCGCTTTCAACACCTGATTGAAAAGGTTCAAGACATCTTCCGCTTTGATTCTTTCAGAGTAAAGCAGCAGCTCTCGTGCAGCAGTTTTCTGCGGCATACCATCATCAGTATAAAAATAACATAATAGTTTATTTAAGCCTACTCCAATAGTCTTCTCTGAATGGGTAGTGTGTATGAAAAAACCAGCAATGAACTGAAGGCAATAAAAATTTAGAGCAGCTTTATTGAGGACATGATAGTCCTGCGGTGCTCTTCCTCTTTTTCTTCGGTTGAAGAGCTGGTGGAGGCTAGCAAGAAAATAGGCGGACTGCTGATAATTTCGCCCCAAGCAGCAAAAACTAAAATGGAACTCGTGGCTGCCTTTGAGCTTGCAAGGAAAGCATTCAAGGAAAAGAGGAACATATCAGACAAGATTCAAAACGAGGCGCTGCTTTTCCTTGCAAAGGAGACAAACTTTTCCTCGGCCATAAAAAAGGTGGGAGCAAAAAGCGCATCGGATTTTTTGATTGCGTCAGAAAGGAAGCTAAGCAGGGCCGTCAAAAAAAGATTGCGCCTGGAAAGGGCGGAAGCTTGCCGCATTCCTTTATGGGGCAAAAAAATCGGCAACTACTATGAGGCAGAGCTTGAAATTGAAAAGATGGCTCTTTGCAGGATAGAATAAGAACTATTTTTTGAGCCCAAGCTGCTTGTAGATTATATCTCTGTCAAGCGGAATATCTATCCCTAAGACTTTGTGTATGAAAAGGAAAATATCGACTGCACGGTCAACGTCAATTTTGCTTTTAGTTATTATGTCTTTCAGCGATGCCTCTTTGCCTATCATTTCATATAATAGGAGGCCGTCGCGCCCATAGCGCTTATAGATCGCAAAACCGTCTTCTCCATATCTCTTTTTTATTTCATCACGCGAAAGTACGCTGAAGGTGAAAAACCCCTTTTTTCCAAAATAGGCAAAAATGGAATCAATATCGAAAAACGACAGGCCGGTCTCCAATGCAAGCTCAACAAAATCCTTTTTGCCATCCACAAGCGAAATAAGCTTTCTGGCTTCTTTTGGGAATTTCATTGAAAGCTCTGCAAAAAGAGTGGCTTTTTGCATAAGGGAAAGCTTTTCCATCTTTGGAACATCGACCATTATTATGTCTTCAGCAACTTCTACCTTCTTTTCTTCTTTTTTTGGTATTTGGGGTGGCTTCGGTGGTGGAGATGGCTCAAACGGCTTTTCTTCCGGGCTTTCTTCAATTATTGGCTTGAATTTTGGCTCGTATTCATATTCTTTGTCGGATTGGCTGTCAACTCTGGATGATTCGGCTTGTTGGTCTTTTTTGGGGTTTTCAAGGTGGATAATCCCTTTTTCGTCCAAGAACTCAAGAATTTCAACCAGCTTTGCCTCCGAAATGTTCGTCTGCCGCAATATCTCTTCTGCGGTTTTTTCACCATCAATTAGAGTGTATACTTTGATCCCGACTTCGCCATATTTGTCATAAATCAGTTTCTCGATGGGAGAAAGGTTTTCAGGAGAGATAGGTGGCTCCTTTTTTTGGGCATAAAGCTCGGTTGGCTGTAGAACTGGCTCTTGCATCTTTGGCATTTCTTCCTCTTGGCTTTCTTCCACCACGCTAATCATACCATTGTTGTTCATGAATTCCAGGATTTTGACAAAATTTTCCTCAGACAATCCGAGCTGCTCCATAAGTTGCTGGGCAGAAAGACCGCTGTCAATCATGTTGTAGAGCTTGACTGCCTCCTCCCCAAACATTTTTCTCAGCAAAGATTGGTCCTTGAATATTTGGAGCGCAGTTTTTGCCTCCTTCTTGAAGC
This sequence comes from Microcaldota archaeon, assembly GCA_026413765.1. Lineage (GTDB taxonomy): Archaea > Micrarchaeota > Micrarchaeia > Anstonellales > Anstonellaceae > UBA10161. The sequence continues at coordinate 61,646 of JAOAKI010000001.1, read as the reverse complement.
GAATGTCAAAATCCGAGCTTTTCATTTAAGACCCCGTAAGCCGCATATTTACACGAATAGGAAGTTTGGCGCAAATCTTTATAAGGATTGGATTTGAATTCAGGGAAATATGGGGTTGGACGACTTATTAATCTCGACAGGGGTGGACCAACTAATAAATCTGATAAACGAGAAAGGCAGGATTGACATTGCGGAAGCTGCGGTGAAAATCGGGGTTCCGATAAACACTGTCGAAGACTGGGCGCGCGCGCTGGAAGAGGAGGGAATGATAAAGATAGAATACCGACTCACGCGCACCTATCTTGTAAAAAAAGACATCTCGGACAGCGCAGCAAGAAAAAAGCAGCCAATCCAACTCCAGACTCAGCAGATGAAAGCCGAAGTCCATAATCTTTTGGGGAAAGTCAAGCAAGGGAATCAGGAGCTGTCTAATTTTCAGGCAGAGCTTGAGCAGATGAAAAGGACGGCGGCTATCCGTCCGCAAGACATTGAGAAGCTGAAAAGCGAAATTTCCGATTTGGCCAAGGCGTATGAGCAGGCAGCTGCAAAAGGAAGCAAAAGGCTGAGGCAACTTGAGCAGAAAATAAGGCAGTTCGAGCAAAAAAGCGGGCTTGCGATCGAAGATGGAAAATTGGCCGAAAAGATTGAAGAGGCACTTGGGATCCTGGAAAGACAAGAAGAGACAATCAAAGAGCAGTTGCAGACAAGCCAGCAAGTGTTTGAGTCGTTTAGCGGTGCTGCCGAAGAGCTCAAGAAAAGGCTGCAAGAAAAAGGGCAGAAAGAAAAGATTGCAGAAATTCAAAAAAAGATTGACAGCTTAGCCCAACTGAAAGACGAGTTAGACGGCGCAATACAAGCGGTAATGCAGGAGCAGGCAGAGATTTCAAAGGAAATCCAGGCTCTTCAGCAACAGATAAGAGAGATGACAAAAGACGAAGAAATCTCGGTTAAAAGGCAATTCATCGAGTTGTCAAAGATGGAAAAGGAAGCAGCTAGACAAAAGGAAGCCATCACCGAGCTGCTCAACGATGCGCTTGCCTCAGTAAAAAGCCAGCAGGAAAGGCTTGCGCAGATTGAGGAAAAAGAGGGCGACATTGAGAAAACAATCCAAAGCTTCAGGAGCGAGTACGATGAAATTAAAAACGAAGTTGAAGTTGCTCAGCGGGAGCTTTCCAAGAAGCAAAAAGAGATTGAGGGGCTTGTCAAGGAGCACCGAAAACTGGTTGAAACAATTGAAGGCAGGGGGGAATTGATAGAAGGGCTGACAAGCTTGGAGGCAATAATACTAGATTTAAAGAAGCGACAGGAGGAGTTGGAGAAGAACCTTACTGCACTGCTAAATGAGGTTGAAACGTTTGAGCAGCAAAAGGCTGCCGCTGTCGCAGAGACAATCCAGCCGCCAGCATTCGGAGGGGCAGAAACTGAGACATTCATCGAAAAGATAAAGCTTTCAGAGAAAGAACAGGAAGAGTTTGAAAGAAAAAGAGAGGAGCTTCGCTTGCTTATAAGAAAAATGTGGGCAGAAAGCAAGGAAGGCAGAGAGTAGCTTTTCGCAAGGTGATTTTCTGTGGTAAGTCCGTACATTAAAGCAGCCTTACTGACAATAGCGCTGACATTTCTTGGGTTTTTCTTCATCACGCAATTGGATCAGATGAGGGCAGATGAGTTGCGTAAAAATGTTGATGAGCTTGTTTACCAATCTGAAATGGAGAGGCTACTATTTCTTTATTCGCAAGTGGTGGAAAACAAATCCGAGCTTTGCGGCTATTTTTCATCCACGACACAAAGCAAAGCTGCCAGGGCATACCTTCTTGCTGAGAAAATAATGCAATACGAAAAAAGTAATGTGGTTCAGAAGGACTATGAACAAATACGCAATCAATACTATATTTCTAATGCAGGATTGTATCTGAATTTGCTTTTGGCAAAAAAGTATTGCGGGGAAAGCCCTTATAGGATTGTTTTGTTTTTCTATAAAATAAAGGAGAATTGCCCGATGTGCAGCGCGCAAGGGAAAGTTCTGGATGAAGTAAGAAAAAAGCACCCAGAACTGCGGGTTTTTGCTTTCCCAATTGATGCTGATGTGGAGCTTTTGGACGTGATTATTGAAAGATACAAGATAAAGGAAGTGCCGGCGATTGTCATTGATGAGCAGCTTGTTCTTTCTGGCCTGCAAGACGAGCAGACAATAGAGGAGAAATTGCAAAAGAGACGGTGAGCCATTGGCAACAGAACATGCGCGCTCTACAATTTCGATACCACAGCGGCGCCAGCTTGCAGTCATAGGCCTTTCGGTGGCTGCTGTTGTTATATTCATTTTTTTCATTATATCTTACCAGCTGATTTTCATTGGCTACACCATCTTGACTCTTTTCATCTTTTCCTCTTACTTGGTCTTGTGGCTTCAGGAGGAAGGGAGGAAAACGAGCTTGCCTTCTTTAAAAAATTACCCTTCGGTCAGCATAATAATCCCTTCATTTAACGCAAAAGAGACAATATTCGACTGCTTGCGCGCCTGCAAGAGAATGAAATACCCAAAGAAAGTCGAGATAATCGTAGTGGATGATGGCTCAACTGACGGATCATACGAGCTGCTCAAGAAAGTGAAAGGAATCAAACTTGTCAAAAATCTAAAAAACTGCGGCAAGGCAGCTGCATTAAACAGAGGTTTGGAGCACGCGAAAGGAGAGATTGTGGCATGCATTGATTCGGATTCCTACCCTGCGGAAAATGCGCTCATTGAATCAGTCAAGCACTTCTATGAAGACAAGAAAGTTGCCTCAGTAGTGGTTTTCATCTGCGCAAACAAGCCAAAGACGCTCTTGCAAAAAATCCAGGAGATAGAATATTTGATCTCTTTTGGGTTTTTCTTTAGGACGATTGCAAGCATAGACGGATTGTATGTCACGCCTGGGCCGACCGCGCTTTACAGGAAAAGAATACTGCTTGAGCTTGGCGGATTTGACGAGAAAAACTTGACCGAAGATATGGAGATAGCTTTGCGCTTCCAAAAGCATGGCTACAAGATAAAGGTATGCCACGAGACGGTTGTGCGAACAGATGTCCCAGAAACATTAGGAAAGCTCTTCCGGCAAAGGCTGCGCTGGTATAGGGGAGGAGTGATGAATATACTAAAATACATAGATCTTTTCTTCAACCCAAAATACGGGGATTTCGGACTATTCATCTTGCCAACCACTCTTGGAGCAGGGTTTTTTGCCGCTCTTTTCATGGCATGGACGCTCATGACTCTGAGCAGAAACATAGTCGACTGGCTGTGGCCTGTTGTTGCTAATTTCTCTGCAGGAGTAGAGGCGTTTAGTGCGACGTTAAATTCTGGAATCATTGTTTTTCAGTCTGCCTGGATATTGGGAATCTTTACCTTGTCGATTTGGGCGTATTTTCTGATAAAAAGCTTTGAGATAACAAACAGAAGGCTGAAGGCAAGGCATTTTCTGCCACTTTTGCTTTTGATAGTGGCTTATCCTGTCTTTATCGGTCTTGTGTTTCTTGTCGCATACATATACGAGCTTTTTGGATTTAAATACAGCTGGTGAAAGCTGATGAAGCATTGCATCATAGGAGGCACATTCACATATGTCCATGAAGGCCATCTGCGGCTATTTAAAGAATGCAAAAAGTTCAGCAAGATAACTGTTGGCATTACATCGGACAATTATGTAAAAGAGCACAAGCTTTACCCTTCTTTTCCGCTTAAAAAGAGGGTCAGGAACGTCAAAAAGGCGCTCAAAATACTTGGCATCCTGAAGAAATCTGCGATAAAGGTGATTGAGGACGAATATGGAGGGGCAGAAAGGATAAAGGATGCTGACGCTATAATTGTGAGCCCAGAAAGCGCCCCCAATGCGGTCAAGATAAACAATGAAAGACGCAAAAGAGGGCTGCGGGCCCTGAAAATAATAGTAGTGCCAATTGTCTTTGGCGAAGACTTAAAGAAAATCTCGTGCGCAAAGATATTCGAGGGAAAGACGGACAAGAAAGGAAGGATAAAAAAGAAGCTTTGGGTGCAGATTGCAACCAACAACCCGACAAAGTTGGCTGGGGCCAAAAACGCGCTGAGAAAGATTTTTGGAAGAAAATTTCAGATAAAGAACCATGCGGAAAAATCAGGTGTTGGAGCCCATCCATTTGACAGGCAGACATTTGCTGGCGCACGTAACCGCGCACTTGCAGCATGGAAAAGAAGCGGGGGAAAATGCGACTACGCAATTGGAATTGAATCCGGCATTTTTTCCAACATGAAAAAAGGAATGCATTTGGACATAACAGTATGCTGCGTTTATGACGGCGAGTCTGAAACTTATGGGACTGGCATGGGATTTGCGATTCCAGCATGGATAATAAAAAAGATAAAAAGCACAAAAAAAGACTTGTCCTATGTGATGCGCCAGGTCGCAGGAATAGAAAATATAGGTTATCGGCAAGGCGCGCTTGGCTGGTTCTCCTCCAATTTGATGCATCGCCGGGAGCAGGTTGAGGCAGCAGTCGGCTGCGCATTTGTCCCAAGGATTGCACAAGCAAAAAGGCAAATGCGCTATTAGTCTTTCTTGAGCAGCTTTTTTGCCAGAGGCAGCATCTTTTTTTTCTTTTCTTGATGCTTTGCCAGCCACTCAAGGACCTTTTTTGAGTAGCATGCTTTGCAATCGCCGCAGAGCACCGCGCCAGACACGCAGTCTTGGCGCATCTTCTCCAGCTCATGCTCATCAAGCAGAAAATGATAGCGCATGATTTCATAAAAAACGCAATTCTCAATCTGGCCGCCAAGCTTTCTTTGCTCTTCCGCAGTCGCGCGCCCGCCAGTAAGGGTTGAGGCCAGCTTCCTTTTTGCCTCTTCTTGGGAATCGGAAAGTGAAAGGACGGAAGAGGCGTCTCGCTTGCTCATTTTTGCCTCGCCGCGCAACCCTCGCATGAGCTTGTGATAGATTGCTGAAGGCGCAAGAAGCTTCTCCTTGAATGCGATATCCCTTGCGAACCTAATATGCGGATCCTGGTCGATGCCAACTGGCACAAGCGTCCTTTTGGGCCCGCCAAAATCTCTATGCTGCGGAAGAAGGATGTCGCCGACCTGCGTAAGCGCAGCAAAATAAAGCGAATAGTTCCGTTGGCCGTAAAGAGCTGTCAGCAGTGCTGGCGTTGCCCTCTTTGAAAAAATATATGCCATGTTCATTACGCGCTTTTCCTGGCTTTGAAGGTAAACAAATGATTTTTTTGGGTCTAGCCCCAAAGCAAGAAAATCTGCAAGGTTCGAAACAGCAAACGAAAATGATTCCTCAAGCGACAAGTTATTGTCTGCAAAAGCCTCTAGGTCTGCGATAGAATAGAAAACATGCGCTCCGAACTTTTTTTGGAAGAAAATCATCTCATCTGCAGTAAGCTTGCTGCCAAGATGAAACTCTGATGAAGGCTTTATTCCGGACATCACCGCCACAGGCTTGCCTTCAAGCGCATCTTTGAGCCACAAGTCAAAATCGCGGTGGGCAAAAATGACTTGCCTTCTGATGAGATGGAAATTGGCTTTTGCAGAAAGCTCATCAGAAATGTGTGAAAGGCCGAATTGCTCAAAAAGGCGCAAATAGTCAAATGCCTGAGTAGAGGACCACGGGTCAATTTTTTCAGTTGCCATCAAATGCGCCTTTTCTTAGCTTTTTCTTCCTCGGATACTATCATGAATCCTTTTTCGGTCAGAAGCGCCAGCCTTGTTTCATGCTCGTGCTTGCATCCTCTCATTTTTATCACTTCGACTGTCCTGTGCCTTACTCTTCCTTCCCTAAGGAAAGAGATATGGATGAATCCGTCTGCAAAAGACTCGATGCCTGAGATCGTGTGGGGGAATGTTGTTGAAGAGCCAGGAATGTCCTCGGCAGACACAAGAGACACCGTCTTCCAAGAGCGCAATGCGGAGACAAGCTTAAGCGTATTTGTCCTTCTTTCTTCTGGATTTGTGTAAAGCAAGGCAAACGGAGTGATTGAGTCCAATGCCACCCTTTTGATGCCTAATGTGTCTATCAGGTCCCTGATTGCCCCCTCTTGCTCCACGAACGAGGAAAGTTCATTTTGGGGGTATTCTATGAAAACGACTTGCTGCTTTTTCTCAAGCTCGACAAGATCCCAGCCAAAAGAAGCAAGATGCGGATAGATAGATGACTTTTGCTCGTCAAAAGACAAAAATAACCCTGGCTCATCGTATTCCAGCGCGCCTGCTGCAAGGAACTGAAAAACAAATGTGGTTCTTCCTGAGCCGGTGCCGCCCGAAACAGCAATCACACTACCTTTTGGGAAGCCGCCCCCAAGCATCTTATCAAGACCAGGGATGCCAGATTTCACTTTTTCTTGCATAGGAGACACCTATTGCTTTTTTTGCAAAAGCCTCTTTCCTAATTCTGCCCGCTGCTGCAGCTTGCTTTTATATTGCTCAACTTCCTCTTTGGAAAGCACACGCTCCATAATCAGCTTGGTGAAATTCAAGCTTGTCTGCGAGATATCAAGCAGAATCCCTTGCGCTTCAGAAAGTGAAAGCCTCACTTCGGATGGCTGGATTATCTCCACCCCTATCGGAGAATACATTGTGGAAAGCCTCACCAGAGTGGAAAAGTCGTTTGCCAGAATCTTGACTTCTGCCCAGGTAGAAAAAAGGTTTTCTTTCTGGATTGGCTTGTCAATCTCGCCTACTGCGTAAAGCACGCCCGGCTCGCCTGTCAGCTTGCTGATGAAGCCGACCATGAGGTTTTTGACCTCTTCTTCAGAAGGGGCATGCAAGTCAAAATAGAAAATTGCCGCAAAGCCCCCGTTTTGGGCTACTTCTTCCGCAAGTTCATCGAAAGACTTCTGCTGTGCCATAGAACCATTGCAATAGTTATCAGACGGCTTTTTTAATAATTTGGTGGATGACAAAAAAATATAAGCAAGAATGCCAAATTTTTTGCATGGGCGTCCAGGAAAGCGAAGAAATAGTAGAAGAGCATGAAAGTGTTTCGGTAGAGGACCTTCAGCCAGAAGACATAAAGCTTGAAAAAATCGTCGCAATTCCGACCTGGCGCGAAGTTTTGCTTGATTTGGTTGCCGCAAAAAAGCTTGACCCATGGAACATAGACATTGTTGAGATAACTACGGGCTACCTGGAAAGGATAAAAAAAATGGAGCTTCTGGATTTGCGAATACCTGCCAACTTGATATTGGCTGCCGCAATTCTGGTGAGATTCAAGGCTTATGCTTTGAAATTTGAGGAGGAGACACAAGAGGCTGTCGAAGAAACTTATGTGGAGGAGAATGCCGAGCCCGAAGTCATACCTGTGCTGGAGCTGAGAACGAGAATCCCGCCAAAAAGGATGGTTACATTAGACGAGCTTTTGGTTGCGATGGAGAAGGTTTTTGAGGAGCAAAAAAGAAGAGAAGAGAAAGCGCGCAAGATTGAGATTCAGCCTGTCATAAACATACAGCTGCCTGAGTTCAACATTGAAGAGAAAATGGAGGAAGTTTATCAACGGGTGCTAAAAGAGAAGGATTCGGAGGGGCTTGCCACCTTTTCCTCTTTGCTGAAAGAGCGCACGCCAGTAGAAATCATATCTGTCCTTATCCCGCTTCTTCACCTCGTGCAGGCAAAAAGGCTTTCGCTTTTTCAAGAAAAATTTTTTGGTGAGATATTCATAAGGGTAAATGAGGGCGGCTGATTTTATGGACGAAAAAGAAGTGGAGAGGATAATTGAGGCTGCGCTTTTTATGAGCAGCAAGCCTCTTTCAGTGCAGGAGCTTGCGAAAATCGTTGGGATTGCGGCTCCTGGCTATATTGCGCAAAGGCTTGACGCGCTTGCCCAAAGATATGAGCAGACAGGCAGCGCCATACAGATAGCGCAGGAGGAAGGAAGATACACTATGAGGCTCAAGCCATTATATGTCGGCTTTGTAAAGGAGATTGCAAAGGAAGGCGAGATCAGCAAGCATGCCCTAAAAACGCTTGCCTACATCTCAAGAAATGAAGGGATAAAAAAATCAGTCCTTGCCCAAAAGCTCGGCTCAACTATCTACAAAGATGTCGCAGAGCTGGTCCAGAAAGGGTTCTTGACGCAAAAAAAGGAAGGCAGGACAAAGGCGCTTTTCACTACGGATAAATTCAAATCTTATTTTGAACTCCAAAAATGAAGATTCTCTGCTTTTTTGCAAAAAACCCAGGCAAACAAAAGAGCAGCGCATGCCAAAAATAATAAAACAATTAACTTGCGCAATAGCAATGGGGTGTTTGAATGATCACTTTGACTGAAGAGAACTTCGAGAGAGAAGTAAAAGGCAAAACGGTGCTGGTGGATTTCTGGGCTCCATGGTGCGGTCCTTGCAGGATGGTCGCCCCTATTCTTGAGGAACTGGCTGCTGAGATGAAAGATGTAAAATTTGGGAAGGTAAATGTTGACGAGCAGCCGGAGCTTGCAGAAAAATTCGGAATTTCGTCCATTCCAACGCTGGTGCTTTTCAAAGAAGGCAAAATAGTTGCAAACAGAGTGGGTGCGGCTTCCAAAGAGACACTAAAGAGCTGGATTCAGGCGAGCTTGAAGTGAAAGTGAGCAAGATGGAGTTTTATGCGCCAAAGGGGATGAGAGATTTTCTCCCGCAGGAAATGATGCAAAGAGAGCAGACAATCCAGACGATAAAGGAAATTTATCGGCTTTATGGGTTCGTGCCGATGGATACTCCTGCCCTGGAAAACATAGAGACCCTTGAAAAGAAATGCGGAGAGGAAATCAGAGGTCAATTGTTCAGGATTGAGGACGGCAAGCTTGCATTGAGATTTGATTTGACAGTGCCTCTGGCACGGGTAGCTGCAAACAACAGCTTCAAAAAGCCGCTCAAGCGATATTGCATTGGTCCGGTATGGAGAAAAGAGGAGCCGCAGAAAGGCAGGTTCAGGGAATTTTACCAGGCTGACGCAGACATAATCGGCTGCCCTTCAGTAAGAGCAGAAGCAGAGTTGATTGCGGTTGCCTCGCATGCGCTTGGCGCGCTTGGGTTCAGCAACCCAACAGTACATCTGAATGACAGAAGAATCATTTCCGCAGTTGCAAAAAGCCTTCTTGCAAGCAAAGAGACGCAAATATTGAGGATTCTTGACAAAAGGGAAAAAATAGGTGATGAGGAAACAATAAGGCTTTTGGAAGGGCTTGGAGTCGAAAAAAACAAGGCGCAGGATTTGATTGACCAAATCACTGCAAAAACAAAAAATGAGGAAAAGATAGAGATTGCCTCCCGATATAGCAAGGCTGCAGCACAGGACTTGGAAAGCATAATAGAGCTTGCCGAAAGCTATCCTGGCAGCAGAAGCATAGTGATAGACTTGTCACTTGCGCGAGGACTCGATTACTACACCGGCCCAATATTTGAAATCAAATTGGCAGACACGATAGGCTCGGTGGCTGGAGGCGGAAGGTATGACAACCTCCTTGAACTTTACGGCCAGGGAGACTTTGCGGTAGGCATCTCGCTTGGGATTGAAAGAATAATGAGCCTGTCCAAACGCTTGCCTCAAGCAAATGCAGGCGTATTTGTCGCGGCAGTAGATGAAGCATCTTATAGTTATGCGATCGAAGTTGCTGCCGCTTTCCGGGCAGCAGGGATAGCTGCACAGACCGATTTAAACAAAAGAAGCCTTGCAAAACAGCTTGAATATGCCTCAAGCTGGTGCAGGTGGGCAGTAGTGGTCGGGCAGAAAGAAAAAGAAGCCAAGAAAGTGACCCTCAGGGACCTGCAGAGCGGAAAGGAAGAGACAATAAGCGTGAAAGAAGCAATAGAGGCTGCGCGTGGCTAAGCAGATTTTATAAGCCTGCTTTTTCCCTTGCCAATCTGCCTTTCTTCCACTGTCAATATGCCCAGCCTTGCAAGCCTTTCTATTCTTGCCCTAAGCGAGCGAGGCCTTGCCAGCCAAGAAAGCTTTTGATAAAGCTGGCCAGACAGTATTCCATCTTTTGCTGCCTGCACAATTTGCTGGTCGATCTCGTCCAGCTGGCCAAATTTGCGGACGGATTTTGCATTTGAGTAGTCTGCTTTCTGCTCTGCTTGCCTGACATGCTTTGTCAAGACTTTGCTTGCGCCTTCTGCTTCTGCCTCTTTGCCTGCCTTATGCAAAAGCGAAAGCGCAATCCTTGCATCGCCGCCTTTTTTGAACGCGATCGCGGCGCACAGGCCAATCACATCCGCCTCAAGCGCCAATGGGTCGAATGCAATCTTGGCGCGGCTTGCCAATATCTCTTTCAGCTGCGAGACGGTGTAAGGCAGGAATTTGAAGGTATTTTGAACAAACGAGGAGCGGATTCTGCCATCAAGGCGCATGTGAAAAAGCTCGTCATTTGTTATTGCAATGATGCCTGTCTTGACCCCATAGGATTCTGACGCACGACACAGGTCATAAAGCACTTGCACTCCTTCGTGCGAGGACCCAAGGCGGTCTATTTCATCTAGGACTAAAACTAAAACCTTGTCCTGCTTTTTTGCAATCTCTATTATTCTGCTGAAGATTTCGTCTGCCGCTATGCCTCTTCTTGGCAATAGCTCGCCAAGCGCATCGGCAATGGCAGAAAAAACTGAAGAGCGTGTCGAGTACTCCCAGCAGTTGATATAGATAGGGCATGCTCTGCTTGTGTATGCCTTAAGCTGCTCCAGCACGAATTTTGCTACCGAAGTTTTTCCTGTCCCTGGCGGGCCAAACAGCAGGGCATGCTGAGGCTGGCGGTTTTGTGAGGCAGGCAAAAGGCAATAAGCAAGCGATTTTAACTCTTTTTCTCTGCCTGGCAGCTCGGATGGCAAGAAATCTGGAAGGAGGGCGGCTTCGTTGCGGAAGATGTTGGCTTTGCTTTCAAGCAAAGAAAAGATGTTTGCCATGAATCTAAAATCAAGAAGAAATTTATAACCAATTTGCCACTTGCATGCATAAAAATCTCACCTTCGAAATCTGGCTGGGAGGGGAATGAAAGTAATTGCGGATTTGCACATACATTCAAAATATTCTCGCGCAACCTCAGAAGGAATGGAGCTTGAGGCGCTTTCGAAGTGGGCAAAGATAAAAGGCATAGGGCTGCTTGGCACAGGCGACTTCACGCACCCAAAATGGATAGACGAGCTGGAAAGAAAAACAATCCAGTCAGACTCTGGCTTCTTGACATACGACGGCATGAATTTTTGCCTTTCTGCCGAAGTCTCATGCGTGTATTTGCAGGATGGAAAATTGCGCAAAATACACCTAATCCTGCTTTGCCCTTCGATTGAAATAGCGCAACAGCTGAATGAGGCGCTTGCAAAAAAGGGCAATTTGGAGGCAGATGGTAGGCCGACTTTGTCGATGAGCGCGGTTGAGCTTTGCGAGCAGGCTCTTGAGATTTCAAGAAAAAACCTGATCATACCTGCGCATGCGTGGACACCGTGGTTTTCGGTATTTGGCTCAAAAAGCGGATTTGACTCGCTGAGAGAATGCTTCGGAGAGTATGAAAAAAATATTTATGCAATCGAAACAGGCCTTTCGTCCGACCCGCCTATGAACTGGAGGCTTTCCAAATTAGACAGAGTCCAGCTGCTGTCAAACTCAGACAGCCATTCCCCTGAGAAAATAGGAAGAGAGGCAAATGTGTTTGAGCTTGACAGACTAACATATGATGAACTTTATGATGCGATTTGCTCCAAAGAAAAAAGGAAATTGGCTTGCACATACGAATTTTATCCAGAGGAAGGAAAATATCACTTTGACGGCCATAAGGCATGCAAGGTGAGCTTTTCTCCGCAGCAGACTAAGGAGCACAAAGGAATATGCCCTGTCTGCAAAAAGCCGCTAACGATTGGGGTCTTAAGCAGAGTGGAGGAGCTTGCAGACAGGCCTGCTGGTTTTGTGCCAAAGAATGCCGTGCCTTTTGAAAATTTGGTGCCCCTCAAAGAGATTATCGCGCAGGCACTAAACAAGGAACCAACTTCAAAAGCTGTGCAGAATGAATATTTGAGGCTTATAGAGATGTTCGGGAATGAATTTGCGGTGCTGCATGCGGCGGATGGGCCTCTCTTGAAGCACGCAGGCAAAAGGTTTGCGCAAGCAATAAAAAGAATAAGGGAGGGAAAAGTAAAGAAAATAGCAGGATTTGACGGCCAATACGGACAAATAATAATTTTTGATGAGGAAGAGGCAAAAGAGGGCCAAACGACACTTGGGGCGTTTGGCTAATCGACCTCTTTTATAAAGTTTGAAGCTACTTTTAGGAAGGGATGGATATGGGGAAGGCAATCGAGCTGAAGGTCGCTGAAGCCCTTCAGAATGATGTTGGGAGGGGGCTTGTCAGGATAGATTCAAAAGCGCGCAAAGAGCTTGATGTTTCTACAGGAGATATTGTTGAGCTGAAAGGCAAGCGAAGCACTGCTGCACTAGTCTGGCAGGCGCATCCGCAAGATGAAGGGCTGAACATCATTAGGATGGATGGCTACCTGAGGCAAAACACTGGGGTTGCACTGGGCGACAAGATAATTGTCAAAAAGGCAGAATTGAAAGAGGCAAAAAAGATTGTGCTTGCTCCAACGCAGCCAATGAAATATTCTCCTGGATTTGACCAGTTTGTGAAAAAGAAGCTGATCGGCAGGGCTCTCAATAGGGGCGATACGATTTTCATTGGTGTGTTTGGCACTTCATTTCCATTGATTGCCACGATTGTCCAGCCTGCCGGCATCGTCTTGGTCAATGAAAATACAGAAGTGATACTGAAAGAAATGCCTGAAAAGGAAGGCGGACAGGTGCAGACAATCTCCTACGAAGACATCGGCGGGCTGAAAGAAGAGGTGCAAAAGATAAGGGAGATGGTTGAGCTGCCGATGCGCCATCCAGAGCTCTTTGAAAGGCTTGGGATTGAAGCCCCAAAGGGCGTCCTGATTTATGGGCCGCCTGGCACAGGAAAGACCTTGCTTGCAAAAGCGGTAGCCTCTGAAAGCGAGGCGAACTTCATCCACATAGGCGGACCTGAGCTGGTAAGCAAGTTCGTTGGAGAGTCTGAAGAGAAGCTGAGGCAAATTTTCAAGGAAGCCCAGGAGAACGCACCCTCGATAATATTCATGGATGAGATAGATGCGATTGCGCCCAAGCGGGAGGAAGTTACTGGTGAAGTAGAGCGCAGGATGGTAAGCCAGCTTTTGACGCTGATGGATGGGCTGAAGGCAAGAGGCCAAGTCATAGTGATTGGGGCGACCAACAGACCAAACAGCATAGACCCTGCTTTGCGAAGGCCAGGAAGGTTCGACAGGGAAATTGAGATAGGGGTGCCAGACCAGCAAGGAAGGAAAGAGATATTGCAGATTCACACGCGAAGCATGCCTCTTGCTCCTGATGTCAACATAGATGAGCTTGCCGCCCTTACGCATGGCTACACTGGAGCAGACATCTCCTCCTTGACAAAAGAGGCGGCAATGAAAGTCTTGCGCAGGATATTGCCAAAGATAGACCTTGCACAAGAATTCATCCCTTCTGAAATATTGGACAGCCTCCAAGTCACGCGAGAGGACTTTTTCAACGCTTTGCGAGAAGTCAGGCCCTCTGCTCTGAGAGAGGTATTCATAGAAAAGCCGAATGTGCGTTGGTCAGACATCGGCGGGCTTGAGAATGTCAAAAAAGAGCTCAAAGAGGCAGTTGAATTGCCGCTGAAAAGGCCCGAGGTGTTTGCAAGGATGGGCATAAGGCCTGTGAAAGGAATCCTGCTTGTTGGTCTTCCAGGGACAGGAAAAACCCTTTTTGCCAAAGCGGTTGCCACCGAAACTGAAGCGAACTTCATTTCTGTCAAAGGCCCAGAGGTGCTTTCCAAATGGGTGGGTGAGTCTGAAAAGGCGGTCAGGGAGACTTTCAGGAAGGCAAGGATGGCAACGCCATGCGTGATATTCATAGACGAGATAGATGCGATTGCCCCGCAAAGAGGCATAACAGATGAAGGAAGCAGGGTGACTGAAAGGATAGTAGATACTCTGCTTACAGAAATGGATGGACTTACTGGATTGAAAAACGTCGTGGTGATCGCCGCGACAAACAGGCCCGAGCTTTTGGACAGCGCGCTGCTGAGAAGTGGCAGGTTTGACAGGATTATTGAAATCCCAGTGCCGGATGAAAAAACGCGCCTTGAGATTCTCAAGGTCCATACCAAGAACATGCCTCTTTCGAAAAATGTCGATTTGGCAGAAATTGCAAAGAAGACAGAAGGATACACTGGCGCGGACTTGGAGAATGTATGCCGCGAGGCAGGAATGAACGCTATCAGAAGGAGCCTGGACGTAAAAGAGGTTGAAATGCATGACTTTGAGGAAGCCCTCACGATAGTAAAGCCATCGGTTACCAAAACGTATGTTGAAAGAATAAAGAAGTTTGCGAAAGGAGAGCATAATTCGATGTACAGGTGAGGAAAGGTATGGCGGAGTTTTACGTTGGGAAGCAAGAGGCAATCGAAATGCTTGTCTCGATACTTGCAATTGCCCTAGTCTTCACTTTTTATGACTCCGGCCTTTCGGTCTCGCCATCGGTGTTCGTGTTTTCAATGGCGGCAGCTACGATAACTTTGGGCAGCGGATTTGTCCTGCATGAGCTTGCCCACAAATACTTTGCAATAAAATACGGCGCAAGGGCTGCCTTTAAGGCATGGCCGCTTGGCCTTGCATTGGCGCTTGGGCTTGTGATAGTCCCGCAGCTATTTGGATGGTTTCCGATATTCTTCATTGCCCCTGGGGCAGTCTACATCTATGCAATAAGGAGGATAGGAGTCAGAGAAAACGGAATCATCTCGCTTGCCGGCCCTGCAACAAATTGGGCAGTGGGAATCTTGTTTTTGCTTCTTGCCGCTCTCTTTTCCCAAAACCAAATCATCTCCACCATCTGCTTGCTTGGCTTTAGGATAAATTTTGCTCTTGCTCTTTTCAATCTCATACCCATTTTCCCCCTTGACGGAAGCAAAGTGCTGGCTTGGGACTTCAAAATCTGGCTTTTGTCAGTATTGATAAGCTTTGGCGGGGCGGCGTTTTTGCCTTCGCTGATATTCTGATTTTTATGAAAGGGGCAGAGGCGATCATAAGAAAAGCATCTTTCCTTGGATGCAAAGCAGTTGAAAAAATAAGGATAGAAAAGAGCTACCGAGAGCCTCAATTGGACCGCCTGATAAGAGAAGGGCGCACAAGAAGGGAAGCGCGCATACTTTCAAAGGCAAAAGAGGCAGGAGTGCTGTGCCCAACAATATACCATGTCGGCAGGTTTTCGATTTTGATGAAGAGGCTGGATGGGGAAATGCTTCACCATGCAATGAAAAAAAGAAAGATAACCCGAAAAGAAGTTCGGCAGGCTGCGCAGATAGTTGCCAAGCTCCACAAAGCAAACATTGTGCATGGAGACTTTACGCCTGCCAATCTCATGTTGGTCAAGGGCAGGATGGCTGTCATTGATTTTGGCTTGTCGGCAATCAGCAGCGACATTGAAGACAAGGCAGTGGACGTAGTGACAATGAAGCGTGCGTTGGGCAAGGCAGGCAAGCAGTTTGTTGCCGCCTATTTGATGGAGAACAAGGACAATGCGGTCGTCCAGATGGCCGCCAAGATAGAAAGCAGAGCCCGCTATATGGAGAGGGTGGAATGACAAGAGAAAGGATTGAGTCGGACATTCAGCAGTTTTACGAAAATCTAAAGCAGCTGAAAAGGACAAAAAGCAACGAGAAAACGATAGAGCTTGCGGAAAGATATTGCCAGGATGCGAAATATTTTCTTGAAAAAGAGGATTTGCTTACCGCATTTGGCTGCATAAATTACGCCCATGGACTGCTGGATGCCTTAAGAAAGCCGTGGGAGAAGAAGTGAATTTATAATTTTATCTGGAATAAAAAACCAACTTGAAGGTGACTTTTTGGGAGCAAGACCAAGAAAGTGGAAGAAAAAAGGCAGGATGCGCTGGAAATGGCTCAAGAAAAGAAGGAAGCGCCTCAAGCGCAGGCTCAAGCGCAGAGTAGGTGAAATCTAGCGCACAATAGCCCCGATCAGTGCAAGTTGCTGGAAAAAATTGGGAAAAAGCAGCTCAGCATATTCTGCATTGCAAATAGTGGTTGGTCCTTCTGCGCAAAGAGCAGCTGCTGCACAAGCCATCGCGATATGCGGGTCTTTCCTTGAATCCACAATTGCGCCATGCAGCTTTCCTCCTTGGACGATAAACCCGTCAGGCGTCTCTAGAATTGAAGCGCCCATTTTTGAAAGCTCAAACTTCAGCCTCTTTAGCCGCAGGTGCAAGCTTGAAGAGATTTTTTTGAATCCAAGGAGCCTGCTTTGCCCTTTGGCCAGGCAAGCAAGCACTAATGCATGGCAAGCAAGATAATCCAGAATTGAGACATCGACGTCTGCAGCTTCAAGAAAAGAAGTGCTTGCGGTTATTGAGCTTTCGGTTGACGACAGTGTTGCACCAAAGCGCGAAAAAAGAGCCTCAAGCTGCTGGTATTTCCCAATTCCCTCAACTGTGCACTTTCCTGCAAGCGCGCCAGCAAGAAGAAGATAAGAGGCTGCTCTTTTGCTTTTTGGTATTTCGTATTCTTTGAGCGGCAGAAAGCCTTGACCGCCTTGGAGCATGATTAGGTCTGAATATTCCGCCAAAAAATCAATTCCTGCCTTCTTCATTATGTTGATGGTTTCATTAAGCGCATGTGGGTCTTTGAAAGTGCCGCTGATGCCAATTCCAGTAGCCTGGTCGTTGAAAGGGGCGCCAAGAAGAATGCCGGAAAGAAACTGTGTCCCAAGCTGGACAGGATAGACCATTTCTTGGGAATTAATTGGACCCCGAAGATAAAGCGGCAAGGCAGCGGATGGGTTGAAAGTGTAGCCGGAATAATAGTCGATGAAATAGGTGAAGGGGCGAAGATTTATGCTGAGTAGCTTATCTGTCCCGTCAAACCTCACTTCGTTTGGAAGGTGAGAAAAAATTCCCATGAAGAGCTTGAGTGCGCTGTTGCTTTGTCGGCAATTTATCACTTTTTTAGGGTAAATTTCCCCTCTTCCAAGCACATCTGCCACATCGCCTTCAACCAATATATCTGCGCCCAAGCTGTTGCATATTGAAATCGTCGCGTCAAGAGAGCTTGAGGATGG
This sequence comes from Microcaldota archaeon, assembly GCA_026413765.1. Classification (GTDB taxonomy): domain Archaea; phylum Micrarchaeota; class Micrarchaeia; order Anstonellales; family Anstonellaceae; genus UBA10161. The sequence goes on along the minus strand of JAOAKI010000001.1, from coordinate 44,528 downwards.
AACTCCTGAAATTACAGTCTGGCCGTCTGCAAATGAGGCAGCAATTATGGCCCTGTGCGCAATCGCGCAAGAGGAAGGTGCTTTTCTTTTTCCTGAAATGATAGAGCGGCGGATTTCAATATCCATAGCGTTCTTTTCCCAATAATGCTTTTTATGGCTTGCCAAGACAACTAAAGCATGCAGGTTTCGGAAGGCAAAGTAAAGGCAATAATTGATGAGGGCGTATTTTACAACCCGCAGATGGAGCTTTGCAGGACGCTGTGCAGCTTAGCAGTTGGTGCACTGGGAAAAAAAGTTGACGTCGCAGACGTGATGTGCGCAAGCGGAATCCGCGGGATACGGTACAAGAAAGAAAACAAGAATGCTGGCGAGCTTGCGCTTTGCGACAGGAGCAAAAAGGCGATAGCTTGCGCAGAAAAGAACGCAAAGCTAAACAAGATAAAATGCGCAACGATATGCAAAGACGCCAGGGAATTCTTAAGAGAAGCAGAATGCGACTTTTTAGAGCTTGACCCTTTTGGAACGCCTGTCCCATTCCTTCATGATTCGTTTGTGTGCCTGGAGAAAAAAAGAGAGAGCTTTTTTTCGGTGACTGCGACTGACACCGCAGTTTTGTGCGGAGCGCATGCTTCCGCATGCCTGAAAAACTATGGCGCAGTGCCTCTCAACAACCATATGTGCCACGAGAACGGGTTGAGAATCCTTGCCGCAAAGGTAGTTCTTTCCGCTGCTCCATTCAATCTTGCCGCAGTCCCTGTTTTTTCAATTTCGCACAAACACTACATGAAGATAATTTTCAAAATCCAGAAAGGCGCACAGAAAGCAGTGGCGGCATGTAAGAGCATTGGATTTGGGATGTTTTGTCCTGCGTGCCTTTACCAAAATGCGCAAACGATGCCGATTGGGCCAAGCTGCCCGAGTTGCTCCAACAAAGCCAGCTATTGCGGGCCAATTTGGCTTGGTCAGCTTTGGGATGGGGTGCTTGTAGAGAGAATGAAAAAAATGGCGCAGGAGATAGAGTATGCAAAACCAGCAGAAAAACTGCTTTGTGTCATGCAGCAGGAATGCAAGCTGGGAGCTTATGGCTATTACGATATTCACTGGATTGCAAAGAAGCTCAAGGCGGATATTGCGCCGAAAGAGAAGATAATCGACAGGATTTGCAGGCAAGGCTTTTCAGCAGTGCCAACCCACTTTTGCCCAACTGCAATCCGCACAGATGCGCCGCACGATGTTGTGATAGGCGCAGCCGTGGAGGGTGCAAGATGGAAGACGAGATAAAAAAGATTTTGCAGATGAAGACTGTCGCAATAATAGGGCTGTCTGACAACCAAGAGCGCCCAAGCTACCACGTGGGACGCTATTTAGTCGAAGCAGGCTATGATGTGATACCTGTAAATCCCAATATGCAAGAATGGCTAGGCAAAAAAAGCTATCCTTCTCTTGCTACTGTGCCGCACAAAGTCGATGTTGTCGACGTATTTAGAAAAAGCGAGGCAGCAGCAGGCATTGTTCAGGAGGCGATAGCCATAAAAGCGCGCGCAGTATGGCTTCAGGAAGGGGTAAGAAGCGCTGAAGCAGAAAAGATTGCAAGGGAAGCCGGCATTCTGTTTGTGATGGACAAGTGCATAATGAAAGAGCACAAAAGGCTATACGGCAAGGCAGACTAGCCTGCAGCAAATAAGCCAAAAAATAACGAAAATCGTCAATTATTTATGAAAAAAAAGTTAATTTTAAAATTAAAATTGCGAAAAACGGCAACATTTAAAAACTGTTTGTGGCAAAAAGCCAGCAGATTGAAATGGTCCTTGAGCAATCTATCCAGCATGCCAAAAAAATGGAAGTAGGCAGTATTGGGTCAGCCGGGCTGTTTTTTGACGAAAGAAACAGTCGGATAAAGGGGATACACACAAAGCTGATAAAGAGCATGAAGGACGCGTACGAAATGGTTGAGCTGGTGAAGGATTTTGAAAGAAGGCACAGCCAAGCAACAAGAACGACAGTGAGGGCATTTGTAAGAAAGCCGCTAGTTGAAGAAATGCGCAGGATCCAAGACTACAAAGTCGAGGCGGTTTTGCCTGCGGAAAACGCTCTGCCTGAATTTGATTTGGTTTACATCGGAAAAAACAGCCAAAAAAGGCTGCCAGACGAGCTGACGGCAAAAAAGGAAAAAGAGATATTGGAGTGGGTTCTTGCAAACGTAAAGCCCATTTCAGCTCAGCAAGCCTATGAAAGGATAACCACTGCGGGCTACTACATCTCTTATGCAAAAAAGGAAGAAAGCGACGTGCAAGAGTTGCTGAAATTGTATTCGGAGGCTTACTCAAGATACACCTTCGAGATAAACGAAGAGGTGATAACTTACCTTTTTGAAAACGGCAATAAGATAATTGCCGCAAGGAATGCCCAAAGAAACATCTGCTCGGTACTGGTTGCTGAAAAGTGCAGCCTGCAGATTGAAAACAGCGTGGTCGAGCTTGTCGAGCTGTCTGATTTTGCTACTTTCCGCAAAGACAGAGGCAACGGCTTGATTACTGCACTCCAGATATTTGCGATAGAGCTTGTCAAAAAGCTGCACCCAAAAGCGATAATTTATGCGGAAGACAGAGCGCCTTGGAAGCCGGTCATAAAATCTTCCAAAGAGGCAGGGATGCATTATGCCGGCACTCTGCCTTTCCACTGCCAGATAATAAGCGACAGGAGCTTCAATTATCAGCTAAACTATGAATACGAATCTTTGCAGGTGTTTTACGCAAGGTAGGAAAATGGATGACATCGCGCTGCTTGAAGAGGCAGTTTCGATCAATTCGGTCAGCGGAAACGAAAAAGAATTCGCGATATTCGTCGAAAAACAGCTGCAAGCGGCCTCCTTTAAGACAAAAAGAATCAGGATAGAGGATGGCAGATTCAACATTGTTGGGGAAAGGGGAAAAGAAGGCAAGCCTTTGCTTTTTTATGGGCATTTGGACACCGTTCCCCCTTACGGCAAGTGGAGCTTCAACCCTTTCAAGCTGCGGAAAAAAGATGGCAGACTCTATGGATTGGGAGTATTTGACATGAAAGCAGGAGTCTGCGCGATAATCAGGGCGCTTCAAAGCCAGCAGGAAAGCGATAGAGCAATAAAGGTCGCATTCTGTGTTGATGAGGAAAACATTTCGGAAGGCGCATTTGAAGTATTAAAAAGCGGCCTTTTGGCGGATGTTGAAGCAATAATAACTGGAGAGATTGCATCTTCTGGAAAATGCCTTGGGCCAAGGCAGATAGTGCTTGGCAGAAGGGGAAGGTGCGTACTTGAAATCAGAGTGCCAGGTGCGTCTGCGCATGGCGCGCAGGACAAGAAAGGAGTGAACGCCATCAACGAGGCTGCAAGGCTCATAGAGCACCTCAGAGAAATGGAATCTTTTCTTGGCAGCCACCCACTGCTGCCTGCGCCGAGCCAATTTGTAAGAAAAATAAATGCAGAGACAACCTCTCTTTCGGTGCCCGAGCTTGCAGTCGTTGAGCTGGACAGGCATCTTGTGATACCGCAGACGCCAGAAAGCGCACTTGCCCAAACAAAGAAGTTCATAAGTTCGCTTTACAAGCGAAAGATTTTCCGGCCAATAGATGGCAAAAAGATAGAAGTGGGCCTGAAACCACGCAAAACGCCTTATCTTGCCCCATACATCACCGATCCAAAAAGCCAAATTGTCAAGATAGCTGCCTGCGCTGTCAAAAAGCATGCAGGCAAGCCAGTCTTTGCATATGGAAATTCAGTGGCAGACGAAAACGTCTTTGCCTTGAGCGGAGCCCCTGTCATCGGCATAGGCCCGATGGGCGGAAATGAGCATCAGGCAGACGAGTGGATAACTGCCAGAAGCTACAAGCAGATGATAAACATATTCTCCGAAATCATCAAAACTGCCTAAACTCACTTTCTTTTTTTCAAGACAACACATGTCTGGGTTTTTGTGACGCCCGCAACCATCCTTATTTTGTCTATGCGGCTGTTGAGCGAGGAAATGTCGGGGGCGCCAATAATTAAAGCGACATCGATTTCGCCAGATATTTCCCAAATCGACTCTATGCCTTCTTGCTTGAGCAGATGCTGGACGACTTTTTCTATGTTTGCCTGGGGGGAAAGCGAAAGCAGAACAAGGGCAGAAACAGTTTGGCTTTCTGCGACATCTATTGTGAATCTACGGATAATTCCTTGCTTGAGCAGGTTTTTTATCCGCCTTCGAGTTGCGGCTTCTGAAAGGCCTACTTTGCGCCCTATCAGCTCATTGGGCGTCCTGCTGTCTTCCTGCAAAATGCGCAGGATTTGGCGGTCTTTCTCATCAATTTTCAACGCCATGCTTTGCTTTTTTCTTTTATCCATAAAAAGCTAATCTTTTATAATAAGCGCATTATAAACAGAGAGTGGTGCCACAGTAGCTCAACCTGGGAGAGCAATCGGCTGAAGCGCTGCATAGGGCAATTGCAGCTTGGTGACCGATGTGTTGCTGGTTCAAATCCGGCCTGTGGCATTGCAAAAAAGCAAGATGCCTCGGTAGCTCAGCTGGTAGAGCGGTGGACTGTTAATCCACAGGTCGCAGGTTCGAGCCCTGCCCGGGGCGCATTGCCAGGTGAATTGATGGCTAAAAACGAAGCATTGGCTGAAGAGGAGACAAAGCTGCGAAGGCTGTTTGACGAAGCGGAAAAGAAGCTGCTGGAAGGGATGGATGGGAAGCCCTATCTGATTGTCTTGGTTGGCCTGCATGAAATCGAGAGGGAGAATGACAAAAGCAAACTTGCAGCCCAATGGGAGTGGAGAAGCAACATAAGAATAGATTATGACAGGATGACTGCCCAGCAGACAGAAGTCGCAAAAAAGCTTGCCTCTTTCGCAGTTCAGCAGCTTGAAGAAGTGATAAACCACCCAGAAGCAGGGATAAAGAAAAAGTATGGTATCAGCTAGTCTGCCTAAGCAAAAGCAGCGTTCTGCTTACGATCTTGATAGTTGCAACGCAGACTCCCGCAAGCGCAATAATTAGGATTTTCTCGTTTTGCTCAAATCCAAAATACCACACGACAGATGTTGCTGCAGGAAGCAAGCATGCAAAAAGAAAGCCGAGCATCCCAGAAAGCATTTGAGTGGGCGGAAGCTGCCTTTTTGGGAAAAGCTTCAAATATCGATAGGAGAGAAATTCGTTTCCGATCAATAGCACAAGACCCAAGCCAAACAAAACCTGCCCAAGCAGAAAATTTGCGAAGACCATTGAAAGAGAGCCGAGCACAAGAAGGATGCCCATCGATAAATTGAACAGCAGCGAAGTGATACGGATGACTTGCTTTGGCTCAAAAGCGAACATATCAAAGCACCAGCCGCGACCCTCCTGCGAACTTGCAGCCAGACTCTTGCTCAATTTGGAGCAGGCGATTGTACTTGGCGGTCCTTTCTGAGCGCGCAGGCGCTCCTGCCTTGATCTGGCCGCAACCTATCCCAACCGCAATGTCAGCTATTGCACTGTCTTCGGTTTCGCCTGAGCGATGCGAGACGATTACGCCCATCTTGTTTTCGTGGCAAAGCTTTGCCGCCTGCAATGCTTCGGTCAGCGTGCCAACCTGATTGACCTTCAAAAGAAGAGCAGAGGCAGAGCGTTTCTTTATTCCAATCTCGATCCGGGCAGCATTGGTGACAAATAGATCATCTCCGACAATTTGCGCCTTCCCTACAAGCTTTTTTCTCAGCAGGGCAAAGTCCTCAAAAGAGTCCTCCTCAAAGGGGTCTTCAATCGAGACTATCGGGTAGGAAGAGGCAAGCCAGACATAAAAATCATGAAGCTCTTGGCAAGAAAAAACTTTGCCGTCCACTGCGTAGCTTTTCGAATCTGGATTGTAAAAAGAAGATGCTGCTGCATCGATTGCGAATTTCATCCTGCCTGAATAGCCAGATTCTGAAACTGCCTCTTCAAGAAGGCTGAGCGCATCTTGGGCAGATTTGCACGGCGGCGCAAAACCGCCTTCGTCTCCCAGCCCGACGAAAATCTTGCCGTATTTTCTGGCGACTATCCTGCCCAATGAATGATAGACTTCAGCTGCGGCAAAAATAGCATCCGAGAATTTAGCAAAGCCTGCAGGCACCAGCATGAATTCCTGGATTGAAAGGCCGCTGCCTGAATGCTTGCCGCCATTGATGACATTGAGGAAGGGGCAAGGCAGAAGAGGTCGCCTGCCAAGCGCGCGGTAGAGTCCGACTTTTGACTCGGAAGCTGCACATTGCGCAACTGCAAGCGAAACCGCAGTGGTTGCATTTGCGCCAAGGCGAGACTTGTTCGGGGTGCCATCCAGGCTGCACAATAGTTGATCAATTTCTTCTTGCTTTTGGACATCCAGTCCTTTGAGTGCCTTTGCAATAGGGCCCAAAACATTTGCGATTGCCTTTTGCACTCCTTTGCCTTCGAATTTTTTCCCTCCGTCGCGCAGCTCAACTGCCTCGTGCTTGCCAGTTGACGCGCCAGAGGGGGCTAGCGCCTTGCCGTATCCTTTTTTTGAAAAGACCTCGACTTGCAGTGTAGGATAGCCTCTTGAATCCAGAACTTGGCAAGCAGAAATCCTTGTAATTGCAGACATTCGGGCACCAAGGTTGAAGTTCTGCACTGAAATTTAAAAAACAAGAAGGAAGCCTTCTTAGAGCTTTTTTGCCATATATGCGCCTTCAAGAAAATAGCCTCTTTTGCGGTAATAGCCTCTTGCTCCTGGCCCAGAGATGACGCATATTTTTGACAGCCCGAATTCTTTTTTTGTTATCTCTTGAGCTTCCAAAAGGAGCCTTGCGCCAAGCCCTTGGTGCTGCAACTTGCTTTCTTCATGCGCACCGATTGCCACTTCATGCCCATAGACGTGCAGCTGGCGCACAACTGATGCGTCCTGCAATTCTGGGCGGTGAGGCTTGTAAGGTATGCGAAGCCGCAGGAAAGCGGCAAGCGCATCTTCCTTTTTGTCCTCAAACGAAAGGAAGATCTCTTTGCCATTTGAAGCGGCATAGTCTATCCTTTCAAGCTGGAGTGAGAGCTTCTTTGGGGCTTGCCCCTTGCGCAACGCGCTGCCGACCTCGCGGCAACGGATGCAGCGGCATTTTTGACCCATTTGCGCCAATTTTTCATCCACTATTTGGCGCAGGTTCGAATGCTTGACCCCTGCTTGGACAAGCGGGGAAGGGATGTCGCGCTGGACCCGCATAATTCGGACATAGGGTGGAATAAATCGCGTGGCTTTTGCTATCACATCGGCTGCAGTTTGCGTATCATAAGGAGAATATTTGCCTTCTTTCCACAGCTTGTAAAGGCCTGTGCCCACGATTACAAGCGCAGGGTAAATTTTAAGCATGTCCGGCTGGAAATCCTGGGAAGAAAAAAGGCGCTTGAAATAAGAGATATCCTGATTTGGCGTTGAAAGCAATCCAGGCATCATATGGTAGCATACTTTAAAGCCGCTGTCTTTGAGTATCTGCGTTGAAAGGATGACGTCTTTGACTTTGTGTCCCCTGTTTACTTTCTTATAAATGCGATCAGACAAAACCTGGACCCCAAGCTCAACTTGCGTCCCTCCCATCTGCAGCATTTCTTCTGCATGCGGCTGAAAGCCGTAGTCTGGCCTTGTCTCAAAAGTGACGCCCACCGCGCGGTAAGGGGCGAATTCATTTTGGTCAATTGCTTGCTTGAGGTCTTTGGAAGCCTTTTGATTGAGGGTGTCGAACGCCTCTTTCATGAACGCATGCCTTTCATTTTGCGAAAATCCATAAAGGAAAGTTCCGCCCATGATTATCAGGTGGCATTTGTCAACCGGGTGGCCTTGCGCAAGATATTGGTTGATTCGGGCAATGATTTGATTTCTTGCCGAGTAGCTATTCTGGATTGCTCGCATCGTGGTGGGCTCAAAGCCAGTGTAAGACTGCGGCGCCCCTTCGCCTTTGGGGCAATAGATGCAAGCTCCTCCGCAAGGCGCAGGCGGAGGCATTATGGCGATGGGCGAGACGCCTGAAAGTGTGCGGGTTGGAGATTTGAGCAGCTTTGCTTTCAAATCAACTCTTTCTTTTGGGATGTGCGCAAGAATGTCTGAATTCCTGATAAATGGGATTTTGTATTTCTCTGAAACAATATGCTTGGCTGATTGAATGTCTGCCTTCCCTTCAAGCAAAAGCAAGGCCGCCTCGGCAGCCGCCTTCTTCATGCTTTCGCTTTGCTTTCGTTGGCTTGGCGGCGCATATTTTGGCAGTCTGCCCAGCAAGCCTTGTATCTTAGCAGCTTCTTGCGCTCTGGAGGCAGAGGCCAAAAAAACACCTCAAAACAAAAGCGAGAGAAGCCCTGCAAAGAAGAATGCTGGCGCTTGGACTATCGGGAAGAGAAGAACTCCGCGATTGACTGCTTTCCAGTCAGAAACCAAATTAGTCTGGACCTGCAATCCGACATCAGAAGATGCGGAAATTCTGTCGCTTGATGCCGATTTTGCAGAAAAGCGCACGTTGTATTGCTCTTCTTCATTGCCCACCACTTCATATGTGATTGACTTGGCTGTGCCTGCGGGAATATAAACCGACCTCTGGAAAGCCCAGCTGGAAACTCCTGTCGAGCTTATCAGAAAAATGTCATTTGCGATTCCTTTGTTTAAAACTGTGATTGTATATCTTGCTGGCTGGCCTGCGCCAACCGAAAGAAAGGAAGGCTCCACTTTCATGCCAATAACATCGGAGGAAACGACGACTTTTGCGGAAAATGTCAGATTGTCGCCTAAGCCTTGCTCGCCTGCTTCATCCCACAGTGCAAAAAGCACATCATATTCCCCGTCTGCCGCATCTTTTGCGACGGTAATTTCTGCCTGCAGCGGATTTGCATAAAGCTTTGATGGGGAGCCCGACCATCCAGAAGGCAGCTTCAGCGGGACCAGCAAATCGTATGCTCCACCAATTCCGTGCTTTCCGCCTGTCGAAACTTTCGGGTCCACAACGACTGCAAAAGTCTGGCCAGGCCCAACGCTTTCAACTGATATTTGGCTTCCGTTTGAAATCTCTGCGCTGGCAGGATAAATTACCCTTACTGAATTCAGCTGGCTGAAAAGGACCAGCAAGATTGCAAGGAGGCGCAACATAGCTTTAAGTTCTGATTTGAAATATTAAAAACCTTCGTTATTTTGAGGCTTCATTGTGGGCTGAAGAAAACATCATTCTTTCAGATGTTTCTCGAACTTCTTTTGTGCCTGCCTGCTGCAGTAGAGATAGAATTCCTCAAGGGCTTCTTTGGCAAGATGGCCGCCAGTCCTGCGATTCTCCTCCATTATCTCTTTTTTTGTTATGCCAAACGAAATCATTATCTCATAAGCATTGTGCAAAGAGCCGCTCTTCAAAAAAAATACAAGCTCCTTTATCGCATTTTGCCTAAGCGCCCCTTTTGGAATCGCATCCTGCTTCATAGGCTAGTTTGTTAAGTCAAAGGTTTTAAACGACTTTCCTTCCGCAAATGCAGAGCTTTACGAAGGCGCAAAATATGCGGCTACTGAATGATTTTTAATAATTTATTAGCTGAAAATCAACTGGTGATGGATTGAAAGGCAGAATTTTGGCTTTTTTTGCATTGGTTGCGTTGTTGGTGCTTTATGGGTGCGCTGGCTCTTCATCATGCTCGAGCGATAAAAACTGTAAGGCATGGCAGTATTGCGATACTGCAAAGAAAACTTGCGTTTTAAAGCCAGGCTATTGCAATTCGGACAGTGATTGCAATGACACGCTGAAGACTTGCGACATCACAACGCACAAGTGCGCCTACATAAAAGGCAAATGTCGCTCGGACAGCGACTGCGAATCGTGGCAGCTTTGCGATGTGACAGGCAACAACACTTGCAGGCCAAAGGCAGGGTTCTGCGACAGGGACGAATATTGCAACCAGCAGACCCAAATATGCAGCCCAATCAAGCACATCTGTGTCCCCAAGCCCGGACTTTGTGAAACTCCATACGATTGCGAAGCCTACCAGACCTGCGACATGCAGGCAAAGAAATGCGTCTCGCTGCCTGGCAGATGCTCCAACTCGGCAGAATGCAAGGAATGGCAGATATGCAACCAGACGACCAACAAATGCGTTCCAAAAGAAGGCTTTTGCGACAATGACTTGGACTGCGCAGAATGGCAGGTTTGCGACCCTGGGCTGCACCGCTGCGTAGCAGGTGTTGGCTATTGCGAACTTGACAGCCAGTGCACTTCTTGGCAGCTTTGCAACCCGACCACGCACAGGTGCGAAGCAAAGCGTGGCTTGTGCGGCTCGAATGCAGACTGCCAGGCTTGGCAGATTTGCGATGTGAATAGCAGAAGGTGCATTTCAAGGCCAGGCTATTGCTCTTCGGATGCCGAATGCACATTTTACCAAAGATGCGATGAAAAAGAGCACAAATGCATTCTTAAGATAGGTTATTGCACCTCTTCTGCTCATTGCGCATACAACGAAAGATGCGAGCTTGACCCGTATTCGGTGAACGCATATCGTTGCGTGAAGGTAACATGCAGCAGGCATGAAGACTGCCCGCCAAATACTTTCTGCGACCCACAGACACAGCGATGCAAAGGAGCGTAATAAAGGAGGGAAAAAATGCCATTTGAGGATGATTTTGGCCCAGAAATGATACTAGAAGTATACGACCCTAAGACAAAGATGCAAGGAATTGTGGTGGTGGACAACACCGCACTTGGGCCTGGCAAAGGCGGAGTGCGGATGGTGCCGGACATAACAGTAGAGGAGGTTTTTGGGCTTGCAAGAGCAATGACATGGAAAAATGCGCTTGCAGGAATACCTTTTGGAGGGGCAAAATCAGGAATCAAGGCAGCAGGAAATGCGCCAAACAAAGACAAGCTTGTAGAGGCATTTGCCTCAAAGATCGCCCCACTTGTCCCTTCATGCTATATCGCAGGACCTGACATGAACATGGGCGAGCATGAGATGGAAATTATAGCAAAGACGATTGGGACACCAAAGGCTGCCACTGGCAAGCCGAAAAGCATGGGTGGCCTGCCGCACGAGCTTGGCTCAACTGGGTTTGGCGTTGCGCTTGCCACCGAAGTCGCTCTTGAGCACAAAAAGATACCAATAGAAGGCTCAACGGTTGCAATTGAAGGGTTTGGAAATGTTGGGACGTTTACTGCAAAGTTCCTGTCGCAAAAAGGAGCAAAAATAATCGCAGTGTCAGACTCCAAAGGGACTGCCTACTTTGAATCAGGGCTCAACTATGACAAGCTGATCGAAACAAAAAAGCAAAAAGGAAGCGTGATTTACTATCCTGGCGCAACTGTGCTTTCCGCTTCGCAGCTGTTTGAGCTTAAATGCGATGTCCTAATCCCAGGCGCAAGGCCAAATGTCATAAATGAAAATAATGCAGGGTCAGTAAAAGCAAAGGTAATTGTTGAAGCTGCAAACATACCAATGAAGCATGAAATTGAGTTGCAGCTTGCAAAAAAAGGCATACTCATAATCCCGGATTTTGTAGCAAACGCAGGCGGAGTGATTTCATCTTACATAGAATATATTGGTGGAAGCGAGCAGGAAATGTTTTCTGCTGTGAAGGAAAAAATAGTAAAAAACACGCGGCTTGTTCTTGAAAAAGGAAAAGTCGACTTGAGGGAAGCTGCACTTGAGATAGCAAAAGAAAGAGTAGTTTCTGCGATGAAGGCTACATGAATTCTTCAAGGTATTTGGAAATGTCTATGTTTGAAATGTCGTGCTTTACAAGCGGCTTGTCTTTGATGAACGGGATTTGATCGGTGTAGATTGGCTTTTGCACCTGGTAAAAAATTCCAATCGGCCACCGCTCAGTCTCAATGGCGCGCTTGACTGCGGCTTGCCAATCGGATGGATCGTGCCCTACCTCCTCCAGCTTGTAGATTTTCTTTTGATAAAGCTCATAGGGAAGATCTTTCCGCCACGTCACGCAAGGCTGGAAAACATCAATGAACGCAACCCCGCGATGCGCGATTCCTTTCGCAATAAGGTCGGTAAGGTGCGGGATATCGCCTGAAAATCCTCTTGCGACAAATGTGGCGCCAGCGGCAAGAGCAACAAGTGGAGGATTTATCGGGTCTTCAGGCGTCCCGTGCGGCGTGCTTTTTGTGATCACTCCTTTTTTTGTGGTTGGGGAAGCTTGCCCAACTGTAAGCCCATAGATCTCATTGTCCTGGATAATATACGTTATATCCAGATTGCGCCTCATTGCATGCATGAAATGGCCAAGCCCGATGCCGCATCCATCCCCGTCGCCTCCAATCGCAACCACTGTCAGCTCGTGGTTTGCAAGGTGTATCCCTGTCGCTGCAGGCAGTGCCCTGCCATGTATGCCTTCAAATCCATAGGTGCGGATGAAGTGCGGGATTTTCCCTCCGCACCCAATGCCGGACACTACGACCACATTATGCGGAGAAAGGCCAAGCTTGGCAAATGCGCCCTTGAGCGCAACCAGAATGCCAAAATCTCCGCATCCTGGACACCAAGTGATATTGTGAGGGGAATTGAAATCTGAGACGCTAGCCATAAAACTCCCTTTTTATCGCTGAGGCAATCTCTTCGGGCTTAAATGGCCTGCCATCATAGCGCAGATATGCTTTCTGGATGAAGTGGCCCGTCTTTTCGAAAATCAACGAGCGCATCTGCGCTTCCGAGTTGCCTTCAAAAATTATCGATTTCTTGAAAGATGAAAGGGCGCCAGCGACTGCTTTGGATGGGAACGGGGAGGCATAGCGGATATGCATTGCTCTCACCTTTTTCCCTTCTTCTGCAAGCAGCTTAAGCGCTTCAAGCATTGGCATTTTTGTGGAGCCCCAGCAGACTGCCAGGACATCTGCTTCATTTTCACCTGCGCCATGGAAAGAGGGCGCAATGAGCTCTTGCGGAATCGCCTCAAGCTTTTTTGCCCTTTTGTTAATCATTGCCACCCGCATGTCTGGGGCTTCAGAAGTATATCCTGTCTCATCATGCTCGTAAGAAGAGCAGACATGCAGTCCGTTTTGCTGGCCAGGAATGCAGCGCGGCGAGATGCCGTCTGGAGTGAACTGATACCTTTTGAACGAGCTTGCTTTTTGCATTTCTTCATCGCTTTGAAGCTTTCCGCGAATTATTTTCACAGGGATGCTTTGTAGATTCTCAAGAGTAAGAGAGGTTTCGGACAAAAATTTGTCTAGGAGGACAATGACTGGTGTTTGGACCATCTCTGCTATATTGAAGGCGTTTATCGCCTCAACAAAGCATTCGAGAGGATCGCCTGGGGCGATCACAACGCGCGGAAACTCACCTTGCGAAGCATGAAGAACGAATTGCAAATCTGCCTGCTCAGTATAGGTTGGCAGGCCGGTTGAAGGGCCGCAGCGCTGCGACTCGAAAATCACGCAAGGAGTCTCGCTGATGCCCATCAAGCCCAATGCCTCAACCATCAAGGAGAACCCGCCGCCCGAAGTTGCTGTCATCGCGCGAACGCCAGCAAAAGCCGCCCCGCAAATCATGTTTGCAGCCGCAATCTCGTCTTCTGTCTGCTTGACAATGATGCCATAATCCCACTCATGTCCTGCCATAAGATGCAAAATAGAAGAGGAAGGAGACATCGGGTATTCCGCCACGAATTTGCATCCTGCCTTGATTGCGCCTGCAACCGAAGCTTCGTTTCCATTCATGAATACTGTTTTTGGCCTCTTGATGAATTCGATTTTAACTTTGAACTGCTGTTGGAGCGCGGATTTTGATGCCTGATGGCCGGCAAGCGCGGCAGCGATGTTTGCGTCCACCACTTTCTGCCCTTTCCTTGCCCAGATTTTCTGCATCATCGTCCTAATAATGTCGAAATCCATCTGCATCAAGCCCATTGCCGCCCCTAAAGCAACGCTGTTGAACATGATTTCTCCGCCTGCTGCTGCTGCCATTTGGGTGAGGGGCATGCCAACAAGATGTATGTCGCTTCTTGCCGCAATTGCTGCTGCATCCTTGATTTTGTTTGAATCGTAGATAATTGCCCCGCCTTCCGAAAGCTCGGATGCGTGCAGCTGCACAGTGAGCTTATCTAAAGCCAGAAGTAGATCATATTGCCCGACTATCGCAGTGATTGGAAATGGCGCAGCCCTTATTTTGTAGGTATTGTGCCCGCCTTTGATGAGCGAAGGGTAGTCGTTTGTTCCGACAACATAAAGACCGCATTGCTGCAAGCATTTCGCAAAAAGCGCGCCCATCGTTGCAACGCCTGAGCCAGCAGGACCCCCTATCTTGCAATTGACTTTGTTAACTTGCGACATAGGCATTCACTTACTTCAAGTCTCATATTCGTTGAAACTGCTAATTAATAAATGTTATTTTCAACAATTGACGTAAAAGTGGTGGGATGAAAGTTGTCATAATTGGAGCTGGCGTTGGAGGCATGGCTGCTGCATGCAGGCTGGCAAAGCTTGGGTTCGAAGTGGAAATATATGAGAAGAACGGCAATGCAGGCGGCAGGCTTGCGTGCATGCAAAAAGAAAATTTCCGCGTAGACATTGGGCCGACGCTTCTGCTGATGCCATGGGTCCTGCGCAAGTTTTTTGATGACATGGGCATGAGGCTTGAAGATTGGCTCCACTTGGAGCAGCTGCACCCGATCTACAGGATATATTTCGAGGGTGATGGCCAATTTTCGCCATATTCGGATGTAAAGAAGATGATTGAAGAGATGGCAAATATCTCGCAAAAAGACGCTGACGCTTACGGAAGATATCTGGCGGACTACAAAAAATATTACCAAATTGCGCTTGAGGAATTCATAGAAAAAAATTTTGATTCGCCACTTGACATGATAAATCCAAAGGCGATTGCCGCGCTCCTTTCAGCTGGTGCCTTGAGGGATGTTTATTCCAAAACTGGCGACTATTTTGCTGACCCGAGAATTCGGCTTGCATTCTCAATCCAATCAGTCTATATTGGCGCAGCCCCGACCGCTCTGCCTGCCGTATACGGCCTGATACCTTATGTGGAATTCACTGAAGGGGTTTGGTACCCAAAAGGAGGGCTTTACAAAATAGCGGAAGCAATCCGGCAGGTTTGCTATCAGATGGGAGTGAAAATAAAATTTGGCAATCCGGTCAAAAAAATCATGATAGAGAATATGCAGGCAGTTGGCGTCATGCTTGAGGGAGGCGAAATAGTTCGCGCTGATGCCGTTATCTCAAACGCAGACTTAATCTACACCTATCTTTGCCTGATTGAAGAAAAGGACAGGCCGCACATGCCCAACTCAAAACTACGACTGCTTAAGAACTCGTGCTCCGCATTCATGATTTATTTGGGTATAAAGGGTGCGGTTGATCTGCCGCACCACACCTTCCTCTTGCCGAAAGACAGCCTAAAAACTTTCGAAGAGATATTTGAGAAAAAAACAATGCCACAAGAGCCAGGAATCTATATTGCCAACCCCTGCGTGCATGACAGCTCGCTTGCCCCAGAAGGCCACAGCATACTTTACATACTTGTGCCGGTGCCAAACCTTTCATCGAAAATAAATTGGGATGAGGAGGCAGGTAGGCTCCGCAGGAAGGTCTTCGAAAGGCTTGAGAGGATAGGCATAAAGGAGCTGGAAAAAAGGATAGTGATGGAAGAGAGGATCACGCCGCAAAATTGGAAAGAGATGTTCAACTTGGAGGATGGTGCAACATTTGGTCTATCGCCGACACTTCTGCAGTCGGCCGGATTCAGGCCACCAAACAAAGACAGGAAAATCAAAAGGCTTTATTTTGTGGGGGCAAGCACCCATCCAGGAAGCGGAATACCAATCGTCCTTCTTTCTGCACAGCTTATTGAAAAAAGGTTCAAGGAAGAATTTTTTGCGGGTGGAAACAGATGAGCTGGTTTTATTATTTGGCTTATCTTGCGGCGATAGCGATTTTTTCGGCTGCTTTGTGCAGGCTGGGAGGCGTGCAGATAAGTTTGAAAAGATTTGCCTATGCTGTTTTGCCTGTTTTTTTGGTTTTTGTCTCTTGGGACATAATAGCTGCTGAAAGAGGGCATTGGGAATTTGGCCTTCAGTACATGACTGGCATTGTGATAATCAACCAGCCAATTGAAGAGCTGCTGTTTTTTGTCGTTGCCCCGTTTTTTTATCTGACAGTATGGGAGGTTACAAAGCGAGCGTGGGGAAAGTGGAATATACAATAATGTCGGGTGTTGCGCTAGTTTTATCTTTCTTGCTGGCTTTGGCAAGCAGGACAAACATGAGGATGCTGTTGGCTGCTGGTCTTGTCTCGCTGGCTTTTCAGCTTGTGTTCGACAACCTAATGACATATGTTGGCCTGTGGAAATTCAGCGAAAGATACATCCTTGGAATCAGGGTTCCATTCATCCCGGCTGAAAACTTGGCTTTCGGGCTTTCGCTGATGGTGTGCACTGTATTGTGTTGGGAGTTGCTGGCAAAAGTCAAGTAAAAGAGGACGACAGCCTTTGTTGCTTGAACACATCAAATCCAGAGCGCTCGATTTTGTCAAGGATGCTGGAATAAAGCAGAGAAGCGGTGGTGATTGCTATTTGGAGCTCTTTTGGAAGAAGCCTGATGCCAGAAAGCGAAAGGCGATAATATTTCCTTGCACGCTTGCATTCGAACTCGATCAGCTTGATGAATGCTCTCTTTTTGCCTTTTTGCATTTTTGGGCCCAAGTCAGAATAAGAAAGCCCAAACCTTCTGAGGTCAGATGCAGGCAGATAGACCCTTCCTGCGCTGAAATCTTCAGCAACATCCCTGATGATATTTGTCAATTGCATCGCAATCCCAAGATAAACCGCTTTCTTGCGCGCTTTGGCTGAATTTATCCCCATGACCCGCAAAAGCATGAGCCCAACGATTGAAGCGACTGAGAAGCAATATGCGCGCAACTGCTGGAAAGTGGAAAACCTTTGGCGGTAAAGATCGGAAGAAACGCCCCTGATCAGAGTAAGCGGATAACTTTTTGGAATACTGAACTCTTTTGCTACCGACACGAACGCACGGATTACAGGATGCTTGCTTGGCTTGCCGGCGTAAGCGCCAAGAAGCTCTTTTTCCCATTTTCGAAGCATTTCAAGCCGCTTTCTTGCAGGGATGTTGCCCTCGTCGATGATGTCGTCGCTTTTCCTGCAGAAAGCGTAGACTGCCCAAAATGCTTTCTTTTTTGCAGCAGGCAATAGTTTGGAGGAAAGAAAAAACGTCTTTGAGCCCTTCTGCAAAACCTCTTTGCAGGCTTCAAAATCATAAGCTGTCGCAGACATAGACTCAGTTGCTTTTTGCCCTTTTTCTTGACTGCCTTCTTACTGCCGAACGCTTGCCTTTTCGCATTTTATCACCTTCATGGAAAAAGCGCCCTCGCCGCGATTTGAACGCGGATCTCAAGCTCCGCAAGCTCGCATGCTATCCAAGTTATACCACGAGGGCAAGAAGCAATATAAGCGCAACTATTCAAAAAACTTAATGCTTCGGAAGCCGAAAATGGTGGAAAGCTTGGCATTGGTTGAGACTTCGAGGGTAGATTCGAAGGGGCGCGTCTTGATTCCTCAGCACATGCGCCAAATTGCAGGCATCTTGCCAAATGACAAGATAATATTGAGCCTCGGCAAGGATGCAAACGAGATAACCCTGCGCCCTGCACACGAAAAGAAGCTGCTGAGGCTTGTGATAGAGATTTCGGATAGGCCAGGCGCACTTGCGGCTGCCGCAGCCGCCCTTGCAGAGCTAAAGGTAGATCTGGTCTCAAGCTATTCGCACTCTTCAAAAAGAGGAGAAGTAGCAAATTGGGTCGTGCAGTGCAATCCCGGCAACCAAAGCATCCAGAAGATAAAGGCACGGCTTGCTGCCGCAAAAGCAAGGCTCCTTTCTGCAAGCTGGGATTAGGATGCGCAAAGCTTTGATCAGGCAGTATTAAAAATCTTTGGTGGGAAAAAAGTGGGGGAAAAAATGAGTATCCAAAAAATAGAAAGGCTCATAGGGGTCGCAGCTGAGCCGAAAGGAAAAATAGACAGGCTGGAGCTTTCAAGGAAAACATTTGAGCTGATCAAAAACCTGGCAGATGCAGAAGACAAAAAAAAGATTGAGCTTGCAAAATCTTTGCAAGAGGCAGTAAGGAAAGAATACCCAAGCTTGAAGGCGCTTGAGCTTGCCACTGAGATAGATTGCTATATACGCAGGCTGCAGCCGGGAGTTGAGACGATTGTGCTTTGCTGAAGATCATTTTGGTATTGTTCCAGGGATTGAGCCTCTCAGCATCACAAGCGGCTCATGAAGCGAGCCTTGGTGCGAAAGCGCCTGCGCAGTGTCTGAACCAAGCCTTTTGATTTGCTTGATATAATAATATGCTTTTTCAAGTGCATTGAAGATTTTTTGGGCAAAAGAGGACTCCCTTCTTTGCTGCGCGATCTGGATTTCGCCATCCTTTATTTGGCTGAAAAGCGTGTATGACCAAAAGCCGTCCTGCCTTTCTTTTGCCAGGAAATGGACAACGTCGGCTGCTGATGGCTTGGAAGTCGGCAGCGACTCAAAGGAATAGGAATTGTGCCCTGCCGCAAAAAGCCCCATCGACTTTATCATCCAGTTGAATGCGCCAAGGTCGGTATAGCCCCAGTCAAAATTGTGCGAGTCGGTATCAAAGTAAGCCACCGTGTGCTTTCGGCTGAAATGCAAGGCGAGAGCAAAGTTGATGTTGTTTGGTGTCAGCTTCTCCAGGCCGACATTGCGCAAAAGCTGGCGTATGAATTCTTCTGCCTCATTTATGTTTCTTTTTCTGCGCAGCTTTTCTTCTGCAGAAAAATGGCTGCATTGCTCCACCTGCATCCGATAGAGATCAAAGTCGATCGGCTTGCTGTCCACTGTTGGGTTGAAAACCGCAATTCCTGAAGACCTAAGAAAGATTTGCTCCATTGTCTGCAAATCTATCTCCCCTTTTGCAACTCGATTGAAAAGTCCCACATCAGGCAAAGAGACGTCGCAGACGGGGTGTGCCACAAGGCGCGCAATCTGGCCGCGGTAGTTCTTGTCTATGCAGTCATAGATTGCGGAAAGCTCCACCCCAGCTGACGCGGTCGGAGCATATTTGTAGATTGGGCGGCCGGAAAAATACCTGCTCCAAAACTCAGAGGCAAGCTGGGCAGATTCAAACAAGAGGACGATGTGCGGGCCGTTTGGGTTGTGCGCTTTTCCTTCGGGCGTCCCTTTGAGCCAAGGCTCAAATTCATGCAGAGGCAGCGTCGCCTCAAAGCCTGCAACCAGCGTAATGCCGTATTTTGAAGCCTCGGATGAGAACCTCTTCCAGGGTGCATGAAGAAAGTGGTTGTGCGAAGTGATTGCCGCGAAATCCGCATGCGAAAGGACCAGATTATAAAGAAATGCCGCAGAGGACGAGCAGCCGTCGTCATACATCTGCAGTGAGTTGTTCAATAGGACGCCGCCCAGTTCTGCAAGATGGTTGTGGATGAAAAACCTGTAAGAGGAGGCTGGCTTGAGAGAGGAGGCTTCCAGAACAGCATCAACTACCTCTTTGACGAATTTTGCCGAATTTCCTGCAGAAAATGAAAAATAGCGTATATATTGGCTGTAGCCAAAATTGGCAGCTTGCGCAGATTCGTCTGGATTTGAGAACCAGACCCTCAAGCGCCTGCCGCTATCCAAGACGCAGATATTGAATGCGGATTTCGAGTTGGTGCTGCCGTCCTCCTCAAAAGACCTGCCATAAACGAAAAAAGTCTGCGAAGATGGGTCACTTTTGTCATAATACCGGTCTGCCAGCACGCCTTTTGAAGCAAAAAATCCATTCGAGGCAAGCGCGCAAGCAAGCTCTTTGTGCACGTATGAAATGTTTGATTTCTTAGGAAGGACGAGGAATGCCATATGGACCATTTATTTTCAGATAGGACCACTTTAAAAAGCTTCTGACGCGGCTGTGCGGGCTGGCTGGGCTGCTCTTATTCATATATGAATAAAGTCCGCAAGAGAAAATATAAGATGCGCTATCAAAGGAATAGCGGTGAAGCTATGGGAAGCGGAAAATACTTGTTCACATCCGAATCGGTGACTGAAGGGCACCCAGACAAAGTCTGCGACCAGATCGCTGACGCGATAGTCGATGATTTGATTTCCCAGGACCCCCATTCCCATGTGGCGGTAGAAGCGATGGCCACTACTGGGCTTGTGGTTGTCGCAGGGGAGATAACCACTAGTGGCTATTGCGACATTGATTACATAGTAAGAGAGACGCTTGAGAAAATAGGCTACACAAAGCCAGAATACCACTTCGACAGCAAAAGCGTTGGCGTGCTTTCTTCTATCCATTCGCAATCGCCTGACATAGCATTGGGAGTAAAAGAGGAAGGAGAGTTGGAGGAGATAGGCGCAGGGGACCAGGGCATAATGTTTGGGTATGCCGTGCGCGAAACCCCGCAGCTGATGCCGCTGCCTATAATGCTTGCAAACCAGCTTGCAAAAAGGCTGGCGCAAGTAAGGAAAGACGGCACAATACCTTATTTGAGGCCGGATGGAAAAACGCAAGTCACAGTGGAGTATGACGAAAAAAACAGGCCGCAGAAAGTGACCACCGTGGTGATTGCTGCTCAGCATGATGAAAGCTATCAGGGGGCAGAGATAGAGGTTCAAAGGATAAAAAAAGACCTGCAGGAGCATGTGATTGTACCTGTGATTGGGGAATATCTTGATGAAAAAACGCAGATAATAGTGAATGGGACGGGCAGGTTTGTTCTTGGAGGCCCTGCGGCAGACACCGGGCTGACAGGAAGGAAAATAATAGTGGACACCTATGGAGGCATGGCTTCACATGGCGGTGGCTGCTTTTCAGGCAAAGACCCCACCAAAGTTGACCGGTCTGCATCCTACATGGCTCGCTATATTGCAAAGAACATAGTTGCGGCAGGCATCGCGGACCGATGCGAAGTGCAGCTTGCATATGTGATTGGGGTGCCCGACCCTGTCTCGATTTTTGTTGAGACATTCGGAACCGAAAAGATACCAAAGCACAAGATAGTCGATCTTGTGAGGGGAAACTTCAGGCTGAAGGCAGGGCAGATAATTGCAGACCTTGGATTAAGAAGGCCGATTTACAAAAAAACTGCAAGCTATGGGCATTTTGGAAGAGAAGAGCCTGAATTCAGCTGGGAAAGAACCGACAAGGCAGAGAAACTGAGGCAAGAAGCAGGCATTTAAATAGAAATATCGATTTTTAGACTTGGTGGTGGTAAGATGGGCATTAAGAAAGGAGAAGACAGCGCCTCTGCGGCAAGATTCATCGGCACAATCCATTTGGTGATTGGGGCTTATGTGCTGGTTGGCATACTTCTTGCCCTCTATTTGAACATAAACATTTTCTTTATCAGCCTCAAAGGAGTGCATCCCTTTGTGATGTTCATTGCTGCCTTGCTTGCAGTGTCTGACCTTGCAGAAGGTCTGCTTGAGTATTTGCCAAAGAATTAAAACATTATTGGCTTTTAATGCCTGCATAGGTGAATCGGATGCTGAAAAGCTGTATCACTTGCGGCAAGAGGACAAAAAGCTATGCTGAATTTCCCTGCCCAGAATGCGGAAGCAAGATAGTACGATGCCCGCACTGCAGGAAAATAAGCTTGCCTTACAGCTGCCCTGCATGCGGAAGGGCAGGTCCGTGAAGGTGCGCTGAAAATGGGTCAAGTATTGGTAAAGATAAGAATTGTGCCGCAAGAGATGGAGAAGTTTGACCAGCTGAAGGCAGATGTTGAGGAAAGCCTCAAGCCATACAAGGTTGAAGAGCAGCCATTGGCATTCGGAATTGTGGCAATTGTCGCTAGTTTTGTTGTCGAGGACAAGGCAGGCGGCACCGACTTGCTTGAGGAAAGGGCGGCAAGCTTGCCAAATGTCTCAAGCGTAGAAATATTGTCTGCCGACCGAATATGAGGCTCCCAGAAAGCAAGATTTATAGTTGAGTTTGTGCCATAAAGCAGGCATGATAATTTATTTTTATGACTTGAAAACAACAATGAAAGACTACAACCGAATCAAAAGAAGATTCTACTATGAGCTGAAAAAAAGCAAGCTTTCCAGCTGCCCCTGGAAGACCAAATCAGTCATAATAGTGCAAGATGAAGACGAAAAGGCGGCAGACAGATTCTTCATGCGCTACAGGAAAGTGATTGAAGTCTACAAAGCCAAAACAGATGCTGTCCAGGAGATTATCTGAGGCGGAAAGATGATAACAAAATTGGCTCTTGAGAATTTCAAGTCGCACGAGCACAGCGAATTTGCTTTTTCGAAAGGGACGAACATACTAGTTGGCAGGATGGGTGCAGGAAAGTCATCTGTCTTGGATGCGATATGCTTTGCGCTATACGGCACATTTCCGCGTCTGGCAAGAAGGGACATTACAACCGAGGACTTGGTCAGGATTGGCAGCATGGCCCCTTACGCAAAGGTGGAGCTTGAATTTGAAAAAGAAGGCAAAAAATACCAAGTGGTCCGCAAAATAGGGAAGAATTTATCAGATGCAGAGCTGAGGTGCGATGGCAAGCTTCTGCAGAAAGGCACAAGGCAGACCACAGCGCTGATAGAGGAAATATTGGGCACAGATTATGAGCTTTTCAGCAGGGCGATATACTCTGAGCAAAACCGGATGGACTTTCTGCTTTCGCTCAACCCCAAGCAGAGAAAGACCGAGATAGATTGGTTGCTTGGCCTTGGGCAATTTGATGATGCGGCAAAAGAGGCGCAAACTACTGCAACCAGGCTGCAGCAGCAGGCAGAGGCGCTCAGCCTCCCCCAAGACCAAGAGAGGCTGTCTGCAATTGAAAAGCAAATCGGCGAGTATGAAAAAGAGCTGCAGTCGCTGGGTCAAGAGCTGGAGTCATTGCGCAGGGCAATCGAAGGCGCATTGAAGGCCAAGCAAGAGATTGAGGCTGAGGTCAAGCTGCTTGAGGATGCAAAAACAAGATGGGCAGCCCAGACTGCAGAATGCAAGAAACTAGAGGGATTGCTGGAGAGGCTGAAGAAAGAGGCTGAAGGCAAGGCAAAGCCAGAAAAGCAGGCTCTTTATGCTGCTGAAAAGAAAGCAGAGGCTTTCAAGAAAGAAATGGTCCAGAAAAGGCAGGAGCTTGAAATGAAGCAGAAGGCAATCTCTCTGCTTTCGTCAAGAATCGCGGTTGCCCAGAGCGCAGAAAAGCTGCGCAAAGAAAGGAAAGAAAAGGCAGCGATGCTCAAGGCGAAGGCTGCCAGCATCCTGCAAAACCGGTCTCTTCAGGAGGCTGAAGAGCTGCTTTCGCGAAAGAAAGAAGAGGCAGAGGCTTTGGGCAGCCAATGCGCCGCTATGCGCGCAAAGATTGAGCAGCTTGGGATTGCGATCAAGGCATTGGAGAAGGCAGACGCAAAATGCCCTGTGTGCGACAGCTTCTTGAATACTCAAAGAGCAGTGCAGTTGAGGAAAGAAAAAGAAGCGGAAAAGAAAAGGCAGGAGGAAGATGCGGAAAAAATCTGCCTGCAGGCAAAAGAGGCGCAAAAGGAAGCTGCAAAAGCAGAAAACGCAATCGCTGAAGCAATGCGCCTTCTTTCTGAGGCAGAGGCAGCTGAAAAGGAGCAAGAGCTTCCGCAGGAGGACATTGAAAGGCTCAAGCAAGAGGCAGAAAAGGAGCAGCTGGGATACAATTTGCTGCAGGAGAGGCTGTTTGAGCTGCAACAGCAGCTTCTGCTGGCGCAAAAGGAAGCAGAGGAGATACAAAGGCTGGACAAGCTTTTTGGCGACCTTGAGGATGCCAAGACGATGCTTGCAAAAAGCCAGGCTGAGCTTGAAAGCATCAAATTCGACCAGGAAGAGTACGAGCTTAAAAAAAGAAGGCTGAGTGAGGCGTCCCTTGAGCTTGCAAGAAAGCAGCAGGAAGAGAAAGGCAAAAGCGAAAAAAAGCAAGTTCTTGAGAAGATGATTGAGAGCCTCAGGAATGAGTGGGCGCAAATAAGGCAGAGGCAGTCAAAGGCAAAAAGATATGCAGAAGCAGCAGAAAGCATGAGAATTTACAAGAATTGCTTGGTTGCTGCCCAAACCGAGCTGCGGTCAGACCTTATCGAGGAGATAAATGCAGCTTTGGCAGAGATATGGCCTGCAATTTACCCCTATTCTGACTACAAAGAAGTGAAGATAGAGGCTGACGAAAAGGACTACCGCTTTCTTATGTTCAAGGATGAGTGGAGAGAGGTGGACAATATTGCTTCAGGGGGAGAGCGCGCCTGCCTCTGCCTTGCGTTAAGGATTGCGTTTGCCTCGGTGCTTACTCCTAACCTCAGCTGGCTTGTGCTTGATGAGCCTACGCACAATTTGGACAGTGACGCAATTGCCCTCCTTTCCGAAGCAATACAGACAAAGATTCCCCAAATAGTGCAGCAGACGTTCATAATCACCCATGAGTCGGCTCTTGGGCAGGCTGCGCAAGGGACGGTATGGAATCTTGAAAGAGACAAAAGCGCAGACAGTCCAACACGCGCAAGTCAGATTTCCTAAAAATAAGAGGAGTACTTTGCGGCGCATCTTACGATGATCTCTTTCAGCGAGCCCTTTTTGCTTTTCTGAATTGAGTAGGAATACACTGCGTCGCGACAGATTGGGGAGAACGAAAGGTAAATGCTTGCAAGCCGGCCGAAATCTTTTTCGGATGCAAGCTTGTGCTTTTTGAGCAGGCAGAGGGTGGAAATGACCTCGAAAAACATTTCGTTTGCCTCTGTCGAGGCAGAAAGCCTTGAAGGATCGGACAAAAACACCTTTTTTTCAGCATATTCGATTGCTTCGGGAGAAATCCCTCCGCAGCAGAGGCCTTCGGAGTGGATTTCGGCCAGCCTCAATATGATTTTCTCTGCAAGCTGGCGCTTTTCTTCTGGGGTGATGAATGTTTGCTGCTTTCTTGCGGATTTCCTTTGCTTGCAGACCAAAAAAAATTCGCCTCCTTTGAAAAGATAGCCAACAGGGACAGACGCATGCTTTTGGATAGCATCGCAGGCGGCAACGAAAGATTGCGCCTCAAGCTCGCTTCCAACCTTGACAAGAAAAAACGCCTCTTTTCTGGATTCGAACTCCTGCGGAGTGTCCTCTTTCCCAAGAGGATAGCTGAGGTGCTCAAAACCTTCCAAAAAAACAGCAAAGGCTTGCAAGAAAACACCTAAGAATAGATGAATTTGATGACTTTCTTGTTTCCAAGGCGGCAATAAACTATCTTATCTACAGGGAGGAATTTTGGGCGAAGCCGAGAGACTTTTGGGGCTATTTTTTCGATGAATTTTGCAATTGCGTCGCGATGCAGCACTGCAGCTAGGGCCAGTTGCTTATGGTCTTTGCTGAGCTCATTTCTAGTTGCTTTCAGCATAACCTCACCACAGAAGCCTTGTCTGATTGTGCTAAGAAGGTTATAAAAATATCTGTAACAGTGCACAAAAATATGCATTAGCCGATTGAGGCTTTCCTTAGCTTTTCTGCCATCTGCACAGGCGAGTCAGAAAGCATCACAATTTCTGTGCTAAGCTCAAAGCCAGCCCAAATCGAAAGCCGCGGAATGATTTGCAGGTGGAAAGGGAAACTTTCCATTCCGTGAGGTGCGTTGTGAAATATGATATTGTAAGGAGGGAAGTTTGCAGCCCTATCGATTGCCACCAAAGCAGTCTTGAGAATTTCTGCCAAGCTGTAGAGCTTCTCAGCATCCATCAAGTCCATCGATGCTTCTGGCTGCTTGGGCAAAATCAGGGTCTCAAGGTGGAAGCGCGGTGCTTTTGGGCAGAGCGCGACAAAATACTGGTTGCTTGCCCAGCAAAGCTTGCTGCTTGAGGCAAGCTTTGCGAAAGCTTTTGATTTCTTCGAAAGCTTTTTTATGAAAGGAGGGATGAATGGCATGCTGACAAGCTGGCTGTGCGAATGCTCCAGCGAGCAGCCTGCCTCTTTTCCTTCATTTTTGAAAATTGAAGTGTATTTGAGCTTTGGATCTTTTTTTGCGTCAGCCAGCCTCAAAGAGAGCGCTGAAAGATAGTCAAAAAGATTTTCAACTGAAAGCTCTGAGAGAGTGGCGTAGTGATTTGGTGTCTCCACAATGACCTCGTGCCGCCCATATGCGGATTTGCTTTGGCTGTCGAAAGCAGGGAACTTGTTGGGAAAGACCCTTACTTCCCACCTGCCTTCCTTCTCTATCCTGAAAATCTCTGGAGGCGTGAGGTGCTCGTTTCCTGGGCAAAAAAAGCAGCCTTTTGGCTGCTGAACCTTTGGCTGCTTTTGGTGGCCAAAGTCGTGCGGCCTGCTGCTACGCAAAGCAGTGAGCACTACAAGCCTGCCGAGATGGTCTCTTCTGACAATATTGGAGCTTGCCACAACTGGCTTTCTGCGCTCAGCTTTAAATTATTGCGTTCAGCCAGGCTTCTTTACAAGAACGCCTCTACATCCTGCTCTTTTTTCTTTTTTGCCTCCTCGAAAGATTTTGAAAGCAGCTCAAGCGACTTGCCTTTTGAGGCAAATTCGGACTTCCTTCTTCTTATTTTCACGAAAATTGGAGAGCTGATTGCTTCCCCAACTATCAATGCCTCGCCTACTCTCAAGGTGGTGATCGAATTGAGCATGTCGCTGTCTATGCCTTCGCAAGACTCCCCAACATGCTTTATGTCGAATGGGTTGGTCATGCGCAAGATTATATTGGTGTTGCATTGCGAAAGTGCGCTGGTTGCAAGGTGGACAGGCCTTTGAGAAATGAGGCAAAGGCAAGCGCCAAATTTTCTCCCTTCCCTTGCGATTGTTATGATCGGCGCCCTTGCAAGCGCATGGTGCTTTTCCACCTTCTCGGGCGCGAAATTGTGCGCTTCTTCGACAACAAGCAAAAACGGAGCGATTTTCTCTTTTTTGCGCAGGCGGAAGAGCCGCCTGCAGACATAAGAAACGATGATTTGCTTTTTTCTTTGGTTCTCAATGTCGGACAGATCCAGTACAAGCAGGCGGCCAGGCTCTACAAATTGCTCAAATTGGTGGCTATCAGAACTCCCAATCACTTTAAGCAAGGCAAGCTCAGTAAGCCAGCCAAGCAGGGGCCTTTTGATGTTCTCTTTCTTTTTGTCATTCAGGTCCAGCTCTATCCTTTGGATGAGGTCCTCGATTCCGAAGGGGCTTCCCGACTGCTTCATCTCCCTTTTGAGCTGCTGCATGATCGGCACAAGCTCGCGGTATTGGCTTGCAGACATTTCTGGAATCCATTCCCGAATCATTTGCGGGGAGACTTTGCGGTAAGGTATCTTGAATTGCTTTCCAGTTATTACTGTTGTTTGCTTTCCGTATTGCGTATTCTTGAAGCCGGAATATTCGCCATGGTTGTCAATTGCAACAATCGCGATTCTTCCAGAAAGCGGCGGCCTTTCCAGCAGCTCCTCAATAAGCACGCAGGTAAGATAGGACTTGCCGCTGCCTGACATCGCAAGAATCGCAAGATGCTTTTGAAAAAGCTTCGAAAGCGACAGCTTGATTTGCAAATCGTGGTGATAGAGATTGCCAATATAGATTCCGGATTCATCAAGCTGCAAGAACTTTTTGAGCATCTCAGGCTCTGCCTCAAACACTCTGTCGCCTGGGCTTACAGGGTAGGTTGATCGGACGGTCTGCCCATCGCAAAGCAGCCCATGCACATTGACAGAGGCAATACTGTACTCCCATTCTGAAACAGGAAAAGAAGCAGAAATCGGGCTGGTCTTTTCGTATTCTGCAACCGACTCTGCGCGCTCGAAATACCTGTTTGCCTTTGTGATTTCGGTGATTGACCCTATGACTTTTCCGGTTGGGACATCAACAGTGACAAACTGCCCTTTCCGCACCCGATTGTCTGAAATGACAAAATCGAAATGGGTGGTGGTTGGCCCTTCGGGCGTGGAGATTACAGTACCTACCTCTTTTTGCATAATGCTGTTTTTCACGTAACCTTTTAAAGAGAAGCTGAGAGATGATTTGCGAGAAAGATGGTGGAAAAAGAAAGTTTGCCCTTCTCGGAGCGATACAGCCTGCCGGTTCAGCTGAGCCAAAACTTAGGAGAGCTTTCGTGGGAGACTGTAGTGCAGCTTTCGACCGATTTCCAAATCAAGGTCGAAAAAAAGACAGGCAAGCTAAGGAAGATCGCAAAAGAGCTTGAGCTTTCAAGGCTTCTTCTTTTGGAAAAGATAAAGGCAGCAAAAGCAGGAGAGAGGATTGACCCGCAGATATTGGTGGACATGGTGAAATTGCTGCAGCGGTGCGAAGAGGTAACAAAGGAGTACGAGATAGATTTGAGAGATTTCTCAACCTTTCTTTATTTGGTGATTGAAAAGCTCAAGAAGGAAAGGCTTGCAAAATATGAAGGCAAGCGCGCAATCAGCGAAATTTGCCCAATGAAAAACGAATTTCTTTTGTTCAAGGAAAGGGGAGAGGTTGGGCAGAAGAAGAGAAAAAGGAAGGGGAGAAAATGACACTGTCGTTCAAAGAGGACATTTTGATGTTGGATGGGCGAGAGTTCCGCCCAGCAGTGAGGACTTTTGCGCAGATGGTTCCGGTGTTGGCTTTCCCGCAAAAAAAGCACATCGAGCCGGAAACCGCGCTTTATTGGATGTACAGGGCGGTCAAAAAATACGGAAGCCTCCGCTACGACATCACCAGGATCTCCGCATTCGACTTGTGCGGCGAATACAACAAGACTTTTGGCCATCTGCACCCAAACGCTCCAGCTGGCACTCCCTGGCCAGAAATTTATGAGGTTCTGGAAGGGAAAGCGCATTTCCTGCTGCAAAAAGTCACCAACCTTGGCGTGCAGGATGCGGTGCTGGTTTCGGCAAAAAAGGGCGAAAAGCTGCTGATACCCCCTGGCTATGGCCATGTCACAATAAACCCTTCACTGGAAAAGGAGCTTCTGCTTGCCAATCTGGTCTGCGACGCATTTGAGGCAGACTACCGGATGTTTGCTCAGATGAAGGGTGCTTGCTTTTATGAGCTTAGCGACGGCAAGCTGTTGAGAAACAGAAATTATGGCGATGGGTTTGAAATAAGAAAAAAAAGCGCGAATGATTTTTGCTCAGCATATGGCGTATTTGCAAAATTAGAAAAAAAGAGCCTCTTGCAAATAGCTGAAAGCCAAAAAGAAGCCCTGTTTTTGGTCAAGCCCGAGACTTTTTACTGACGCAACTCGAAAAAATGCCCTACTTGAGTCTTCATGTTGACCGCAAAGGCTTTCCCCAATTCAGAGCGGAAAACCAAAAATTCGCCTTTTGCCCCCAGCACTTCACCTAAAACTGAGCTTGCCTGCTGCACAAAATCGACTTTTGGGTAGTATGAGGAAAAGTCATGAATTTGCGGGTCGAAATCTGGAACGATTCCTGAAGAGCGGACAAGCTCAATTGCGCAGGCAAGCTTCTCTTTTGCCTCTTGCCTGTCGAAAGAAAAGAGCCGCAGCTTTTGCGACATCCGGACTGAATTGGCAAACAAGAAGCGCGCCTGCAGCTCTTCCTCTATTGCATATACTAGGTCAGGACCGCAGAACTTAGCTATGATGCAGCCAAAATCTGCACCCTGCTCAAGCATCCTGCTCAAGAACCTCTGCACCCTTGTAACACCGCATTTGGTTATTTGGCTGCCAAATTGCGCAAGATAGACGCAATATTCTTCCTGTTGGGCTTCTTTGTAAAGCTCAGGGTAGGCAGAAAAATCGCCAACCGTGTATGCGCGAGAGACATCCAAATAAGAGCAAGTTGAGCATTGCCGGACGTTGAGCGCGTGATTGGGGCAAGCAAAATAGCCTCCCGGGCTTTTGTAGCCTATGCAGGAAAGCCTGCTGCTGAAGTCAATATCCGCATATTTGCCAACCTCCAGCTCAAGCATGCCAAGCTGGTCAAAATCGCGGAATATAAGCTGTGGCTTGCCTTCCCCAAAGTAAAAGCGAAGCAGGTGGCGCATATATGGGATTTGTGGGGCAGCTGTTTAAAAAGTTCGCAAGGCAGCATGCCACTGTCAGGCTACAAATTAAAATGTTGCCTCAAAAACTTTTTTGGTGGTCAGATGAAGCTGGATGAATATTTGAAATCAGAGATAGAAACACTTAAGCAAAACGGCCTTTATTGGAAGTTGAGGAAGCTTGAGGGCCCAAGCAGGCCTCGGTGCAAAGTTGACGGGAAAGACGTAATAATGATGTGCTCAAACAATTATCTTGGGCTTTCTGAACACAGGGCGCTAAAAAAAGCCGCAATCGATGCCATAAAGAGCCATGGGGCAGGCTCTGGATCAGTGCGGGCAATCGCCGGTACAATGGATTTGCACTTGGAGCTTGAGGAAACGATTGCGCAGTTCAAGCATACCGAGGCAGCCGTCTATTTTCAGACAGGATTTGCCGCAAACCAGGGCTCAATTCCGCAGCTTGGAGTGGAAGGCGATTTGCTCATCTCAGACGAGCTGAACCACGGTAGCATTATTGACGGCGTGAGGCTTTCGAAAGCCGAGCGGGCCATATACAAGCACAAAGATATGTCTGAATTGGAAAAGATATTGAAAGAGGCAAGCTCGAAAGGCTACAAGAAAATCTGGGTGATAACGGATGGTGTCTTTTCAATGGATGGTGACATTGCGCCCCTTGATGAGATTGAAAAGCTTGCGCATGCCTATGGGGCTTTTGTCTATGTCGATGATGCTCATGGTGATGGCGTATTGGGAGACCACGGCAGAGGAATAGTTTCCCACTTCAAGCTGGAAGGGAAAATTGAGGTTGAAATGGGGACTTTTTCGAAGGCTTTTGGAGTGGTGGGAGGATATGTCTCAGGCAGCAAGCCATTGTGCGAGTTCCTGCAAAACAAAGCAAGGTCTTTCCTGCTTTCTGGCTCTGCTCCTCCTGCGACAATTGCCGCGTGCATAGCTGCAATAAAGCTTTTGGAAAAAGATGACCACCTGGTCCGCAAGCTTTGGAGAAATACACGCTACTGGAAGGGCAGCCTGAAGAAGCTTGGCTTTGACATAGGCGAAAGCCAAACTCCAATTACGCCTGTAATGCTTGGCGAAAGCAAGCTTGCACAAGAGTTCTCACGCCAACTTTTTGAGGAGGGCGTATTTGCGCTTCCGATTGTTTATCCGATGGTTGCCAAAGACAAGGCGCGCATAAGGACAATGATAACTGCAGCGCACACGAAAGACGACATGAACGATGCACTTGCTGCATTCGAAAAAGTCGGCAAGAGGCTCAAGGCAATATAAGGGTTGAACATGCCAAGAAAGCAAAAAAAGAACCTAAAAGAGCTTACAGCCAGAGTCCAAAAACATATTGAGGAGGAAAGAAAAAGGAAGCCAACAGGCTTAATTGCTGATGTGATTTTGGGCGGGCAGGACGGGCTCGTAAATGTCTTTGGCATAGTCCTTGGGGTGGCATCCGCGACCTCAAGCGGGTTTTTTGTGCTTGTTGCAGGATTGGTCGCCACCTTTGCAGAGTCAATCTCAATGGCAGCAGTGGCATATGCCTCAAAGAGGGCTGAGCAGGACCATTACCAGCGCGAGCTTGAGCAGGAGAAATGGGAAATCGAGAACCTGCCGGAAATAGAGCGCGAAGAGGTGAAGATAATTTACATGCGCAAGGGGCTGAAAGGCAGGCAGCTTGAAAACATGGTAAAGATGGTCACTTCAAACAAGCAACTTTGGCTTTCGGTCATGATGAGCGAAGAGCTCAATTTGGCGTATATTGAAAAAGAAGAGCCTTTGCGCTCTGCGCTGCTGGTTGGACTTTCGGCAATCATTGGGTCGCTTGTTCCACTCGTGCCTTTCATCTTCTTTCCTGTCGAGCAGGCAATTGCTGCCTCTTTTGCGCTCTCTACAGCTGTGCTTTTTGCAGTCGGAGCTTGCAAAGCAAAGATAACGGTTGGCAGCTGGTGGAAAAGCGGCCTTGAGATGGCCTCGATTGGCATGCTTGCCGCAATTGCAGGCTGGCTGATCGGAAAGCTCATAAGCCAGCTGTCAGGAATTCAGGGGCTTGCGATTGGCTAGCCTTGCAATCCTTTTGCAGCCTCACCAAGAGGAAAGGATCCGCATCAGCAAAGAATGGAGTGGTTTTGCCTTGCGCGCAAACTGGAGAAGGTAGAGGCGTGCTTGCTTTTGCAGGCACGCAGTCATTTTTGCCCTAGCTGCTGCAGCTTCTTGTCGATTTTTTTCTCTGCTTCAAGCCGCTCAAGCGCATAGTCTTGATGGTCAACGAATTTCATGCCGGCAGCAAGATCCGGATGCACCGAGAGGATAAGCTTGTGTATCTCCTGCGCGACTTTGCGGTAGTCAGGATGCCCCTGCCGCATCGACCTCAGCTCGCAGAAATGGTAGGCTTCGCGGAGGTTCATTCGGATATACCATCTCATCCTGCAGCCAAGCGGCACCACATACTGTGCCTCATAAGGCATCTCTTTTGAAAGCAATTCATAAAGCTGGTCTGCAGCCTCCACTGCCGCTTGAACTTTGTCTTCAAGGCCGGCTTCTATGATTTCTTTTGGCATGTCAAAGCCGTGCTTTGTGGAAAGCAGCTGCCGCTCTTGCGTCAAAATGCGATGGCGATGCAAATCGCGGTAGATGCCGAAGTTGCCGGTTATGCTGAAAGTATAATATGGGATTTCAAAAGCCCTGCCTGGCTTTTGGCGGCGGTTTGCCCGGATGCCGACATAGGCTGAAATGATTTTTTGCTTTTCCTCTTTGCCCATCTGCGCAACCTTTTGCAAAAGCTGCTTCATGTCAAAGTGCGTATGCGGAAAGAGGATTGCGGCAATCACTTTGTCCAAAGCGTCTTTGTCGTAATCCACAAGAACGACTTCGGGCAAGGCAGGCTGGGGCAGCTGTGCGCCAAGTGCAGAAAAAGCAGCCTTTTGCACCTCTTGCCTGCAGGAAGCAATATAGTGCTGCATCTCTTTGCCGTATTTGTCGTTTGCCCTCTTGACAAACGAAGGAATCACTTTGGAAAGCTCGGCATGTGCCTTGCGCGCAAACTCTTGCGCTTCCGACAAAGGCGAAGAGTAAAGCTTGACGAGCATATACTCGAACGCCCGCCCATTCCCAAACAGCCCTACATTTGTCAGAGTGGAGGCAGGCAAGATGCCGCGCAAAATATCGCATACTTTTGCGCGAATTGATGCTTTGTAAGCCCTTTCAGATACATCGCCAGAAGGAGGATTTTTCTCTTCTTCGATTTTCAAAAGAGGAGGAATGAGGGAGGAATAGGTGTCGAAAAGAAGGTCGCAGACTTCGACATATTGGCTGGCAAATTCCGATTCCATTAATCTTTTTTCTTTGAGGTAGTTGTAGCTGCCGCCTTCTTTTTGGTCAAAAAAGACATAGCGGGTGGACTTTTCAAGAGGAGAGATGCCTATCCTGCTGTCCTCAATTTGCTTGGTCAGAAGGTTTGAGACTCTCTCTGCGGCAAGATGCGCTCCGCCAAGCTCTGCAACCGAGTCATCCCCATAGCCAATAAGGACCCTGTCGTAAAACTCCTCTGCTTTCTTTATTGCAACAAGCTGAGACTCGCCAAAAGAAGCCTTGCCTGCGATTGCCTCAAATCCTGACTCTGGATTGAGTATGAACTCATCCAAGAGAAGCCTGCGGAGTGATTTCGAGGATCTGGAATATCTTGAAAAAAGCGCCCCCTTCACCACTTCTGGCAAGTTTATGAGCGCAAAAACATCGGAATCAGTATTGGTGCAAAATTGTGACAAGATTGCCTTTTCCTCTTGGCTGAACTCCTCTACCATCCTCCCACAAAGAAAAAACACAGCAAACAGTATTAAAACCTACACCGCCGCACAATTGCGATTTTGGCCCAAATCAAGCAAAATCTTGTTTTTTCGCCCGAAATTCAGCGATTATCGGAATTTTGTGCTTAGTTTAGTGCTAAAATCTTTTGGTCTTGCATTCGGAGGTGAAACCTTCAGAAAGATTTTAGTGGAAGTTTAGTGCCAAAAATCTTAGGTTTTGCGTTCGGGGGTGAGAACCCTTAGGGGGAAGTTGGTGATAAGCTAGTGCCCCCTAGGGATGGACTTGGGGGGATTCGAACCCCCAGCCTCCTGCATTATGGGAAGGCATGCCATGCAGGCGCGCTACCATTGCGCCACAAGCCCTAAGAAGGAGAAATATAGACTACAGAATCTCCGCGTATCAGCACTGTGCCCAGCCCGCGCTTGACTTGCCCATCCTCAAGGTGCTCTGCCTTCTCAAGGACGATGTTCATATGCACATCATAGGAGACCATTGTGCCTCTAAGCTCTTTGCCACCCTTCAGACCGACAACTACTGTGTTGTTCAGTGCGCTATTCAAAATGTCAAAAGGCCTTTTTTCTGCCATCAAACCAAACCTCCTAAAAAAACAAAAGGGATAGAGAAGAAAAATGTTTTAAATCAATGCCGAAGAGCAGAGGCACAAATTAAAAGGATTATGACAGAAACAAGAACATGGCATCTGACAAGATGAAAGCTCTCTTGGGCTTTGCAAAGATGGCGGTGGCGGCAGTAGTCGGATATGCGATTTGGTGGCAATGGACCGAAAATGTCACTTTCTTTGAGGAATGGTACATGCCTTATTTGGCAGGGCTCATTTCTGCAGGGATGGTTTTCATATTGCTGTCAAAGCTCAACAAAGGAGCAGATTAAGAAATGTCCAGCATTTTCTGGATTGCTTTGCGCGCCTTGATTGCCACTTCTGGCGGTATCGAAATTTCGTTTTCTTTGGGCTCGTGCAAAAGCACATGCAAGATGTTTTTCAGAGAGATTTTTTTCATGTAAGGGCAAAGCGAGCAGGCGCCAATGAACTGCTTGTCTGGGAACTCTGCCCTCAGCCTGTCAGAAAGGCCGCACTCTGTGATGAGCATGAATGAAGAGGCAGAAGAGCCTCGGACAAAGCGCTCCATGTCTGAAGTGCCTCCTACAGCATCGGCAAGCTGCGCAACCTGCGGAGAGCACTCTGAATGGGCAAGTATTTTGACAGAAGGAAAGAGCGATTTGATTGATTTGATTGTGTCCTTGTTGAAGTCCTGATGGACAATGCACTTTGCAGTCCAGCCTATGAGCTTTTTGCCTGTCTGCAATGAAAGATTTTTTGCCATGAACTCGTCTGGGATGAAAATCAAGCTGTCTTGCGGGAAGCTGCTGATGATTTTGGCTGCGTTTGCGCTGGTGCAGCATATGTCGCATTCAGCCTTCACTTCGGCAGAGGTATTGATGTAGCAGATGACAGGAGTGTTTGGGAATTGAGCCTTTAGCTTTTTGACATCCTCCGCAGTGATGCCGTCTGCAAGCGAGCAGCCGGCATCCATCGAGGGCAAAAAGACTTTTTTTGACGGGTTTAGCAGCTTTGCAGTCTCTGCCATGAATTTGACGCCTGCAAACACTATGATTGACGCGGAAGTCTTTGATGCATGGGATGAAAGTGCATAAGAGTCACCAACAAAATCTGCAACTCCGTAGATTATGTCTGGGGTTTGGTAAGAGTGCGCCAGGATTATTGCATTCTTCTGCTTTTTTAACTGGTTGATTTCAAGGGTAAGCGGAGCATATGCTTGGCAACTGTCAAAGCTCCACCCAAGCTTTCCCAGCTTTGCATAAAGCCTGCTGGCTTCTTGCTCGATATCAGCAGATGAGAAGGCCATTCAGTTCACTTTGAGCGGCAGGTGGTAGTCTGCCTTCTGTTTTAGACGGCATTTGACTTGCGCGGCCAATAGGCCTTGCACCGGGCATTTGTTGCCATGCACGGGCCGTTTCAACCCATTGCCCCTTTCTCTCCTTTCGTCATCCTCATCGGAAGGGATGGTTTGCGTTTCTGTTCCCGATATCGCCTTAAGCGACATGGCCATCTTCCGGTGGGCAGAACTTCCTCCACGCAAAAACTGCGCGGTGAGCCGTCCTCCCGCCGCTCTAAATGAATGGAAATGAACTGCTTTTAATCTCTTTGCTTCTAACAATTGGTTGTGCCAAGGTAACTCAGCCTGGTTAGAGTGCCAGACTCATATCAGAAATTGCCAATGCAATTTCTGCAAATATGAGTGATGAGCGGAAAGCGATGATGAAAATAGGCATTCCCTATGAAGATTGTTTCATAGGCAGGAGAAATCTGGAAGTCGCGTGTTCAAGCCCGAAAGGGGAGCAAATCACGCCCTTGGCACTTTTTTTATCCTGATTGCTTTTTGCCTGCGATTCAAATATGAATAAAAAACACAATGAGCTATAAATATCAGGTGCTAAAAGAAGGAAGACGGTGATGCGATGCAGCAGAAAACAAATGCGCAGCTGAGAGAAGCAAGGAATGGAGTGGTGCCTGCATATGTGGTCATCTATTGGCAATGCAAAACGCTTCTTGAAGGAAGGCTTACTTCATTCAAAGTCGGCAATTATGGCTGGTTTGACGAAAAGAGGGCAAGGCAGTATGTGGCTGGAGTGGAAAGTGAAGGGGAAGACTATGTGAGTAGAAATTACCCTGCATTGCTTGGCGAGAGGCTTTCAGGAAAATCTCCTTCCAGCCTTTTTGGATATCCGCTGCTTGAGAAAGTAAAATAAAAATGCAAGCGCAAATAAGAAAGCATGGAGGATTTGGGAAAAATAAAGGAGACTCGGGTAAAGCTTGGCTTGACGCAGCAGCAGCTTGCAAAGGCGGCCGGAATCTCCCAGTCTCTTCTTGCAAAGATAGAGGCAGGAAAAGTTGAGCCCAGCTATCGCAAAGCGATTTGCATAATCAATGCTTTGCAGAATGTCAAAGGGCAGAAGGAAAGGAAAGCAAAAGACATCATGCATGTGGGAGTGGAAAGCGTCAGGCTGGAGGATTCTTTGCATGAGGCTGTCCAAAAAATGAGGAAAAAGAACATCTCCCAGCTTGCAGTAAGCGACGGAAAAAAGATCGTGGGGAGCATAAGCGAGCAAGGGATAATCAGAAGAATCTCACTTGGACAGGACTTGTCTCATGCGAAGGTGGCAGATGCGCTTGATGAGGCTTTCCCGGTTGTCCTTTATGATTCGCCGATCTCTTCTTTTCTTTCGCTTTTGCAGTATTATCCTGCGGTTCTTGTCTCAAGGCAGGGGGAAATAGTTGGGATAATTACCAAGGCAGACATATTGAAAGCGGTCTGACAAAAGGGATTTAACGTTAATTTGCGAGTTGGTTTCATGGATAAAGAAAAGGAGGCAGCCGCAAAGGCTGCACTCCAGATGGTTGAGCCTGGAATGCACATAGGGTTGGGAAGCGGCAGCACGGCAGAGATTTTCATCAAGCTGCTTGGGGAAAAGAACAGCAAAGAAAAGCTTGGGCTGCTGTGCGCTGCGACTTCTGTTTCTTCTGAAAAAGCAGCAATCCAGGCAGGGCTGAAGGTTGTTGGGCTTGAGAAAATAGGAGAAATTGACATTGCATTTGACGGAGCAGATCAGGTTGACGAGAACCTCAATCTGCTGAAAGGGATGGGCGGCGCACTGGTGAGGGAAAAGATAGTGGACTACAGGGCAGAAGAATTTGTAGTTTTGGTAGGGCCGGCAAAAATGCGCAAAATGCTTTCTGGAATTGTGCCGGTAGAGATTGTGCCGTTCGCATTCAAGCCGGTGTCGGATGAGCTGCTGAAATTGGGCGCAAAAAAGGTTGGCTTCAGGATGAAAGGCAAAAAAAGATTTGTCTCGGACAATGGCAATTGGATATTGGATGCTGAATTTGGGGCAATTCTTGAGCCTTCTAAAGCGGAAGAGCAGATAAAAAGCATACCCGGAGTTGTCGATTGCGGGATATTTTCAAAAAAGAGGCCTGTCGTGATAGTAGGGCAGGAGGACGGCAGCAGCAAAATATTGAGGTAATCGGATGCTGAAGCTTCCAGTTGAGCTGAGAGAAGAGATAAGGAAACCTTTTGGGAAAGTTGTCCAAAAAGAGCAGATGAAAAGAGAGCTTGAAAATTGCGCCAAGCCGCTGATTGCAGTGGGGGATCAGTGCAATGTCGATCTGATTTCGATCGGCCTTAGGCCAGACATCTCAATTTTTGACTTCAAGATAAAGCGAGTTGAAGTGGACCAAAGCATAAAGGAGGCGCTTGCAAGCCAAGTCCAGCAGGCGCTTGTGGTGCTTTCCCCTCCCGGCCATATAACCGACGACCTTTATGAAGCAGTAAGGCAGACTCTTGCCAGCAAAAAGGGCGCGGTTTTCGTGGTGGGAGAGGAGGATTTGTCTGCGCTTGTTGTGATGGCAGAGGCAAAAGGCGGCACGCTTGTCTATGGGCAGCCGCAAGAGGGCGCAGTGATTGTCCAGCTTGGTGAGCCGATGGCGCAGAAGGCAAAGAGCCTGATTGGGAGGATGGAAAAAATCTAACAGCATGCTGGCGGCGGCAAGCGCTTGTGCTCGTTTTTTTCAATACGCGCTGCGATTTTGCGGAATGCTTTCCTTAAAGATGGCGGAAGCGCAGAAGGCGCTTTTTTCTCCTCAATTGCCTGCAGAATCTTGTCTGCCTGCTCATAAGATAAACCAAGCTCTTTTTGCGCGGTTTGGCCTCTCCAGAGCGCAGGCGAAGGAGGCTTTGATATGATTCTTGAGGGCAGCCCAAGAAGCTTTGCAAGCTCTTTCACCTGGGTCTTGTAAAGGCCTGCCAGGGGAAATAGATCGGCAGCGCCATCCCCATATTTCGTGAAATACCCAAGCATAAACTCGGATTTGTCGCCTGTGCCGACAACCAAGCCATTATGCCTTTGCGAAAACAGATAAAGGATCGCCATCCTCAATCTTGCAGTCAGATTGGCAAGCTCCAATTTCGTTTTCGCAAGCTTTTTGAAAGGCAGCAAAAACGGGTCAAGCTCTATCAGGACATACCTAGCCCCGAATTTCTGCGCAACTGAAATTGCATCTTGGATATCTCTTTTTGGGGTTGAAGGGCTAGGAAGTATGACTGCCAAGGTGTTTCTTGCTCCAAGCGCATGGACACAGAGCGCAAGCGTCACTGCAGAATCAATCCCTCCTGAAACGCCCACTATTGCGGTTTTTTTTGCTGATTTCTTGAAATAAGAGGAGATGAACGAAATTGCTTTCTTTTTGTAATCTTGGAGGTCCAAATCCACACCTCTCAATATGCAGTCAGGCTCTTGAAAAACTTCTTTTTGAGCTCCTCAAAAACTACCAATATTGAGGTGGCAATGGCAATCAGCAGGAAATCATCTGGATCTAGCGGGACTGTCTTGAAAATCGAAGAGAACGGCTCGACATAAATGATTGCAAGATGTAGGGCAAGCGAGACGAGGATGGCAAGGTAAAGATAGGAGTTTGCAAAAAACCTCTCAAAAATGGATTTGCTGGCGGACCTGCAATTGAGGGCATTTGCAAGCTGCAGGAACACAAACAAAGTAAACACTGCGGTGTGCGCTTTTTGCGGGGAATAGGAAAGGTAAAACCAGAAAAACGATATCGATATTGCTGCCATGAGCAGCCCAAGCATCAATATTGATATGACAAGATTTTTTGTCAGGAAAGGCGTTTTCGGGTTTCTTGGCGGCCTTTTCATCTCATCATGCGAAGGCGGCTCGGCCCCAAGCGCCAAAGCAGGCGGCCCGTCAATCATGATGTTTATCCACAAAAGCTGCAGAGGGAAAAGCGGAAGCGGCAAAGAGAGAGCAGGAGCCGAAAACATCAGCGATAGCGCAGCGACGTTGGTTGAAATCTGATAGCGCACGAACGCCTTTATGTTGTTGAAAATTGTCCTGCCATACCTTACTGCATTGACGATGGAATAGAAGTTGTCATCGGTGAGCACAATATCTGCCACTTCTTTTGTCACATCAGTCCCCGAAAGGCCCATCGCAACTCCTATATGCGCTTTCTTGATAGCAGGCGCATCATTGACGCCATCGCCAGTGACCGCGACAATATGCCCCATGCTCATCAGGGTCGAAACAATCTTGTATTTCTGCTCGGGATTGACTCGCGCGAAAACTGCCGCCTTTGAGACAACTTTCCTGAACTGACTTTCGGACATGCTGTCAAGCTGGCTGCCGTCTATTGCCAAGTCATCTTTTTCAAGAAGACCCACTTTTTTTGCTATTGCTTTGGCGGTTGAAAGCGAGTCGCCAGTGACCATCACAACCCTTATGCCTGCGGATTTGCACAGCGAAATTGCCTCTGCCGCCTCCTGCCTTGGCGGGTCTTCCATGCTTGCAATCC
This sequence comes from Microcaldota archaeon, assembly GCA_026413765.1. Taxonomy (GTDB): domain Archaea; phylum Micrarchaeota; class Micrarchaeia; order Anstonellales; family Anstonellaceae; genus UBA10161. The sequence goes on along the minus strand of JAOAKI010000001.1, from coordinate 4,404 downwards.
CAACAAAGACAAGGTCTTGCTCGCAGATGGAATGAGTGTATTTTTTGATGTTGCTGATTGGCCGGTACGCGAATGCAAGCACGCGCTTGCCTTCATTGCCAAACTCATGGACCAAAGAGAGGAACTTTTGCTTTTCTTTTTGCGTGAATTGTGCCTCTTTGCCTGAAGGGCCCAAGATGTATTTTGAGCGCGAAATCACATTCTCTGGGGCGCCTTTTGTGAATAGCATTTTTTCTTTTCCAAAAAGATAGATGACGCTCATCATTTTGCGGTGGGAATCAAATGGCAACTCTTGGACCAGCTTGTAAGCTTTCCTGATTTTGCTGACAGAAACGCCAAGCTTTTTGGCAGCCGAAAGCAGCGCAGTCTCGGTCGGGTCACCAATGAATACCGACTCGTTTTTTGACTTCGCCTCAACTGCCCTGTTGCAGAGCACCATCGCCTGGATTGCCTTTGTCAGCGCATGGGAGTGCGGGGCTCGTGCATGCAAGTGCAGGTCAATTTTTTCCTCTGCCAAGACTAGCGTGTCCACTGTTATCTTGTTTTGAGTCAACGTCCCTGTCTTGTCGGTGCAGATGACGGTTGCGGAGCCCAAAGTCTCAACCGCAGGCATCTTGCGCACTATCGCATTTTCTTTTGCCATGCGCTGCACTCCCAAGGCAAGTGTGATTGCAAGGACGGTCGGCAAGCCCTCAGGAATCACTGCGACCGCAAGAGTGACTGCGACCACAAACATGTCAACAATTGACTGACCGCGCAAGATGCCGATGGCAAAGAACAGTGCCGCAAAGAAAATGCCAGCAAGACCAAGCTTTTTTGAAAGCTCGTTTATATCTTTTTGCAATTTGACTTCTTTTTCTTTTTCTTTGCCGACATAGCTTGCTATTTTGCCAAACTCAGTGTTCATTCCAGTCTCTACGACTATTCCTTTGCAATTGCCGCGCACAATCGTGGTCCCGGCAAAAAGCATGTTCTGCTGGTCAGAGACAGGCGTACTTTGCGGCAGGACTTTCTCCGTTTTTGCAGAAGGCACAGATTCGCCTGTAAGCGCAGACTGCTCGGCGGCAAGGTTGGTTGTTGCCTCAAAGATTCTAATGTCTGCCGGCACTCTGCTGCCTTCCTCCAAGACCACAATATCGCCTGGGACAAGATGGGAAGAATCTATCACTGTCTCTTTTCCGCCCCTTACGACGATTGAGCGCATGACGACAAGCTTTTTTAGAGCCTCGATCGCCTTTTCTGCGCGGTATTCCTGTATGAAGCTGAAAGTCACTGCTATCAAGACAGCAACCAAGATTGCAACAGCATCAAGAAGTTTCTTGTCATCAATCGTCAGGCCCAAAATGAGCGAAATTAAGGCTGCGACAAGAAGAAGCAGGATGGGGAGGCTTGAAAACTGCTTCAGGAAAAGCACAAACCATGGGTCTTTTTTCATCTCTTTGATTTCGTTTTTGCCATGCTTTGCAAGCCGCCTTTGAGCTTCCCTTTCCGAAATTCCGCTTTTGGATGTCTTAAGCTCGGCAAACACTTTCCGGATAGAATAAGAGTGCCACAACCCCATGCACAGATTAAGATGCTAAAGCCTTAAAAATCAGAAGTCGGTCAGCCGCGACTGCTTTTGGGTTTTCCTCTTTTGCTCTTTTTTGGCTGTGAAGCTTTTTTGCATGCTGTGCACTATTTTTTTCATGCTCTCCTCTTTTTTGCGCGAGGAGTAAAAAGAAGCCTCATCACGCGTGCCTTCGGTGATCAGAATGAAGACTTTTCCGGTTTTTAGGCGCCCTGCCCGCCCTCGCCTCTGGATTGAGCGAATTTCGGATGGGATTGGCTCAAAGAAAACAACGCTGTCGACCGAGGGGATATCAAGCCCTTCCTCGCCAATTGAAGTGGCAACCAATATGTCGAACTGCCCTTCGCGAAACTGCGCCAGCGCCCTTTTTTGCTCCTCGAAAGTGACCCCTTCTTTTTTCCCAAGGAATTTTTCTGCCTTAAAGCCATGCTGGCGTAAGGCGGCAACGATTGTCTCGACCTGCTTCCTATATTGCGCAAAGACGAGGGTTTTTTCGCCTTTGTGCTGGGAGAGGAGCTGCAGCAGGCGCTCAAGCTTTGGGTGCTCCTGCGCCCCGCTGCAAAGCTCGAGGGCGATCTTGAACCGCTCATCTGCAAAAATCCGCCTCTTCGCCCGGCTGTCTGGCCTGCTCTTCAGCTTCTCAACATAGGCAAGGAAGGTCGCAAGCCCCTGTGTTTCGATAAGCTCGAGCATGTGCACAAGGTTGAATACAGTAGTGTAGTAGGAAAGCGCGGAATAGCGCAATTTGGCAGAAGACTGCAAGATTTTTGCCCTAAGCTCAATTAAGCCTTTCTTGGACTTGATAGGAGGCGGGAATCCCATGCTTGTCAGGCGCTTTGCGTTTTCTTCCAGCATAAGCTCAAGCTGCCTTCGCACCTCGGAGAAACGCTTGCCCAGTGGCACGCGGATATAGGAGATTTCAAGCGGCTTTACATATTGCTGGACATCTGGGTCGTGGTGGGTGCGAATCTCGATGTTGCGGATGCCAAGCGCATCGACAATTTCCTGTATGCGCTTCTTATTGCCTCCAGGCGATGCGGTCAGCCCGAGAATGAGCGCACCGGACTTTGAACACTCTTTGGCAACAAAAGTGTATGCATATTTCCCAACCGCACGGTGCGCCTCGTCAATCACGCAAAGCGAGCAGTTTGGGATGCATCTTCCTGCAATTATGTCATTTTGCAGCGTCTGCGGGGTGGAAAAGCAAGCTTTTTTTTGCCAAAGCAATGCCCTCTTTTTTGGCTGGATTTCGCCGGTGATTGCAGCTGCCTCCTCGGGCGGAAAGTCGGTTGAGGAAAGGAATGTGCTCAAATGCTGCAAGACAAGCGGCTTTGTGGGCGCAAGGAAGAAAACCCTGCCATGCTTTATTTTCTCTTGCATAACCAGAAATGCAATCAGAGTTTTTCCAAGGCCAGTTGGAAGGACCACAAGAGTGTTTGCAGAAAGTGCGGATTGCGCTATTGCAAGCTGGTAAGACCTCGGAAGGATTCCTTCTTTGAGCCTAAAGCCGCACATGCATGAGAAGAGGAAGGCATTATTTAATTAGTTTAACGTGACTAATTTGCCGGTGAGAGGATGATATTGCCAAAGGCGCCAGTCGAGAAGATAATAAGGGAGGCAGGCGCAGAAAGGGTCAGCAACAGCGCGGCAGTCGAGCTTGCAGAGATACTTGAAAAGATAGGATTGGAGATTTCTGCAAAAGCAATAAAATTCGCAAAGCATGCAGGCAGAAAGACGGTGACAGCAAAAGACATCAAGCTTGCAAGGCAATAGCTATTTAAAAGTTAAAAAAAGCAAATGCAGCCATGAGGTTGCTTTTGGCGCTTTTTTTGCTTGCAAGCTTTTCATTTGCAGAATATGTTGCCTATTTTGAGGAAGTGGCAGGGCTGCAAAACGAAAGCTATCCTGGCCATTACGGCAATTACACTGTGACTGTTGCAAGCTATCCTGTTGCTTATCTGTCGCTTTTTGGGCCTGGCGCATCGCTTGAGAATTTGCGAAATGAGATAAGATGGCTTGAGCAGGAGCGCGGGATAGCAATTGGTTGCGATGTTTACAAGCTTGGCGGATCGGGCTATCTTTGCAGCAAAAGCGGAGAGTGGATAATCTGCGAAGGCGGCAACTGCTTAGCATCCAAGGCGAGGGCTTTTTGGCAGGAAGGGGCAATAGAGGCTGCGGTTCAGCCTAAAGAGGAGCCAAAAGAAGCTCCGATTGCGATTGCCGCAATATTGGCTTTGCTTGCAATAATTGCCTTTTTGACAATCCAAAAAATCCAGCACTACCAAGAAAAGAAGCTGCTGGAAAGCCCAATAAAGGCGCAAATATTGAGCCAGCTTTTTGCTGCAGAACGGATACCGACTTACCTGTCTGCAAAGCTTGGGAAAAGCAAATCAACAATTTTGGAGCATTTGGAAAGCCTGGTTGGCGCAGGCCTGGTAGAAAAGGTGGAAAGGCCTGGCAAAAAGTTTGTCTTTTACAGGCTTACCCAAAAAGGAAGGCAGGCAGTCTTGCGCAAAGCATCCTAAGCGATAGTATTAAATACTGGGAAGAAGTAGGAAATAAAGCGACCAGGTGAAAGACATGATGCTGAAGGAGAAGAAGCAAAATAGCACTATTCAAGATGCCCGGCAAGCAAAGATATTCAGCAAATTCAAGGACATGATTGAAAAAGGGGAAAGGAAACTCAAGATTGGAATTGCAGGAACTGCAGTTTTGTTCAGCTTAGCATTCCCTTCATTTAACACAGACTCTTCACTTTACGCACAGACATATAAAGAAAGGCAGCCAAACGAGCACCTTCTTGGTTATAGGAGGATCAAGTATCCGTTTGAAGTCAG